>CAKZPV010000008.1 GCA_937139405.1 uncultured Nitrospirota bacterium
ATAAAGGGAATACCTTCTTTGGCGACGGGAATATCTTTCGCCCGATCAGCCATGCGTGATACGTCTCATTAATTTTTCTGTTTATCCACAAGTTGGTCTTTTTTCAACCAGGGCATCATTCCCCGTAACCGTGACCCAACCTCTTCAATAGGATGGTCTTCCCCTTTTTTCAACAGCGCGTTGTATACGGGACGATTGGCTTGATTTTCCAAAACCCACTCTCTGGCGAATCGACCACTTTGGATTTCGTCTAATATTCGCTTCATCTCTTGCTTCGTTTCGCTCGTCACAACCCGCGGGCCTCTTGTCACGTCTCCGTATTTGGCGGTCGTACTAATGGAATAGCGCATATTGGCAATCCCACCTTGGTAGATCAGATCTACAATCAGCTTGACCTCATGTAAACATTCAAAATAGGCCATTTCGGGTGCATACCCAGCCTCAACTAAGGTTTCAAATCCAGCCTGAATTAACGACGTGACCCCACCACATAACACCGCTTGCTCACCAAATAAGTCAGTTTCGGTTTCTTCCCGAAATGAGGTTTCAATGACGCCCGCCCGAGCTCCCCCAATAGCGTTCGCATATGCTAATCCAACTTTTGCCGTATCGCCATTCGGATCTTGGTGAATGGCCAGTAAACATGGCACTCCAGTCCCTTTGGTGTACTCCGAACGAACAAGATGCCCAGGGCCTTTTGGCGCAACCATGAAAACGTTCACATGAGCCGCAGGTTGAATCTGCCCAAAGTGAATATTGAAGCCATGGCCAAAAGCCAGATAAGCCCCTTTCTTCAGATTTGGTGCAACGTCTTTCTTATAGATCGCTGCCTGGCTTTCATCAGGTGCTAAAATCATCACGACATCTGCACTTTTGACCGCATCAGCCGTGGGCATAACCTTCAAACCAGATGCTTCGGCTTTATTCCATGAATCCCCCTCACGACACCCCACAATCACTTGAATACCACTATCACGCATATTGAGCGCATGAGCATGTCCTTGGCTTCCAAACCCAATTACCGCGACGGTTTTTTTGGCTAAGCTTTGTGGATCCACGTCTTTTTCATAAGAAATTTTCATAATGCACTCCTCAATGGAAATATAGAAAATACCGTTCGGATCGGCCAATTTTTATGGCCGGAACACCTTCGTTATCAAGACAGAGTGGGTCGACCTGAATTAGTTCGCTTTCGCAAGCGGTCGGGGCTGGGCTTGCGCGGAACGTATGGGGTCTCGACCGATAGCAATCCGGCCGGTCCGCACCAATTCTTTAATACCAAGTGGTTGGAGTAAATGAATAACGGCTTGAACCTTTTTCACATCCCCCGTCACTTCAATGGTATAGCTGGTAGGCGAGGAATCGAGAACATTGGCTCGAAAAATATCCGCAATGCGTAAGGCTTCAGCTCGATCTTCTGGGCGAGTATGCACTTTAATCAAAGCCGTTTCGCGTTCGACAAATTCGCTTTCGCTGATATCCACAACTTTAATGACATCAATGACTTTATTGAGCTGCTTCATGATCTGTTCGATAATACGGTCATCTCCGGTCGTGACCAACGTCATCATAGAGACCGACGGATCCAACGTGGGAGCCACAGAAAGACTTTCAATATTGAACCCTCGTCCACTAAACAGCCCGGCTACACGAGATAAGGAGCCAAACTTATTTTCTAATGTTAACGAAATAATATGTTCCATAATTCCTATCAATCTAAGCAGTGAGCACGGTATCAGAGCCCGCTTGACTTGCTTGCTTATGTGTCGATTTCGGTTTCTTGAGATCTGAGGGATCCTCTAACAGCATCTCATGATTGCTTCCTCCAGCTGGAATCATGGGATAACAGTTTTCATATTGATAGACCGGAACGTCGATAAACACTGGCCGATCAATAGCTAACGCTTCTTGAATGCCAGCATCGACATCCCCCACCTTATCAATACGAACTCCCGCTGCCCCATAGGCTTCCGCTAATTTCACGAAGTCCGGAACATTATCAAGATAACTACAAGAATATCGTCCTTCATAAAACAAGTCCTGCCACTGACGGACCATTCCATGGAAGCGGTTATTGATCACAAAGACCTTGACCGGCAGCTTCTCGATTACTGCCGTCGCTAACTCTTGCGTATTCATTTGAATACTGCCATCTCCTGCAATGCACAACACCAACCGATTGGGAAAAGCGGCTTGAGCGCCCATAGCCGCGGGAAACCCAAATCCCATCGTCCCCAACCCCCCTGACGTCAACCACGTCTGTGGATTTTTGAGCTTAAAATATTGCGCCGCCCACATTTGATGCTGGCCCACATCCGTGGACACGATCGGATCACGGTCAGCTGTTAATTCATACAACCGATTAATCAAATATTGCGGCTTAATTTGAGCTTCAGGCTCTTGGGTATACGCCAGTGGATGCTCTTGCTGCCAGGCCGCAAGCTGATCCCACCAAGGCTTTCGCCGTTTCTGTTGATTGCCATTCACCGTGGCTCGAAGAATATTATTCAGTTCAATCAATACCCGCTTGCAATCACCAACGATGGGAATGTCCACATGAATATTTTTCCTAATAGATGTAGGATCGATATCGATATGAATGATTTTTGCGGAAGGACAAAACTCCGAGACTTTCCCCGTCACTCGATCATCAAACCGTGCACCAACGGCAATCACCAAATCTGAGTAGTGCATGGCCATATTCGCTACATACGTCCCATGCATCCCTAACATTCCCAGCGATAACGGATGGTCGCCCGGAAATGTTCCCAAGGCCATCAAGGTCATATCCACGGGAATTTGCGTCATTTCTGCCAATTCTTTGACTTCTGCCGAGGCCCCAGAATGTTGCACCCCTCCGCCGATGTACAGAATCGGCCGGCTCGATTTCATAATCGCATCAGCGGCCTGCTTGATCTTCCATTTACTCCCGTCATACGTCGGATTATACCCACGAATCGCAACTGACTTTGGATAATGAAACTCTCCCTTATCCATGGAAATATCTTTTGGTATATCCACTAACACCGGGCCAGGCCTTCCAGTAGAAGCAAGATAAAACGCTTCTTTAATCGTCTGGGCTAAATCGTTCACGTCCTTGACTAAAAAATTGTATTTGGTACAGGGTCGGCTCAAGCCTGTATTATCAGCTTCTTGAAAGGCATCATTGCCAATCATCCCAGAAGGGACTTGCCCAGAGAAACAGACCATCGGTACAGAATCCATATACGCATCAGCTAACGCCGTAATGACGTTGGTCATCCCGGGACCGGATGTAATCAGCGCTACCCCAGGTTTTCCGGTGGCCTTGGCATAACCTTCAGCCATATGCCCAGCCCCCTGCTCATGACGAGTCAGGATGACTCGAATGTCTTTTTGCTGATGCAACACATCAAAAATTTTCAAGACCACGCCACCTGGCAAAGCAAAGAGCGTATCAACGCCTTCGCGTTTCAATGATTCGAGAAAAATTTCTGCGCCGGTCAGTTGCATGAGATTCACCTTTTGATTAAAAGACTGTTGAAATAAACTCCGCGAGGACAATCTTCCCTAAAGACACCGCCTACGTTACCTATTGAAAGAGGCGCTCCAAGAGATAATCTTTCTTTAGGTCAACGGAACCCCTCAAAAATAAATAGGTTTATGGTAATCTTTGCCGTTTTTTTAAGTCAACAAGTATTGTAACAGGATTTGTGCAATTACGAAATATTAGGGCAAGATTCTCGAATCCACCCAAATTCTCAAGTGAACTCTCTTCAAATGTGGCAGACCAACCTTCAACAATTAGCCCGAGACCACCTCTTACGTGAATTATCGATCATGGACTCAGCCTGCAGCCCGGTCATGTCGTTAAATGGACAACAAACCCTTCTCTTTGCTTCAAATGACTATTTAGGTCTGGCTAATCACGCCTACCTCAAACAAGCCGCCGTGAGGGCCATGACACAATTCGGGATAGGGGCTGGAGCTTCTCGATTAATTTCGGGAACCCTCACACCACACCACGACCTTGAAAACACTCTTGCTGAATTTTTTGAAACTGAAGCCGCCCTCACATTCAACTCCGGCTATGCGGCAAATATCGGGATCATTCCTAATCTGATTGCCCCGGAAGGTCTCATTTTTGTCGACCGCTTGTGCCATGCCAGCCTGATTGATGGTTGCCGCTTGAGTCGAGCATCACTACGAGTATTCCGGCATAATGACATCGATCACCTTCAATCATTATTAGCCAAACACTCAAGGAAAGGCCCTGTCCTTATCGTGACCGAAGGTGTTTTTAGCATGGACGGAGATCTCGCTCCATTACCAGAATTGGTGCGACTGGCTGAAAAATATGACGCAATCTTACTCGTGGATGATGCCCATGGGACAGGGGTTATGGGAACCACCGGACGCGGAACCACCGAGCATTGGGGAGTCTATTCAGACAAACTTTTTCATATGGGCACGCTCAGTAAGGCTATAGGAACAAGCGGAGGGTTCATCTCCGGAACAAAAGAATGTATCGCGTATCTAATCAATACCGCACGATCATTCATCTACAGCACTGCACCTCCACCCGCCATGTCCGCCGCTGCCCAGGCAGCAATACATCTTATTCAGGAACAACCAGAACGACGTACTCGTCTTTGGCAAAATCGTGAAAGGATGCAGCAAAGCTTAACAGGCATGGGCTACCAATTGACCAAGACAGAGAGCCCAATACTCCCAATCATTGTGAAAGACCCTAGACTCGCGATCACAATGAGTCAACATCTCCGAGAAAAAGGGATTTATATCCCAGCAATTCGACCTCCAACTGTTCCCAAAAACACAAGCCGTCTTCGCGTCACGGTGACAGCCGAACATTCTATGACCCAAATAGATACTGCCCTTGAAGCCATCGAACAGATAGGACAAGCTCTCAAAATCATCTAAAAGACTAACCTGCGATTCTTCATCAAGCCTATTCTCTGAGAATTTCCCTGCCTAAACGGTCGCCTTCGACAAACGATTCAAGAGTCAAAACCACAGAATGCTCGGCATTCAAGAAAATTCTCCTGTATTCCGACAAGATGAACAGGAATGCCATAGGTCTACCGTCAATGTTGGAGCAACGTTCATCTCACTGACGTGAGAACCACACTTTTATACCCTACACAAGGCAGAAAATATTGTGATAGCCCTCATTAAAAAACAATTATTCGACGGAAAATTTGAAATACAGGGAGAAATTGCCAAGGGTCAAACCGGGACGGTTTTATATGGCTATGACATCGGGTTACGACAAGAAGTGGCAATCAAAATTTACCATTCCCAAATCAACGGTCGATTGATTCGAGGCACAGTTTTCGTTGAAAAATCCAAGCCCCTTCTGCTCTTAGAACATCCGAATCTGATTAAAATTTTTAAAGTCGAAGAAGAAGCCGATACCCCCGTAGTTTTTATGGAATTCTTTGATGCTCCCAGCCTCCAACAATTGATTCATGACAAAGGCAAACTGTCTGTTCAAGACATGCTCATGCTAGCTCGCGAGATTGCGGAAGTCCTCGTCCATACTCATTTTCAAGGCATCATCCACGGAACACTTCATCCTGGCCATGTATTAGTCGGCTCGCAAGGACAAATCAAAGTCATGGATCTCGGGTTATCCTGGATTCTCATGGATATTTTGTCCGACTGTGACGAAGACATTCTGCGGCCCTTGCCCTATTTCCCTCCAGAGCTTGCCAAGGGGGAGCTACTCAATGTCAGCAGCGATTTATACTCGCTTGGCTTCATGATGTACGAAATGATAACGGGTACCGTACCCTATGCTGAGCTACCAAAAACATCCATTATAGGAAAATTAGCCTTTGACCAAGCTGACCCAACCTTTGACTTCCCCAGTGCGGTTCCAGAAGCCATATGCAACCTCATTCGGGAGATGACCCGGAATAAAGCCCAACAACGACTACAAGATGCGACCTATGTTTTGACGATTATTAATCAACAATTATCCAAACTCCCTTTGAGTAAAACGAGTAAATTCTTACCAGCTGAGCCTCGTCAAACACAGACTCGCATTCCAGAAGAACCGACAGAATCCACGAAGGCGGCACCTGCAACTTCAGCTATTCCAGAACCATCACTCAAAAGAGCACACCAAGTCCAACGACCTCAATCTTCGGTCAATTACAGCGAGGGCAATTCGACAAAGATGCTCTCTAAAATTGGAATCGTTCTGGCACTCATCATCGTCGTTGGGATAGCTGGAACATTGGGATATTGGTATCGAGATTTCTTAGAGCCACATTTTTCTATCCTTCAAACACCACCCGAGGCCCCATCACTGAATACAACATTGCCGCAGACCAGACCAGTCGACAATGAAACTCCCTCTTCTCTAGCTCAAGATTCGCTGAAGAAGGAAGCTGAGTCGGCAAAAAACCAACTCTCTAACAGTGATTCCCAAGCCTTAGGCACAGCAAGCAAAACGCTTAGTGATTCGACATCAAACGCAACGCCACTTTCTCCTAAACGGAAAATGCAACAAGCCCAGCCTACGCTCACACAAACGCCAAAGGCCGGAAATACGAAACAAGGGCAATCACTCGTCCCCATTCAGAAACAACCTTTTTCCAAGGTATCGTCAACTCCTGTTAAATCGGAATCTTCTAACATCGCTCCGACAGGCCGCAATGCAGCCTCGCCATCGCGTATAAACATACTCAAGAACGCACCAGCTGAGAAACCGCCTGTTCTACAACCTCAAAACACAAAAGCACAACAAAAAACATCTCTTGTTCCAATCCTGAAACAACAGATTGCCAAGCCGCAGATCGCACCAAGGAAACACGAGCCTTCTACGGTCACTCCAAAAGTCCCTGAGGTTATTTCGCCACCAATCACGAAAGCCATCAAGAAAACACCTCTTCAAAAATTGGCCATTCAGCAACCCAAAGCACCCAAAGCCCAACAAGGAAGATCGCTTGTTCATAATCAGAAAGAGCCCCTTTCTAAGCAACCGCCAACTCTTGCGAAAAAAAAACCATCGACAATAACACCGGACAACCCAGGCAACGCTCCTACGCCATCCATAAAAGCCCTCAAGAATGAATCCCTTCAGTCGTCGCAGATACAAAATCCCACAAAACTCGCCGTTAGCCAAAAGAAGGTATCCACCTCACCGACTCTTGCATCAACAGATATTACCCTTGAACCAACTGACGAAGAGATTGAAGAAATCCTTCAATCACTCGACGCTGCCAAAGAGGACCTTTCATCGATCACAGTTCCCTAGCAGACAACGGGCCTAGACACCCTCCATATTTCTTCATGACTGTATCGCTACATTGTGGCACTCCATAGAATCAGCCTATACTTTGGCCGATCCACAGACAGAGATGACAATAGAACCTATAGGGTTGCTTGAGAATGTTAGCCAAAATTCATAGCTTGGGGTTGGTTGGGTTGGAGGCGAACCCTATTGAAATTGAGGTCGACATTGGGGGTGGACTTCCACAATTTTCTATTGTGGGCCTTCCTGATGCCACCGTGCGTGAAAGTCGAGATCGTGTCCGGTCAGCACTCAAAAATACTGGATTCCAGTTTCCTCCTAAAAAAATCACAGTCAATTTGGCCCCCGCTGGGATCAAGAAGGAAGGCGCAGGCTTGGAACTCGGCATTGCCATTGGCATCTTGATCGCCGAAGGCGTCCTGACCCAAGAATGCGTGTCACCCTACTTATTTGTTGGAGAATTGGCGCTAGATGGACGAATTAAAGAAGTACCCGGAGCCCTTTCTCTAGCTATCGCCACACATGCTCCGCAGGCGCTCATTCTTCCACAAGACAATGCCATTCAAGCCAGTGTGGTCAACCATGCCACCATTTATGGTGTTCACACGCTCCCACAAGTTGTGGAATTTCTTCAGGGCTCTCTCTCGTTATCTCCGGTCACGGCAAATGGTGAATTCTTTCAAATTCAGCCCACTATTATTGATGAAAATTTTGCCGATGTAGTCGGCCAATTCCAAGCCAAACGGGCTCTCGAAGTCGCCGCGGCTGGAGGACATAATCTCTTAATGGTCGGACCTCCGGGGTCGGGAAAAACTATGTTAGCGCAACGGCTCACGGGCATTTTGCCCCCAATGAGTTTTCAGGAATGTCTGGAAGCCAGCCAGGTTCATAGTGTCGCCGGGACTTTGCCAACCACTTCACCCCTCCTCGGTTCTCGACCCTTTCGGGCTCCGCACCATACGATTTCTGAAGCTGGGTTGATTGGCGGAGGCTCCATTCCACGACCAGGAGAAGTCTCGCTCGCGCATCATGGCGTCCTTTTTCTAGATGAAGCGTTGGAATTTAAGCGTGTGTTATTAGATAGCTTGCGACAGCCATTGGAAAACGGCACTGTCACACTTACTCGTGTCCAAGCCAGCTTGACCTATCCGGCTAAACTCATGTTGGTGGTCGCCATGAACCCTTGCCCTTGTGGCTATTTCGGAGACCCTACGCATGAATGTGTCTGTACACCGAATCAAATTCGTCGATATCGAAGTCGCCTCTCTGGGCCACTTTTGGATCGACTCGACCTTCATATTGAAGTCCCAGCTGTCCCCGTCAAACAGTTATCAGGGACCACAACCAGCGAATGCTCCGATCATATTCGTGAACGCGTCATCAAGGCTCGGCAGAGGCAAGTTTCACGCTATGCTCAGGAAAAAACGTTAAATAATGCCCAACTCAAACCGCGAATGGTAAAGAAGTATTGTCAATTGGATGACGCCGGAAAAACGTTATTAGAACAAGCCGTCGCTCAATTAGGGCTATCGGCACGGGCCTATGGACGGATTCTCCGGGTTTCCCGCACCATTGCGGATCTGACAGAATCCGAGACTATTCAAACATCTCATGTTGCCGAAGCTATTCAGTATCGAACTTTGGATCGCCCGCTATCACCCTAAAAACCCGACATGGAATCTTTTAAAATCTTTCGCTGGTGGTTCATGGTTGGTGCCTTAATGGCCCTTGCCGTCATCATGATTCAGGGAGGCGTTCGAGATCTCATGCTGGCTCAAGAACCCATTTGGGAAATTAAAATGGTGGAATTAATCCCTCCTATTGTGGGTGGCGGACTCTTAGGCGGCTGTATCGCGCTCATCCTGAATCGCATCAAAAAGACAACTCCGACTCAATAGCCATACCTTCCCTCTATCAGAATATTTCCTCTAGCCAGCAGCTGTTTCCACTCAGTACAATATCACCCTATTTCATCATAGTTTCTATCAGAAGGAGGCAGCGTAAGCATGGATGTAAAAGTCGGACCACATTGGTATCGTAATTCTAACGGAACAGTGGAAATAGAAGGGCTCCCGCAAATTGAATTAGAAATTCGAAAAACCGGCGGTGTCCCCGTTCGTGTTAATTTTGCTATTTTTGATTCAGGTGGGAAACTTCATGCCAAGATTGAAGCTAATTCCCTTGTTATTAATGAACAAGGGGCTTATCACTTGGAACGCTCGGAAAAGGGATTGATGCTCACTACAACCAGCAACCAAAAGCGCGTACTCCACATCAATGTAGGCGAGAATGACAAGATCGAGATCCCAGAAGGTGAGTTTTATACTCTAAGGGGCCACATCTTAAAAATTACCCCTGAGGAATGGTCTGTCGAGAAAGTTACTGAAAAGGCTGGAGAAACCGACATGAAGGGAGAACCTGTAGCCGTTGGGGCGTAGCGTTAAAAAAAGAGTTTTTTTAGCGCTTGCGCAATGGGCTTCTTGATATTCAGACCAATTGATTATATCTCCGCTGCTGGAGAATCACACCGACCTTCGCAAATCGCGCACATTCGAGGCGAGACGCCTTCACCAACGCTCGCCGGGCCTAACGAGCTACTCAAATCCAAAGCCACCACATCAAGCCCTTGATATGTCCACAAACGACCGCAGTCCTGGCAACAATACCAAATGGTATATCCTGGCCATTCTCGATCACGTACCGCCATCAATCACCTTGCCTTTGTGATCTGATCCATTGCGCAATACCTAATCAGAAAAATGGTCTTCCGCCATCAATGATTGAACATTCTGAGAGACAGTTGATAACCATTCGTCGAATGGCACATCAGCATCTACCACGATTTCGATCTTGCCACTAGGCAAACGACGCACCACACCTGGACTTTCAGGGGAGAGAGGTATTTCCACAGCCTCACGCGAAAGGTCTAATGCATCGGTCAATTCTAATATCTGCGAAATTTGTTGAAACGAAACAGCTGGAAAAGAACTCACAATACCCTCTCTTTCCTCCCTAGACCGAAAATTGTAGGAAGCTTATCGCCACCTGTCAACGAACCAAAATTTCAATACGCATTTACGCGCAGGCGAATACATTGGCAAAGATTTCTCCGGCAGCCTTCATATCCTCTAAATTGACATCTAAATGGGTCACTGCACGAAAAGATCGGTCGCCCACCGCATTCAGCAACACATCCGATTCTCGGCATTCCTCAAGCAATTGCTCAGTAGACTTGGTGGATTGAGGTACTTGAAACATCACCATATTCGTCTCGACTGCATCCACATCAATCACTACTCCAGAAATCGCTTGTAGTTGTTGAGCCAGAACGAGAGCATTCGCATGATCATCGGTCAAACGTAACACATGGTTTTCCAGTGCATAAATACCGGCAGACGCCAAAATGCCTACTTGACGCATCCCACCACCAAACACTTTACGCAACCGACGAAGTTTTTCAATACGCCCAGTATCGGACACGACCACTGAGCCAACCGGTGCGCCCAATCCTTTCGACAAACAAAACGACACCGTATCGAAAGCCGCAGCATACTCTGCTACCGATACTCCAGTTTTCGCAGAAGCATTAAAGAGCCGTGCACCATCTAAATGCAATGCGAGACCATACTTTCGCGCAAGATCGGTCAATTGATGAATGGTCTTGAGGGGATAGACCGAACCACCACCCACATTATGCGTTTGTTCCAAACATAATAACGTCGTGGAAGGCGTATGCAAATCTGGCCGACGAATCGCTGCTTCGACCGTCTCGGGTGATAACAGCCCCCGCAAGCCTGACACAGGGCACAGTTGCACCCCAGATAGAGACGAAGCTGAACCACCCTCATAACGAAGGATGTGAGCGGAAGCTTCAATAATCACCTCGTCTCCTGGTCGGGTATGAAGTCGAATCGATAGTTGATTGCCCATCACCCCCGTCGGCACAAATAACCCCGCTTCTTTCCCTAGCAAATTGGCAGCCATGGCTTCCAACGTATTAACAGTTGGATCTTCACCATAGACATCATCACCTACATCCGCAGAAAACATGGCCTCTCGCATTCCAACCGTGGGCTTCGTTACGGTATCACTTCGTAAATCAATTATAGGCATCATTGATCTCCCTAAAAGAACACCATTCTCTACACAGCTCTCATTTTATTCAACCGATCTCCAGCACACAAGATTTTCTTTCGCTCTTGCTCTACAATACACACTCATGAAACCACGACTCTTAGTCACAGGTGGGGCAGGGTTTTTGGGAACCTATCTCTTAAAACAAGCCAAGGCATTCACGGCATCAGGCACCCTCCATCGTACAGCAGCGACTGCCTTACCAGACATCACTTTTCATGTTTGTGATCTTGAACAACCCGAGGAAGTTCGAATTCTCTTGGACCGAGTACGGCCAGAAATCATTATTCATACGGCCTGTTCTGATCAAGGCGGAAATCTGTCAGCCATTCCTCCTGCTGCTGGCGTTATGGCCATTCAATCTGCTGAGCGCCATATTCGGTTCATTCATCTCTCAACAGATCAAGTTTTTGATGGGACGGCAGCCCCTTATCACGAAACAAGCCCGACAAGTCCGATCAACCCCTATGGCCAAGCCAAAGCTCAAGCCGAAGACCTCGTTCGTTCGCTCAATCCACAAGCCGTCATTGTTCGAACTTCATTACTCTATGATCTTCGCTCACCCGATCGCCAAACCTACCAATTGATTCAAACGACACAAACGAAAGAACTTTATCGACTGTTTACCGATGAATTTCGTTGCCCAATCTGGGTGGAGAATCTCGTTGACGCGTTACTGGAATTGGCCAATAACACTTATACGGGAATTTTGCATCTATGCGGACCTGAAAGCTTCAACCGTTGGGAATTGGGAATGAAATTGTTGCGACACTTCAAGGTACGACCAACAGCCAACATACAGAAGGGGACGATCAAAGATTTAGGTTTGGTCCGTCCTGCCAATCTCACTCTCGATTCCTCCATTGCTCAAGAATTTCTTCAAACTCCTCTTTTGGCCCTTTCCGAATCATTCCAAGAAACCCAGAAACCTCACCCTTAAATTACGAACATTGCCGGAGGCAGGGCAAAACCCGAAAAACTCAAGACAACTCCCTCATTGCGGTTATTCCGGCTGGTAAGGCATCACCCACATTCTTATCTCTGCCCCTTCGCCCAATCGATCGAGACACATCACATTTCAGTCATGCCCTGGGCTAAGAAGGTATGGGAATACTTGATGACACAAATTTGCCCTTCTTTTCTTGACATAGAGGAGGAAAAATAATGTCTGGGCAGAAAGTAAAAGCCCTAAAGTGTAATAAATTCAAGATCTAAACAGCATTACCGAATATTAATGGTAAATCCTGGCTGTGTGGATTAGGCGGAAGAGGGTTGAACTCACGCCAATCATTAGCAAGCTGTCGGCATACTCTTATGAACCTCTCGCACATTTGAGGACCAATCTATGACTACTGGAAAATTTCGATTAGTGACCCGCAGTGATTTTGACGGACTTGTTTGTGCAGTTTTGCTTAAAGAAGTAGGGATCATCGAGGACATACAGTTTGTCCACCCGAAAGATATGCAGGATGGCAAAATTGCTGTCTCCGCCAATGATATTACGACCAACCTTCCGTATGTTGAGGGAGTTCATCTCGCATTTGATCATCATCAGAGTGAGACGATTCGCAACACAGGTGAGAGAAGTAACCATATCATTGATCCAGAAGCACCATCTGCTGCACGAGTTGTCTATCGATATTACGGGGGCGAAAAGACATTTCCTGCCGCTTGGAATGAGATGATGGACGCCGTCGATAAAGGCGATTCTGCTCAATACCATATCGGCGAAATTCTCAAACCTAGCGGCTGGTCATTAATGAATTTCATCATGGATGCCCGCACAGGACTTGGGCGATTTCGTGAATTTCGTATCTCCAACTACGAATTGATGATGGAACTCATAGAAAAATGTAAAAATCTCACAATTGATGAAATCATAGCGTTGCCAGACGTTCAAGAACGGGTACAGCTCTTCTTGGAACATGCTGAATTAGCAAAACAACAGATACAGCGGTGCTCGACCATCCATGGAGACTTAGTGGTATTAGACTTGCGTGACGAAGAAACCATTTATGCCGTGAACCGTTTTATGATTTATGCGCTCTATCCAAGCTGTAATCTTTCTATCCATATGATGTGGGGATTGAAGAAACAAAATACGGTGTTCGCAATTGGAAAATCGATCGTCAATCGCAGCTCAACAATCAATATCGGTGAGCTCTGCCTCACGTATGGTGGTGGTGGACATCAGAATGCAGGCACATGTCAGGTAGAGAATGAAGGAGCCAATGAAAAGCTCATTGAACTCATTGAGGAAATTCAGGCCCGAAGCCTTACTCCAGTGGCTACTGGATAGACCTATGGCACACATCTAGTTGGAATGGGCTAAATCTAGTTAAATTAAGACCTCGGTCTAAACACAAGGAAAATCTGTAGCAATACAAGACTTCTGTTAATTTACGTGCGCATATAGACCACATTTGGCAAAATTTTGTTTCTCTCCATTCATCCACATACTTGAGTCGTCCCGTCAAAAATCTATTCCCAAAACATCCTGAAGAGCTGACAACGGAATGGCGCCTTGCCGAATAATGCGGAGTTGAGGTTCGAGCTCAAGCACCGTTGAGGGTTGGCCGCCAGGTGTTTGCCCACCATCCAAAATGAGATCAACTTCTGATCCAATCTGTTGCATTACGACTTCAGCTGATTGAGCCGGAGATTGCCCGGCACGGTTGGCGCTCGTTCCAGTTAAAGGGCCTGCCTGAGTCAAGAGTTCGCAGATTCGTGAATCATGTGGCTGGCGCACACCAATATTACCTGATTCACTTTTTAAAACCGGCAACACATATGATTTAGCCTTAACGACGATGGTGAGTAGCCCAGGCCAAAATTGTTTAATGAGTTTTTCAGCTACTTCGGGAATGTCGTCAACCACTTGGTCCAGTTCTGAAGGGTCATTGATCAACACTGGAAAAGGCTTGTGGTCGCGTTCCGCTTTGATCGCTTGTAGTCGCCTCAGTGCAGCAGGCTGAAAAGCTCCAACGGCTAAGGCGTAATAACTATCAGTTGGGATTGCTAGGACGCCTCCGCCTTGAAGACATGCGATGGCTTGTTGAATAGTTTGGGGAGAAGGCAGTGAGTGAAAGGGAAGAACTGTAGCCATATTTACCTGAAATTCTAACACTCAACTTGCTTGAATGACAGAGTTAACAGAGTTATAGAGTACTGTCAATTTTTGGAAGATCTGAAAGAACTCGATAGGCGATGTCGGAGCGGTAGTAACAGCCTTCAAATTGTATCGGTGAGATTGCGGAGTAGGCTTTTTCTTGTGCAATTCTAATCGTGTTGTCCAAAGCAGTTATTCCTAGGACTCTTCCACCATTTGTGAGAATAGCCTGTTCGGACCGAGACGTTCCCGCATGAAAAAACACGACTGATTCAGAAGATTGCTGTGGCAAACCTGAAATCGGCAATCCTGTTTGATATGAACCGGGATAGCCTTTGGACGTCAGTACCACACAGACGGCCGCTTGATTATGCCAAGCCACTTGAATTTGGTCCAATCGATGCTCCACGACCGCTTCGATAATATCCAAGAGGTCTGTTTGTAACAACGGTAAAACGACTTGTGTTTCGGGATCGCCTAATCTGGCATTAAATTCTAGTGCATAAGGATTTCCATCTTTGATCATAAGCCCCGCATAGAGCACCCCGCAAAACGGACTCCCTATTCGTGATAAGCCTCTCACTGCAGGCTGCAACACTTCTGCTAAAATCCGTCGCTGAAGGTCTGACGTCGCGAGTGGAGCTGGTGCATAAGCACCCATGCCTCCCGTATTGGGCCCTGTGTCCCCTTCACCAATTCGTTTGTGATCCTGCGCCGGAATCATGGGAATAACCGTTTGCCCATCAGAAAAGGCCATCACAGTCAGTTCTTCACCTTCCAAAAATTCTTCAAGAACCACTCGTGAACCGGCTTCCCCAAACCGCTGATCACCCAACATACTGGTGACCGCTTCTTGGGCTTCAACTTTCGTTGCGCAAATGATGACCCCTTTCCCTTGAGCCAAGCCATCGGCCTTCACCACGATGGGCAACTCACATGTATTCAGCCATGTCAGGGCTGCGTCTAATCTATCGAAGGTTTGAGATCCAGCGGTAGGAATGTTTTCCCTCACCATCAGTTCTTTGGCGAAAGATTTACTGGCTTCGATGCGAGCTGCATTGCGCGTTGGGCCAAAAATGCGCAACTTAGCTTTTCGAAATTCGTCAGCAATCCCCAGTGACAAGGGTAACTCAGGCCCAACAATCGTGAGAGCTATCGAGTAGTCTTTGGCAAAGGCTTGAAGGCTCGCCAAGTCGTCGACTTTGATTGGCACGCATTCGGCCAATTGTGCGATTCCGGCATTACCCGGAGCACAATAGATTTTTGACACACGTGGTGATTGCGCAAGCTTCCAGACTAACGCATGTTCACGGCCACCGTTACCAATGACAAGAATTTTCATGATTTTCAGAAGGGAAAACAGATATGATTTTTGGGATTGCCACAACTATGGCAATGGTAGAACCGAATGCCTAATGTCGGAAATGGCGCATACCAGTGAGAATCATGGCCACTTGCTGTTCATCCACCGCTTGAATAATTTCTTTATCTCGAATCGACCCTCCTGGCTGAATCACGGCGGTTATTCCAGCGCTGACGGCCGCATCAATGCCATCACGAAACGGGAAAAAAGCATCCGACGCCATCACACAACCTTTTACCGGCAAATTGGCTTTCATCTGTGCCAGTTTTACGGAATCAACTCGACTCATTTGCCCTGCACCAATTCCTACCGTTTGCTGAGACGTGGCAAACACAATCGCGTTGGACTTCACATGTTTGCAAACTTTCCATGCAAAATCACAGGCTTGATATTCCTCATTGGTCGGCTGCCGTTGAGAAGGAATCGTCAAGTCGCCCAGGTCCCGTAATGATCCCAAATCCCGATCTTGCACTAAGATCCCACCCACAATTTTTTTCATATCAAAACTATCTCGTTGCGCGATTTCCAGGGAGCCAACCGCGAGCAGGCGTAAATCTTTTTTGCGCTGCAATTCGGTCAATGCCTCTTCAGAAAATGACGGTGCAATCAAGACTTCCACAAACGTGGAAGTGACTTCCTTCGCCATTGCGACATCCACATTCTGATTGCAGGCAATCACACCACCGAAGGCTGATACCGGATCGGTTTCACGTGCTCGAACATAGGCTTCAACAACCGAATCTCCCAACGCCACGCCACAAGGATTATTATGTTTGACTATAACCACAACGGTTTCATCGAATTCCTTGGCTAGCTCTAATGCAGAATTGGCATCCAGATAATTGTTATAAGACATAGCTTTGCCATGCAGTTGTTTCGCCTGACAGACTGAAGCCTCTTTAGTGCGTCGATCCTGATAGACAGCACCGGCTTGATGGGGATTTTCGCCATAACGAAGATCATTAACTTTTTCATACGTCAGGGTAAACAAGGAAGGGAATTTTTGCTCAGATGACTCTGCTAATTGTGAATTGAGATAATTGGCAATCAGACTGTCATATCTAGCCGTATGGAAGAACACTTTTTTCGCCAGTTCGCGGCGTAGACTCAAAGACACGGTCCCTGATTGCAAGGCTTCTAGAACCCGCGCATAATCCTGAGGATCCACGACAACCAAGACATCTTCATGATTTTTCGCTGCCGAGCGCAACATCGATGGCCCCCCAATATCGATATTTTCAATGGCTTCCTCGAATGTGCAACCTGGTTTGGCAATCGTGGATTCAAAGGGGTACAAATTCACTATCACCACATCAATGGGTAAAATACCCTGCTCTCGCATTTGTTGCATATGAGACTCGACGGAGCGCCGGCCTAAGAGGCCTCCATGAATTTTGGGGTGCAAGGTTTTCACCCGCCCGTTCATGATTTCAGGAAACCCCGTATAGTTGGCCACTTCCGTGACTTCGACTCCAACATCTTGAAGCATTTTGGCGGTCCCGCCGGTTGAGAGAATATCGGCCCCAAGTCCAACCAGTCCTTTGGCCATGGCTTCCACTCCAGTTTTATCCGAAACGCTCACTAGCGCTTTCCCCAACTGTGCCATGATTTCCCCTATCGCTGTATTGTGAAAAAAGTGAAGAAAAATAGGAGACGGAGCTTACCAAACGGCCTTGAGAACTTCAATGAATCTTATGAATCATGCACGAAAGACGAGACTCCTCGATCCTCAATTTCTCATGCCGTTAAATCGCAAAATTTTTTCATGGCCAGCATACAGAATGACCCAAGAAAAACCCTTACTGAGACACCACATTTCTTGCTAAACGCCTTATTTTCCTAGCAAAAAAAATCAACCCATCCATAAAGGGTTTCTCAAAGCGAACCGAATAGTATTAATATTCCAAGTTTCGCATTTTGCATTTATCACGAATGTATATCATAGAAATTGCACCTCAGTATCTCGCTCAAATGATAAAAATAGCGGGAAAACTTTGGCAACAGGGGTACAAAACACCCATTTGGCCTTCAAGGCGTAGAGGGGAATTTTAGACTCAGGATAGAAGTACATTTCGTTCGATTTTTTTCTTCAGTTGTCACAACGATCGTAAACGATGGTTTCTTTTTGCGTTAACGCATAGGACAGATTTTTTTATTTTCTATGGACATCATATTTCTTTTTTTAGGTCTAATAGTGACAATCACCATAGGTGGGCTTTTTTTCATCTTAGGCCATACTCCTCAAAAGCAAAACACATCTACAGAGAAAATTGAGGGGACAGATTTCATTCCCACTCAAATGTATATGGGAGATAATGGACTTGGTGGATTAGCCGTTAATGAACGCACTCACCAAATTTGTCTCTTCAAATCACACTCCTCCCCACCAGAACTGTTTCCAATTGCCGACTTGATTGGATCCTATTTGATTAAAAATGGCGAAATAGTAAGCGAAGGAAAACGCAGTTTCCCCAACCAGGTCGTAACGTTTTCACAAGACCTTCATCGCCAAAAAGAATCTCTTATTAAAAATTTACATATGGATTCATTACAAGGCGGCAACCAACGGATTGACCTACTGGTCATGGTATATGAGCCCGATGAACCAATCTTGGCCATTAATTTTCTAGACATGGATACTCAAGAGGGAGGCATTCTTTTTGAAAAAAGCCTGAGCACCGCAAAACATTGGCATGATGTTCTGGACGGACTCATTCTCCAAGCTGACCAACTTGCACAAGCTCAATCAGTAGAAACTTCAAAAAAAGAAGCGAAAGAAATGGCAAAAACCGCACCTTAATCTTTGTCACACAGAGAATCTTCTCTCCTCTAATCACTCGGTAGCACAATACCCCTCACTTACGGGCTTCGTTTTCCCTTCATAACCACATTTCAGATTCATTTACTTCCATCTCAAATCTCCCCCCCTCTCTTTCCCCACCAAACGGGGAATAGCCTCCAATCACAGAATCCTGTTTCCTGAACTCCAAACCATCTCACCAATACCGATCCTCTGCACTGTTATTCCAGCATTGTTCACTGGAGAACCTGATAACCATGACACAAACACGGGGATTTAAAATCGTTACTTATATCGGACTAGGAATTGGAATCCTGCTCTCATATGGACTGACGTCTGGATGGAACAGCCCCTCCTCGCAAGATATTTTTCAGGCCGTTGAGGCACGAAATATCTCACGTATCCGCCAATTGATTTCCCAAGGCCAGGACGTCAATCAATCAACATCTGAGGGGGCAACACCGTTGCATTTTGCTGCCAGACTTGGCCAAATTCCACTCACTCAATTGTTATTAGAAAAAGGTGCTGATGTGCACGCCACCTATCAAGCTGCCTGGACCCCAATACATCTAGCCGCCAAAGGTGGCCATGTGGATGTAGCCAAGCTCTTGCTCAAAAATGGTGCAAAAGTTGATGCAACAAAGGAAGCCACCGCCGCTCCTCTGCACATAGCCACACAAGAAGGCCATCAACGCATGGTGGCGTTTTTACTAGCGAACGGAGCGACAGTCCACACACCGTTCAATGAAGGATGGACAGCTTTGCATATAGCTGCACAATCTGGAGATACCGATTTGACCCGATTACTTCTTGATGCTGGCGCACCAATTGATGCCACCAATGCCATTGGCATGACCCCATTGCATTCTGCCGCCTTATCGGGCCACATTGACGTGACCGAATATCTCCTTTCCCGTGGAGCCACTTGCTCGACTCCAAGCCAATCTGTTCAACAAATTAATATGGGAACGATCAATAACGTTGTCACAGCCCTTCAAAAAATTCTGAAACATTGCCCAATGTCTCAAGTCTCATAAACTCAACAACCAAGGCATCCACTCTCGTTTTCCTGACGGTACTGCTTTCTGAGAACTTTACAGACGACTGTCGGCTATCAACCCAGGGATTACAGTTTGGGAAATAACGGCTACGACATCTGTTATACAATCCATTAAACAGACATTCTGATGATCTGGTTTGGCATCTTTGAGTACAGCAAGATTCTCCCTCTCTCAGAGCTGAGCCTTTCCACAAAAAAACACCTGATGAGCATCAATCATTTTGGGATTTTTTTCCAAATAATGCTCAAATCTTTCAGTACTCACGATAGGAACGAACTGATGATACTTTCAGGAGTAAAATAAGACAGAACCAAAAGAAAGGATTTATTTAATCGGAAGAATGGAAAGATCGGCGATGGAGACTAAAGGACCGGGGAAAATTCCCAGTAACACGACGCCAGCAACTGCACATGCAAGGACCACGGAGACTTGAGGAGAAAGGACGAGACGCGTATGTTGTTCGTGTTCTGGTGAAGGCTCACGCATGTACATCACCATGACAATGCGCAAATAATAGAAGGCGGAGATAGCGGCAAAAATCAACCCAAATATGGCCAACCATGCCAAACCGGCATTGACCGCAGCCATGAACAAATAGAATTTTCCAATAAATCCAGCTGTCGGAGGGATACCCGCCAATGAAATCATAAATACCAGCATCAGGAAAGCTCCGCCTTTATGCCGCTTGGCTAAGCCAGTAAAGTCTTCAATGTCTTCACCCTCTAGCCCACCTTTTCGTAAGATTGCTACCATGGCAAATGCACCAATCGTCATGAAAGAATAGATCGCTAAGTAAAGCATGAGGCTGGAGACGCCGCGAGACGAGACGCCTGTTTCAACCCCCACCCAACCTGCCACAACAACCCCAACCAAGGCATATCCAGCATGGGCAATACTGGAATAGGCTAACATTCGCTTCACATTTGTCTGAACGATGGCGACCAAATTCCCCAACGCGACTGTGATTAAACACACCGCAAGAATCAACATATTCCAATTGGGTTTGACCCCACCAAACGCTTCCAAGAGCACACGAAGAAACGCCGCAAAACTTGCGGCTTTTGAAGCCACGGCCATAAAGGCCGTCACAGATGTCGGCGCGCCCTCATACACATCTGGTGTCCACATATGAAACGGTACTGCGGCCACTTTGAACCCAAAGCCGACAATAATAAGCATCAACGCCAAGAGCATCAGCGGATCATTCAAGGCTGGCCCATTGACCACGGCTGCAATTTCACTCAACCGCGTACTACCGGTTACCCCAAACAAGAGGGAAATACCATAGAGCAAAATCCCTGAAGAAAACGCACCTAAGACGAAATATTTTGCTGAGGCTTCAATAGAACGTGCTTCAAAACGTTTAAAGCCAGCCATGATATACAAGGTGATGGACATGAGTTCGATCCCGAGGTAGATCGTGAGCAGATCAGCTCCCGAGACCATCACCATCATTCCCGCTAACGCTAACAAGACAAAGGCGTAATATTCTGCCAGATCAATTTTTTCTTCTTTGAGATAACTCATCGATAATAAAATGGTCAGCCCACTGACCAGGTACAACAACATTTTCCAGAAGGCCGCATAGGAATCCACCACAACTAATCCGCTAAATGCCACGGTGGTTTCACCGAAATCTTCCATGGTCACCAACGCACAGACCGCTAACACTCCTAGACTCATCCAAGCCAAGAAATCTTTTTTGGCAGTTGGTGTAATAGGGTCAAGAACCAGAACCAGGCAGGCAATCCCCACAATCAACAATTCAGGAAGGATCGTGGCAAGATCGACAAAAGGAATGCTCATGGGGTTGCCTCTGAGGCCTGAATACTCCCGGCGTGCGCGATGTCTTCTGTCATCACTAAGATAGGCTCATTCACCGAAAAATCATGCTGCACGATAACGGATCCTGATTGCGCAGTAACAACACGTTCCACACTTGCATGCATCACATCCAAAAACGGTTTGGGATAGAGTCCGATCCAAAACACCAGCACCACTAATGGCACCAGCATGCCAAATTCACGGGCATTGAGATCCGTTAGCTTAGGAAGCATCTTAGGAGAGGCAGGTCCATAGACGATGCGCTGCACTAAATACAAAATATACACGGCGGCTAAAATGATGCCCAATGCGGCTAATGTCGCCGTCAGCTTATCCCAAGCAAACACGCCCACTAACACCAAAAATTCCCCCACGAAACTATTCATACCTGGGAGCCCAACGGAAGATAAGGCGAAGATGACCAAAAAAGTCGCATACTGTGGCATAGCGTTGGCCAGCCCACCGTTCTCACTAATTTCTCTACTATGTGTACGCTCATAAATAATGCCGACACACATAAAAAGTGCACCCGTCGTAATGCCATGATTGATCATCTGCAATACGGCACCTTCGATCCCTTGCGCATTGAAAGCAAAAATTCCCAATGTCACAAACCCCATATGACTCACACTCGAATAGGCGATCAGTTTCTTAATGTCACTTTGGGCAAGAGCCATATAGGCTCCATAGATGATCGCAATCACCGATAAGGTCATGATGATTGGGGTATAAGCGACCGACGCATCCGGTAACATGGGCAACGAGAAGCGTAAGAATCCATACGTACCCAACTTCAACAACACACTAGCCAGAATGACGCTACCCGCGGTCGGCGCTTGGACATGGGCATCTGGCAGCCAGGTATGAAACGGGAACATCGGCACTTTTACAGCAAAGGCGGCAAAGAACGCCCAGAACAGTAAGGCTTGCAAACCAGGCGCGTACGAGGCTTGGGTCAATGCCAAAATATCGAAGGTCCGCCCACCTTCAAAATACAGCACTAAAATCGCAACGAGCAGAAGGATACTTCCCGCCAAGGTATACAGAAAAAACTTGATGGCCGCATAGACACGATTCGGCCCACCCCATACGCCAATCAATAAATACATGGGAATCAACATCGTTTCCCAAAAAATATAAAAAAGCACAAAGTCTAAAGCCACAAAGACGCCAATCGTGGCGGTTTCCAAAACAAGCAAACTGATAAAAAATTCCTTGAGTCGTATATCGATCGCCGTCCATGACACTAAAATACACAACGGCGCCAGAAAGGTGGTCAGCAGCACTAATGGCATACTGATACCATCAACCCCTAAGGCATAATGAATGGCTGGGGAATCAATCCATTGGTGTTTCTCAACAAACTGCATGCCCGCATTGCCATTGTCGAACACGAACCAAAGCGGCAACGACGCAACAAACGTAATCAATGACGTTGCTAACGCAATATGTCGAGACAACGACTCATGGGCGAGTAACGTGGCAACTACGCCGAGTAGCGGAAGAATCAGAATCAGCGTAAGCCAGGGAATGCCCTCAGAAGGAACGACCATTTCAGTCATGAGTTACGGCTCTCTTATTCAACATGCAGACCACCAACAACCACCGCTCCACCCTTGTTCATCTCCCATCTATCAGGGAGGCTTAGCTTTAAAAGAAAATTAACGCCCCAAGAATCATTACGGCGCCGACCGTCATAGCCAGCGCGTAATTTTGTGCTTGTCCACTTTGAAGTACCCGCGTCACCCATCCTCCCCAGGCCACGGCACGAGCGACTCCATTGACCGCACCATCAATCACTGCAATATCTACTCGTTTCCACAAGCTATCAGCCACCTTTAAAGTCGGTGTTACAATTGTTCGATCATAGGCTTCATCCACAAACCATTTGTTCAATGACAATTGATAGAGAGATTGCCATTGACCGGCTAACCGCTCCGGCAAGGCTGGTGATTTCACGTACACAAAGTAAGCGGCGGCAATACCTAATAATCCCATCGCCGTTGCCGCTATCATAATTCCTGTTGCTGCGGCTCCTTCATGATGACCATCACCTTCACCACCAGGGAAAGCCGGGGCAAGAAACTCTGGGATACCGATATATCCAGCCACAATACTCAACACGGCAAGAATCAAAAGCGGAACGGTCATTGTCTTGGAAGGTTCATGAATATGATCTGCGTGGGCAGGATCCACATGAGATTCACCCCAAAAGGTCACAAACACCAAGCGGAAACTGTAAAACGCCGTCATCAAAGCCGTGAGCAATCCAAGCACAGTGAGCACTTGGCCTAATCCTCCTGACATCCAGGAAGACAACAGCAAGGCATCCTTACTAAAAAATCCCGCCGTCAATGGAAATCCCGCCAGAGCCAATGAACCAATCACGAAGGTCCAATAGGTCACGGGCAATTTATCTTTCAGTCCCCCCATTTTCCGAAAATCTTGCTCATGATGCAGCGCAATAATCACAGCGCCACATCCTAAGAACAACAAGGCTTTGAACGCTCCATGAGTCAGTAAATGATACATACCGGAAACGTAGGCACCCAGACCGCAAGCCATCATCATGTATCCAAGCTGGCTCAACGTGGAATAGGCGACGACGCGCTTGATATCTGTTTGGGTCAACGCAATGGTAGCACCTAGAAACATGGTGACTCCCCCAACGACAGCCACTACATCCATAGCAACTGGCGAAAGGTTATACAATGGAGCCAAACGTGCCACCATAAAAACACCAGCTGTGACCATTGTCGCAGCATGAATGAGCGCAGAAATCGGCGTGGGGCCTTCCATGGCATCAGGCAACCAGACGTGCAACGGAACTTGCGCAGATTTCCCAACGGCACCGACAAACAGAAACAGACAAATCAGGGTCATGACCGAGAGTTCCCAATTTCCACCAATCGTTGCAAGCACATTCACCATTCCTCCAGCGACTTGATCTAACTGAGAAAAGACCACCTGATATTGCAAACTGCCAAAGGTGACAAAGACCAACAAGATCCCCACCATGAATCCGAAATCCCCGACACGATTCACTAGAAAGGCTTTTGTCGCTGCAGCTCGAGCTGATGGCCGCTCATACCAATGTCCAATGAGCAAATACGAACAAAGACCGACAGCTTCCCAGAAAACAAATAATTGCAGAAAGTTATCAGACATCACCAACATCAACATTGAAAATGTAAACAAGGCAATATTACTAAAAAACCGAGCATAACCCGGTTCACTATGCATATAGCCAATTGTATAAATGTGCACCAGGGAACTCACGATCGTCACTAGCATCAGCATGGCTACCGTCAACTGATCAATAAACAACCCTAATGTAATGGTGAGATCGCCTGAATTTGCCCAGGTATAAAGAGGAATGTTGAGAACTGTTCCTCCAGCAACTTCGCTCAGAGCCATGAGAGAAAGGAGAAAAGAACCGACGACTGCAGGAACAGCAATCAGGTGGGCTCGCTCCTTGATCACGTGACCACCGAGACCAAGGATCACAAAGGCCAGAAGAGGAAGAAGGGGGATTAAGGCGTAGACCATCGCCTTACCATTTCAGCAATCGGAAGTCGTCAATGTTGATACTCGCCGAATGACGGTAGAGGGCAATAATAATCGCCAATCCGACAGCGACCTCTGCAGCAGCCACGGTCAGTGCAAAAAACACGAAGACCTGACCAGACAGATTTCCTAAATAGGAAGAAAACGCCACGAAGTTAATATTCGTAGCATTCAGCATCAATTCAACGGATAAGAGAATAATGATGATATTACGTCGAATGAGTACACCAACTAATCCAATAGAAAAGACGATGCCACTTAATACAACATAATAGCTCACGGGAACGTCCATTAACTCTTGGCCTCCAAAATACCTTTTTTTGTCAGAATCACAGCGCCAACCATGGCCACGAGCAAAATGAGCGATGCGACCTCAAAAGGAAAGAGATAGGTAGAATAGAGAAGTTCCCCAATGGATTCTGTATTCCCTCGCGTGAGTTCAAGCGGAGCAGCGGAAGCCGAGAGATTTCCTCCGAGAGTCGTCTCTCCTTTCAATACCAGTAGAACCGCCTCCGCAAATAGGACACAACCAAGAAATAACCCGACGATGAACTGCCCATGGAAATGTTCTTCTCGTTTTAAATTTAGGAGCATCACCACAAAGAGATAAAGCACGAGAATGGCTCCTGCATAGACCAGTATTTGGATGATGGCCAAAAACTCCGCATGTAAGGTGACGAAGAGCCCCGCAACATGGAAAAACATGACCAACAGAGCTAAGGCACTATAGACAGGATTTTTTAGCGCAACCACAAACCCAGCGGTTACGACAATAATACTGGCAAAATAAAAAAAGACAAATGTTTCCATAAATCGATGAAGCAAGTATCAGGAATGAAACGTTGTCACTCGCTCAGGCACCCATACGAAACAGACACACATTCACTCGACGTCTTTTTGGGGAATTTCCTTAAATCCCACATTAAAATACGCCACATTAGGATGTTGAAACTCCAACCGTTTTTCCCGAACTGGAAAATTTCGATCTCCGATGGCCAGCAGTTGTTGTTTATTTAAATGCAGTTGCCGTTTATCGTACACCGCCCATTCATATTCCTGTGTCATCCCCAATGCATCTACGGGGCAGGCCTTCACACAAAGGCCGCAAAATAAACAACGGGTCATGTCCATGTAATATTCTTTGGAATATCGCTTTGCTGGCTCCTCTGGAACTTCTGCGCTCACGACTCGTATCACCCGAGATGGACAGGCTGCTTCACACAGATCACATCCCACACATTTTTCTGTTCCGTCATCGTAACGTAATAACGCAAGCATTCCCCGATAATTCGACGGCAGCTGTTTCTTTTCATGAGGATATTGCAAGGTAATGGGTTTGTACTTCAAAAGATGAGATAGCGTCGCTTTCATGCCTAACAGAAGCTCATAAAACGTGAGAGTCTTCACCCATTCTTTCAGATTCATGGATCCCACTTCTCGCAACTCCTCAGGGGAAAATGTAGGCAAAAATAGACGTCAACACAATATTGCCCAACGCGATCGGCAAGAGCACTTTCCACCCGAACCGCATCAATTGGTCGTATCGCAATCGAGGCAAAGTCGCGCGAATCCAGAAAAACAAGAAGAGGAAGCCATACACCTTAAACGTAAACCAAAACATCCCAGTCAACCAATGCAGCGACTCAGGTCCCTGTAAGATTTCTACAGGGGCATGCCAACCGCCAAAAAACAACACGGTGGCGACACAGGACACCAAAATCATATTGCCGTATTCTGCTAAGAAAAAGAACGCAAATCGCATGCCGCTATATTCGGTAAAGAACCCAGCGACCAATTCACTTTCCGCTTCCGGCAAATCAAATGGAGTTCGATTGGTTTCAGCCACAGAAGAAATAATGAACACGACAAAAGCTATGGCTTGGGGAAAAGATCCCCACGCAAAGAAATACCAATTCCAAAAGCCGCCCGCTTGCGCGTTCGTAATCGTCACCAGACTCAAGGAGCTTGAAAGAAGTAAGACTCCGACAATCGATAGCCCCACATTCAATTCATAACTGATCAATTGTGCGGCCGATCGCAACCCGCCAAGCAACGAATATTTACTATTGGAAGACCAACCCCCGAGAATGATGCCGTATGCTCCAATAGACGCAAATGCGAGAATATATAAGACTCCGATATTAATATCTGTGATCACAAAAGGCTTGAAATCCACACCGCCAACATCAACCGTCCAATCCGGGCCGAAGGGAATTACTGCAAAACCAATGAGTGCCGGAACTAACGACAAGATCGGCGCCATGCTAAACATAAACTTATTGGCTCCGGCCGGAATAATGTCTTCCTTAAAAAAGAGCTTTAGGCCATCAGCCACTGGTTGCAACACCCCATATGGGCCAACCTCCATTGGCCCCATTCGATCCTGCATCCATCCCAACACCTTGCGTTCCAGCAAGGTTAGCAAGGCCACGGTAAGGAGCACCGCCACCATGACTGCGCCAATTTGGCTTAACGTAAGTCCTAATCGAATTACCGTATCCATGACGGATTCACTCCTCTCCTCTTTGAATCAACGCACAAGCTGAGAATTCCCTCATGATCCAACCACTTTTTTTAGATGAACGCGAGCAAGCTTGTAATAGGGTACTTGCGTTTCAGGATCGACCTTATAAGGCAATAATTGTCGTATCTCTTCATCAAAATGCTCAGGAAATGTAGCGACCCCTTGAGGGATGCGCTCTCGAAGTCCAACAGGAGTCAGCACCTCACCTAAACTATTGCTTACCTTCACCATGTCGCCGTCACTTATACCACGCCGAGCGGCCTCCTCTGGATGCAAATAGATTTTGCCGGTGGCTTCGACTTGAAGAAGGCCTTTAGCCTTTCGCGAAAACTTCCCAGAATGAAATAATGACTGAGAAACCTGTAAGGTAATCTCATCAGTGGCTGCATCGTTTACTGGAAGTTGATACCGCGGAGCGATGTCGCGTTGATAATCGGTCGTGACATAACGAGCGATCGCCGAGGAATCAGGTTGTGCCGGCAAGGGAGCAGGACCTAACGTACGTGTGCCAGGGAGAAGGTTACGAATTTCTTTCCCAATTTCTTTTACATCCCCATATTCCATCGGATTATTCATCATGACCGAAAGCGCCGAAAAAATTTCCCAATCCGGTCGGCTTTCACCAACCATGTCAATAGCTGTCCGTACCGACTGGATATGTCCCTCCGTGTTGGTAAAGGTCCCATCTTTTTCTGCATAGGAACAGGCTGGGAGGACGACATGCGCCTTTTGCGCCGTTTCGGTAAGAAACAATTCCTGACAAACCAGAAAATCGAGCTTCTCTAAAGCCGAATGAATACCTGAGGACGGAGGCAAGGATGCTAATGGATTTTCACCAACCACGAACAAGGCTTTCAACTTGCCTTGCTGCGCATCTTCAATCAGTTGAGGCAATGAAGAACCTGGGGTATCAGGAATGGGGCGACCCCATGCTTTCGATAAATTTTCCCGTACGGCTGGGTCTCCGAGAGATGTTCCACCGGGCAAGACCGCTCCGGTCCCACCCATTTCAAACGCGCCTTGATCATTATTCTCTTCAGCCAGGGGGGCAAGTCCACAGCCTGGATTTGTCAACTTTCCCGTGATCAACAGGAGGTCCATCAGGTTCATGGTCATGCCAAAGCCACCTTCAGACCGCAAGACACCAGGACCAACCAATACCACAACCTTCTTCCCTTGCCCAAACACTTGCGCAGCTTCTGTAAACAAATCTGAAGCAAGGCCCGTTTGCGCGAATATCGCGTCCCAAGAAAGAGCCTGAAGTCGAGCTGATATGGCATTAAAGTAGGCTGGAGCTTTCCCCTGAAGCTCAGCATCAAGAATTGACTGTTCCACCACAGCTTTCAATAAACCCAAAATGGCGGTTGAAAATCCAGTTGGCTTCACACCAAGATGCTGTTGAGCGAGATTGACAATATTGCTAATGCTTCCAATGGCTGGGTTCAAGGCTTCAATGGTGATGAGCTTAGCTCCTCGTCTCTTCACAGCCTCTTTGACTTTTAATCCCGTAATAGGATTGGTTTCAGTAATGTTCGTGCCAACAAGGAGGAGAGTATCAGCCGATTCTATGTCCTCAAAACTGACCGACCAGCGATGAGTACCCTGCACACGTTGTAAGGCATGAACGCCATTCAAATGACCATACCGCGCACTGCTGTCAATTCGGTTCGTTCCAACCACACCACGCATAAACTTCTGAAAAACATAGATATCTTCATTGGTACAGCGCCCAGAGATCAGCCCACCGATCGCATCAGCACCATACTTCGCTTTGACATCCAATAATTGCTGTCCAACCAGCTCCAACGCTTCTTCCCATTGAACCGATTGAAATTCGTCCCCTTTACGAATGAGTGGTAAGGTCAATCGATCAGGATGTTCACTCACATGGTAGCCAAAATATCCTCGTGCACAGAGATCGCCATTATTCCGACCTGAACCTTGTGTGGAATTAATTTCAATGAGAGCATTGTCTTTTGTCTGAAAGGTAATTTGGCATCCATCGCCACAATACCCACAAACGGAGTCCGTCCGTTTGAGCATCCAGGGTCGAAACTCATACATCGAAAGCCGACTGGTAATCGCGCCGACAGGACAAATTTGGACGCATCCCCCACAAAACTCACAATCCAATTCGTGAGCCCCAAACGCTTTGATTTCCGTCAACGTTCCACGTCCAGTTGGAGCTAACGCTTTCACATCCATAATTTGATCACAATAGCGAACACAGCGCATGCACTGCACGCAACGATTCATCTGCGTCTCTATGAGCGGACTAAAGTATTCTTTTGGAAACACACGTTTGAGTTCTTGGAAGCGACTGGACGTCGCGGTATATTCATGAGAAAAGTCTTGAAGATCACAACGTCCACCCTGATCGCACACAGGGCAATCTAAGGGATGATTAGCCAAAATGAAATCGAGCACCATTTTCCTGGCTTCTTGAGCTTGAACAGAAGAAGAAGATTTCACCACCATGCCTTCGGTAGCCTGCGTGCTACACGATGTCTGCAAGCGTGGCATTTTTTCGATTTCAACGAGACACATGCGACAATTGGCATCAGGCGTTAACTTGGGGTGATAACAAAAATGCGGCACCATGACCCCAACCTGTCGAGCTGCCTCAATAACCAAAGTGCCTTTCGGTACCGTGGCTGTCTGCCCATCAATAGTCAATGTGACGGTTTCGGTTGTAGTGGATGGTGTCGGCATATTGTGTGACTCAATGGGTAAAGACAGGAATCTCTTTACTCTGAGGCCTCGTGGCTTCAGCCTCACGAATGAGTTCTTCATATTCATGACGAAAATATTTCAGGGTACTTTGAATAGGACCCACCTCGGCTTCACCAAACGCACAAATCGTCCGACCCGCAATATTTTTGCAAAGTTCATCTAAGAGATCTAAATCACCTTGACGGCCTTGTTTATTCCATATCCGCTGAAGAATTTGGGTCAACCACGAACTGCCTTCTCGACAGGGTGTACATTTCCCACAAGATTCATGATAGAAAAATTCCATGAGCCGTAACGCTGCCCAAACCATACTTGTGCCTTCTTCCATCACGGTCACACCGCCAGACCCTAGCATGGACCCGGCCATTGCCACCGCCTCAAAATCCATTTTTACATCCAAATGCTCAGGTGTCAGAAATGGCGCTGAAGCCCCGCCGGGGATAAACGCTTTCAGCGGTTTATCCGAACGCATACCCCCACCCACATCATAAATGAATTCCCGAAAAGGCATACCCATGGGTACCTCATAATTACCCGGACGATTCACATGGCCACTCAGACAAAAAATTCTGGTCCCACAACTTTTCGGAGGAGAACCTATGCCGGCAAACCATTCACCACCTTTATTCATAATATGGGGAATGTTCGCCATGGTTTCCACATTATTGACCACCGTCGGCTTTTGGTAGAGGCCATGGGTCGCCGGAAAGGGCGGCTTAAATCGAGGCTGGCCACGCTTCCCTTCTAATGATTCCAGCAAAGCCGTTTCCTCACCACAGATATACGCGCCTGCGCCCGCATGTACAAAAATATTAATGGTTCTTCCAGTTCCTAGAACATTCTCTCCTAGATATCCGGCAGCTTTGGCTTCCTGAACCGCCTTCTCTAAAATTTTGGCCCCTAGCCGAAACTCTCCACGAATATATACATAAGACGTTTCCGCACCAATAGCGAAACACGTAATGGCCATGCCTTCCAACATTTGATGCGGGTCTCGTTCCATTAATTGTCGGTCTTTAAACGTGCCAGGCTCGCTTTCGTCAGCATTGCAACAGAGATATTTTGGCCCAGGATGGTCTTTGGGAATGAAGCCCCATTTCACTCCAGTGGGAAAACCGGCGCCTCCCCGCCCCCGCAAACTGGACTTTTTCACTTCTTCAATCACCTGATCCGGTTGCATGTCTTTCAGGACTTTTCGAAGCGCTTGATATCCACCAGCTCGCTCATAATCTTCCAGCGACCCGGAATAACCAGGCTGTTCCATATTCTTCAAAAGGATTGTTTCGTATTGCGCCATGACTCTATTCCAAATGTATCTACCTAGATTTCCCCGAGGTCGTAGGGAACATAAAGGGCCCACTCTTAAGATGACAATTTCCATCTCTTGCCAGGTCATCTAACACACGTACGACTTTTTCTTCGGTTAACTGCTCATAATAGTCATCATTAACTTGCATCATGGGGCCGGTCCCACAGGAGCCAAGGCATTCTACGACACTGAGGGTGAAATTATTATCGGCCGTCGTTTGTCCAGGTACAATATTCAGTTTCTTTGAAATCCATGTGACCACATCATCTGACCGAACTAAGGCACACATGAGAGATTTGCAGACTTGCAGATGAAATTTCCCAATCGGCTTGAGATTGAACATCGTATAAAAGGTGACGGTCTCAAACACCTGAGGAGGTGTGAGCTCCAAGACTTTCGCGATATCTCGCATGGCAGGCTCACTCACAAATCCTTCCTCGCGTTGCGCTAAATTCAATAGCGGGAGAAGCGCTGAGCGTTTCACCGGATAGCGAGAAAGAATCTCCTCAACTTCATCTTTGAATTTCTCTAACAGCATAAAAATTCGTTCACATTCTTACTTAAATATTTTGATCTTCTATCTTTATCCTATTCTTACTTCTTACTTACCCATTACTAATCACTTCCCTATTATCGATCACATTCTCCCATCACGATATCGTAGGTTCCAAAAATCGTACAAATATCTGAAATCAAATAACCCCTTGCCATATAATCAAATGCGCCCATATGAATAAACGAAGGCGATCGAATTTTCAACCGATACGGCCGTGAACTTCCATCACTGATGAGGAAAAATCCCAATTCGCCCTTAGGCACCTCGGTACCGCAATAGGTTTCGCCTTTTGGTGGTTTGAACCCTTGAGTAAAAATAATGAAATGATGAATCAAACTTTGCATGTCTCGCATGACCTCAGGTTTTGGCGGTGGAATGACTTGAGCATCGACGGCCAAGATAGGACCCTCAGGTAACTGATCTAAACACTGCTCAATGATGCGGACACTCTGCCACATTTCTTCCATACGTACCCAATATCGGTCATAGGTATCACCGTCCTTCCCAAGCGGCACTTCCCATTCCACGCGATCATACACCCCGTATGGTTCGAGTTTACGAATGTCATAGGCAACGCCTGAACCACGCAGCACCGGACCTGTGAGGCCAAAGTTGATCGCATCCTCTCCTGAAATGACCGCCACTCCTTTAGTCCGTGCTAACCAGATACGATTTTTCTGAAGAAGCGTGTCATATTCTCGAATATGGTCAGGAAACGTTTTAAAAAACTCGCGAAGGGTCGAAATAATTTCAGGCGTGAGATCCGCATCCACGCCACCAATCCGATAATAATTGAGAGTTAAGCGTGCGCCGCAGAGTTTTTCAAAGAGATCCAGCAAGACTTCGCGCTCGCGGAACGTCCAAAAAAATACAGTCATGGCGCCAATGTCCAGAGCTTGCGTCCCCAACCAAAATAAATGGCCCACAATCCGTTGCACTTCAGCAATAATCGTTCGAACATATTCAGCCCGCTCAGGAACCGTCATTCCAATTAATTTTTCGACTGCCCTCACATAGGCATAGTTATTGGTCATGGCGCATACATAATCCAAGCGATCAGTATGCGGCAGCACTTGCATATATGTGAGGCCTTCAGCCAATTTTTCCACACCTCGATGCAGATAGCCCAAATCCGGCATGGCTTTACTCACGCGCTCACCATCCAGCTCCAACACCACGCGTAACACACCATGTGTGCTGGGATGCTGTGGCCCCATATTAAGGAGCATTTCCGTGGTTCGTTTCTTGTCTCCTGGACGATCATCCGCCATAAACTGATGCCGTTGATCATCCGGTACTTCGGCTTCGGACCATTCACCGACCGGCTCATCGAGCTTGGGAAGAAAATCAAATCGGCTCCGCCACCCACGGCCTTCTGCTGGAAAATCTTTGCGCAACGGATGCCCCTCCTCATAGTCATCGGGCATTAAGATTCGGCGCAAATCGGGATGACCAATAAATCGAATACCCATCAGGTCATAGACTTCCCGTTCTAAAAAATTGGCACCCCGCCAAATATCGCTGATCGTCTCAATTTCTGATTCTTCTTCTGACACTCGTGCCTTGATCCGAAGGCGCGTCCCGTGAGACAAAGAAAGCAACTGATAAATCACCTCAAAACGATCCTGATCATCGGGGTAATCAGCAGAACAAATATCTGTAATATGATCTAACGCCAAACGAGAATCATCATGAAGAAATTTCGCCAGCACTCGCCAGCAATCGGCTTTTACCTGAAGCCATAAATCACCGCGAACCGGATCCTGTTCAGCCGTAATCACGGCCTCCGGAAACTTAGCAACAATGGGTTCAAGAAACGGATGCATATACAACACTTTATTGGGAATTGATGAAATTCAGGAAAGAAACACAAACACGAATGACAACCTATTTCACAAAATATTTTTCTTGTTGAATTTTTTCTTGCAATTTAATGAGCCCGTCCATCAGCGCTTCCGGTCTAGGCGGACAGCCAGCAATATAGACATCTACAGGGACGATCTGATCCACACCCTGAACTACACTGTAACTATTATAATGATTCCCAGATGTAGCGCAGGACCCCATAGAGATGACGTATCGTGGTTCAGCCATTTGGTCATAAATTCGGCGAATCACCGGAGCCATCTTCCGGCAAACGGTCCCAGCGACGATCATCAAATCAGATTGCCGTGGGGAGGCTCGGAATACTCCTGCCCCAAACCGGTCAATGTCGTACTTCGATGAAACCGAGGCAATCATTTCAATAGCACAGCAAGCTAAACCAAACGTCATGGGCCAAAGCGCCGATTTTCGGCACCAGGCAATGCACCAATCTAAATTGGTGGTGATAATATTGGGCTCAAGCTGCCGTTCTAAAATGCTCATGTTCACACATCTAGATCCATTGGGGAGGCATTGTACTGCCTACCAGCCAGTTATGCTAGGCCTAAAGACCTATAATTCATCAATCCCAGTCCAATGCCCCTTTTTTCCATGCATACCAATATCCCACGATAAGGATCGCTAAAAACAGCCCCATCTCAATCAACCCAAGTAACCCCAGCTTTTTAAACACCACAGCCCAGGGAAACAAGAACACCACCTCGATATCAAAAATCACAAAAAGCATGGCAATGATGTAATACCGCATGGGGAACTGCACCCGGGCATCCATAAATAAGGGACTGCCGCTTTCATACGGCAACAGCTTTTCCCGGTAGGGTCGGCTCGGTCGAAGTACCCAGCCCGCAATAATCGAACCAAGCCCAAACAGAGTTCCGAGCACCATAAAAACAATAATGGGGAGATAATTAAAAGGAACGGGTTCACTACCCATCAGAGAGCTCCCTACGAAATTTTTCGTGACGACGAATTAAGACAGCCGCATGAACTGTTTCGACAAGAATTTTCATTAAAGAACATCATCAAAAAATGCTCGATAGCGTAACCCTTGAAGAGACTTCGGCTCAAGCCCTTTTCGTTGAATCAAAACCTTGAATGTTGTTCCCATGCCATGTGGACGGAGCAGCTGACTCAAGGCCTGAATTTCTTTTGATTCTGGATCCTGATCCCCCACCATCTCCTCCACGCCTAATCCCATGAGCCAATTGGCCAACGTCGTAAAACCAATAGAATTGAGTCCACCTTCTTCTCCAGCTTTGGCCAAGGCCGAAAAATTAACGTGGGTCGTCATATCCTGTTCCCCTACCCGTTCAAAAGGATTCATGGAGACAGTATGTCGGTAATAACATAAGAAGGTTCCGTTGTTCCGCTCAGAGGCGTAATAGTCGCTTCCAGTATGACCGTAATCAACAGTTATCACAATGCCATGGCGTAACACTCGAGCCACATGAAACATCCATTGTCCAGCCGCCAAATGCAATTCGGAGGTCTGCCCTTCATGAAATCCCACTCCATGTTGAGACATGTATTTTTCTAATGATGGAGAAGACAGGGGACCCAACCGTTTCATAAATTGTCCGTCTTCAAAATCCACCAACTCTTCCTGAAAGTGATCCGTGTTGAAACGGACACGATGAACAGGAAAGGCATCCACTAGTTCATTTGAAAACATGACGCCAGTCACAGAATCCCCCTCCAGTTGTTCCACAGAAGATACCCAACGTAGCTGGCTCTCTCCCCTAGATCCCATGACCTCTCGAATATAAGATTCTTGAACTGATTGAAGATACAAACTCCGCTCGACGAGAAAGTAGTTCAGCCGAGCCAGGAGGTCTGGTGCAATCTCCTCACAATATTGAAGAAAATCACCCGCAAAGGTTCCATTTCCACAACCCATCTCCACAAAAACAAAAGGAGTCGGATGACCTAACTGGGCATCAATTTCTACAACCTGACGAACCAACGTTTTCGCCAGAATCGGTGATAATTCCGGCGCAGTATAAAAATCGCCGCCCCAGCCAATTCGCTCTTGCGAAGACTGATCATGTTCAATAGCCTGGGTCATGTAATAGCCATGTCCTTCGTGATACAACGCCAATTCCATAAAACGAGCAAAGGTCAAAGGTCCCTTAAAAGAAATTTCCTCAATAATCGCTTGGATGAGCTTGGGATTTCCGGAGAGATGTGAAAGGTCAGATGGCACGAATGGACTATGGTCACTCCTTCAATATGCCTATGAGGAATCGCGTACGATACCCACCTTTAGCATTTGAAGTCAAGCAAAAAACCAGAGCAGTCAACACAAAATGGCAATAGATTCAAATAGTTAGAAGACTAAATACAGAAAATGAAAGAAGAAGCACTACAGAACACAAAGTCCATTTTCGCGTTATTAATCAAAAATTCGGGGAAGAACAACTAGCTGCCTCTTTAAGGAGACATTCAGCCTTGGGATCAAAATTCGACCCATGGAATTCCTAAGAACACAGACAAACCCCGCAGAAACAGCCCTGATCCGCTCAGGACAATTGGATTTTTTAGTTCGGAAGGACTTTCAGGCTATCATCCAAGAAGCGCAAACAGAAGAGACTCAACACATTATTCTAGACCTTAGCAAAATGTCATTTATGGATTGCGCAACCATTGGCATTTTACTGAAATCTAAGCAGGCACTTACCAAAGCTCACATAGCCCTCTCTCATTGTACTAGATGAGAAGAAAGATTCATCGCTTAGAAGGAAGCCTTAAATTCCGTGGCATTTTTTGTATTTTTTTCCGCTACCACAAGGACAGGGGTCGTTGCGACCCACTTTTTCTTCTGTGCGTTGAACAGGTTGTTTTAGGGCCTCTGCGGCTTCGCCGCGGTTTAAGCTCATTTGCTGAGGACGCGGGGCTTCCACTTCGGCTTCTGGACGTTCACCACGCACCAGTTGAAATTTAAAGAGACGTTCTAGCGTATCCCCTTTAATACGATCCATCATACCGGCAAACATATCGTAGCCTTCACGTTTATATTCTGCTAAAGGATCTTTTTGACCATAACCCCGCAAGCCAATGCCATCCTTGAGTTGGTCCATCCCCCACAAATGATCCTTCCATTGCTGATCAATCATCTGCAATAAAATAGTCCGCTCAATATAATGAATTAATTCTTCGCTCGCGCCATGTTCCTCAACCAAATTTTCTACTTTATCGCGATACGCCTGCTTCAGTTTTTCTGGGATATCTTCTATGAGAGCATCACGCCCTAATTCCTTTAATTCATCTACCTTAAGAACATCTAAGCCAAATTGGCCATGAACCGATTCGACGAGTCCAGTAAAATCCCATTCTTCGGAATATTGTTCTTCAGGACAGTAGGTCTCAACCAACCCCTCACCAATCCCTTCGAGCATGTCCAACACTTCTTCGGTTACATCCGTAGCTCCGAGCACGCTTTGCCGATGTTTGTAAATGACTTCGCGTTGTTTATTCATCACATCGTCATATTCAAGAAGATGTTTGCGAATTTCAAAATTATGCCCTTCGACTTTCTTTTGAGCATTTTCAATCGATTTCGTGACCATGCGGTGTTCGATGGGCACCCCTTCTTCCATGCCTAATTTCAGCATAAGATTGGAAACCCGCTCAGATGCAAATATCCGCAGAAGATCATCTTCTAACGACAGAAAAAAGCGAGAAGACCCAGGGTCACCTTGCCGACCGGCCCTGCCTCGCAATTGGTTATCAATGCGCCGACTTTCATGGCGCTCCGTCCCCACAATATGCAACCCGCCCGCGGCCAATACTTCTTCCTTATTGGCTTCACAGAAGGTCTTCAGTGTTTCGAATTCCTTGGCCAAATCTTCTTCACTGAGTTCCCCTCCCTTATAAATGAACTGCTGTTTAAAGAGGGCTTCAAAACTCCCGCCTAAGAGAATATCGGTCCCACGCCCAGCCATATTCGTGGCAATCGTGACGGCGCCCTTCTGTCCGGCTTGGGCGATGATTTCCGCTTCCTTCTCATGAAATTTCGCATTCAAGACGTTGTGCTTCACGCCTCGCTGTTTCAGCAAAGCTGCTAGGCGTTCTGATTTTTCAATGGAAACCGTCCCGATCAAGACTGGTTGGCCTTTTTCGTGATGCTCTTTGATATCATCCGCAATCGCCTCGAATTTTTCTTTTTCGGTGCGAAAGACCACATCGGCATGATCCATTCGAATCATAGACCGATTCGTTGGAATGACATTCACCTCTAAATTATAGATCTTGGCAAACTCCGCCGCTTCCGTGTCAGCGGTTCCAGTCATGCCACCTAGCTTGTTATACATCCGAAAATAATTTTGAAAAGTTACCGATGCTAACGTCTGATTTTCATTGGCGATTTTCACGCCTTCTTTCGCTTCAACCGCTTGATGAAGTCCATCACTCCAGCGACGACCTGGCATCATCCGTCCCGTGAACTCATCGACAATAACCACCTCTCCATCTTTCACCACATATTCCACATCACGTTTATACAGGGCATGAGCTTGCAGTGCTTTCACCACATGATGCACGAGGTTCAAGTGCTTCAAATCATACAGGTTGTCAACACCGAGTAACTTTTCGACCTTGACGTTGCCCTCATCTGTTAACGACACAGTTTTAGTTTTTTCTTCGATCGTAAAATCCTCTTCCCGTTTCAACTTGGGAATGATGTGATCGATTTGGTAATACAAATCGGTGCTTTGTTCAGTCGGACCAGAGATAATTAACGGTGTGCGCGCTTCGTCAATGAGGATACTATCGACTTCATCCACGATGGCATAATTATGTTCTCGCTGAACCCCCCTATCTTCACCAGTCGGAAGCAAGTTATCTCGGAGGTAATCGAAACCATACTCATTGTTCGTGCCATAGGTAATATCAGCACCATAGGCTTCCTGCCGAGAACAAGGCCTGAGAAATTGCAAGCGCTTATCAGGAGCATCATAGTCTGGATCAAAAAGAAATGACGCTTCATGTTGAATAATTCCCACCGACAGCCTTAAGCCGTGATAGAGCGGACCCATCCATTGCGCATCGCGTTTTGCCAGGTAATCATTCACCGTCACCAGATGCGCCCCTTTGCCTTCCAGCGCATTCAAATAGATGGGCAACGTCGCCACTAGCGTTTTGCCTTCACCGGTTCGCATCTCAGCAATGCGCCCCTGATGGAGAACCATTCCGCCGAGAAATTGGACATCAAAGTGACGCATCCCTAACGTTCGCTTGGACATTTCTCGACAGACGGCAAACGCTTCCGGAAGAATGTCATCCAGCGTTTCTCCTGCTTCCAATCGTTTTTTAAAGGTTTCCGTTTTCTCCCCAAGTGCTTGATCATCTAAAGGTTGGAGCGATGTCTCAAAGGCATTGGCCTTGTCAATTTGAGGTTTGAGTTTCTTCAGCTCTCGATCATTGTTACTGCCAAAGAGAATATTTAGAAGACGTACAAACATAGGCCTAGGCTACCTTCGAAAAAGAAATTGGATGTGGAATGACGCAATAAAGAGATAGGGATTATTGGCTGGAAAGCCTTCTACTCTCTTGAATGTGCTTAGTATACCGAAATATAACTGGGAATCAACTCACTACACTTCTCAAATCTCAGAAACCAAAGGAAGTTCAGATCACCGAATTGACCCCGACATCAAAAACAGCACCTTGACAAAATATTAAAGAGTTTCATACGATTTTTTCGCATTTCTAAAGAGTTTTCTTCATGGAACAGGAATTTCCATCGCCAAGAAACATGATGGTAATTAAACCATTGCTGACTGTCTCGCTCCTCACTGTGCTCATCATGATGATGAGTTCGGTGCCGCTCAGCATGGCCTCTCATTTGATTGACCATCATCACCATTCTGCACAAACCCACACCACTGGCATTTGTGCCTGGATGTGCACCGCTGCCCAAACCATATCAACTGATTCTCAAATTTTCAGTCCAAATATTTCGCTTCTCGACATTCTTCCACCATTACCAATTTCTTCAATACCGCCTCCTCACCAAATTTTCTTTCCCAGCAGAGCTCCTCCATCTGATTCTTTCATAATCTGATCTCTTCTCTCCATCATTCAATTTCTTGACCAATCCACTGAGTTCGAAGGTTAAGAGATGAGACTGAGTATAGTGAGAATAGACCAGAGCATACGTTTTTTTACTATTAGTAGTAATACTATGCCTAATTGAGCTTATCCACCTCGATAAGCTCACTGTAGCAATGGAATACTCTGAATATTCGAAGAACGGATCACTATTTATTTGCGCAGAAATATCGAGGAGATTAAATGAACAGGCAGATAAACCTCCACTTCTGACTCGATTTGGCACACGTTGAGATAAGGTTCACAAAAGCATGAGCCTAAGGAGCTTTTCATGGTCTCTCAAACAATGGTATTCCATAGCCGCATCATATGGTTAATGGCTGTACTCTCACTTTCTCCTATCGTCCTGGCTCACGGCACTGAAGCTGAGATAGAAGAAGAGATCCAGACATTGGATGTGATTGAAATTACTGGATCAGTGGTAGAACAAACTCCGCGTGAACTAAACTTTCCTGATCCAGCAATCTTACAACCTCACCATCAAAACTTCACGAAATACCTCTCTCGCCCAAAAATGAATCTGACAAAGTACATTCCGACCCATGCAAAAGTCTTATTAGATCAAACGGCTAAGAGGAGAAAGCTCCATACCCCTGTTAAGCCCCTGAAAACAGAGCGTCCCGCTTTTCCTCGACGAGCGCGTGAACAAGGCTGGCACGGGCGGGTTATCTTGCGTTTAAGAATCTTGCCTGACGGAACTGTGGCATCTGGCACGATTCACAAGAGCTCTGGCCATCAACTGCTAGATGACAACGCCATCAAAGCTGCGACACAATGGACCTTTCAGCCAGCGAAAAATGGTGGGTTTCCTGTGGCCGCCACCGTCAATATTCCTATTCAATTTGATTTGGTACAGTAAATGGCTTTCGACCCACGCAAAAGGACAGACAAATGATTTTTATTAGAAATACCTACCTCTTTTTGTTTTGCACCATCATCTTGGGCTTCAGCCAAAAACCATTCAGCCATGCCGGAGAGGCCCAAGATCTCTTGTCTCAAGCTTACACCGCCTATCAACATAATCAATGGGCCTCCGCCAAAGTTCCCTTAGAACGGGCAATCCATCTCTATCCCCACTATGCAGAAGCACACCACCTTCTGGGTTTAGTCTCGACGCAACTCAAGAAACCAGACCAAGCCATTGCGGCACTTCAACAAGCCGTCAAGGCCTATCCCTCGTTTGCGCGAGCATATGTGGATTTAGGGTTTGTCTTTCAAGAGCAACAACAATACGAAGAAGCCGAAAAGGCTTTTCGACAGGCCACAACGATCTATCCGCATTACCTGGAAAGCTGGATGGCACTTGCCGCCCTCTTTGATCAACAACAACAGGGTACGAATGCCATTACCGCACATCAAAAGGTTTTAGAATTAGACCCGCATCATTCTGATTCACTGTATGGCCTGGCCTATTGGTTCATTCAGCAAGGTGAGCAAGAGAAGGCAGAACCATACGTTGAACAATTGACGACCAAAAATCCTGAACATGTGAATGGGTGGTTGATGACCGGGTCCTTAGCACAACAATCCGGCCAGTCGGAAAAAGCCATCACGGCCTATCAACACGTTGTCGGCCTCCAACAACAACTCGTCGATCCGTATTTCAATCTGGGCATCTTGTACCAACAAAAAGAACAATACGCAGAATCAGCTGAGGCGTTTCGAAATGTCCTTCGGTTAGATAACAACAATCCCGAGGCTCATATCAACTTAGGGGTCGTCTACACCGCTCTATCTAAACTGAAACAGGCGGAAGAAGAGTATGAAGCCGCTTTAGCCCTCAATCCTCGTCTTACTGAAGCTCATTACAATTTGGGGTTGCTCTATGAATTTCATCATAATGCGCCAGGGAAAGCCGTGGAATATTATAAAGAATATGCAAAACTTGGCGGACAAGATGAACGAATTGCCAAACTCCTGAAACGGATTAGATCGTGACAGAAACGAGTTTTCATCAGGAGTCGGATACCCAGATTTTTTTTCTCAGTGCTTTAGGGAGCATTCTGCTGCATGGGTTACTGGTGGCTAGCTTAGCCAATATGCCACAAACCACCATCGAAAAAGATGAACTCCCAACGGTACAGGTGAACTTGATTGCTTCGTCAGAGATTTCAGAAAAACCAGCTTCTGAAACGCCGACACCCATACAACCCCATGTAGCTATGCCGGATGTGCCTCCCCCCCCGATGCCTCTCACACGTACCCAGCGATCACAACCATCAGTCGCGCCATTGCAAGCCTCACTGACACCAACAGCGAAACAGGCTCTCACACCACCCGCACCGGCAAAACGGATTTTACAAGATACCCGAGCATCACAAGCTCTACAATCAAGAAAAATGATGAAAATGCGGATACCGATACCAACCCAACAGGCAACACCTACATTGCCAACAAAAACGACTCAAACCAACATTCTAAGCCATGTTGCACCACCACTGCCGACGATAAGAAAAGAACGTTTCGCAGCTCGGGCACTGCCCGCACCGGCGACAGTAACAACACCACGAACGCTCACTGCTACTCTACCCGATCAGACAGGGTCGACGATGACTCGACCAACCATCATCTCATCATCCAGACCAGCCTACCCACGAGTCGCGCGAGAGTCGGGATGGGAAGGAACAGTTGTTGTTCGTACACTCGTCGACACGAATGGCCGACCAAGCCAAGTCAAGCTTCGCAAAAGCTGTGGGCACCCCACGTTGGATGAAGCCGCACAAGACGCTGTTCAGCACTGGATATTTCAACCCGCGAAGGATGGCAATATCCCCATCACCAAATGGGTCGATATTCCCATTAAATTTGCTCTCAACAGTTAACGAGCTATCGATACAAGAAAGACATGTGAATGGAATTTCTTAACATACTCATGAAAGGCGGCTGGATGATGATTCCGATCATTGTCTGCTCGCTCTTAGCCTTAACCATCAGCATCGAGCGGTTGATCTATTTCAAAAATTTCAGTGCAAGCCGCCTAGCGCCAAAAATGCTCTCGCTCGTCGAACAAGAGAAAATGACAGATGCCCTGGCTGTGGCTGAACAGCAAACGAGCCCTGTACTTCGAGTCATATCCGCAGGGATTCACCAACGCAGGAACTACCCGTCCAAAGCCATGGAAGCCACCGGCATTGCAGAACTCACAAAAATGAAACGAGGCCTTTCCGTATTGGATACCGTGATCACGCTTGGCCCGTTATTAGGACTATTGGGGACCATCATCGGGATGGTTGATTCATTTGGCATCATGTCTGAATCTGGATTGGGGAATCCTCATGCGGTCACGGGAGGAGTCGCGGAAGCATTAATCTGCACTGCGGCAGGGATTTTTGTGGCTGTGACCACTTTGATCCCTTATAACTTTTTCTTAGCACGCATGGAACAAGAAACTGAGAAAATCGAACATTATGCGACCAAAGCTGAGGCGGCTCTCCAAAGCCTGGTCGACTGAACTCAATCATGAGATTACCTGCAGCAGCCAAAAAGAAACCTCGTATCGAAATCATTCCTATGATTGACACCATGTTCTTCTTACTGGTGTTTTTCATGATTGCAACGTTGTCTATGACGATTCAACAAGGCATGCCAATTTCACTGCCCACAGCCGAATCTTCAACAGAATCAACCACTGAGAATGTCTCACTCACTCTGACTCAAGAAGGCACTCTCTATTACAACAAAGAAGTGATTACCTTACAGGAACTCGAGCAACGACTTGTGAATCTTCGGCAAACATCAACAGATCCTTCGTTATTGATTAATGCCGACGAGCAAGTTCCACATGGACGAGTGATCAAGGTCATGGATCTCATTCGACTCAGTGGAATCAAGAGTATGGGCATTGCAACACAGCCTTCATTTACAGAATAATTTTTGTTATACGAAGCCTATGCTCTTTCATCGACCTTCTCAATTCAAATCATCTTTAACCCTCAATAGGAAGGACAGCACTCCTTCCTTCACTAACGTTTTGGTGGCTGGTCTTCTTGGAATCCACCTCACTCTCATAACGGTTGGAACATTTTGTGCTTCAACCGCCATCAATACCAATCCTTCACACCATCAGGATCATCAATCCGCAACGTCTATCCTCTGTGTCTGGGCATGCCAGGTTGGGCAAATCACCGCTTCAGCCACGCCGACAGAAAACCTTGCCCCGCTTCCCTTTCTCATCTTTGTTGGGATCGTACTCCCTCCCACCATTCCTGCCGTGTTTTCCCTCTTCTCCTTTGCAGCCCCCCGTGGCCCTCCATTGTTGTAAATCTTCGTCTATTCCCAATTCTCAACAGTGATGCTCGCGTTTCGCCTGTAGGGAAACTTGAATTTTCCATAGCAAGGCGATTCTTGAAGCATCAGGAAACAACGTCTTAAGTCACAAGACCATCGACCCAGGAATCGGGAGATTAACTATACAATTTTCGTTAAGCATGTGAAAAAAAATTTCGCAAGTTAAGGAGGACAGACAATGAATCAAGAATTGTTACGCGTCGGCGAGGCTGCCAAAGCGTTAAACGTGAGTCGGTGGACCATATACCGATGGGTAGAAGAAGACCGCCTCAAAGCCACAAAAATAGGAAAAGGAAGCTTACGAATTTTTCGTGATTCAATTGATATGTTGGTCGAACGCAACCGTAAAGACTATTGGGAACCCGTCCCCACAGGAACGCGATAATTTTTGGGCTGAAGTGTTGCAAGTGACTGCATCCATCTGTAGAGGAATATTCAAAAAAGGCATATGGTTAGATATGGGTTGATGACTGCTGACTTTCATGGATAACTCATGAGAACTTCATCACTTCAAAAAATTCTCGCTGCTGGACTTGGTCTATGGCTCCTTGTGGTCACAACAGCATTGGCGAGCCCTATGACAGGGCATGCCATTGACCACCATCACACGCAGAGCAGCCACTCTCAAACATGGTGTGATTGGATGTGTAAGGCCAGTCACGCGATTCACACGCCATCTGTTTTTCTTGTTCAATCGTATGATGTTCTCACATCAGCCTTTCGACCTTATCCAACTCACCACCCGTCCATCCTCCCTTTTTCAGCCGATTCTCGAGCTCCACCAGCCTTCTCTCTCTTTTAAGGTGTCATTAGGCATCACACACCGAGGGACAATCTTCTCTCCCACGACTACTTGAATGCTCAATCTTCGTCCGAGGTTGCCCGAGGACTTTGCGGATGATTGTGATGCCAAGCAGTTTGAGAAAAAATATCGCAAAAAAGGAACCTCTACCTTTCTTTCATTTTGAGGAGGATATGAACAATGTTTCTGACTCACTATACATACCGTGGTTGGATGACGATGTTGAGCTTCGTACTGGTCAATGGAATCAGTATATTCGCGCTTCCTTTTTCAGTATATGCCGAGCATATGCTTGCCCTTCGATTAGCTCCGACCCCATTTAGTCCAAACATGTGCAGAATTACTAAAGAGGGGTCGTCCATCCGAATTCTTGCAGCAAAACATCGAGATCTTTTTCTCCAAATCGTCCCTGGGCAATACCAACCCAAGAACACAGATAAAGCCAGGAAAAAAGACTATGTTCATTTTGTCACGATGGCTGACCTGACGAACGGTCAAATACCGGATGGTGCCATTGCTTTTGACAACCGCCATGCCGTGATCTTCGATGACACACATCCCAAAGGCCTATCTCGCCCGAAATTCCTGACACAGCTTCCAGAGAATCAACGTCTCATTGCTAAGATGGCGCTCAATACCTTTTTGCGCCTCCATCGCGTTTTTAATGCTGCCGTCGACACTTGCCGGCCCCATCCTGCATTTCCAGACTATGGAAATGATGATCATGTGTTACGAATTGAGGAAGGGCAACTCACGTTCAAAAATCTTGTTGAACGATACAACGAACAGCCCTCTTCCCCCAAAGACCTCTATCTTTTTGAACCAGGCACAATAGAGGGCTATGTCGACCCTGAAGCAGGCAAGGGGGCCAACATCAGTTACCACGCCATGAATCCACTCAACTTTTATGTCCCAACGTCTTTACCCTAACGCGCCCCCGTGCCAATCGAAGAAAAGGTTGTAGCATATGTATGTATTCGTAAGTAGACAAGCTTATCGCATACTCCCTATGCTGGCAGAGAAAACTAAACGGATGAGACACGTCACAAGGTTGCCTCGTCTCTCTGCATTCTTCAAGGGTTTCATTACAACAGGAGGTAACAGATTATGAAGAAGTTTGTTTTCATGAGCATCATGTTGACAATCATTGGATGTTCGTCAATGTCGATGACTCCAGTTACACAGTCGGGCGGGATGCCCAAGGACGGAGAACTGGACTTTCCCAAGGACTACACCACCTTCCCAACATTCTTGAAGCGTATCCAAAAACCGAACGCCGTACGAGATCTATATATTAATCCAACTGGAGCCGAAGCACATCATGGCAAACCTTTTGCCAATGGATCCATCTTAGTCATGGAAATCTACAAGGCCAAGAAAGCTGCTGGTGATGAGTTCGAGAAAGATGGCGAAGGTAATCTTATAAAAGATGATCTTGCCAAGGTGTATGTGATGCAAAAAGGCAAAGGCTGGGGCAAACAAGCACCCGAAGGATTGAAGAATGGGGATTGGATCTATTCGGCATTTAAACCCAACGGAGAACGCTTAGAAGTAGATTATGCTAAATGCCGAAGTTGTCATCTTCCATTGGGTGATGCCAAGGATTATGTGCAACGGTATGACGAATACTTCGAAAAACGAGTCCACATACACTAAGCTGGAAATAGCAAAAGCTCCTGCTTTTCCGCGCAGACACTCGTTTTTCTTCTTATCATGTTCCAAGGTAGGCTCTTCCTCCTGGCCTTGGATACAGCAGGGTGAAGGCATTTTGGACCGACCTCCTTGGCCTTCACCCTGACCTTTCACAAAACAACACCAGTCTATTTACTGCCCCTGAAATGGAGGTAACAGATGGACAATCAGGACAGAATCTTCTCTCGGCAACTTGCACGTCAAATTAGAATACGAGACCTTCAAGGGCGATGGCGTAGAGTCTCGAGCCTAAGCCTTACGGACTTTGAACAACTCTGGAATGAAACAGCTGACGAAATACGTGAATGGGAAAACCCTGATCAGGCTATCAAGAAATACCAATGAGGGTACCATCCTCATGGAGTGCACCTTAAGAGCTTGCGAATTCCTGGCCGTTCCAACAGGTAGCCTTCTCTCCGTGCTGTTCCGCTTCTGAAGTAAATTTCTCGATACCAGCTCCCACCGCCTATCTCCACATACCCTGCTTTATCCAGGCAGACATAAATCTAGGCGATTATCCCCTTGGAATACGTACTGGGAGGTGTGCTAGGATGACCGTATGGGGAGCCTTTCTAATTGGGTATTGCCTGCGGTCGGGTACCTTGTGGCCATTGGTTTTGATGTGAGTGGATTCGAAAATCAAACTTTAGCTTATGTTCTTTGGGCGATCGCCACCTGCCTTCTTATTGTCCCTGCTTGGCCATGGATAAAGAGGGTTGGGTTATTAGACCCCGCCCTTGGCAGGGCTCAGGGCTGTCTTGAGATAAAGTTTGAGGACGCCTCTTGTCATGAATGGGTGGAAAAACCTCATAGGTTATTTCCGAGTGATACTGAACACCATAAACGTTATTGGGTGCTAATCTCTAATTCTGGTCAGCAGGATATTCCCAACGTCAGAGTGGAATTGGAAAAAATAGAAAGTATTGCGAACCGGCCAGATGAAATTGAGCCACTCCCTGAAAGGCTGAACCGGCCATTGATATTTCGGAGCAATGGGAAATCATATCGACGATTTTCCCCTGGGATGACGGATCGTGTTGATGTGATATCGCACAGCTATACTGCCATGGTTAACCATGACTTTAGCATTGAGGGGGCTGCTTATGAGTTTCCTCATCATGGGCTCGCGCATTTATTGTATCTCAAGGTGACCGGATCGGGCATTTCAATTCCAATATCTGTAGTGTTTAGGACGTGGGTTGGGCAAGATGGCCAGATTCAAATGAAAGAAGAAGCCACCAAAGTAAGGTGATCTATGTCACGCGGGAAATATCTCAGCTTAGAAGAAGCCAGAAAGAAGGATAAGCAAGGGAAGGACAAACTTGAACAGTTTGCTAACGAGCACCCATCTGAGGGGAGTAAGAAGAAATTTGAGGCGTTGTTTGGAGCGATGGCTCAGACGGAGTCAGGGAAGAAAGTGAAACCTAAAAAGAAGCCAACAGGCGGGGCCACATCAAAATAAGGGCCTTTCGCATGTTATATCGGAACTCAAATTCACCAAGATATTTCGGGGTATGCTTGCTAGAGACATGCATATGCGTTCCTTTAATGGATCGTTTAATTTGGCTCAAAAACCCTTCAATGCTATTCACATGAATATCCTTATGAGCATATTGTCCTTCACCATGATTCACGGTTTCATGAGCATAGCCCTTTTCATCGATGGTTTGATATGAAGGCAATTCATCGGTTTGAATCGTGGAATCTTTTTCGATATTGGCTTCTATATGAGGATGGAGTGTTTTTCGCTTCACGTTAGGCACGACATGAGTCATTACATTTCCCTCACGCTCCAACAGACCAAAGACCACGATTTTGCCAGCGGCCCCGCGTTCACGCTTTCCAGGTCGCTTGCCACCGATATACGTTTCGTCGGCTTAGACGGTGCCAGCCAAGGGTGGGTTTCCATTAATTTTCCTCATGTATTTACGGATTTCATGGCCCATACGCCAGGCCGTTTTATAGGTGACGCCCAATTGCCGTTGCAGTTCTTTGGCAGGGACTCCATGACGCGAAGTGGTGAACAGGTACATGGCATAAAACCATTTTTGCAGCGGCGTATGCGAAGCCTGAAAGGGCGTGCCTGCCATCGGGTGAATATGATGACCACACCACGAACAGGCAAAGGCTGGCATGTTGGTCAGTTTGGTGAATCGCCCACGCTTCTTGCACTTGGGGCAGTCCAGTGTGTCGCCAAACCGAATCTTCATGAGATGCACTAAGCAGGATTCATCCGTGGGGAAGGCTTGAAAGAATTGTTGAACGGTGAATTTCATGACGCTCTCCTTTGTTTTAAGGAGAGTATAGCTTAATTAATTACGTATGCAAAAGGGATAAGCATATTTTTAATCGCAATTTGAGGTGGGTATGCGTACATATCTTAGATTGTATTCCGGTCGATTATTTTTACGTCCAGTCTTGGTGGTCATTTCATTCCTTTTTACATGGTGGCCCATACTGGGATTGGGGCATCCCGCCGGAGAGTTCTATCACCAGGCCAGCGAAGCCATACAAAACAATAACCTTCAGCAGGCTGAATCTCTTCTTCAACAAGCACTAAAGGAATATCCGGCTTACGCAGAAGCCCATCATCTTTTAGGATTAGTGCAATATCAGCGCACACAGGACGCAAACATAGCTATTCAAGCCCTTCAACAGGCCGTGAAGCTACATCCTAATTTCGCCCAAGCTCACTATGACTTAGGATTACTACTCTTGAAGCAAGAACATATACAAGAAGCACAACAACCACTTCAACAAGCTCTGACCCTTTACCCAGGGTTTTGGAAAGCCCGCCTCACGCTAGCCAAAATTTTTGATCAAACTGGTTCGACTGACAAAGCCATCCAAGAATATGAACTGGTGCTCAAACAAGAACCATTAGCCTCTGACGCGCTATTTCATCTGGCCTATCATTTGATACAAAGGAAGCAAAACGAGCGTGCCCAAGATCTCCTCAGCCGTCTCACCACTCACGATTTACAACATACTGAAGGTTGGTATTTACTCGGTCGACTTTCTGAACAAGATCATCAATTCGAAAAAGCTATTGCGGCCTACACACACGTTTTACAAAACTCCCCAGACCATGCAGAAGCTCATTACAATTTGGGGTTCCTCTATCAACAACAAGACCAACCTCAAAAAGCTATTGAACATTTTCAACGAGTCACACAATTGAAACCTACTGATGCCGAGGCCTATGTCAATTTGGGTCTGTTGTTCGTCGCAGAACAACAGTTTGATAAGGCAGAAGAAGTCTATGGGAAAGGCTTGGCATTACTGCCTGATTCTATGGAAGCGCAATTCAATATGGGAGCCTTCTACGAATTCCACAAAGAAGATCTTCAAAAGGCCAAGCACCACTACCAAATGTACTTAGACTTAGGCGGAACCGACGGTAGGATTCAAGAATTGATGAAAGAATGAGCGTTGAGAAAAAATTTGCAACAATAGACCCATCCCTGAGATCCGTGACTCTAAGAATCCCACAACCATGACTTTCCTGACGATTATCATCAACTTTGACAGAGTTATGATTTCTAGTAGCTTCGTCTTACGAAGAATAAAGTGCTGTTTTTTTGAGGTTTTTATGAACCGCTTTATTTCCACGATTTTTATGTTCATCGTCATTTCTGGTTGCGGATCTTCAGGCGACAAGATTGATGTCAGAACACCAGGAGACACCCAAATTCCAGAAATACCCGAACTACTTTCCAACAACGACTGCGTGATCGCAAAGGGAATGTGCGAGGGTAAATGCGTAGATGAGCCCAATACATCGTCCTGTCAATCATGTTGCAAAGTCACCTACTACCACTGCCTCAATGATGAAGGAAAACAAAACGCAGGTGGGCCAGAATACCTTGCAACTCATGAAGCCAAGTGTGGGAAGCAGTGCGAAAAAACCCAGGAAGAGGAATGGAACAAGGTCGTGTTCAAATGGGGCGCCTTTGACCCAACCAGAAATCCATTTGCGAATAAACCTCCAAGTCTCTCCCATGCTGAAAACTGTCTTGCAAACGCTCACGCAGAATGTGTTTCCACCCGAACCTTTCCACTGGCAAATGCTCGATGCTGCATTGCCCAATCATGTGAAATACTTGCCGACGAGGTGTTGGCACGAGAATCTGAGAAGTGCACAAACAATCCGACCAGAACGTGCCAAGCTGCGGCGACAAAAAGCTCACAAGAAGTCCTCATGCAATGCCAAAGTACCTACCGCCCATGCCGTAGAAGCCTGGACTCGTCACCCTGAAATCCGCCACAATTGATATCTATTCCATTCTTTTTCCCGCCTCCCACAAATACTTGAACTTTTCAGGACATTGCCGTCATTTAACTTGACGATGTTCTATTTGATTCTATTCTGTATTGAAATCTTCTACTGAATTCTAAGATTTTTCTCCCCTTGTTGGTGGTGCGTTGTTATTTATTCTGACATTCTTGGAATTTGTCTCAACAACGACCATCCCTCCATAGGACTAGACTATTTCTGTGATCTACAGCAATGAATAAGAAGAGAAAGTAAGAGGAATGTCGTAGGCTCATGGTTTGTCCTTTGCATATGAGAAATTAAATCAATGATGGCATGTAGGTTTTTCGGCTCACATCAGAAAGGACATACCATGACTCAGCATCGACATAAGAAAACACCGTTAGCCAATCAAAATGGTGCCTACTTTCTGATGTCCGCTATCGTTCTCGGGACCATGGTAGGATTTTCGGCATTGGGAGTTGAAATTGGACGATGGTATGGCATTCAAGCAGAAATCAGTAAAGCTAGTGATGCCGGGGCCTTTGCGGGTGCGAAAAACGTTTCGAACCCAAAATTTCCCAATGGTGCAGCGTTAGAAGCGTTTGCTCTCGAAGTGGCTCAGGCAAATTTTCCTTCTGGTCTTTTAGATACTGATACACCAGCATTTACTGCAAACGTAGATGCAAACGGCAAAGTGACCGTCAATGGCAACACGCATTCCTTGAACCATATGACGACCGTTTTTGACACGGGTACAGCTAAAACAGCTTTAGGGGCTGCCGGAGTGGCTAAACTTCGAAAGGCCGAAATAGTAATGGTTTTAGATGTGTCAGGATCAATGAATTCCGGTGACGCCATCGCTGACCTTCGTGACGGAGCAGAACATTTTGTCAAGAGTTTTGAAGAACTCGAACGCGATCATAAAATGGCCCTCATCACATTTGCTGCGGGAGTCCAGGTGTTACACTCCCTTGAACATAATTTCTCTATCAATATGACCAATGAAATTACTGCTCTAAACGCTACAGGGTGGACCAATACAGAAGATGCACTCGACCAGGCGGGGGATTTCTCTTGGGCAGATAATACGGGTCTCCCAAAAAATGAAGCCACTAGAAAAATTGTCATCCTCTTTTCAGATGGGAATCCAACGGCTTTCCGTGGCCTATTTATGAGGGAAGGCCAGGTTTATGACGCGGTCGTACCGAGGGGTATGTCAAACCCAGATCTTTTTCGCACAGACGAACAAGCGACAAATTTGAATCCAGGCGGAAGCAATATTCCTTTTCTTCCCACAGGAGATGGACGACCGAGCGCTCAAAGTAACTGTGGGACGTCAACCACTAAATGGGCAATTTTTGAGGATAGCACTTATGGGGTAAACGGTTCACTCCAGACCTCGCTCAGCGGACGAAATCCCGAAGAATGCAACCTCCCGGAAAATCTTCTCACTGATTATGTGGATGAAGTATCTCGGGAAATGGCACTCGAACATGCTCAAGAGTTAAAAGACCAGGAATTAGAAATTTTCACGATTGGACTTGGTGACGTCGATCAAGGTTTTTTGAACACCATTTCCAGTGGGGCTGGATATGCATTTTTTGCGAATGACCCAGACGAATTAACCGGGATTTTTCATGAGATTGCGAATAAAATTAAATTGGTCCTTATTAGTTAGCAATTCATTTGAATGTGCTACTGGCCCAAAAAACCTTTAAGCCGGGACGAAACGGCCACAGAACAGAAGGCTTGGAAATTCTTATAAGAGGACAGAAAGTTTAGCAACGGAGAGACATATCAGAAACTGTATTCAGTATTTTTGAGATATCGCCACTCCCCGCACAAATCTCCCATTAGGCGACCGACGTAGAGGCTCAATGAACCATTCAGAGCCCTACTTTTCCCTTTAGTTCCTCGATAGCGGAAATAATTGATTGCGGATCTGATGAATCCTGGCTGATCACATACGGCCGTTCTGCGTTAGTAAAAGGTTCCTGGGATTCTTGTTGTCGTTTCATAACCTTGACGGTCGCATCTGACGCATCACGACCTTCGCGAGTTCGCCTTTCTATCCTTTCCGCCAAAACCGAATCTGAAGCGAATACAGCCATAATGAACAATGCACAACTCTGTTCCTTGGCTAACCTTCTGAACTGCTCTCGCTGATGAAATCTCAGAAAGGTGGCATCAACGACAACTGAATACCCAGCACACAAAAGAATTCGTGAAATATTCTGTAACTGTGCATATGTACGCTGCGTCATATCAGAACTGTAGAGAACACCATATTGCACTTCCTCTATCTTAGCCTTCAATAATTCAGCAAATAGACGTTTTCGTTCTACATCGGATCGTGTATGTATCGCACCCAATGCTTTAACTATTTCACGGGAGACCGTAGTTTTTCCAGTCCCTGAAACTCCATGCATTAAAATGAGGGAAGGAGATACGCCAACAATGACACGATGCGCAAGTTCAACATACCCAGCCAATTCACTTTGTGCTCTTTCTTTTTCCACGCTGTTTTCGGCCAATTGCGCCAATTGTAATCCTGCCACTTTTGCTCGAACCACGGCACGATAAACCAGGTACAATCGGAAAACTTTTAGCCCCTCGTAGTCTCCGGTCAATTCCAAATATCGATTCAAGAATACAAAGGCCAAGTCCCGGCATCCATGCCTTTCCAAGTCCATGACCAAAAAGGCCACTTCACTCATGACATCGATCCAGCGAAGACGAGGCTCAAATTCCAGCGCATCAAACACACAAACACTTTTTTTAAAGATGGCAATGTTTCCTAGATGAAGGTCTCCATGACATTCTCGAACAAAACCGCCCTGCTTCCTGTGAATAATACTATCAGACAATTTCCTCCATTCGTCCTGCAACCAGCTCTTGGCTATTGTTAAAAAGTGTCGAGTCGATTCTGAGAAATGGTGGGCTGGAATATCATCAAAACATTCTTTCATGGGTTGCCAAACCATATCTGGATTTCCATAAGGTAGATTCACGCTGACCTTTTCAATTTGAGCATGGAATGCTGCAATTCTTTCAGCCAACAGAGAAATAACATTCTCTCCATTTTCTTTATCCGCCAGGATGGCATTAATCTCTTGCTTGACGGAAAATTGGTTCATTTTTACAGCAAAGTCAAACGCTTCACCTTGACCATCAATCTGAGGATTGAATGGCGAACCCGTAATAGGAACGACGCCTATATATAATTCAGAGGCTAGCCTTCCATTCAGACGAAGTTCTTCTTCACAGAACCACCGCCGCTTCTCCAGAGTTGAAAAGTCCACAAATGAATATTTCACTGGTTTTTTAATTTTATATGCATATTCCCCGGTCAGGATCACCCATGAGATATGAGTTTCCACCAGTTTCACCTGATCAACTCGATGAGGATAACATTCAGAATTCTTTAATCTCTGAACCCATGTATCAGATATTTCATCCATAAGTATTTATACTTTAGTATATGGAGGCTGACTTTGATACTCCAGCAAGCGTAACACTCGATTTCTAAATTAACAGGCCAATCTTGTGATGAAAATTACCGCCCAGGTACACTGCTTTATACCGAACTCTCATGAACTAACTAGCTATGCCTCAGCAGATAGAGAAGATCGGACCACATAACTATGAAACACAGCCTCCTTCTCTTCTTCATTTCACTTGTATGGTTAAGCACTTCAGCATGTGGGGAACAGCCCTATTCATTTGTAGAGGATGAATATCAAACCGGTGTCGATGGCGACCGTTTGACCAATACGGTCGTGCAACAAATTAGGGATAGAGACGACGACAAACCTATCAATAGGTCCGCGCAAGGTGAAACAAGGCGGCCCCGTCAACAGCTTGCAAATACCCGAAAGCTCGTGATGCTGCCAGTGATGGATACGAAAAGAAATATGGTGTCCCACCACATACCATTGCCTGCTGGTTGGAAGATTAATATTCCGAAAACAATTGAAGACCCACACATCATTGGACCAGATGGTATTCGGGTCTATTACCGTACAGGCGGATTCTACGCGTTCAGCCAAGATCTTCAGACGCAACAGATGTACGAAATGAGTGGACAGCCGATGCGTGCACCTCTGACCGCGAAGCAGATCGTGGAACAAGAGTTAGTACCCACACTACGTAACGAAGGTATCCACTTTGTGAAACAATATCCGCTGCCGCAAATTGCTCACCGGAGTAAAGTCTACAGCAACAAGCTCTATAAGAGCATGCCCTCACAGAATAGTTTTGATGCTGTTGGATCGGAATGGACCGATAAAAACGGCACGTCTCTTCTGGTGATCGTTGATCAAAGTGTCAATAGTGGGCAAGGTTCAATTTTCTGGTCTTATGAATTAAAAGCTCTTGAGGCTCCGGAGAAACAGTTCGATACTGCCAAGAACGCCTTCATCTATGGCATCGTAAATACTCAGGACAACCCTCAACAAATCCAAGCCTACAACGTAAGCGAGCAGCAGAAGTCAAAGCAAAGTTGGTCGCAACACAATGCACGGATGCAACAAAACCAGCAGAACTTCGACCGGCAACAGCAGATACACCGAAGTACAAGCGATGCGATCAACAACTCGATTATGGGTACGTATCGTAGTCAACAGGAAGCTAGCAATCGAGGGCAACAGCAATTCAGAAACTATCTCAATGATGAGAATACGGTGACTAACCCATATGATGGTCAGCAATACCAGGTAGAATCAGGCGCCGACCAATACTGGATGAACCGTGACGGTGAGTCCATCCAAAGCAATGATGCTTTTTACAATCCAAACATGGACAACGGAGTGAACAATCAAGAATGGCAAAAGGTGCGGCCAGATTAGGATCTTTTTCAGCAAAACTACCCTACGTTTTCTCACAAGCCAGTAGATATTCAGGCCCATCTTTCAATGTGATGAAAGATGAGCCTGATTCATTCGATGTGTTTTTAAACGTCAGTTCCAATAGCGAGAAATCAGTCAATGAAGCATTTCCTGAGCGGCTATTTGCATTGCGTTTTGCTTATTTGGAAATGAAATATCGTGTCATCATGAAGATAGGCATCATCTCGGCTAGCCTTGTAACGAAAATCACAGACCAGGTACACTGCTTTAGACAAGGATACCATGTTACGACGAATTAAATGGCTCTTCTTCTTGTGCGTCTTGTTGCTTATTGGGGGGGTCCTGGCTGTATTGTGGTTTCTGCCAGGTTCTTTCACGGCTAAGGGTACGCCACCTGCCTGGGAAATCAAAATCGCTCGGTTCATCCGCCACATGGCGACACCAAGTCATTTCCTCAAAATGTCCAATCCTATTCGTTCTTCTCCAGAGATCTTAGCGGAAGCTCAACACCATTTTGCCGACCATTGCGCCACCTGCCATGCCAATGATGGCAGTGGGAAAACGTCTATGGGGCCAAACTTTTATCCTCCAGTACCAGACCTTCGGGATCCAGTCATTCAATCTATGCAAGACGGAGAACTCTTTTACGTCATTCATTCAGGCATTCGTTTCACTGGCATGCCAGCCTGGGGGAAAGGACCTCCCGAAGAAGATCAAGAGAGCTGGAAGCTAGTTCTATTCATTCGTCATTTGCCTAATATTACACCCGAGGAAATTGCTCAAATGAAAAAAGATAATCCACTAACTCATGCTGAACGGGAACAACAAGAAATGCTTGACCAATTCTTATCTGGTGAAGACATAGAACCTGCGGCCCCACACCATCACTAATCCAATTACACAAGGAGTAAGGAAATGAAACCAATATGTCGCGTAGTTGTTCTAGCTTCTATGCTGATTCTTCCAGGATTTGTCTGGGGCCACGGAGATGCTGCCCATGTCATGGGAACCGTGACAGCTATGGAAGCGGACCATATAGTAGTACAAACAACAAAAGGCGATTCGGTATCTCTTGCTTTTCAGCCCAAGACGATTTTCCAACAAAATGGCATCCATAAAAAAGATGCTCGCCCACAAGTGGGTGACCGATTGATGGCCGAAGTTACGAAAAAAGGACTCCCAGAAAATCGAGACTGGGTCGCTACCGAAATTACATTTGGCACACCTAAGAAAAAACCTTAGGCTCAACTTTTCCACCTCTATGAGATCTCACCGATGATTCATGTTAGCACTGTTCGAAAGCAACCCACACATTTTAGATTCATGCTGACAGTGACCGTTGGGCTTCTTACGCTTTTGGCAGGTTGTGCTCAACCGTATAAAGCGACCCTTCCCGCTGATCTCACCACTCAGGTCAATGACTCGTTGTCCTTTTCCCAAATCAAAGCATTTCCGGAGGAACATAAGGGAAAACTGGTCATACTCGGAGGGCAAATCCTTTCAGCCAAACGACTCACAGATTCTACGGAACTTATTATCCTTCACCTGCCACTGATCCAACAACGAGAACCCTCAACCGAATTGACCCATTCTCAAGGTCGATACATTGCGTACCAACAGAAGTTCTTAGATCCTGCCACTGTTCCTTCCGGAACCCGAATTACTCTTGTGGGAGAACTAACCGGATCAATCACTCAAAAACTCGATGAGACGGACTATCCCTACCCGACCCTCACCATCAAACAACTGAAGGTTTGGCCTACCCATGCAGAGTACCCACGCTATAGCCAACCATACCCCTATTGGGGACCCTATCCCTATGCTTATCCATTTTGGGGTCCACGAGGCCGTTTTTACGGCCACTATCCCTATGGTTATTGGTGAGAGAGAAGACCGAAGAAAAGATAAATCGGATACAAGAGGAAAAACAGGCTTTAGTAGAAGAATAGCTGTAGCAGCTTATCAAAAAAAATGCTAAGAGAATGTTTCCATTCCCCTAGCAAAAATAAATAATGAAGCAAACAGACCTAGGCTTAAGAATTCTGCAGCATGAACACCTTTTACAGATGCTGAGGATCTAGTTCTGCTTCCGTTTCCATTGTCTGCTCACCCATCGCATGTTCGTTTGTAGGATGAGCCGCTATGGCCGACTCTTTTAGAGAAGATTCTAGTGGCTTCGCCCTTGACATATCGACCGCATTTTCTGGTGTTTGAACATCGACCGAAGGTTCAATGGAAGAGTCTTGCATCATACCCTCACCCATTAGGTGTTGTTCTCCCATGAAGTGCTCATCCATGAATTCATGGTCTACTTCTTTGATGGGAAATTCCTTGGTAACTGGCACTGTCACCGCAAATTCCTTAGAAACTGGCTCATTTACCGGAAATTGCTTGTTAAGCATCTGCCCAATTCCTTCAAACTCCTCAATTCCATTATCCCGGGCTTGAGAGGCTACTGCACCTTCAGGATGAAATGCACCACTATCTTCATGATCATGCGTCATATCTTGTCGAGGGATATCTTCGACCAAAGGATCTATGGCCAGTTCAGCGGGAGAAGCTTCATCATTATCAATGCTTTCTTCAATGGCTGCTTCAACATTTCCTTCCCAGTTCTGTGTATCAAGTGACACAGGAATCACAAAAGTTGTACTGGAAAAATCAGCAACCAAGCCGACCGAATCATCCCCGCCATCCAACATGAGAACAATATCCGTCCCAGGATTTTTCCATTCGGCCACCATGACCAAATGTCCGCGCTTCACCGCTTGTCCCCACAGACTCGAATCATATTGATAGAGTGTATCTAGCCAGATTTCTTGCACAGATGTGGGTGCACCGTAGCTTCGGGTAATCCAATTTTTCACAGCATGGAAATCTTGAACAAATTCTACGGCATCCTCATGCTGCGGCTCAAACACATACTTTGCCTGACCTAAATGATTGTCATAAAAAGTATAAGTTAACGCAGCCTCAATCCCTTCGATTTGCGTATGGTAGGCTACCCGTTGTTCATAGTCGGCCAACACTGGTGACTGCAAATCCCATGAGGATTGGACTGGTTCATTCTCTTTTACTTCTTGGACACTCATGCCCCAGTCTGTAGTTCGCCGTTCAAACATTTGTGGCTGAGATGGCATCACCGTTTTTTGCATGACAGCCGCTTCAGCCTGGTGCTGAGTCGGCGCCATAAGCAAGTTGCCATTAGAGTCGCGATGCCGGGTAAAATGCAAATACTCCGAAGTACTCGCGGCATAACCCGTAGTCAAAAGTGATGTACCCAACAGCGCCACCGTGCTCATCAAGAAAAAATGTGTTTTCATAACCATTCTCATTTTCCTCATGGTTCCTAATCGTTCAAAATGGCCCGAGGTCACCAGCATACAAGCTATAGGCGAATCTCACCGCCATCTCTCATCAATCTATATACAATACTGTCGGTTATTGCTCGAAAAACTTTAGAGGACAAAAGGAAATTCTGGAAAAAGCTCAGCGCCGGGCTAGATTACCACCCCAATCCTCTCTACCACCAAACATAGAGCACGTGCGGATTTCAGCCCAATGGTCACGAATGTTGGCTAACATCTGCAAATACCCCGAATACGTTGGGGGTTTCTGAATGAACCCATTCACGCCTAACCTGGCTGTTTGGAAGATATCCTTTGGGGATTTGGAAGTCGTCAGGATAACAATGGGAATACACGATAGAGTCAAATCTTTCTTCATTTCCGCTAGCACTTCTTCGCCGCTCACAAAAGGCATATTCAGGTCTAAAAGAATCACACTAGGTCGAGGGGCGCCTTCCCGAGTTACATAAGTCCCTCGCCGGTATAAATAATCCAGCAAATCAATTCCATCGTAGAGAACTCGCAAGTTTTCCCCGATAGGCATTTCTTCCCAGGCTTCACGGATCATCTCACAATCATCTGGGTTGTCATCAACTAACAACACTGTATGAATAGGGTGCTCAAACATCACAATCTCTTAGTTAGGATTTGTTTTTTTTCGTTCATGTAGACAAAAAGCACCAGGTATTCCTTGAAACAGAGGCACACGTCATCATGCTTATTTCGGTTCAATCAAGAGAAACTTGCGATAGAACAAGCGATAAGAAAAGAAACGTAAAATTTATTGAGGAATGAGGGAAATGGACAAGTTTTAGGCAGGAACAGCGAAACGTTTCCAAAGTTGCTCTGGAGCCAGAGACTCTTGCCCTATTTTCCAGGAAGAAGAGAGCTGCCGGGAATGCCACCAATGTAAGAGCGCATCCCAACCACTCACCCGAATCACGTCAGAATCAACAACTTGACGATTCCAGGGTTGGTCCATGACAAAGACCCTAGCCCCTACCGTTTGATAGCTGTGCAAATGTTCGGGATGATCATCAATTGCCAGAGTAATAGATTCGGGAATCTCGGTTTTTTCTTCCGTATGATACAGTGCGTCGAAAGGAAGCCGGTGAGCAGTTAACCATTTCAATGTCTGCGGACGCGAATAGGGGCGTCGCGCGGTCACAATAATAATACGGCACGTTCGATGAATCACTTCCAAGGCATACTTTGCTCCAGGGAATAATGGCAATTGAGGAATGGATTCTTCATGAAATCGAGAAAAAATTTCTTCAATGAGAGACCGCTCAAATTCGCTTGAATCCAAACCACCTGCACTGCCATAGCGCCCAACCGGCCAAGGACTTCCAGACAATTCTTCAAACAAGCGTTGCACTTCGGGTTCCGCTCTCCCTAAGACATTATCAATATCAACCGCAAAACAAGACCGACGTACAGGCTTCATGAGTATCCATTTCTTCTAGCGAATGCAATGTAAGCTTTGTTCAATAGGAAAATAAATCTACGAATTTCCATGTATCTCGCTTCACCATAAAAACATTGCCACATAAGAAGCAAGCATTCCATCACAACTAGCATACCGACAATCTCAAACAGAGGAGTCCTATCTACTCATGAATCAGAAAAAAGAATACCAATGACTTGTTGAGAATAGAAGGCTAGTCTCTAGGGGCGTAAACCAGCAGTAAAAGAATGTGTCACTAAAGTCGTCCGAAGCGGTCGATTCGTCAGAGCCAAATAGGCTTTATTGATAGAGCCAACGGGTCGAACTTCCATAAGAAAAGGAGTTTCCCAGTCACCATCAGCCACATCAGGTTCTTCAGGAATGAGGACTTTTCGGAAATGTTGTTCATAGGCTGCCAAAATTTTTAACGGGACACCACCTACCGTGCCTACATGTCCGTCGGCTGTCACTGTACCTGTCAGAACCGTTTCTTCATCAACCGGTTCATTCTTTGCTAGAGCCACTATATTTAATGCCGCCATCGCCGAAAGACTTTCTCCGTATAATGTCACCCCTGGGTAGGGCAATTTAAATCGGACTGTCCAGGAATCTGGATTTAAACCAGCAGCATTTACCACTAAGTACAAGGCTTGAATGACAGACTGTTGTGCGTAAGGAGAAAATTTTCCAGGTGTCGATTGAAATTTTATATCTAATCCATCATGATCGCGACGTTGAAAAAATTCCAATTGAATTTCTGCCACAATTCCGATCGGCTCAGCGTTTTCATTCATTGTGGTCCCCAAAATGGGAATGTCCGTTCGGACATGCTTCAGAGGTGCTTCAAGACTTGAGGCTGCCGCACTTCCTAATGGCCAACTTAGTGAAACGACACCAAAAAAGACCAGAAAAAAGAAGAGAACAAATGGCGGAAGAATCCATGACGAATGAGCATAGCGAAAAGAAGGTGCTGGAGAATGCCAAAAAAAACGAAAGGAACGTTTACAGGACCATGCCGGAGATTGAACCATCGGAGTCCTCCTTAATGACTTCTTGTTCCCCTTCGGTCTGACAAAATGGGAACTTAAGTCTCAGGAGGCTCAATACGTGTTACTTTTCCCTTTGGTTCAAGAAATTATCCAAACGTTAGTATGAATATTGTCCTTTCTCTGCTTCGGGCAAAAGCACTGCCACTGCGTAACATTAATGTATCCTATAAGCCTGGCAATTATTCCAAATTGAAGGACGCGCCATTCTTGACTACAAGATCAAGAACAAAAATGAGAAGACCGATACTACCACTAAGAGCATAGTACGCATGATGCGTTAACAAACTTGCATTCTTCCCAGATTCACCCACTATGGCAAAAAAGCGCATTCCCATTGCATTCGTAAAAGTAGGCATGTATCTCTGTGGGATCGATCGCTCTTGGCTAGACACACCATTCCTCAGACATCGATTTCTGATTGGTTCGCCTGCGGACCTTGCTAAATTACAACAAGCTGGCATCCAAGAAATCACAATAGATACAGACCGTGGAATTGATGACGTATCGACGGCGCAAGCCGAGAGCCAAGAAGACTCACCCACTTCCGAAGCTGAGACACTAGCCCAAGTCAAAGCCAAGAAGACAATCCCTCCCGAAGTCGAACGGATCCAACAACTTCCTGATACCCTCAAAGGGAAATCCTTGGGAGGAGAGCTCACCGCGATTACCCAAACGCGGCAATATATTCTGGAAGGCGTGCAAGATATTCTGGAGACGTTATCAAAGACCGGTGGGCTTGCCATTGAACAAGTCAATGATGTCACGCGATCAATCATGGCTGAGACGCTAGACCATGAAGAAGCCTATATCGCACTTATTCGTACAAGAGACTTTTCTCCTGCACTATACGATCACGCGTTAGCTGTGAGCACATTATCCGTGCTGCTTGCGCGCTCTATCGGTCTGGAAGACTCGGTGTGCCAAAACTTAGCCACGGCTGGTCTCCTTCATGATGCCGGCCATGCAAAAATTCCAGAAGCGAAACAGAAACCACTTCATGAATTATCTCAATCAGAATTAAAAATCTATCAATCTCACCCCAAACGCGGTCTGGATTTCTTGATGGAGCAGGCCACATTGCCCGAACAGGTCCAAACATATATTCGGGAGCATCATGTCGCCTTGGATGGATCTGGGTATCCAACAGATATTGATCCGGCCACAATTGAACCAGCTAGCCGTATCCTACGCCTCGTAGATGAATATGATGAGCTGTTAAGTGGTCATCAAAGTGGAAAGCCTGAAACGGTCCGTGTAGCCCTTCAAACCTTATATCAACGAGGAAAGAAAGGGGCGTTGGATGGAGCGTTGGTCGGCAAATTCATTAACCTCATCGGGATCTATCCAACGTACAGCTTAGTCGAACTCAGCACGGGTGAACGTGGTATTGTCACGGCCAACTCTCGAGAAAATCTACTTCATCCCACAATATTGCTCATTCAAGATGCAGCTCATCAACCGCTACCCGAACCAATCCCGTTTAATTTCTCCATATTGGAAACGGATACTTCAAGCCCCAAGATTGTCAAAATTTTAGTCCCGGACGAAGTAGGCATTCACCTCGATACCGCTTTAGAGGATTGGGTGACCTTGTAGAAATCGGCTCCGCCAAGCCGCAAGATTGCCTCACCATTCTTGCTCTGATGCATCACGCTACTTCCTAAAACCATCTATAGCGTCCGTATCCCTAGAGTCGAGAGCAGACACAGGTTTCGGCGTTCGAATCCGAATTTTACTTGTCGTTTAAAGAAAGGCTTCGATTAGCCTCGAGTTCATACAGACCTTCGAGATGCCTACAGATCTGGTAGTCCAACCTATCACGTCTTCGAAAGAATTGAAGAAGATCAGCGAAACGTATCTAGCGTACTGATGGAGAAGATGACGACGGGTTACTGGAAGTTGAGAGATGGATAGGAGCCATACATTCCAATGCTACCAACAAGGCTTGCGTTCCTGAGCGCCCATGGCCTTGGGCTTGGACTGCTTGATATAACTTATGAACCATCGAAAGACCCGGGAGCAGCAAACCCATCCGATTGGCTGAAACTAATGTCAATCCCATATCCTTAATAAAATGTTCCACAAAAAATCCTGGAGAAAAATCTTGTTGCAACATTTTTGGTGCGAGATGATCCAACGTCCAGCACCCAGCCGCCCCCTGGCGAATAGACTCTAAAAGCTTCTCGCCATTCAATCCGGCCTGATGTGCATACAGCAAGGCCTCACACACCCCAATCATCGTCCCGGCAATGGTGACTTGGTTACACAATTTGGCATGCTGGCCGCAACCGGCTGGTCCATGATGCACTAAGACCTTTCCAAAGGTACGAAGTATGGGTAGGAGGGCTTCAAACACAGAAACATTACCACCAACCATGATCGATAAGGTTCCCTGTTTCGCACCCACATCCCCTCCTGAGACAGGAGCATCTAGCGCAAAGACTTGTCGTTCCTGAGCACATTCTGCAATTTCAACTGCTAGGTCTGGGTCCGAGGTTGTGAAATCCACAAATACTTGACCAGGACGAGACTTTGCTACTAACCCATCGTTGCCCAAATAGATATGTCGCACATCATTGGGAAATCCTACCATGGTACACACAACATCGGCCTCGGCAATAACATCAGTAGTCGTGTTAACCCACTGAGCCTCTTGTTGAAGAAGCCTTTCAGCCTTGACTTTTGTTCGACTATGAATCGTGAGCGGAAAGTTCGCTTGGAGTAGGTGCTCACACATGGGCGCACCCATGACCCCAATGCCAATCCATCCTATTCTGGTGGGAGAAGGCAGATGCACAGACTTAGAGAGAGGTAATGCGGTAGCCATGAAAATTCGTAGAAATCTATGTTTAATTGGAAGCCGGTTGTTGTTGCGTGAGACAATGAATGGTCCCAAACCCCCAGACTAAATCTACAGCATGAATCCCGACGACTGCACGATCAGGAAAAAGTTCAGAAAAAATACCCAAGGCCACACGATCATTCGGATCGTTAAAGGTCGGGACGAGCACCACTGAATTGCCAATATAAAAATTCGCATAGCTCGCTGGAAGCCGTTGCCCATCAAAATATAGCGGAGCAGGCATGGGTAATGAGACAATACCGATTTTCCGGCCGTCTTCACAGCGCAGCCCGTCAAGCCGCTCACGATTTTCGGCAAGAGGGCGGTAATTCTCGTCTGAGGAATTCGTTTCCTGACATAAAACTACGGTATAGGGATCCACAAATCGACAAAGATCGTCGATATGCCCATGCGTATCATCACCAGCGATACCTTTGCCTAACCATAAGACTTGGGTAACCCCTAAGCATTCCCGAAAGACCTCTTCATAATCTTGGCGTGTAAATCCAGGATTCCTTACCTGAATGTGTTCATCCAACAAACATTCCTCAGTGGTCAAGAGTGTTCCCTGCCCATTCACATCAATACTCCCACCTTCTAACACCACATCACGATTTTGTTGAATCACGGGAAACAGAGGAATCTTAAGTTTCGCAGCTATACGCTCGGGAGCCCGATTATCCTTTTGCCAATTAGGATACCGCGCCCAAGCATTAAATTGAAATTTCGCGATTTTTACTAGTGATTGAGAATCTTCTTGCTTTAAAAAAATTGGCCCAAAGTCACGGGTCCAGCCACGATTAGTCGGGATTCGAAAAAAATCCGCTTTTGAAATATCTATCCCCACATGCTCTAACGTCCGACGAGCTTTCAATTCATGCGCTTTGTTATTGACCAAAATCCTCACTCGCTCACCTTCTGACAATTTCCGAACTATTTCCCCATATACCCATTGAATTGTTGTCATCTTTGCTGGCCAGTCCGTCGTATTATGCGGCCACCCAATCCAAGTCGCCTCATGCTGTTCCCACTCTGCGGGCATACGGAAAACGTCATGTGAAGAATGAGACTTCATATTGAAAATGAGAGAATAGTGTTGAAAACCATTGACTGGACGAAAGGTAGAAACTTACGCTGTCATGTTCACAAAAACGGGCTATAAAAAATCGTTGGCTAGCCTAGATTTTCAAACCCACAGAATGTCAAAGAAGAGATCGTGCTAACATCAAAAGAACAGCCTTACTTTCTATCATCTAAGAACCGTTTAGTCAGGCCATCATAGGCATCGATACGACGATCACGGAGAAATGGCCAATTTCGGCGCACTTCTTCAATTCGTTGCAAGTCAATATCCACCACCATGATTTCTTCTTGATCAACTGACGCCTGCGCCTGCACAACACCAAAGGGATCACAGACAAACGAACTCCCCCAAAACTCCAGCCCGTCGCCTCCGGCAGGCGTCTCATCCCCGACCCGATTTACTGCTACTACGAAGACTCCATTCGCAATCGCATGACTACGCTGAATCGTGATCCATGCATCACGTTGAGTCTGACCTTCGTCAGCTTTTTCTTTGGGATGCCACCCAATCGCTGTGGGATAGAATAAAACCTCAGCACCTTGCAACGCTGTCATTCGAGCAGCTTCAGGATACCATTGATCCCAACAAATCAGAGGGCCGACAATCGCGTGAGTCGTCTTAATAGTCTGAAACCCGCGATCCCCAGGAGTGAAATAGAATTTCTCGTAATAGGCTGGATCATCAGGGATATGCATCTTGCGATAGAGACCGACTATTTCTCCCTGCTCATTAATCACGGCAATGGAATTGTGGTAGATGCCGGCTGTTCGCCGCTCAAAGACAGGCACTAAAATAACGACATGGTATGTCTTGGCAACGTTGGAGAAAGTCTCAGTAGAAGAACCAGGTATCGATTCAGCTAAATCGAATAGTGCAGCATCTTCTTGTTGGCAAAAATATTGTGATCGAAATAATTCAGGCAAACAAATGACTTGGGCACCATGATCAGCTGCCTCTTCAACTTTCCCTACGGCCCGTAGAAGGTTATCTTCGGAATTGACCGAACAGGCCATTTGAATCATGCCGATTTTCACTTTTGTCGCCTTGGGAAATTCCCCATCATGGGATTATCGTCATACAAAAAATTAGGAGGAAGGCCATTTTTCTACAGATGGAAAATTTGAAGTCGACTGACTTGAGTATGTGCTAGGGTTATGCGCAATGCCACGAATTGGTTCATTTGTTTTTGGAGGATGATGGTCCGCCTCGGATACGCTCTCCCATTCTTCATCAGAAACCGAATCAATTGGTTGATCTCTCACAAGATACAGAAGCGTGATACCCGCTAAAGCTCCCTGCACAGCCGAATCTCGCCGCATCAATAATTGACTAATTTTATCTGTTCCAACTGTGAACCCTTGGGGGCCATTATGCAATTGATGTTGGACGACCTTCAAGACATCCACTACTGCGATGGATTCCGGAGGCCGTGCCAATGCTACACCTTTAGGTCTCTCAGTGCGCATAAGCATGTGAGCTTGGATAAGATCACTCACTAATGATTCCACGAAAGTGAGAGGCACGCGTTGGACGCGAGCTAATTGCTCAACTTTTAATGGGGGTTTGCCGGCTAAGAAGCGCCGAGTGATATGTCCAAGTAGAGCCAGAGTTAAATATTCGCGAAATAACGGTGTTTGATGCTTTCGGCGCAAATGCAACAAATACGCCGAAGGATGTTGATGATAATAGGCCACCTGCGCACCAGCCAGAACAATCAACCAACCAACATACAACCAGATGAGAAAGAGAATAAGGACAGCAAAGCTAGAGTAGATCGCACTATACCGGCCTGAACTGGCCACAAACGCCGCAAAACCCATTCCCGCTACCTGCCAGCAAATCCCTGACGTCAGACCTCCAACAAACGCCGAGCTGATATTGACAGGCGTATTCGGAACAAACTTATATAAAAACGTGAACAGCATACACATAAACAAGAACGGAAGAAGATTTGTCAGTGCCACCATAAGGTAGCCAAATGGTTGAACTTCCATCACCCGTTGAACCAACCAATGACTTTGGGAAGAGGCCATCAAACCAAGCGCCGTAAAGACGAACACCGGGCCAACAAGAACGACACTTAAATAATCAGTGATTCGCCTCGCCAGGGGCCGACCGATTTCTATCCGCCAAATGGAATTGAGGGCCTCTTCAATTTTTTCAATGAGAGAATACGTCGTATAAAAAAGGCCAGCCACCCCCACCGCTCCTAAGACCCCAACTTTCAAATTATCGACAAACTGGATAATATTCGTGGTAATCTCTGCACCCTTTTCTCCTAGAGGGTCAAAGACTTGAGAAAGAATAGGTTCGATTTGCTGGTGAACGCCAAAGGCTTTGAGTACGGAAAATGTCACAGCCAGAAAGGGAACGAGCGAGAGCAGAGTGGTATAGACCAAACTTGTCGCACGTATACTGAGGAAACTTTCCCGAAACTCTGAAACTGCCACTAATCCTAAACGTAAAAGCTTGACTGCAATCTGACGGATGCCCGTCAATTCGTGCACCTTTACAGTCCATACATCATGCTGGCAAAAGCGTATAATTCGATCAATCATTCAATACGATATCCCTTGAATGCTACACTACAAAGAGCCACCAAAATCTGTCTAGACAGATTCCAATTTCCTCACCTTGTAAGGTTAGCATTCAATCTCAATCCATAAATACCCACATATCAGAAAATTTTCACTTCTTACTATCTTAAATGACATGCGTTTTCCTTGGGCTTGGCTTTCTATTCTCTTGCTGTCCTTCCTGATTGGATGTCCCACTTCTTCTGAATGGGATCAACAGTGGCAAGAATTGCAAAAAATACTCGAAGCCGGTCGTCTCCAAGAAGCCAAAGAACGCCTACACAACATCTTACCATCAGTTCGCGATAATGACCCAACTGACGAACGATATGGACAGGTCATTTTTCAACTAGCGGATATTGCCCGTCTCGAAGGGAACTCGAAGCAAGCCGAATCTTATTATTGGAAAGCCTTGCCCCTTATCGCGGAATCTCTCGGCCCTGAGCATCTGCACATGGCTGATCCCTTATCGGAGTTAGCCACCATTTATGAGCACAGAGATCGACCAAAAGTCGCCTTACCGCTGCTCAAACGAGCCCTAGCCATTCGAGAAAAAACATGGGGAACCTCTAGCCGACAATTGCTCCCAACTCTCAAGCATTATCATCTCTTACTTATGCTCAGCGACCGCCACAAAGAAGCCATACGGACTCTCACTCGCATTTCCCGTCTTGAACAGACCCCGTCTTGATGGCTTCCCTTCACATGCTCTCCTGCAGAAAGACTATCCAAAAATTCAAAAAACCTGTGAACTAAGATGTTTTTTACAGTATCCAAAACCTATTTTCACCTATGTTCTATTGCTCTTTTCCTATAATTACCTTACGATATTTACAGTTTTCTCATTAAGCCAGTGGCTGTTATTATTTCTAGTTTTTTCTGTATCTGATTCTAATAGTAGTCTTGCGTGCGGTTTTCATCTCCTCTTGCCACCCCCATTGCAATGAAAAAACGCATTGCCATTCAACATTTGCGACCCGGTATGTATATCGCAGGAATGGATCAGTCTTGGTTTCAAACGCCCTTTCTTCGTCACAAATGGCTGGTAAAACGAGAGGACGAAATCACTCTTTTACGAAGCTATGGAATTCAAGACGTCTTCATCGATACAGAAAAAGGGTGTGATGTGATTTCGGCTCCTGTTAATCTGGAATCTACGAATACTCAGACGACCCATGATGTCTCTCTGACATCTCTCCATCCCGATTTTGGGCCTAACCCCGAAGACATCGAATCAGCTCGCTTGCTTCGTGCAGAGGCCATCTCAACTTTGGATGTATTTTTTCGGCAAATGGAAGCCCCTTCTTCTCAGCATCTTATAGAAGTTCGAGGAGTGGTGAGCACATTACTGGATGGTCTGTTGGAACATCAGGCGGCTATGGTGTCACTCATTCAAATGCGTCGTTTCGATGCTAGCCTTGCCACTCATGGAGTGGATACGGGTGTTCTTGCGATGGCCATCGGACAAGAATATGGTTGTGATCCGTCTCACCTGAAACATCTGGGATTGGCTGCCATGGTTCACGATATAGGACAACTGCGCTTACCGCTCAATCTCTTACGAAAAGTGCAACCCTATTCGACACAAGACCACAAATTGATTCAAGCTCATTGTGACATGGGAGAAGCCATCCTGAATCAATTCCCTGATTTCCCCGAAGAGTCAAAACAGATGGTTCTCCGACATCATGAACGACTGGATGGATCTGGTTATCCTCATGGCTTAAAAGGCAAGGAAATTTCTGAACCGACGCAAATTCTCAGTATTGCTGACACCTATGATGCCCAAATCAGTGGTCGATGCAGCCAACCGCCCGTTCCTCCTGCGCGAGCCTTATCAGAATTATATCGGGCAGCCGTAGCAGGTCAGTATGCCATCGGTTTGGTTCAAAGACTGATTCATCTCTTAGGTGTGTACCCTATTGGCTCCCTTGTTCTGCTCAATACAGGAGAGCAAGCGGTCGTCGTCTGGGTCCATAGCCATTCCCGAATGACACCAACCATTAAATTACTCAAAAATGCGTTAGGACAACCCTTTGAAGAACAAGAAATTATTGATCTGTCCTCGCAAGCAGCTAATGGAACATCACGATCGATCCAAGAATCGATCGATCCCCATGAAGCAGGTTGGGATATGACCAAAATCCTGGACTCATTATGGTAAGCATTCAGAACCATTTTTTTTCTTTCGCTACATTCGATCAATGAATCCACATCATTCAGCTCAAGATCTCCAGCACATGGATCTTCCGAGCCTCAATCAAGCTCTGCGCTCGGCTCAAACATTTGTACATACTCTCTTAGATTCTATTCATATTGGCATTTGTCAGGTAAACATGCAGGGGCGCATTCTTGCTCTGAATTTAGAAGGTGCGCGTATTCTTCATCGAACTGAACAATCATGTCTGGGGCAGAATTTCCATGAACATTCCGGCTGCCTATCTGTTGACCCCATCACGCAAGTAGAAAGTTGCCCCATTACACAAGTCCTAAAAACCGGGAAAGCTATCTGGACACCAAAATTGTTGATTCGGCGACCCAGCGGAGAAACACGTTGGGTGGAATTCCAATGCACCCAACTCAGTGATCCCCATAACTCTGGAGGGTTGTTAATCTTCCGCGACTTAAGCCAGCAACTCCAACAGCATGAGGAACACCAACACCTGGCTTCCATGCCGGAGGAAAGCCCGAACCCCATTGTAGAGGTAGACCCACAAGGACGCTTAGCGTATGCCAACCCAGCCATGATCGGGTTATTGGATACCTACGGCTTCAGAGAGAATGGCATTCCACAGGTCTTGCCTCCCGCCCTCACACACATTGCGATGGAATGCCTGAAATCGATGATTCCGCAAAGAAGATTGACGATTATTATTGATACGCATCATTTTGATTGGACATTTTCTCCTATACAAGAAAAAGGGTTAGTCCGAGGATATGGTTTGGATATTACGAACCATGTCCGTGTCAATAATAGTTTGACGGAACTCCAATCCCAATATTCCTCCCTAGTCGACTCCGCTCATGAGGGAATTATTTCAGCTGATCTCCACGGCACCATTGTCTCATGGAATCCAGCAGCTGAGGCCATGTTTGGATTTCAGCAGAAAGAGATCATTGGTCAATCTATCCTGATGCTTTTAGAAGAAGGGTATCGAGACATCTATCGAAAAGGATTGGAAGATATCAGCTACGGAGCCCCTGTGGTCCATCCAATTCAACAGCCGTTAGAGTTGACCGGCCTCCGTCAATCCGGTGAAGCCTTTCCCCTAGAAATTTCATTGACAAGTTGGAAAGTCGGTCTCGATACACATTACGGCTTTATCTTGCGAGATATTTCGGATCGGAAACATCTTGAGCAGTCTCTCGTTGCAGAGAAAGACCGCTTGGTCACCACGCTACAATCCCTCAACGAGGGAATCATTACCACAGACCGAGAAGGCCGTATTACCTTTCTCAATCCCCTGGCAGAACAGATCACGGAATGGGCGCATCAGGACGCGGTCTCCCGCCCCCTTCAAGACGTGTTTCGTTTAATAAACGAACATTCTCCCACAGAAAATGATACGACGTTGACAATTTCTGCGGCGTCACCCACTCTCAATGAACCTGATGCACCTCGGCAAATCATCACGAAACATGGCATTCAACGAACAATCTCCATGCGTGAAACACCTATCCGCGACCGCAACTCCCATCTGCTTGGAACCGTGATCGTCTTTCACGATATGACTGATCAGCGGCGACACTATGATGAACAACAACGGATCAGTAAATTAAACTCCCTAGGAGTGTTGGCTGGAGGTCTTGCCCATGATTTCAACAATTTGCTGACGACAATTCTCGGGAATGTATTCGTCGCAAAATTGAGGATGATTCCCCAAGACCCGCTCACTCAAAATCTTGAACAAGCTGAGCATGCCTGTCTTCGAGCGAAAGAACTGACCCAACAGCTCCTGACGTTTGCTAAAGGCGGAGCACCGATTAAGACATCTATTGCTCTAGGGGACCTTATTCGAAAAAGTGCCATTTTTGCCTTATCAGGTTCATCAATTAGCTGTCATTTTGACATCCCCAATGATCTCTGGCCATTGGATGCCGACGCCAGTCAACTTCGCCAAGTCATTCAAAACATGACAATCAATGCCCGACAAGCTATGTCCCCAGGCAGCCACTTTTCGATTCGAGTTGAAAATGCGGCACTTTCGAACGCTGCAACTCTGCCTTCACCTGCCCTTCCCCTCGGAAACTATGTGAAAATCCTATTTGAAGATCAGGGCGCCGGGATACAAGAACATGACCTACCCAATATTTTTGATCCATACTTCACGACGAAACCCGGCGCTTCCGGCTTAGGCCTAGCCACAGCACATAGCATTATTCAGCAACATCAAGGACATATAAGCGTGGATTCTGAAGTGGGGAAAGGCACCACCGTTACAGTCTATTTACCATCGTCATATTCAACAGTAGACATTGATGACCGAATCATTATCAAAGGACGGGGACGAATTTTGGTAATGGACGATGAACAAAGCATCCGCCGAATGGTCGATGATGCTCTGACCCAATTTGGGTATGAGGTCATAAGTGTAGAACATGGGCAGGCCGCCATTGATGTATTCTCGGAGACCTTAGAGAGCGGAAATTTCTTTGATGCAATACTCCTTGATCTCACAATTCCGGGTGGGATGGGTGGCAAGGAAGCAATCCAACACCTCCGAAAGTTAGATCCTCATGTCAAAGCCATTGTGACTAGCGGGTATTCCGATGACCCAATCATGTCAGATTTCCAAACCTATGGCTTTCAAGGTATTTTGGTCAAACCCTATAAAATTGTCGATCTGGCCAAGACTCTTGAATCGCTGTGTGCTCAACCAATTGACAACACGATACGCTGATCAACGCAATGCTACATTGAAGGCCGATAGAATTCGGCAACCGCTTCTACTGTCTACACTCTACAATTAAAATCTGAAGATACGGTTGGTAGATACGTATAAAGAAAGGGTAAAATACTCTGAGGCGAAGGGAGAGAAGTATCCATGGAACGAAACGCAATCGCTCCAAGAAACTTCTTCCCATTAGCCTTCAGTATTCTCGGGTCATCGTAGTCCGTTCACCTTGATGTATGTATGTCTATTCACTTATAAACATGCGGGCTCGTGACGAATCAATACTTGCTGTTGAATCATGGGAAGTTTTTGAAGCATCCGGTTACTTAAGGACAAGTTTTCTTGAGCTTTTTCATAAAACGTGGGTTGCGTTTCAATGGCTTTTTCAAAGCATCTCGATGCTCGCGCATACTGCCCTTTGTCAAGGAATGCTACGCCTATATTATTATAGGCTTTAGCAGGACCCATACCACGAGTATACGCATCATAGGCTAAATCATAGTGCCCTAATTTAGCCATGGCCAAACCCAGATTGTTAGCAATTTTCCCATTATTTCCACCAGATTGAAGAGCCTGTTGAAATGTTCGTACGGCCTTTTCATATTGTTTATCAAGATAATAGGCCATGCCCAAATTGTTTAAAATCGCAGGGTTATTTGCCTTTTTTTCTAATGCGACTTCATAGATTTGAATCGCGTCTTTATGCGCATGTCGACGATCAGCAACTATTCCTAAATAATTTGTAGAAGTCCACAGCTCTGAATCATAGAGGAGGGCCGCCTGGAATTCTCGTTCAGCTTCGATATCTTTTTCCATCTTCAATAATGCTCGTCCCATCCCTTCATAGGCAGGAGCAAAGTTCAAATCATAGTCCAAAATTTTATGGAATTGGTCATACGCTTCTTGAGAAACCCCTTGACCCAAATAAATCACAGCTAATTTATAACGCGCGGAGATACGCTCCGGTTCCATGTTCAGAATTTTTTCGTATTGTTTCTTAGCCATTTCAAGATTTTCTTGCTGGAAATGAGCATCCCCTAACTTTTCGTAGTCACCCTGTGTCATTTCTGCCGTTAGGTCAACTTGAGGTTGAGTCTTAGCATCGATTCCAGCCTTTTGCCGTTCCAACATTTGTTGATAATGCTCATCTTGCACAGCAAACTTCGACTTCTCTTTTGAACTACAGGCATTGGATACTAATAATAGACCAATGAGACTGAACATCCATATTTTCTTCATGATCCCTACTCCCTCAAAATGGTTAACGACTTCTCTAACGGTCTTCCCTTATGACCTAGATTCTTTTGCAGAATATTTTTTCATAATTAGCCTTGGCGAAACTGAAAACTTCTCACGACGAATTCACACCCACATATGAAGCCAAAATCATTCATTAAAACTGTGAAAAATTATGCATCAAACGAATAGCACCAGGCCCTGCAATAACCACCATGAGACTTGGGAATATAAACAAAATAAGAGGGACCATGAGCTTCACAGCCAACTGAGCAGCCTTTTCTTCGGCCTTCATACGCCGATTCAATCTCATACTGTCTGAATGGACACGTAGCGCCTGACCTATGCTTGTTCCAAATCGGTCAGTTTGAATCAGTAACGCCACGAGACTCCTAATGTCTTCCAAATCGGTTCGTTGAACCAGATTGCGAAGAGCCTGTTCTCGTGAAAGCCCAGCTCGTAACTCGAGATTAAGCAGACCAAATTCTTCCCCAAGATCTTTATGCCCCATGATGATCTCTTGCCCAACTTTATTCATGGCTTGGTCCAACCCTAACCCAGCCTCAACGCAAACCACTAATAGATCAAGAGCATCAGGGAATCCATCAACCAATAATTCTTTTCGCTTATTGATAGCAGATTGAAGCCACAGCTGGGGTGCATAAAACCCAACAACCATGCACAGCACCAAAATGCCAGGAAAAGCATAAGGAGAAGACATGCCTTTGGTTGCCTCAGTACCGAAAATGAGAAAACCCAACCCTAGCAATACCGCAAGTAATATCCGGGATCCTAGAAAATTGATTGGAGCACGAGAACTTCGATAACCAGCAGACACGAGTTTCTCACGAATGCGGGATACTTGTGCCTGATCTTTTGGCTTGCTCACCTGACCTAGACGCTCTAGCACATACTCAACAGTCTGTTGAGCGGTACTCGTCTTTTTTTCAACTGTTTTCCCAGGAGAAGTCTTTGCGGATGCTGATTCTCCTTTAACTCGAGCGCCCCATTCTGATTTTTTTTGTTGGGATTGATAGAAGGCATACACACCCCAACCGAGCAGCAACATGAGAAAAAACACTAAAATACTAATTAGAAGAAGAGGTTCCATTTGATCTTATACCTTTATTTGACACATATTTCTCATCACGTATGCACCAATACACATCATGAGACCCGCACCACCAATCATCATGTGACCTATTGGATCTTCAAACAGCAAAGACATATACTCTTCGTTTAAATAGAATAAAACTCCTGCCATCACAAACGGCAAGGCGAACAGAATATAACCCGACAACCGTCCTTCAGCAGAGAGCGATTTAATTCGCCCAAACAATTCGTACCGCTGACGAATGAGTCGACTAATGGCTTCAATGATTTCGGCCAAATTTCCCCCAGTTTCACGTTGAACGGTCAAGGCCGTAACAAAAAACTTCAAATCAACACAATCAACGCGTCCGGTTAAATTCTTCAAAGCCTCAGGCACATCAATACCAAAGGATATCTCTTCAACTGTACGGGAAAATTCTGGACCAATGGGATCAGGAAATTCATCCCCTACCATTTTCATTCCTACAGAGAACGCATGACCTGCTCGAAGAGCACGAGCCATCAAATCAAGTGCATCAGGCAATTGTCGTTGAAATTCACCAAAGCGCCTTTTCCGTTTCATCTTGATAAACATCCATGGCAACACACAACCCACAAGTCCCAACCCCAGTGATATGGGCAATCCCCAATCTTTGAATGCACCAACTAAACAGCCAACCATTCCCAAGCAACCGCTTAATAGGAAAAATACCCCAATCGGCATTTTGCTATTGGCCTGCTGCAATAATTGCTCTAATCCGCCAAGATTACTGACAGAAGATAACAAGGCCTGCATCCAGGGAACTTCACTGAGTTTGCGTTTACGTAAAATTTCTTGTTCAGGATTTTTCTCTTTTTCTTGGACACGTTTTCCTGATCCGCGCAGACGCCGCTTCATATTCCGCTGCTGCGGACTGACAAATTGGTGGTAGAAGTAGTACCCACCTTCGATCAGTAAAATCAACGACAGAAAAATTCCAAGACTAATGACGATCGTCATGCCAATTCTCCTACAACACGAAATAGTCGTCCTAGTAAAACAGTAGAAGGTTCGAATGATACGCTTTTCATCTTCTTACACTTCATAAATCTTATCTGGATCAAAGATACTTAAATCACATTCAATACCTAAGGCCTTAAAACGTTCAACAAATTTCGGGCGAACTCCCGTTGCTCGAAATATCCCATGAACTTTTCGTTCCGAATCAAGACCTGTTTGTTGAAAACTAAAAATTTCCTGTATGGTAATGGTTTCACCTTCCATACCTACGATTTCGGATAGACTAGTCGTTTTTCGTGAACCATCTGATAAGCGAGTTTGTTGCAACACCACATCAATGGCCGAACTAATATAATGACGCAACGCTTTTGTGGCTAAGTTGAGCCCGGCCATTGCCACTAGGGTTTCCACACGAGTTAAGCAATCCCGAGGAGTATTCGCGTGAATGGTCGTTAATGATCCGTCGTGACCAGTATTCATAGCCTGAAGCATGTCTAAACATTCCCCACTCCTAACCTCACCCATGACGATCCGGTCAGGCCGCATCCGCAAACAGTTTTTGACGAGCTCTCGTTGGGTCACTTCCCCTTTTCCTTCTACATTGGGAGGTCGAGTCTCCAAACGGACAACATGATCCTGTCGTAGCTGCAATTCCGCTGAATCCTCAATAGTGACAATGCGTTCATCATCGGGGATAAATCCTGACAAAATATTCAGAATAGTCGTTTTTCCACAACCCGTACCGCCGGAAATGATGATATTAAGCCGAGCCTCTACAATTCCTCGAAGTAATTCAGCAATCTCTGGAGTCAAAGATTTATACTTAACAAGATCATCAATAACCAGCTTATCTTTAGAAAACTTCCGAATCGAAATTGATGACCCATCCAACGCCAATGGTGGGATGATGGCATTCACACGAGACCCATCCAATAAACGCGCATCACACATTGGGGCTGATTCATCAATTCGACGCCCAACAGCTGACACAATTTTTTCGATAATTTTTCGCAGATGGCTTTCATCTCGAAATTTCACATCAGTTAACACAAGCTTCCCTGCTCGTTCTACATAAATTTGGTCAGCTCGGTTCACTAAGATATCGTTCACGCTTTGATCTTGAACTAACGGTTCCAACGGTCCAAGGCCCATCACTTCATGTTGAATATCAGAAATGAGAGCTTCCCGCTCCTTCATACTGAGGGGAATAGATTCTGTCTCCAATAACTCGGTGACAAGTTTATTCAATTCTACTTTCAGCAGATCACTATCCATCGTCGCAATAATTGATAGATCTAGCGCATCAATGACTTGCCGATGTAGACGCTCCTTCAAGGGACTGAGATCCATAGTATCTGCTCCAGGACCTTGCCCTACATCACTCCATTCAGATTGAAACATGACGTCGTCTTCCCCTCACATCTTTTTGTTGATTCACACCACGTTTACGCAGGCTGAGTTTTCTTGGACTTGAAAGGGCTCAACCAACCAAGAACAGACGATTTGCTTTTCGACTTGTCTGATTGCTCATCAAAAGAATGCGCAAAATCCATATAGGACTTACCCACTGCTGTTTTTGGAGCCGTTTCAATCAAAGGCTTCCCGCTATTGACTGAATGACTGACTGAAGGATAATCGTTAGGAACGAGCCAATGGGCTTTTTGCTTCAGAATTTCTTCGGTTTCCGCCAGCACATCTTTTTCCCCTGACAAGAATCGATTCATGATTAACCGTAATTTACTTTGAGGAAACCCAGAACCACGAAGGAGCTCCAAAATTCTCTTTGTACGATGAACAACAGGTACCATCAAGGTCGAGGTGACCATGATCAGTGAGGCCAACTCCAATGCCTTCTTAGTGGTCAAATCCAATACATGCCCACAATCCATTACCACATAATCAAAATTGACTTGGAGCATTCGCAATGTGGCTTCAACACAATCTGGACTGAGGCGCCCGGTACTCAAATCATCGTAACCTGAGGCGAGAACCTGTAAGCCCGACTCATACTTAGTCAAGATTCGAAATAGGAACGCCTGATCCACCCTGGAGGGATCGGCAGCGATATCACGAAAACTATGAGAAGGTTGAATATCAAGATACAATGGGAGATCTCCCCCATGTTGATTAACATCAACCAAGGCAACTCTAGGCTTACTTGGCAAACTCATCAAGGCTGCTGCCGTATTCACCGCAATACATGTCGTCCCCACGCCGCCTTTTCCTCCAAAGAAAGCCAGCACTTTTCCTTCTTTTTTGATATCCTCACCTTTTCCTGGTGTGGCTACAGCACGTTCCTGAAAACGAGATAAGGCATCTTCGACTTCCTTTTCCTGAATCGGTTGAGCAAGAAACTCTTTAGCTCCAGCTCGCATGGCTTCCAGTAAAATGGCTGAATCTAGCTTCGGGGCTGTGAGAAAAATTTCCGTTCCGCGTGCCACTTTGACTAAATCTCGAATGACGGAAAACGTCTCTTCAGGGTTTTCTTGTAATTCTAAAATGAGTAGCGACGGAGACGCGGCATCATTACTATCTTTGAGTTGAAAATTCTCGTTTTGTGAAACCAGCTCTTCTAACGCCTTCTTCGCTTCTGAACTTTGAATGGACAATTCAACTTTGAAGGCGGACGTATTGGAGTCCACAGTTCCACCAGATACACGTTTGGGTTTCCAACTTGAATCCGCCATTATGATCCCCCTCCACTACTAAACGTGATTCTGCCGCCCCCTCCAGATTTTGGTTTAAAAGGTGGCTTTTCAAACATTTTATAATAGCGTTGCATGCTCAATTGAGTATCCACTGGACCTCTCCCTTCAGGCGGCTCCAAGGAATTTCCCGCTTGAGGATTCAGAATCTGGCTCTCTAAGGCGTACCGATAGGAATTCCCGAAATCTTCATTTAAATGGATCGGTTGGGGTGCCCAAGGGGAGAACACCTGATCCGCTTTTCCCATCGCAAACGGGCGCCGGCCATTGTCTTCAGTCATGACTGGCCATACACCACACCCTGTTATTCCCAACAGCATAAGGCTCGTTAATCCAATAGAAATTCTTAAAAATTGGCGTCGCATGATATTCTCCTTTTTTCCTCGTAATGACTCATCAGGGTGCAAGATGACCGAATACACCTTCTACTCCGCCTTTTTGATAAGGCATACGCGTAGCCATGCGAGGTTCTCCGATCTGATAGGCTTCAGAAGGTCGAGGAACATCTTTTTCAGGATACACGCCTTCCAAATAGCCCATGAGCATAGATTCAAAACCATTTGGCTCTAAATAATGGTCAGTCGGCAACGTCTGGTCCACCACATTGAGCGGCTTCACCAGATGTGGTGTCACAATCACAATCAGTTCGGTTTCTTCCTTGTCAAATGACGAACTTCGGAATAGCGCACCAAGAATTGGGATCTCTCCGAGCACTGGATACTTGGCAACCGTTTCACGAATATTGTCTTGGAGCATTCCGGCAATGGCAAAGCTTTGTCCGTCCCCTAACTCCACAACTGTCTTCACACGACGCGTGATCAACGCTGGGATTTGAAACCCTGCTAATTGAATCCCGTTGGCAAAATCCAATTCTGACACCTCGGGATTCACCACGATAGAAATCCGATTTTCCGACAGAACCGTTGGAGTAAATTGCAAGCCAACGCCAAATTCCTTATATTCAATACCAACCGTACCAAAGTCTTGAGGTACCGGAACGGGAAACTCCCCTCCCGCCAGGAATGCTGCCGGCTGACCGCTCTCAGTAATCAACGTCGGTTCGGCTAAAGACTTCGACAATCCATGTTCTTTCAACATATCAAGAGTCACTGTCCATGCATCCTGTCCGATATTAAACCCTAAAAAGGCACTCGCGGCCTCGGAAGCAAATACCGTAAGGCCACCTGCACCTTGGGGGTCAGCTTCGAAGGTACTTAAGTCCCCTAATCTTCCAATGGAAAAATCACGATGCCCTAGTTGCCGACGAGTAAAATTGACCCCAAGTCTTTTCAATATTCCTCGTTGCATCTCGGCAATTTTGACTTCCATCATCACCTGTTGAACACCGCCAACTTGCATTAAATTGACGATTTTCTCCGGGGCGAATGGTTCGGCTAAGATCAATGCTTGGCTCAACGCTGCAGCATTGGTCACATTTCCTCCAAGCGTAATGCTTTCGTTAGCGGCCATAACCTGAATTTCCGGTTCGTCGGGCAGCAAAGCATGAAGTTGTTCTTTCAATCGTGTTACATCAGGAGTGACTCTAACTTCGAGGACATTTGAAACCTTTCCATCTTGAGCCCAAAGAGTCAGAGTGGTGGTCCCAATTTTTTTGGCAGTGACATAGACTTGTTTCGTCGAGAGCACAATCGTATCGGCAATCTCAGGTTCGGCCAGCGAAGCTCGCTTAAACTTCTCGGAGGTTTCAACAATTTTGGATGTTCCCACTGTCAGGTCCAAAGATTGGGGAACCTCAATTTGAGAAGTCTGATACGTCAAACCTTCTCCCCAGACCGGACTACTGAACAGTACACTTAACCCAATTATGATCAATTTTTGTTGTAACAAACGTGGCATAATAGTCCCTACTTAGTGGTTAACATTGGTGAATCCAAGCAATGTCCTGCTGGTCATTCTTAGCGGATACCATCCATTTAAAATCGTCGCACTGATTTATCTTTCCCCTTAATCACTTCTACCTTCACACGCTTACTTGCTTTGGGAGCTAATTGATACGACCTCATAAGGTCTGTCAATTTCGCACCTCTGGTCTTTTTAATATCAGGATTCAATGGACTTCGAAGAGCAAGTCGTATTTTCCCTTCATTGGTCGCCATCGCCAGTTTTTCTGCTTCTTCTAGGGTCACCTCAAGGGTAATTACTTTCACTGCTTTCGGCTCCTCTTCATCCACTCGTTCCATTTGTGTCCCTGTGGCAAGGACTAGGGAATTTTCCAACACAACTTTCGTGATTTTCTTATCGGTTTTACTCGCTCCTTGACGCTCAAACGTCACCATCACATCCACGTGATCTCCTGGTTTAATAAAGCCAGGCAGCCCGACAACTTCATTGACTTTTACGGCCATCGCACGTTTATTTGGATTCATCACCGCACTCACCCCTCCAGTTGTGACATCAATTGGAGCAAGCTTTGATTCCATGAAGGGTTCGTTCTTTTTTAAATTCGCCAAGACGACTCGGCCTTTAAGATCGTCGACCGTTTTAAAGTGTCCAACAGGTAATATCTCCTCAGGATAGGAGACCACCCGAATAAATTCATCTGTTAATGGCGTCCCCCATGGAACATCAGAACTCGCCACCGCAATTTCGGCTCCCGCAATTTCCACGACTGGTTGGGCCTCGGGTTCGCTTCCCTGCTGTCCTGCAAGCCATTGATAAATCAGCACTGTTGTTACTAAGGCGATTCCGATCGCAGCACCTAAAAATAGCAGTGGACGTTTTTGCCCCATCACCGTGCCTCCTCGTTATTCATGCTCTTGCGCTTAACATTCATTTTTTTACTTTACTTCGTGGTTGACGACAAACCTACCTGAATATAGGTATTTTCAGGTCTTACATGCGAATATCGGATTCCATGCCTACTTTCTTTAATCTTTTTCTCGTCTTCGAAACGAACAAAATCAAATTGTCTGAAACCATTGATACCCTTGACCAATGAGAGTCCCCAGACCAAGAACAAGTGCATACCGCAGCTTTGGAAGAGCAGTTTGCTCTAAAGAGGCGGTGACATTCACCTTCATAAACACCATACTGACCAAAATAACCTTTATCCTTTCAGCCGTTTGCGCTAAACCGAGATGCCAAACCATCATCGCCACGGCATATAATCCGCCTAGTAAGGAAGCAAAAAGAAATCCAACAAAAACATTAAATGGACCAACCACAGCACCGACGGCGGCCAGTAACTTCACATCACCAGCGCCCATTCCCCCATACACATAAAAACCAATGAGCAGGCTGAAACCCAAACCCAAACCCTCCACACTGAAGAGAAGCCCATTCCCAGAGTCTGAAATTGAATGAAATCCAAGGCCAACAAGTACCAAGGAAAACGTGATGAAATTGGGAACTCGGCTAGATCGAACGTCTGTTATGCCTGCAGCGATAAGGCCTATGAGCAAAACACCATGTATAACGAACTCTGTAGCGATCATCATTAAAGAATTTGAACGAGTTTCATGTTAAGTATTGCCTAAGGCGTTAATTAGCATTGGCAATCATATTCCTGTAACAAGATAATAATCGGCGTTTTTTTTGCCGATCTGTAGCTATGAAGAGTGAAAAAACTGATGCGAATAAATCAGGTGAGACACACCCACAATTAAAGAGAGTCGGTTGGGGAAAATCTCACCAATCGCATGCGTGATATTGAAGAACTCTTGGAGAATTATAGAAAGAGGAACACTGCAACTGGCAAACTACACCGCGAAGAAAAGGGAAGAGAAAATATATGCTTCTCAGATGACAAACTCATTCAGAAAAATCAAAAACCCAAAGATCAGAGCAATGAACAATTTGTCCATCGCATTCCTTACCTCAGATAGAATTGAGTGACAACGAAGCAACAGATTGCATCCTTGCCAGACGAATCCGTCTATTCGTTCTCTAAAAAATTGCTCGACTCGCCAAAAGAAGACTCGTATTCTGATGTCCGGGACCACCCAAAAACGGAGTCATCCCGCCAACCGGAGTCAATGGGTTATGTTGGTAATAGACTTTCAGGACCGTGAATTGATTCACTGCCGCGGCTCCTAATGCCGCATCCCATTCAAGATAATCATATAAATTCTGAGGCAGATCACAATTGGTAGCTGGTGCGGGAATGTGAATATCCGGGTGCGATAAGGTACCTGCTGACGTTACATTACAGACTGGTGGATTCCCAGCAGCCACAGCTCCATTGACCTGCGCCAAATGAATGGAATACTTTTCTGGATGACCATTGAGGTCTAAAGTCCCTCCTGTGGATTCCAACATGTTCATCATGTTGGCGTTGGTCGTAAGATTCCGGGAAGCAAGACTGGCCCCTTCTCGAGCCAATTGAGTGACCGCAAGGCGTTCGCTATACAATACGCCATATTCTACGGTCGCAAATGCTAAAAACATAAACAAGATTGAAGACACTGCGAACTCAATCGTCGCACTCCCCCGCTCAGACCCTAGTTGATTCTTTGAAGACCAATTCATGATTCAGCCCCCCACAAGACAATAAGATACGTGTTGTCCTATCATTTTCTATAAAATAAAGTTTTCATTCCTGTAAGTCCCTTCCGAAGTTATTTGCTTCGTGGCCCCACCCATAAAACCCCCAACCAAATCTGTAAACCATTGATGAGTATAGAGCACACGCACACGCATGAAGGCCCCCGTCCCACCAGCTGCGGCCGTATTGACCACTGCAGGATCATCAGGATCTGTCCAATCGGCATCAACTGGAAATATTTTAATATTCGCCGGATCAATCACCATCACCCCAGCAACTTTATCGTGAATAGCTTTTTTAATGGAGTCTTCTCGAGACAAAGTATTGCCCATTCCATCATCCAAGGTCTGTCCAGTCGCACCGATGCGAATGCCTTCACTGACAGCCGTATTCATCGTATGATTATGCAGAAAGTACCAACCAAATTCTGCCGTGCCAAATACTACTAACAAAAATGGAAGCAGGGTGATCCCCATTTCCACTGCGGAAACCCCAGAGTCGTTTCGGCAGAGTCTTCGGATTCTTTTTGGGATTGCTTGCCAACTACTCATGATACTTCCCTCCTAATATTGACAATCGGGAAATTTTTGTCGATCCCTATGCCACAGCGGCTTAAAAAACAGGACCTCTTTTAGCTCACGAGAATGAGTTTGAGCTCATTAGCAATGGCTTGGAAAATTCCCTCCAGATCTGCAGGGTCATTTGCAAAGTACGCATGACCAGCATCGGTCGCAAGAGTGCTCAGGAAGGCTTGATCGATAGCGCCAAGCCCTATGGTATATACATCAATCCCCATGGCTTTCAATTGGGCGGCATGGTCTATCGCCATTTCCTTAACAAGCCAAGCTTGGTAATCTTTGAAATTAGCGTCCGGTTGTGACACAAAACAATATGGGGCGCTATAGGTCCCAGCAATAGGACTATCGGGCGCGTTTACCCCATAGACAGGATCATCCATGATGTACCATTTTGTTGTTTGTTGAGCTCCACCACAAGCGGAACCAGAAGTTTTTCCATCACCAGAAAATTTAGCATTACTTCCAAAATACGTCGCTTGATCATACGTGTCGCCTATTAGGTTATATACATTTCCATCAGTGCTATTCAGACCCACGGCAGTAACATCTGAGCCTCCCATTTTAAATTGCCCCTTAAAACCACTGGGATTACCATCAGAAAATAGAATCACGACTTGTCGGGTTCGTTCATTCGCTGGAAGAGCTAATTGCCCTGGCTCCCACGGCAGGTTCACCGCTGTGCCGAGAGCATCTTCAGTGTTGGTTCCCCCAACAGCGTTTAAATTGGCAATTTCATTGGTCATGTCAAACACAAAATCGTGATCTAGAGCAACAGGTGTTTGAACTCCTGTCGCAAAAGAGATCAGGGCAAACTTGTGATCCTTTTGAAAACTTTGAAAATTATTCACAAAGGTGTCGGCCCCGGTTTGGAGATCACCTATTGGACCTCCTGCCATAGATCCAGACACGTCCAAAACTAAGGCTATTTCAGCCTTACGAAGCTTGGCAGCCCCAACCGCCCCTAAATTGGTCATTTGTTGTCCTGTGTCAAAGACCGTCGTCATATGGTTGATCGAATGGACATTTCCATTGACGGTCACTTTACCTTGGGCATCTACGTTGCCAACAAATACAGGTGTGTCCGTATCTAGGAGTCCACCAGGGAAATTCGCTTGCGCCACTTCAACGACAAACGCTTCTAACGCCGCGTCATTTGGAAATTTAGGGTTAGAGACATTTTTAGCACCTGCGAAGGCAGCGCCGTCAATAGATTTACTGATTTCCGCTTGAATGCCATACCATCGTCCGATTTCAACGCCCAAAGCTGCAAACCCCACCATGGTACCGAGAACAATTGCAGACATCAGAAAATAAGCACCTTTCTGATCAGCTAGAATTTGGCGAATAGGTTTCATTGAAAATATTCTCCTTCTTGCAGATTGCCTTCTCACAACAACTCCTGGCTTACGATTTTCAGAAGGGCCGCTTCAATAGGTTTGGTGAGTCTTGATGCATGATGGTGCCGTATCCGTATTTCGATTCAGCAGAGAATATTATTAAGGTAAGTTTGTGTTCACTGTGGTATAGAGTCCTGCGACTTTAGTCCCCAATGTACTCACCGTTGTAATAATGACTCCAGCAATAAGTGCCGCCAATAATCCATATTCAATCGCAGTGGCACCTTCTTCATCAGCCACCCAGGCTCCAATATATTGCATGGTTTTTTTCATATTGTGACAACTCCTACACAAACAATACAGAAGCAACATCCCATATTTCGTTCTCTACACTGCAAGAGATCCCGAGGGCCCTCACATCAGAAGGCCCCTCGAAAGTCTCTATGGTGAAGTCTCAAGCAATTAAGGAAGATTGGTGTTTACCGTGGTAAACGCCGTGTTCAACTTCACGCCGATCTGACCAACGACAACAATGATGACCGCCGCGATTAACGCAGCCAACAAACCATATTCAATTGCAGTCGCGCCTTCTTCGTCCGCGATAAAAGCTCCAATATGTTCTATAGCGTTTTTCATATGATGCTATCTCCTAACTCAATCAATAATGTGTACTAAATAAGATCTCGGGAGCCCTCACTGACAATTAGAATCAGAGAGGACCCCCGAAAGTCTCTACGGTGAGGTTTCGGACGATTAGGGAAGATTGGTGTTTACCGTAGTAAACGCCGTGTTCAATTTAATCCCAATCTGACCAACCACAACAATGATCACTGCTGCGATTAAGGCGGCCAACAACCCATACTCAATTGCGGTCGCTCCCTCTTCGTCATTGAGAAAATTCATGACTTGATTCACCATAGCGTATCTCCTTGTCGGGCGAAAAAAGTGAAGTCGCGTAAGGTCAAAATGCCCGAACGTCCTGACACATACGCTGTCTCTTAAAGGTTTGTTCCTTCGGCAGCCCGGCAATCAAGGCCCAGCCTTGACCCGTAGCTTTGCGCCCACGCCTTCCAACGCGTTCGCCTTTATCGGGAAGAGACACCCGACTGAAGCTATATACATTCGTTATTTGCAAATGTTCATCTACCCATCTCAAGCGACCCCTCGATTCTCGACAATCCCTTCGAGAAAGGGCTGGCTTAAGATTTCTCTGATTTTTGTCGTCTTTTTGATTCATCACAATCAAATTTTCCATCTTGCCAATGAATTGAATTGATCCATTATCGACAAGCATTCGAAAACCTTGACAAAGAATTTCATTCCTTCTGTATCTCAAAAAACAAGGAACAATCGTCAAGAAAGAATTCTACATTCCGACAACATGGCATCAAATTACTTTTCAGAGATTTTCATCCCGTTCAGCTATTAATTTTTCTTCTAACATCTTCCAATTGCACTCCCTTTCTCTGAACCAATCGAATTCATCCAAAATTCTCATGAAACATTCCCTTGTTTCATGCAACACGTAGAAAAGAGCATATTATTGAAGGTTCTCCTTTCCATAAGATAAAACTCATGAGGCGCATTCTTGGAACTCGCATTAAGATCGCAAATCTTGCCTCTCAAGATTTGTGATCGATGATTTAATAGATTTTCATAAAATACAGCGGGAATCCCGTGTGCCTGCAATCAAATTCTTCATGAAGAGCTACATTCACGCTCAAATTCTCCGATACAAGCCAATAGAACATTGCAAACTCAATTCTTATCCTTGTAAAGATAGAATTGGAGGCCGACGGCTAGCTAATACTTGCTTGTTCCGCCAATCCGAGGAAGCACGTCTTTGAAACACGAATTCTGATTTAGACTAAGAACAGAATCGTGGCAGCGAGGATAAGGAATTGAATACAAGATTGAAGATCAGGAGAGGAATTAACCATCGATTGATTCAGCACCAGTTATCTATCTTGCACGATATATTTGAATGTCTTTTGATCAAGTACGAGACGTCGATACCAAATAGGCCCAACATCACTTTATGGATTTCTCGATTAATGCAGACTTTCATGAACAGCACCATGGTTTTTTCAGCGGCAGGAAATCCATGACACACATCTCAGGCTCTCGGACATCAGTCGAACAGAGTCTCGGGGAAAGTTCTTTGCCCATGGGAGGGGAACTTTCTATTTCCCTATTGATTCCCGCATACAACGAAGAAATAGGCATTGGAAACGTTATCTCAAGCTTCCGGCAGGCCTTACCAACGGCCGAGATCTATGTCTACGATAATAATTCCACGGATAGCACAGCTGAAGTAGCCATCCAGCTTGGTGCCATTGTTCGACAAGAACCTCGGCAAGGAAAAGGCTATGTGGTAAGACGAATGTTCGCAGATATCGATGCTGACATCTATATTTTAGTAGATGGGGACAACACATATGATGCCCGATTAGCCCCTACCCTGGTGGAGCTCTTACTACACCAGGGGCTAGACATGATCAATTGTGCCCGTGTGCCTACTTCAGCGACAGCCCATCGGCCGGGACATCAATTGGGCAACCATTCGCTTTCTGGTATTGTCAGAATGATCTTCGGTGACAATTTCAAGGATATGCTCTCAGGCTATCGAGTCTTTTCGCGTCGTTTTGTCAAGTCATTTCCGGCCATGACCAGAGGATTTGAAATTGAAACAGAACTGACTATTCATGCACTTGCTCTTGAAATGCCCTCAATGGAACTACCTTGTAATTTTCAAAATCGACAAGAGGGTTCCGAAAGTAAATTACATACGTTTTCGGATGGGTTTCGCATTCTGATTACAATTGGGAATCTCTTGCGGCAAGAAAAGCCTCTGGCCGTTTTCTCGGCATCTAGCTTGATCCTCTTTCTGTCATCTCTCATTCTTGGTTACCCTATCCTCAACACTTACATTGAGACAGGCCTCGTGCCGCGTTTGCCTACCGCGGTTCTCGCAATGGGGCTTGCCTTAGGAGGCGTATCAAGCATCGCTTGTGGTCTTATTTTGGATACCGTCACCAGGGGACGTCAGGAGGCAAAACGACTCGCCTACCTTTCTATTCCTGGAATTCTTGAACAATCGAAACGATACTGATCGTTTTAAGAGAGACAGAACGATACAGAAAGGGACTGCACCCTAGTTCCTACAGCACAGACTCTCTCAAGTCCAAGGTGCGATTTTTGTGCACCTCAAAAAGTCGGAAAGACTGCTTTAATTGCTCTTGGAGCGGAACCTCTTTCAACCATTTTGGCGGTACAGCTTTCAGAAGGGTCTCATAAAAGGTGGGTTTTCCAGAATCCTCCAGATAGATTGTTGACTCTAAACTGAGATTCGTACAGATACCAATGAAGTCAATGTCTCGAAGATGAATAAGGGCTTCGGCTTCGCTCATCTCTGTTGCCTTCATAATCGCTAGCATATCCTTTAAGCCTTCAACGTTTCGATGCATTGGGGTACCAATGACTCGGTAAGAAGTACGATAGAGTAATTCGGGGCCAAAGTCCTTAAAGGCTAAGATCGTTTTAGGAGCCTGATCGTGTGGAGTTAGAACCGTCAAATAATCTGCGAGAGGCTTGACCGGACATTTTCCTCCTATGGTTATTGGCGTTCGTGTGGGTTCATCAATCGCCATAACGGTCCCTACGGTGACAGGCCAAAACAACAAAAACAATCCAAACACTAATGACGCCATCTCTCCTCTCCTATCTGTCCAACGTGTTTCAACCCATCCCAATGTTCTCCGAACATATTCCACATAAGGAATGAGCAAGACAAGACCGGCATAGGGAGCCCAGCGCGATTCATACAGGGCTAGTGGGATAAATATCCCGGCTCCGATGAACAAAAGAACGGTTTGCCACTTCTTCCATTGAATGTCTTCTTGTCTTAGCCTAAATGCCAGAAATGGAAGAGCCAAGATACCGATTCCCAAGCTCACGACAACATCTCCACCAACTAATGGTTGCGTTTCAGCCACATGGTCCCATACTAACTGTCGAATGGCCGGATCCATATCGACAAGAGGCCCATGAAAAAATCCAGGAAATAGATACCACTGCACCGAAGTGGCCAGGAGGCTCCCAATTCCTATAGCCCCGATTCTTCCCCATAAAGTTGAAAGCCAGGTCGTTTTCCGTCCTATTAGAAAAATGCCATTCCATACAAGAAAAATTAATCCAAGCACCATTTCATGGGGAAGAGAAATTCGGTCATACTCAATGAGCAGCCAATCCTCCCCAAGTCGTTCGACAAAGAAAAATAGAACAGAAAACAAAAACATGCTCCCCATTATGGTTCGAATAGCGTTGATCTTCGCCTTTCCCTCCCAGATCCACACAAGGGTGTAGGCAGCAAGAAAAAAGCCTATGATGACTAAGAATTCTACACTCACCCATAAACCTAAGGCTCCCAAAAACCCAGTGAGAATGAAACGATGCAAATTTCGTTGATTTTCAAGACCCCAGTTCAATCCCACTAAAAACCAGACAAAAATAGCAAGAATTAAGCTATGGTGATCGGGACGGCCAACCATAAAATATCCCGTAAGGATGGGTTGTAACTGGAAAAGAATGGCCAGCAATATCATCCCGAGTCGATCCATCCTGTCCCGCATGAGACAAAAGAGCCCCAGGAAAGCAACAAGATGCAACAACGGGCTAATGATGACACCCCACAAATGTAGCCCGGTTGAAAATGGCAGAAACATCGAGAACACTCCAGCCCCAATCAACAGCAAAAAATCCATTGGTTTTGTCCAATGAATACTTTCCCCATAAGGAGCATTGCTTCGCGGATAAATGGAATTGTTCCATGTCCCATGTTCATAAATAAACTGAACACGGTTGAGCCGAGTATAGCCATCCGTTCCTAACAACTCCCCTTCCATGATATTCATGGGACCCCAAAATGCATAGAGAAGATGAATAATGAAAAAAAGACCCAATATGATCAAGCTGAGAGATTTAATTTCTCCTCCCTGCAATTGCGCTTGAGATAATGTGTCCTCTCGAACCAGGTTTGTATTCACCTTTTCGTAATCCTAGATAGAGATAACTCACTAAATGAAGGACGCATACATTGAACTCCAATACATGATGTCTAATTGTTCGATATCAAAGGAATTTTCTGAATTCCCAACCCACTAATGTATCGATAATTCCTCTTGATTTTTTTCTATGTATCTTTCCTGTCGGAAATCTTTCTACCCGTATTAACTTCATTATCGGTTGAAGATGCCTTCTGAGGCCAACCCTTTCAATCAGCAGCCTCATGTTTCTTCAAATCAGTAACTTCCCTATGAAAATAGAACCCTCAAGAATGCACCAAAATTCTTCCGATAAGAGTACCCTGAGGTCTTTCGTGAGAGACGCGTCGTGTCCACTCACATTTTTTAAGTTGCAAGGTCATGTTAACGCGACCTGAAAATATTTTTGAGGAAAGAGCGATAGTCCAACAGAATAGTCTCATTTTCATCGTCAATTTAAAGATTAATCGGACCCTGACCTTCATCTGGCCGGACGTCTCTTGAATCAAATTGACGATGAGTTCATTTCGCAGCTAACAGTTAACCAATTATTCGCAGGGACAATGGAACATTTGCTCAAACCCGTGTCCTCTCCAGAAACCGTTCAATGTTGACACAAAATTTTCGAGTACAATCGCTCCCATGGATTGCCATATTGATTACCGTCATGATGCTCAATGCAGGACTCCTCTGGTGGTATCACGACCGCACCTGGTGGGAGCGGGATGAGGGACAGCTCGCACATGTCGCAGAACGCATCTTGGAAGGCGAGGTGCTCCATCGAGATGTACAGGACGTTCGTCCGGGGTATGTGAACTTTATCAACGCAATGGCGCTTTATCTCTTTGGGCCAACTCTGCTCAGCTTGCGCTACCCCTTGACGCTCATCGCCCTTGCACAATCAGGTCTGTTGTTCTTTCTCTTCCGATCTCACGGAGCCATTCTGGCTGGAACCCTCTCCTTAAGTTCTGTGGCGCTGGGTGTACTCCACTTCATGAATCCCAATCACCACTGGTATGCCCTATTCTTTACTATTCTGCTCATCTGTCATTTGATATGGACGCCACGAACGAGCCGCTGGTATTTACCTCTCGCAGGCTTACTTATTGTCACTGTTGGAATGACGCGGCACCTTACGGGCGCATTTGTGGGTATGGGCACTCTCTCCTTTCTTCTCTTTGCCGAGGCTCAAGAGAGCGGAAAATCCATGCCATTCCGCCAGGAGTGGATAGGGCGACTACTCTGTGCTTCAATGCTTGTTCTGCTCTCCCTGTACCTCTTGCGATCAACGGATTTCATAGCTTTTCTCATGTTTGGCCTCTGGCCAGTAGGGTTTTTGACCTGGCAGCTCATGACAGTCACAGTGTCCAACAACAGAACCATTCACATCTTTAGAGGACTCTGTCTTGGCATGGTTATCGGCGCATTACCGCTTCTTGGCTACCACGCGATGAATGGGTCCCTCGCCGCTATGATCGACGACAACATCCTTCGTGCTTTTGATGTACTCAATTGGGACTTGGGCAAAAAAGTAAAGTATTGGATGCTGCCATTAGGCGGAGTCACGCAATTCCGCAATAGCCCGGGATTATTCAATTTCCTTAATGCCATGTACTTTCTGACCGTACCGTTCTTCGCAGCACTCAACGGGTTTGTCTTGTTTCTTGCTATTCGTCGAAGAACATCAAATATCTCGTTAGCATTGCCTATTCTCGCGGCATTCTACGGCTTAGTATCGCTCTTCATTCAAATTCCCATCTATCTATATTGGACATCCATACTATCAATTGCGGGATCGTTATGGGTCCTTATAGCAGTGAGGCCTAAGTGGAAGGTACCTATAAGCGCGATGCTCATCGTACTGTCAGGGATCAGTATCGTTTTCCAGGCTGGTGTGCCTATCCGTAGTTCTATTATGGAACTCATTAGCACCGAAAAGCCTGAACTCTTCGACAGTCGAAACCAATTACCAAAGGTGGATCTATGGATCAGAGGAGACTCGCTGGAAGCTTACAAGAGGGTTGTTCGCATCATTAAGCAGGAGACAGACCAAGATGATTACGTCTTCGCAGTTCCGAACAATGCTGAGCTCTATTTTATGACGGAGAGGCGTAATCCCTTTCGATTCGCTAGTACGGACCACGGTGTCCTGAATGAAACAGAAGTACAACACGTCATCAAAACCTTGGAGAGACTTCGTCCTCGCATCATAACCTTTTCCCCAAGTTCTCAAAGAAATACCACCCACTCATTGGCCATCATGCAACACGTCCGCCAGCACTCACAATTGCTCTTGCAAGACGCGTTTTTCGAGGTATACCGCTATGGTGAGAAAAACCCAACGACGAAGAAAAACGAGAGGGCTCAGGTGAGTGTGACCAAGAATTGGCGAACAGCAGGATAAACAAAGCAAACAACCATGTTAAACGTTCTTAAACCTCGCTGGAAAACTGACAAAATTCTAACCCAGGTTGGTGTAACAACCGATCGCTGCAAAGAAATGATCCGAAATCTTTATGACAGCCTAGCCGAAAGTCGTCATGATTGGATTGAGAAAAACAAGTACTACTATCATGAAGATTGGACGTATATGTCGTTCTTAATACCGGCAGGAAAAACAATCATAGAACTCGGCTGCGGCACGGGTGAACTACTCTCTCATTTGCGTCCGAGCTGGGGCGTGGGAATCGATTTGTCACCGAAGACCATTGAGCAGGCTCGGCGAAAATACCCTAATTTAGATTTTAGATTGGGCAATGTCGAAGATCAGGACTTTATAGTAAATGTTGATGCGCAGTTTGATGTCATAGTGCTATCGGATACTGTCGGCATGCTAGAAGATTGCGAAGAAACTTTTCGTAGCATACATGGATTGTGTCATCAAGATACACGTATCGTTATCTCCTACTACTCGCGAATGTGGGCACCCATATTATCGTTATTAGAGAAATTCGGCATGAAAATGCCTTCACCAAAAAACAACTGGCTGTCAGCCGAGGATATAACAGAACTATTGAAGCTTGCTGGCTTTGATATCGTGAAAAAAGAATGGCGTATTCTTTCGCCAAAGAGACTGTGTGGGTTGGGACGCTTCATCAACAAATACCTTCCTAGTATACCGGGCATTCGTCATCTTTCATTGCGCAACTATGTTGTCGCCCGACCGATAGCAAATGCGCCGAAGGAAAAACTCTCAGCATCCGTCATTATTCCTGCTCGCAATGAACGAGGGAATATCCGCAATGCACTCTTACGATTGCCTAATTTTTGTGAGGATCTTGAAATCATCTTCGTAGAAGGGCACAGCAGTGATAAGACATTAGAAGAGATCTGCACAGTGATTGCCGAGAACCCTTCTCAAGACATTAAAGTGCTTGTGCAAGATGGCAAAGGGAAAGGGGATGCTGTACGAAAGGGTTTCAATCATGCACGGGGTGATGTGTTATTTATTCTTGATGCCGACCTTACCACGCCACCTGAAAGTATGCCGAAGTTTTATCGCGCAATATGTTCAGGACAAGGGGAATTCATCAACGGCACACGATTGGTTTACCCTATGGAAGATGAAGCTATGCGGTTTCTCAACCTTGTCGCTAACTATGCATTCTCCGTTATTTTCTCGTGGTTATTAAATCAGAGAATTACCGATACGCTTTGTGGAACGAAAGTATTACTAAGAAGGCATTATGAAGAAATATCCCGTAATCGTGATTATTTTGGTGAATTCGATCCTTTTGGTGATTTTGATTTGCTATTTGGCGCGTCAAAGCAAAACCTGAAGTTTGTCGAAATTCCCGTTCGCTATGAGAGTCGCCGGTACGGAGAGACTCAAATTTCACGCTTTCAAAACGGTTTGTCATTATTACAGATGGTCGTCTTTGCGTTCCGTCGATTAAAGGCCATATGAACGCTTCATCAACAACCCTCGATCGTGTTCCACAATTGAAAGAAGCCTGGGAAGAAAAAGCAGTGCTGAGAGAGATTTATTGTGACTACTATCAGCGTATAAAGGCCGAATTGATACCAGGACTCACACTTGAGGTGGGGAGTGGATGTGGTAGCTTCAAACAAGAGTTGGGTGATGTCATTACTACGGACATTGTTCGCTCTTCATGGATTGATAGCGTTGCCGATGCGCAAGCGTTGCCGTTTAAAGCAGGTACAATTTTTAACATTATTATGGTTGACGTGCTCCATCATTTGGGTAACCCACTTGCTTTTCTTAAAGAGGCATCACGGGTCTTAACAATAGGCGGAAAATTGATACTCTTGGAGCCCGCGATTACGCCCATCAGTTTGTTTTTCTATCATTTTTTTCATCCAGAACGAGTTGATTTTTCCTACCAGCCTCATCATGACTTTCGCCCTGCGAAAAGTGATAACCCTTTTGATGGTAATCAGGCGATACCCACCCTATTGTTTGGCAAATATGAATCGTTTCTATCTAGTTCGTTACCTGAGTTTCAGTTAACGAAGAAAGAACGCTTGAGTTTTGTTGCCTATCCCTTATCTGGAGGATACCGACATTGGAGTCTGGTTCCGGCAAAGCTGGTGAAATCCATATTGCATGTCGAACGTAAACTCGAGAAAGTGCTGGGCCCATTGTCTGCGTTCAGAATCCTTGTAGTATTATCACGATCAGAATAGGTTTCTACCAAGGCTGTGAAAAAGAGTTCTCATACTCTTTCTTCCACCTGATGTTTCCATTGGCTCATTCGTGAGGAAGGATGGGACATCCACACCCATTGACCCTCTACCCTCGTTTAAGGCTTAGGGGACCACTTTGGCCTACAACGCTGCATTGTGCCTAACACGCTTTCCTAATCGGCTTCCCCTTTCAATCAGCCTCAGAATCCTACGACACCGATGATGTGAATTGTATGGTCGCATCTCTCATCCTTGTACAATTTATTCTGTTTCTCATATTCTTCAATCCGGATTTATCTTCTACCTTAAGAAACATTCCCTTCGGGCCGAGATAGCCTTTATTAACCTTACATCCATCCAGATAAATTCAATCTGAAAAAAAATTCGCATTACCACTTCAATTTTCTAGAAACCCTTTTCTACCAATATTCTTTATGGACGAACAACTGTTTGCCATTCCCACTATTATCCATTGAATGACTCATTCCTGCGAAGCAAAGATGGTTATGACAATATCGTGGAAATTGGAGCACCAAGGAAAAAATTAAGAATGCTAACTAAGACAGTTGAAACAAATACGGTCACTATCACCCAGCAAGCGAAGATACAGACAGAAAAGAAGTATCTGTTTCACCCAATCGTGGATTTTCTCTGTCTCGGCGGTGGATCGCTCCTTCTATTCTTGCTACTGGCAATTTTTATTCCATTAGAAGCCGCAACGCCCGCCGCTTCAGTTATTACTCTAGGCCTCGCGAATTTGATTAACCACCCACATTTTGCTCATTCCTATCAAATTTTCTATCAGAATTATCGGCAAAAAATTAACTCCGTGAACCCATCAAAGAGTTTACGCATGCGCTATATCATTGCAGGCCTGATTGTGCCAATGGCGTTAGTAAGCTTTTTCAGCATCAGCATTCTGACAAATGATGCTAAAATGCTTAGCTATGGAGCAAATATCATGCTCTTTTTTGTTGGCTGGCATTACGTCAAACAAGGGTATGGGATGTTAATTGTCGACTCAGTCTTAAAACGGAAATTCTTTATCAATTCTGAAAAGAAGATCTTATTGCTCAATGCCTATTCATCCTGGATATTTTTCTGGCTTCTCACAAACTGGACAATTTCCGAGCAAAACATTTGGGGATTAAAATCCGTTACATTCTTTATTCCTATATGGATGTTGTACACAAGTGGCCTGATCGCCACAGTCACTACGGGGCTTACTTTTTCCATGTTGAGTAAGAAACGTTTTGTCGACAAAAGTCTGTTGCCCTTCAATGGCCTTGTCGCGTATTTCACCTCACTATACATTTGGATGGCCCTGAGACTTGATCCATTCTTTTTGTTTTTTGTGCCCGTATTTCATTCTTTACAATATCTCGTGGTTGTTTGGCGCTACCAATACAACAAAACCAGTTATGCACCTATAATTCCAACAGAGGAAACTATCCAGGACTTATCTTCGACACCACTTTGGAAATTTGTAAGATTTGTGGCTGTAGGAATAGGCTTAGGATACTTAGGCTTTTGGGCTGTGCCTCAACTCTTTGACTCTACGGTTCCCTATAATCAAACCGTTTTTGGTGGCACGATGTTTATGTTTGTTTTTTGGATCTTCATCAATATCCATCATTATTTCATTGATAACGTCATATGGAGACGAGAAAATCCCGACACAAAACAATATCTATTTGGCTCTCCCTAACCACATTTTCTTCTTGCCTCTCACGCCGACAAATCTGTTATTTGGCTTTCAAATATTCGAAAAATTATCTATTAGAGCATTGCCGATTAGGACTAGACCAACCGTCTCGTGTAAAACCGGACTGCTGCTTTTTAAAGAAAAGATGGTGAGAAATTTAAGAAGGGTTCTGGAGACGAGCGTTGACTTCTTGTAGCCGACCGTGAGCTTTGATGGCTGCTTGGCTTTGGGGATAGGTACGGACGAGTTGTTGGAAGACCGAACGAGCCATGGAGGGCTGTTGGAGTTCGAGATGAGAATATCCTATTTTGAGGAGCGAGGCTGGCACTTTGTTACTGGTAGAATAAAAGGTAAACACTCGCTCAAATTCATCAATTGCTTCTTGAAACCGGCGTTGACCATAAAAGCATTCACCCAACCAATATTGGCTATTCGCCGCTAAAGGCGAGTCAGGATGAATACGAAGAAATCCTGAAAATTCCTTGGCAGCTCCTCGATAATTTTTTGCGCGCAACATACTGAATGCCTTTTGATAAACCGTTCGTTCATCCTGAGCAATTTTCTGAACACGAGTACTGGATGAGCTAGGGGGCAAAGAGGTCAATCGGGCTTGAGATGAAGAGTCATAGGCGACAGCTGAACCAGAAACAGCATCTTGCGAAATACGATTTGCTTGAATAGATAGCTCTTGTTTTTTGTTCAAAGAAGCATGGGGATTGGTAGGAACGACAGACGTCGTACGCTCTTGGATTGAACGTGATAACGAAGGTCCCTGAATATACGAAGAATCCTGAGAAGTGTTCGATTGGTGACTAGCTTGAGAATGTGTCTGCTCGTAGGCATCTAACCGTCCACTGAACGTTGTGCTAATCTGTTCAAATGTTCCAATAACAGATTGAATCTGCTGTTGAACGCCTTTAAAGTCCGCCTGAACTTGTCGATGTTGAGTTCCTTGTTGTTGAGCTAACTGATCCGTTTGTCGTTGCAAAGCTGTAACTTGTTGCTCCTGTCGAGTAACATTTTGGCGAAGCGTCGTTAAGACTTCTTGATAATCGACCAACGATGTGCGGAACTCTCCGAGTTTTCCACCTTGCTCGGCTCGCAGTTGTTCTTCTGCCGTTAATTGAGTGCGCAGTTCTTGTATAAGAGGCTGCATCGCCTCGTTGGATTCCTGAATGTTTGATTCCACCGTTTGCACTTTCGTATCGAGCATAGCGAATTTCTTCCCAAGCTCTCCCACAAGATGTTGATTCTGCTCGATACCTCCTCGCACTTGCGATAGATCTGTATCCTTCAAGGTGGCGACTTGATCCATAACCTCCGCTCGAGCATGCAACAATTCTTGGATTTCCGTCCGCTGTCGAGCAATGAGGATATTGGCTTTTTCTAACGCGGTATTGGCATCGGCGACAGCTTGCTGGAGTGAGGTCTTACTTTTGTCGAGCTGGGTGATCTTGGCATCTAATTCCCGTTTTATACGCACGACATCTGCCTGCTGCGCAACACAACCCACAACGAGCGTTCCAAGAATGACAATAACGAATCCAGCACACCAACGATTGAGAACCGGCCAGGCCTCTCTGATGACCATATTATCTGGCATTTTCATAATCCCTTATAATTTGGAAAAACGCACAGGGCATGAACAGAAAACTTATTTCTACCGCATGGCCGTTGATGCCACCGCAATACCCAGCACCAGGTGTGCTCGTCGATTTTTTTGATAACAGGGTTCGGTCGGATCCCAACAGGCTGGATTGTCTTTTCCGAAAGACATGACTTTCAGCCGTTCACTTGAGACGCCTAAACGAGCGAGGTAGTTTTTTGTTCGCTGTGCACGCTTCTCACCTAATACATAGTTATACGAGGAGGTGCCTCGATCATCACAATGTCCTTCAATCGTCACTTCGGCATCGGGATGCGCTTTCAACCATTCAGCATTGGCCGTCAAAATGGATTTGGCACGTTCGTTCAGTTGAATACTATTAAAATCAAAATGAACATCTTCTAAACCGCTCTGCGCGGTAAACTGCTCGGCACGCGTACGATTGAGCCAGTAATCATTCGGAGACCCTCCGCCTGAACCATTGTTGCCAAACTGCGGGTCTTCTTGAATCAACGCCTCTTCTTCCAGCAAATCAGTAAATGTGCCAGATTCATCGCCGAAATACCCTTCACCTTGCCCAATCTTCCCAGGTAGACCGTTCCCAGGAGAAAGTTCTGAGCCAGCCGATTGGTGTGCCACCATGCGAGCTTTGTTATTTTTTTTCGAATGTGCCTGGCTTCCATGCGAGGAGCGATGCGCGCAGCCCATTGCCAACAGGACCATAACAACAACGATACTCCATGCCAGTATTTTCATAGGTTGCAGGTGAACGATCATGGCTCCATACTCCTTTTCTCGCACAAGAAGATTGTCTTGATAATCTCAGCGCACAACATCCCTAGCTCTGTAAAAAGCAAGAACAAGGCCAAAAAATACTACGAGTCGATCTTGGCAATACAAAATCATCTCAGCATAAACATCAGAGCCCATTCATATCTGCAAGCTGATGAAAGGTTTTTGAGATAAAATCACAAAAATTCTCGAGTTGTCTCGGGCAGTTACGAAGGGGGTTCTCTGAAAACACCATGAGAGAGAGGACGAAGGAGTTTAACCTCGAAACCAAATCTATAAAGGTAGATTGGAGGGAACAGCCTACAGATCGCATGCCATATAGAAAGGAACACAGATTCGACCACGAAGCTTTTTCTCAACAATCGTGGGTTTTCTTCAACGAAGGGCAGGCTCCGCTAACAAAACAAGAAAGCTGATATTGAGATGAGGAAAATCGTCGCGAAGGCAGAATACAGAAAGAGAGATAGACGCCTTAGTCTGTGTTCCACTCTGGGGTCGCAAAAAACCAACATTGCCCACCAATGTCTTTTGCCCGATACATGGCTTGATCGGCAATAGCGAGTAAACGATAGGGGTCCGTTGAATCGTTTGGAGAAACGGCAATACCGATGCTTGTCTGTACTGGAATATCTTGCCCACTCAAGCGAATAGGTGCAATCAGACAAGCCAAAATTTTCTGAGCTACTTGACGGATGTCTTGAATTCGATCCAGCCCTTGCAATATAACTGTGAACTCATCGCCGCTTAAGCGAGAAACCGTATCCGTAGTTCGAACACACGTCACCAACCGTTTAGCAATCACGCGCAACAAGCGATCTCCCATTTGATGCCCATGCTGATCATTGATGGACTTAAAATTATCTAAGTCCAAAAAGAATAGCGCCAACAAATTGCCATCTCGCCTGGCTTGGGCCAACCCCATTAGCAAATGGTCTTCAAACATAACTCGATTCGGCAAATCCGTTAAAGCATCATGGTAAACTTGATGCTTGATTTGCATTTCTGCCACAGCCCGAGCTGTCACATCATGTAAAAGGATCACAAAATGGGTGATCTTCCCTTGAGTATTTACAAGTGGGGTCAATACTTGTTCAAGAACAAGTGATTCTCCATTGCTTCCTTTTTCCATGATCTCGGTTTTCACACACCCAAGCGACGTAGATGGGGAATCGAAAGACCCAATCTCTTGTAATTGAGAATGAGGGAATGAACGCAAATTCACTCCCAACACCTGCCGAGGGGTCATGCCCAACAACGTCGTAAAGGCCTGATTCACCCATTCTACATACCCATGTGGATCAGTCACACATACGGCATCGTGAACAGACCCAAGGGCGGCACTATGGAGGCGAAACTGTTCCATCTCCATTCCACGTGCTATCACTCTCTGAACTTGATGCGCCAGAGTTTCCAACCATCCTCGTACAGACACATCGAATTCCTTAGTTTTTCTCGAGCACACGACCATAAGACCGGAAAGATCCTCTTGAATATTGAAGGGAACACAATAAGATTCTTCTAAATGAAAGCCTGAGGGAAACCACCCAAATTCACCGGTATGTGAGGTCTCACTTGAATTCAATGAACCTTCACAGGCCACACAGGCTTGTGCCAAGACTTCTTGCCGGGAAATCGATGACCACCAGAGCGGACCCTGTGCATCCCAATCTAAATCAGAGGTCACCGCATGTGCACGTAATTGAATACGTTGACCATGGCGCACGGTGGCAATCCACACAAACGGGTTGCCAAATGTCTCCACAAACGCATCACATATTCGCTGCAAACAACTATCAAGACTTTCGCCATGCAAAAGCTCTGTCTCGAGACCTTGCACTAATTTAACAAAAGGATAAGTACTGGAAGAATCACGATGTGGGCGCAATTCCCAATGCCACGTCGTCACATTCCGCGATTGGTCCAAGAGAGGTGTGACGATACACTTCATCTTTTCCAACCCCCCCCCGGACAGTCGCATATTCAAAACCCACGACATAGACTCTTGAAGCTGGTGAACGGCGTTCAGTTGCTCACGAATCAATCGCCATTCCTCATAAGAAATCCACTCAGCTAGCGACATAGTCCCAATGTTGGTCAGATCAAAACCCAACATATCAACAGCCGCATCATTAGCCATGAGGACCACACCATCACGGGTGGTCATTAAATGGATAGAACCCTGAGTGGGAAAAGAAGCAGTGGGGGTCGAAACCGGAAGAGAGGAATTTGAAACCACTCGCTCAGACGAAAATCTGGAGTCAGTCGCCTCACTAAGAATAGCGTTCAATCGGCCTGATAATCGCTGAAGAGCCTGACTTAATTCTCGTTCATCGACAGATTCCAATCTGCCGGATTCAACATGTAAGTCCTGTAAAGATTGTTGAAGTAATTGTTGGAGTTGCTGAAAGGTCGCCACAGGTCGCGTCACCTTGGAATGTGGAGTAAAAAGCTTATCTGTTGGGCTTAAGATTTGAAAAGCCACACGACAATATCCTTTATAAAAGCATGTAAACCGTCAATCCACCAAAAGAGGGAGACCTGTACAAAATGCCTCAAACACAATGACATGCGTAAAAGATTTCACGCCAACCATTGTGGCCTGTATCAAGTTAATAATCAATGAGGTAGAGTCATCAATCCTAGTTCTACATCAGCTTGCGCGTGGGTATAGCGCTCCGCCGTCCCAATATCTGACCAATAACCATCATGAACAAAACCCAACAACCGAGAACCCTCAGTAAGTGCACGAGTATAGGAATCAATAATCGAAAAAGGCTTTCCCTTTGAGTCATCGCTCAAAATAGACGGATCAAGAATATGCACTCCCGCAAACATTCGCGTTTGAGCCACCGTTGGAGAACTAATCGAATCGCGGCCACGACCATTGATACGAAGAATCCGTTCCTGGTCATCTGATTCCACCGCGCCCCACTGTGCAGCATGTGGATCATCTCGAAGCACGAGTGTAGCAGCCCCTCCATGGCCACCATGAAAATCAACTAACGTTGAGACCTCCAAATCAATCAATGTATCCCCATTCATCACCAGAAACGGCTTTCCCTCAAAAAAGTCTTCAACAGCCTTCAAGCCACCCCCGGTGCCCAACAACTCCGTTTCCTTCGAATAAGAAATCTGCATATCCCAATCGGACCCATCTCCCAACGTCTCTTTAATCATCGACCCTAAATAATGCAGATTGATCATGATCTCACAAATTCCTCCGGCTCGTAACAACAACAGATTCCAGACAATCAATGGCCTACCACAGACCGGCAACAACGGTTTGGGAATCGTGTTTGTTAACGGCCTGAGGCGCGTCCCCAACCCTGCAGCGAGAATCATCGCTTTCATGATGAAAACCTTATTGCCATTCAGGAACGTAGGGGGAGAGGTGTCGGAGCAAACGATGGAATTGAGGGTACTTGGTCAAATTCGTATGGACATTTTGTAAAGTTCGTGGAATCGAATCCAAGAAATTCGGATTCCCCTTTACTCGATCGATATAGATAAAACGCCCGACAGCCTTCAGATTGCGTTGAATACTGCTGAAATCAAACAATCGCCGAAAGGTTGAGACGTCATGTAAATGCATTGCAGCATGTTGAGAGGGAGGAAGAGCTTGACACATTTTTTCTTGATAGTAGCCCAACAACGAATCAATCAACGATTCATCTAACGCGATGTATGAATCACGAAGAAGTGAGGCCAAATCATAAGAGACTGGCCCCATTAGGGCATCTTGAAAATCAATCACCCCCAATCGATGCCTATCTACCATCAGATTTCGGGAATGATAATCCCGATGCGTAAATACCATCAGTTGCTCAGCCAACCATTTGGCGATGTTTTCAAATTCTTCTCGAACGGGCAACCAATCGTCGGTGCACATAGGTTTGCCCTGACGGGCCACTATCCCATATTCCACGAAATGCTCGAATTCCCATAAATACAATGGCACATCAAATGAGCGCGAAAAGGCCAGACAAGGAACCTTTGAGGGAAGAGAGGCTTGCACATGCAACTGCACCAACACATCAATAGCCTGTCTATACAACTGTTCAATAATTTCTGCAGAAGAACCTTGGCAGGCCTGTGCCAATGTTACATCACCAAAATCCTCCAAGAACAAAAAACCGGAAGGTTCATCAAAAAAATAGAGCCGAGGAACTGACACGTCCACCGCCTGAAGATGTTTCAAGACATTCACAAATGGCAGCTCATTAATATCTTCACCCGACCCACTCACCGCTTCTTCTGAGACCTTAAACCCTTCGGGATCGGCCAACTGCATGAGGATTAACGACCGAACAGGCCCACCCGACAGGTGTAGCCGATAATACCGCCGGTTGGAAGCATCACCAGCCAACGGCAGACATTGCTCAAGCCGAGCTGAAAACGGAAGAAACTCGTGAAGCGTGGAAGACAGGAGAGAAAGGTCTAGAGAAGGAGTAGGCAATAGAGGTTGAGAAGCCATTCTGAACGATTATACGATCACCTCTACTTCTTGTCATTCATCATTTAGGACTCATTTGTCATAAAACCTATACAAGAGTAACGATGAAAGGATTGTGTTCATTCGCGTACTTTTCCTATTTTTTACGGTAAAACCCCATGACTCTCGTATGACTTCTCAAGCTGCCCTCCGCTCAAATCAGCTTCAGACCGCATGCAAAGACATTTTTGCCTACGCACAAAATAGCCCAAAAATTAAAGATTTTTGGAATTTCGACGAAAAGTAATAAGAAGAGCGAAAAAAGGCGGAAACGCCTGACAATCACCCCAAACTCGCAGGTGTTCTATGGAGATCAATCACCTTCCACCTCCCTCGACAGTCGCCTCAATTCGAGCGCCTTCAGCTGTCAATGACGGCGATGCAGGATCCAATAGTCCTTATTACCGTCGGCAACAGAAAAAACACAAAGGTTCTCAGGAAGAACAGGCCAAAGATCGGGCGCCTCGATTAGACGACTCAACTTTGCACATCGATATCCGTGTCTAGTCTGCGTGACTAAATGTGACATGGGAAAAGTGAGAAGTCCGGAAAGAAACAATTGGACATCTCTCGTTTCACAACTCCCCTTTTTCTCCGATTCCCTGACATCATGATTCTTCTCTTTTCTTATTACTATTCGCTGTTTGCCTTTGAACTTCCTATACAGCCAATGATTCTTGATTCCGATAAACGAATTGCAAGAACCGTAGAATCCTATGCATCCAGACAAGAGAATTTTTGAAATAGTTCAGTGGAAGGTTACAAACGACATTTCTCTAGATCTTGATGGACATGAATAAATTTAACGCTACATATAGTATTTCTAGTATATCTTGGGTATATTGAAGCTTTCACCCTCCCAACAATTTTACTGACATAGGAGTTTCATGAGTTACACCAATATTGGCGATTACGGGATTATTGGAGATTTGCATACGATAGCCCTAGTGAGCATCGAGGGATCCATTGACTGGTGCTGCCTCCCTCGGTTTGATTCCCCCAGCATTTTCGGTTCCATCCTTGACGAAAAAATTGGTGGGCACTTTAAAATTGCACCTGTACAAAAAGGCAATACTCGGCAAATGTATTTGCCTGAAACCAATATTCTTCTCACGCGTTTTTTGCAACATGATGGGGTGGGTGAACTCACCGATTTTATGCCGGTAGAATCTGATGAAGCCGGATACAGGCCACGACGTCACCAAATCATTCGCATGTTGTCTGTCGTCCGTGGGACGGTGACATTTCGATTGGAATGTTCGCCAGGATTTAATTTTGGACGTGATGCGCATGAAATGGACGTCCAGCCAAAGGGTGTCATTTTTCAATCCGGGGACCAATCTGTCGGGTTGGTCAGTCCGATTCCACTCCAAACGCGAGAAGGGATGACCTTTCAGGAATTCACACTCCAACAAGGCGAAAACCTCACATTCTTTTTAGAATATCTGGAAACTAGGAATGGCACGCCTTTACTTTCCACCCCGGAATCTGGCGAAGAAGCCTTTCGCAATACCTCGGCATTTTGGCAGCGATGGCTTTCACAATGCCAGTACGATGGCCGCTGGCGAGAAGTGGTCCACCGTTCGGCCCTCACCCTCAAACTCCTGACCTACGCACCCACGGGCGCTATTGTCGCTGCCCCCACCGCCAGTTTACCGGAACACATTGGTGGCCCGCGTAATTGGGATTATCGCTATACTTGGATTCGTGATTCGGCCTTTGCGCTCTATGGTTTATTGCGTTTGGGCTTTACCGTCGAAGCTGGTCGATTCATGGAATGGATCAACGCCCGCTGCCATGAATTAAACCCGGATGGGTCGATTCAACTCATGTACGGCATCGATGGCCGCCGCGATCTTACAGAGGAAGAACTCTCACATCTTGATGGACACCGGGGGTCACGTCCAGTTCGCATCGGCAATGGCGCGGCCTCACAATTACAAATGGATATGTATGGCGCCCTGATGGACGCCGTCTATCTGTATAATAAGCATGGCGCCTCAATTTCTTATGATCTGTGGGTCAATCTCTGTCGGCTATTAGATTTTGTCTGCGATAACTGGGAACAGCCGGACGAAGGTATTTGGGAAGTCCGCGGAGGACGCCAGCATTTTGTCTATTCCAAAGTTATGTGTTGGGTCGCATTGGATCGAGGAATTCGCTTGGCGGACAAACGTGGTTTTCCCGGCAACCGTGCGCGATGGATGACCGAACGGGACCGAATCTACCGAGAAATTATGGATCGTGGCTGGAACCCCAAAATCGGGGCCTTCGTTCAATCCTATGATTCAGAAGCCTTAGATGCGGCTAATCTGATTATGCCACTGGTCTTCTTTGTTTCCCCAACTGACCCTCGTATGCTCTCAACACTGGACCGCACGTTGGAGCAACTGGCGTTGGGTAGCTTAGTCTATCGCTACGATACCAACACAGCCGCTGCCGATGGTTTAGATAGCGAGGAAGGCACATTCAGCATGTGTACCTTTTGGTTAGTCGAGGCGCTCACCAAAGCCGGACGTTTGACTGAGGCACGACTGATCTTCGAAAAGATGTTAAGCTATGCGAATCATCTCCGTTTATATGCCGAGGAGGTTTCACATTCTGGTGAGCAGTTGGGCAATTTTCCACAGGCCTTCACGCATTTCGGGCTTATCACGGCCGCTTGTAACTTAGATGTCGCCCTCAATACAAAGCGCGCAGCCCATACGGTTGCCCGCCGAAATCGACCGTCTTCTCATACATCGCTCTAATTTTTTGCTGTTCGTGAACCGACAAGATAGTTAACAGCTCTAACCCAAGGAGGGGCGCGATGGATATTGGATTTATTGGACTCGGTAAAATGGGCATGAATATGGTGACGCGCCTGACCCAAGGCGGACACAAAGTCGTCGCCTATGACCGCACTGCTGACCTCATTACACAAGCTGAAGCAAAAGGCGCCACCGGCGCCACCTCACTCGAAGATCTCGTTTCGAAACTCCCTCAACCCCGAGCCGTTTGGGTCATGGTGCCATCCGGAGATCCGACAGAAGAAACAATCCGGCACCTCCGAATAATTCTGGAAAAAGATGATATCGTAATTGACGGGGGCAATACCAAATTTCACGATGATGTCCGTCGCGCAGCCGATCTCCAAAAACACAGCATCCATTATGTTGACGCCGGAACCAGTGGCGGCATTTGGGGTTTGCAAATTGGCTATTGCTTAATGGTCGGTGGCGAGAAAGGACCCGTCAAGCAACTTGCTCCCATCTTCACGACCCTGGCTCCCGAAAAAGGATGGGCGCATGTGGGAGGCCATGGCGCCGGGCATTACGTCAAAATGGTTCATAATGGCATCGAGTACAGCATGATGCAAGGCTACGCGGAAGGCTTTGAACTCATGTCTAAAAGCGAATATAACTTGGACTTGGGCAATATTGCCGATCTCTGGATGCATGGCAGCGTCGTGCGTTCCTGGCTCTTGGAATTAGCAGCTGGAGCACTAAAAGACGATCCTAAATTAGAGTCATTAAAGGGCTATGTGCAAGATTCAGGAGAAGGACGATGGATGTTGATGGATGCCTTAGATAAGGACGTACCTGTTCCGACTCTCTCAACCGCATTGTTCACACGATTCCGTTCGCGGCAAGAAGAATCTTTTTCGGAAAAAATGCTGGCCGCCCTCCGCAATGCTTTTGGCGGGCATAGCGTTCGACGATAATAATTTTTGAACTGAAATACCAATGTCATCTACTTCTCCACCATCGACTACCACTACTTCGGGTACTACCATTCGTACGGTTGTCACCCATCCTTGTACGATCGTCATCTTTGGGGCTTCAGGCGACCTCACGCGCCGCAAGCTGCTTCCCGCCTTGTACAACTTGTTGTTGGATGGGTTGCTACCCGAGAACTTTGCAGTCTTAGGATTAGGACGTAAGGATCTTTCTGATGAAGATTTTCGTGCTATCGCGCGTGATGGCATCGAACAATTTTCCCGACAAACGCTCCAATCGGACAAATGGGAAAACTTCCACAACCGTCTATTTTATTGTGCCGGAGACATCAAAGCATCGGAATATTACGACAACATCCGCGATCGTCTTTCGTCGATCGAAACACAGTTCAAACTTCATGGTAATCGCATGTTTTATCTGGCGATTCCTCCCAGTTCCTTTGCTCCAGCCTGCGAAGGCCTTCATCAAGTTGGGTTGGTGTCTCACGTTGATGAATCGAAAATCTATTCGCGAGTGATTGTCGAAAAACCCATCGGTCATGATTTGGCTTCTGCACAAACGATCAATACCGCCATTGGCAATGTCTTTGATGAATCACAAATTTATCGCATCGACCATTATCTGGGGAAAGAAACCGTCCAAAATATCATGGTCATGCGGTTTGCGAATTCCATCTTTGAGCCCATCTGGAACCATAAATATATTGATCATGTGCAACTTACTGTCAGCGAAGCCGTCACGTTAGGCAGCCGAGCAGCGTATTACGAAGGTGCCGGCGCCCTTCGAGACATGGTACAAAACCATATTTTACAATTGCTGTGTCTCATCGCCATGGAGCCACCTTATTCGCTTGATCCCGATGTCGTGCGAAATGCTCGCATGGATGTTTTGCGAGGCTTACGTCCCATCCGGGAAAAGGAAGTTGAAGAAATGACGGTCCGAGCGCAATATGCCCATGGCATGATCAATGGAGAAGAAGTTCCAGGATACCGACGAGAAGAAGGAGTGCAACCCGATTCCACGACGGAAACCTATGTCGCGTTAAAAATATTTGTGGAAAATTGGCGGTGGGCCGGTGTACCTTTTTATGTGCGCACGGGAAAAGCCATGACCAAACGGGCATCTGAGATCGCAGTGCAGTTCAAAGACATTCCGCAAATTTTATTTAATGCCAATCCTGATATTCCTCAAGCTCCGAATGTTTTAAAATTACGCATTCAGCCGGAGGAAGGATTGTCCTTGCGGATTATTTCAAAAGTCCCCGGCTCCAAAGCCAATACCCACCCAGTGGAAATGGATTTTCAATATGGTGACGCATTCGACGCCCCTTCTCCAGAGGCCTATGAACGTCTCTTATTGGATGTGATGACCGGCGACACTTCCCTCTTTATGCGCCGAGATGCCGTAGAAGCCTCATGGTCTTGGGTCACGGATATTCTAGAAGGTTGGGCTACACATGGGAGTAAATGGTTACCTGAGTATCAAGCTGGAACCTGGGGACCTGTCGAAGCTGACCGCCTTATCCAAACCGACGGCCATCACTGGCGGGAAGTCTAATCCTTTCTCTCTTTCCCAAATTCTCGTTGTTTTCAAAACATTACTGATGAGCGTGAAGTAATAGGCGTAGAGCGAGACCTCATCCCGTTATTTGCCTCCTTCCGCTTTGCGTTCTTTGTCTTTTTCATAACTCCTTATTTTGCACTTCGCACTTTTTTTTCACTTCTCACCCTTTTAGGTTTTGCCCACGCAAAGCGCTGCTTCAATGGCTTGCTCAAGACGCGTCAGACCTTTGATGACGTCAGAGCCAACATGCACTCGAATCACACGCCGACCTTTGCTTGTTAAGCTTTGCAAATCCCCCAAGGCCTGGGCGGCTTTGAGAACACTAAATGAATAGGATTCATCCGGGATTGCCAGATCTTCAGCATCATCACAAGTAATTTGAATAAAGAGGCCGGAATTCGGCCCGCCTTTATGCAATTGACCAGTAGAATGCAGAAAGCGTGGTCCATAGCCTATTGTGGTGGCAACCTGTTTGGTCTCACGAATTTTTGTTCGGATGTTGGTAAGGACCTCATGTACAGCATCAGTTCGCTCCACATACACATTCATAGCAAAATAATCTCCAGCTTGAAGCCGTGCAACATGCGAAGCGACGAGATCATCTAATGTGGAACAACCTTTGAGCGCCTGTCCATTCACCTCATCAGCAAAGATTCGAACATCCCCATCAACCAGTAGCGGTGAGGACTCGGAAAGCTTCCCATTTTTTTGATATATCTCAAGATGGGCTTTGGTATGATCTTTACTTTCTTGTACATTGGGTTGATCAAACGCATTGATGCCCAACATGGCTCCGGCTACTGCCGTTGCCATCTCCCACAAGAAAAATTCTTGTCCCAGATTCCGTAAATCAGCCACATCAATACGAATGACGGGATGGCCAGCTTGTTCCAATGCCATCACTGCGGAATCTTGCTTGGGGTCAGTTCCTCGTTCATAGCGAATATAGGCAAACATGCGATCTTGGGCATAAACATCTGGGGCATCAACAGATTCACCTTCAACAGGAATAATCCCCTTGCCTTCCTTTCCTGTGCTTTCTGCTACTAATTGTTCTAGCCAAGCACCGAGATCCCATAACGCGGGTGAGGTCACAAAGGTCAATTTGTCTCGTCCAGATTTCGCTAACATTCCCAACGTGGTACCCAACACGGCTCCAGGATTCTCCTGAGCCGGCACCGACGCCTCACACGAATGTCGCATACGTTCTGCTTGATGAAGAAAATGCTCAATATTCAATCCCATCAAGGCTGCTGGGACAATGCCAAAATTGGAGAGGGCAGAATAGCGTCCACCGATTTCTGGTACACCAGGCAGGATATGCCTAAATTTCAACTGCGTGGCGACCCCTTCCAACAATGATCCCGGATCGGTAATAGCCACAAAATGTTTTCCGGCCTTCTCCCCAACTACCTGGCGCATACGCTCAAAGAAATATTTCTGAAACACGAGAGGTTCTGTCGTTGAACCAGATTTACTCGCAACAATACAGAGGGTTTTCGACAAATCCACATTCTGCTCAAAAGACAGAACCTGTGATGGCACCGTGCTATCCAACACATGTAATTCGGGATATCCATCAATAACGCCATAGGTCATACGCAGCACTTCTGGACAGAGACTACTCCCGCCCATTCCCAATAGCAGGACATGCTCGAAGCCTGCCTCCTTAATATCTTTGACCACAGCTTGGAGACGTGCAGTTTGAGGTAACTGCTCTTGAGAAATGGTCAACCACCCCAAAGCATTGCGGATGATCTTTTGATGCTCTGGATTCTGATGCCACACGGTCGGATCTTTGGCCCAAATTCGGCGAACGAGATTCTTCTCTTGCATCTCCTGCAGGGCTTCATCAACCTGACTCTGCATCGCACCAAGTGAATAAGTCACACGATCCAATTTTGTGCCAAGCACCTCCGCTCTTTTACGACTGATCACACTCATTAATTGATCAAAAGCATCCACAAATAATTTAGCCCCGTCCCTCAAGAGTGTCTCAGTTACTTCCTCAATAGAAATTCCGACGTCAGCTAACTGTTGCATGGTCGCCTTGGCCTCTTCGACACCTTCCTGAATCATATTCTTCACCGTCCCATGGTCGCGAAACGCTGAGAACGTTGCTTCAGGCATCGTATTAACCGTGTCAGGCCCGACAAGTTGATCAACATACAATGTGTCAGGATATTTCGGATTTTTTGTCCCAGTACTAGCCCACAAGACCCGCTGCACTCTCGCACCTTTGGCTTTCAATGCTTGGAAATCCTTACTTTCAAAAATTTCCTCAAATTTCTGATAAGCCAATTTGGCGTTCGCAATGGCCACCTTGCCAAGAAGCCCATCCAATATGACGCGCTTACTCGGATTGGATTCATTTTTGATTTTTTGATCTAACAGCGTATCGATAAGATTATCGATACGACTCACAAAAAAACTGGCGACCGAGGCTACCTGTCCGACATTTCCTCCATTCGCGGCTAATCGCTCCAGCCCACGGACATAACGCCAGGCCACTTGTTCATACATCGCAACGCTAAACAATAGGGTGACATTGATATTAATGCCTCGTGATAACAGTTCCTCAATAGCAGGAAGACCCTCAGGAGTTCCTGGTACTTTAATCATGACATTCTTTCGTGCCACTGCTTCATGAAGACGAATCGCTTCTTCAATGGTCCCTTTCGTGTCATACGCCAAATCAGGTGACACTTCTAAGCTGACATATCCATCACGACCTTGTGACAATTCATACACAGGCTGCATAACATCTGCAGCGTCTTGAATATCTTTAATGGCCACTTGCTCATAAATCTGTTTGACGCCGATTAACTCAGAGGCAGCCTGTCGCAGCGCGTCATCATAATCCGTGCTTCCAGCAATGGCTTTTTCAAAAATGGCGGGATTAGAGGTCATCCCCATCAGGCCATCTTGGTCGATTAAGGTTTGTAACTGACCCGAGGTAATCATTCCACGACGAATATAGTCATACCAAGGACTTTGGCCACTTTCACGAAGTTGCACAAGAGGATTCATGAGCACATCTCCTTTTCAATAACTGTTGGGACTCACAAAGCTGCCATCTGATGCTGAGCACGATCAATCTGAGCTTTGGCTTCGGCCACAACATGATCCACGGTAAATCCAAATTTCTTCGCCAATTCTTTGAGAGGAGCAGACGCTCCAAAGGAATCCATGCCTATCGACTGCCCTTGAGTCCCGACATACCGCGCCCACCCAAACGTGGAAGCAAGTTCCACTGATACACGCGCCGTCACATCAGAGGGAATAACTGATTGTTGATACTCCTCAGATTGCTGTTCAAATAATTCCCATGATGGCATGCTTACCACTCGACTTTTAATGCCTTCTACTACCAGCTGTTCATGCGCTTGAATACACAACGAAACTTCACTCCCAGTAGCAAGTAGCAACACTTCAGGCCGACCATCAGGAGCATCGGCTAAAACATAGGCGCCCTTGGATACCTCTGATGCAGATGCGTACTTTGTCCGATCCAATGTCGGCATGGCTTGCCGTGTTAAAATGAGCACTACCGGCTCATGCCGCAACTGCATAATCACTTTCCAAGCTTCAACAATTTCGTTGGCATCACCAGGGCGCAACACAACCAAACCAGGAATGGCCCGGAGTGATGGAAGCTGTTCAATAGGCTGATGAGTTGGACCATCCTCTCCCACCCCTATCGAGTCATGGGTAAACACATGTAACACTGGGATTTCCATCAACGCTGAAAGTCGAATCGCTGGTCTGGCATAGTCACTGAAAATAAAAAATCCCGAACCATAGGGCCGGACCTTAGATAAGGATAACCCATTCAGAATAGCCCCCATAGCATGTTCCCGCACACCAAAATGCACGTTTCGTCCAGATGGATTGTCGCTCGTAAAGTCCCCTGTCCCCTCGAACGTTAATCGAGTTTTGGTTGATGGAGCCAAATCAGCAGCACCACCCATCAACCAGGGCACATTCTTCGCGACCGCATTGAGGACAATTCCGGACGTTTCTCGACCAGCTAAACCTTTTTCATCGGGTGGGAATGTCGGCAGAGTTGTATCCCAGCCATCTGGTAATTGCCGATGTTGCATTTTGTACAGATGGTCGGCAAGCTCCGGATACTGCGCTTGATACTCGGCAAACCGACCCATCCAGGCCGTCCGTAATTCCGCCCCACGTGCACCAATCCCTTGATTGAAATGGTCTGGCACCTCCTCAGGCACTAAAAACTTGGCCTCTTCCGGCCACCCATAATTGCGCTTGGTCAGACGAATTTCTTCATCGCCCAATGGCTCCCCATGGGCCGCATGGGTGTCCTGTTTGTTGGGGGCACCATAGGCAATATGACTATCCACAATGATGAGTGTGGGACGCTCGACTTCATTGCGAAAGGTGCCAAAGGCTCGATCCAACATTTCGAGATCGTTCGCATCACCAACCCGCGTCACATTCCACCCATACGCGATAAAACGAGTGGCCACATCCTCGGTGAATGCCCAATTAGTATGACCTTCAATCGTAATTTTATTATTGTCATAAATCCAACAGAGGTTCGAAAGTTTCAAATGCCCGGCCAAGGAGGCGGCTTCCGCAGAAACCCCTTCCATCAAACACCCATCGCCACAGACAGCATAGACATTATAGGAGAACATCTCAAAATCAGGACGGTTGAAATAACTCGCCATCCAACGTTGAGCCATGGCCATGCCTACACTCGTCGCCACGCCTTGCCCAAGCGGACCGGTGGTCGTTTCAATTCCAGATGTCCAACGATATTCCGGATGACCCGGACATTTACTCTCTAATTGGCGAAAGCGCTTGATATCGTCTAACGTCACCGCCGGTTGTCCCAATTGTTCATATTCACTATTAACGGCTTTTACTCCACATAAATGCAACAACGAATACAGCAACATCGAAGCATGGCCAGCCGATAAGACAAATCGATCACGGTTCGGCCAAATAGGGTCAGCCGGGTCAAAACGCAACAGACGATTCCACAACCAATAGGCCACAGGAGCCAGAGCCATCGGAGTCCCAGGATGCCCTGAATTGGCGGCCTGTACGGCATCCATAGCTAAGGTTCGAATGGTGTTAATACAAAGCTGATCTTGTAAATCGGTTGAAGGCTTCATCATTCACTCCTCTCATCATCCATCAATAATGGTGATGTCTAGTCTTTCAAGGTTCTATTACATGCTAAAGTTTGATTTCTGTCTAGCAGGATATGAAATCATACCACTTAACATGGTATCCCAATAGATTATTCGGTTCTTCAAGTTTCCGACTTAATAGAAGAAACAGGGGGGTCTCCTCCCTCACGTGGCATACAGTGCCTAGCCACTCAAGTTGCCAATTCCATAAACGGATCATTATGATTCGACCATATGAACATTCACCTCAGCCATCCCACGCGAGACATCAAACTTCAAGGGCCAAAGCGGGTTGCAGACATCTTCAAAGAACTGCAGTTGATTCCTGAAGCTTTTTTGATCATTCGGGGTCAAGACCTCATGACCGAAGACGAAATCGTGGACGATGGCGATAGCATTGAAGTCCGTCCGGTTATTTCTGGAGGATAGTCCATGCGCTGTCGAAAATGTCCACAACGAGCCGTGTTAGGAATGCCACGCCACAATACGGCTTTCTGCGGACCTTGCTTGACCGAATTCGTCCGCACACAAGTCCAAAAAGCCATCAAAGCTCAATCAATGTTTGCCCCAGAAGATCGAATTCTGGTCGCCGTCTCTGGTGGAAAAGATAGTTTGACGCTCTGGGAGATTTTACTCAAATTGGGTTATCGTGCTGATGCTCTCTATGTGGATTTAGGCATTCCAGGGTATTCAGATCGCTCTCACGAAAAAGTGGAACGCTTTGCTCGTGATGTCGCCGAAGCCTGTGGATCGAAACTCATGATTCATACCGTGGAAGAAGATGCTGGAGCCGGCATTAAAGAATTAGCGAATCTCATCAAACGACCCACCTGTTCGGCCTGCGGCACGATCAAACGCTATCAATTCAATCGAGTGGCATGGGAAAACAAGTATGATGTGATGGCCACGGGCCATAATCTCGATGATGAAGCCGCACGGCTTCTCGGGAATGTCTTGCAATGGCAGGAAGAATATCTCCAAAAGCAATCCCCCACTCTCCCAGCTTCTGTTGAGGGTTTTGCCAAAAAAGTCAAACCACTCTATCGCATGACCGAACGAGAGATTGCCGCCTATGCTGTCGTGAACCGAATTGATTATTTAGTTGAAGAATGCCCGATGGCCAAAGGTGCCAAGATGTTGGTATACAAAGACGCCCTCAATCGACTAGAAGCGGAATCTCCCGGAACCAAACATCGCTTTTATTGGGGATTTTTAGAGAAACAAAAGAAAGTAGGCGAATCATCAGTATCTATGACCGATACGGACCAAACGATGCTGCTACCCTGTGAGACATGTGGTCAACCTACAACCGCAGGCACCTGCTCGTTCTGTCGCATGATGGCCCGCGCGAAAACTTCTACCCGCTAAACACCCCTTCTCTTGTTCTCAACATAGGTTTTGAAATCCTTTATCGTACTACCCTCTGATATTTGACAACCAGACAGGATGGTCTTCAGATTTCGTGAGCCACGAGACTATTCTCGATGGAACCGAACTTTGACTTTCTTCCCCTTAATTCTTGTCCGGCCTAGTACTTTCATGATTCCCTGAGCCAGTTCTTCTGGGACCTTTACCAGGGAAAAATCATCCGAAATTTTGATAGGTCCGATCATATTCGAGTTCAGTCCAGCTTCATTGGCAATGGCACCCACGAAATCTCCCGGCCGAATGTTTGCACTTTTGCCCGCGTTAAAATGCAAGGTGGCCATGCTTACCGATTGTTCAGATCGGCTCGCACGTTGGCGCTTGCCTGCTGGACGGCCTTCCCTTCCTCCTGTCTTGCCGCCCTGAGCCCACCCAGGAGGCTCCCGTCTCGGACGCCGTGATGTTGGAGCTCTCTCCTGTGAACGATCCTGTATAGTGGGAATCTCTTGCTCCGTTGAGGTACCGTCTTTGGCCCCAGAGGCCAGTTGTATGGCCGCCGCTGCCACATCAGCTGGATCAAACTTCTCAGTCAATGTATCCACCACGTTCCGGAATCGATCAAATTTGTTGGCCTTAAGGATTTCCTGAATCGAAGTACCAATTCGTTCTAGTCGTTTGGCTTGAAGGTCGGCCACAGTCGGAAGTGTTGCCATCTCGATGGTCGATTTTGTGAGACGCTCAATGTTCTTCAACAGCCAGCGTTCTCGGGGTTCGACCAGACTGACCGCTTCCCCTCCCCGTCCGGCACGTCCTGTCCGTCCGATACGATGGACGTAGGCTTCAGGAGACGACGGAACATCGTAGTTCATGACATGCGAAACATGAGAGATATCCAAACCTCGTGCAGCCACATCCGTGGCAACAAGTAGTTCGGTCTGTCCAGAACGAAACGACTGCATCACACGATCACGCTGAGCCTGGTTCATCCCACCATGAAGACCTTCACCTCGATATCCTCGGCTGTTGAGCATAGAGATCAACTCATCAACTTCCAGACGAGTCCGACAAAAAACCAATGTGGATTTCGGGCTAGCCATATCCAGGATACGGGCCAGAGCCGCCACTTTATGTGGTCTCCCAACAAGGTAAGCCGTCTGTCGCACACGAGGAGCCACTCCGGATTTGACGGGTTCTTTCACAATTTGAATCTCAACTGGATCCTGTAGATGACGGCGCGCAATGGACGCAATACGGGAGGGCATCGTTGCCGAGAATAATGCCGTTTGCCGTGTTTGGGGAGTTTGTTGAAGAATGGCATCTAGATCTTCCGCAAACCCCATATTGAGCATTTCATCTGCCTCGTCCAACACGACCACCTGCAAATCCTTGAGTTGAAGACTTTTGCGGCGGATATGATCCAATGCTCGCCCTGGCGTTGCCACGATGACATCGACCCCGCGTTTGAGGGCTAAGAGCTGAGGTCTAATCGCTGCACCTCCATAAACTGCGAGTATGGCCACCCGGTTCTCTTTGCCATAGCGTTCGACCGCTTCACACACTTGCATGGCCAATTCACGGGTGGGTACAAGAATCAAGGCAGACGGATGTGGCTGGCGGTCCGAATGCGCAAGTCGCTGAAGAAGAGGCAAGGTGAAGGCTGCCGTCTTCCCAGTTCCCGTTGCAGCACGACCCAAAAGATCACGCCCAGCCAAAAGCGGAGGGATCGCCTCCTGTTGAATAGGCGTGGGCTCCTCATATCCCAATGTCTCAAGCGTTGTGAGAAGAGCAGCTTCAAGACCGAGAGAAGCAAAACCGGGAGAGAACCCTTTCATGGTTGGAGTCGCTGATAAATCTTTTTTACTGTGTTTCATAGACTGTCTTGCAAACCTTTCTGAATGAGGATCTAAATGTAACTCACACCTAATCCTACTCATCTATTGGGAATTATGTAGTCGAATACAAGAAGGAAGGCATACGCCTCATTGATCGAAAACACACCATGCCATATTTGACATCAAGATAACACTGGTCTTTAGCACCATTTGAGCGGGTATTAGGCAAAGGCAACTTGGCTGAATTTCAAGAACACAAGTTCGTTGGCCCCCGTTATTCGATACGATATGGCTAGTTGTTCTTGCCGTTTATGTCATATTCTATTCCTAATCCCCACCTCGTCCTGGGTTCCTCCAGTTAGTTTATTGCCAACCCCTCATTTTGATGAATAGTCAAATTTCATTATTCGTAGTGAAATAGAGTCTATGGTTCATACCTTGCTCACAAAACTTACACGAATCCCCTACCTTGTGCCCCTGACATTTGCGTCCACGTTTCTCATCCTATTCCCATTCATGGCCGAAGCTGATAGCCAATCTTGTACAGACGTTCAAAAACAAATTGAGCAAATCCAAAATACTCTTCGACCACTAGAACAACACCAGCAGCAACTCCAACAACATGTCCGTACCATCTACCAAAATCTATTTGTTTGCCAAGCTGGAGGAGAATTATCGCTAGCTGAGCAACAGAGTTGCACTCAACTTCAAGAAGAAGGTCCCAAACAATTCCAAGCCATGATCGAAGCCATAACTGTTAGCCATCAAATGTCTCAACAATTGGCTAGCCAAACTCACCAAGTTCAACTCGCCTGTCCAGCAATTGCTGAGGATAGATCCTCAATAGTTTCCAGTCTGGAACATTCCTAAAACCGTTTTACTTTTTCAGGTCTTTTGAGAATGGTGTTTCGTCATCATTGACGAAAGATAGACAGGTGAAGTGATGACCTAAATTATGCGTTTCCCCGGAAATGACTGGAAAGGATATTCATGGCTCTATGGAAAGCGAGTACGATGAACCTGATTATTCAGGGAGTTCAATCCCGCCGCCTTCAAGGTCGGTGTCGATACCAGTCAGCTCCATTTTGTTGCCGACTCGCCACCATTCGGCGGACACTTCGGAAAGCGTTCCTTTAGATGTGTAGAATTTGGCGGCAGGAATATTGACATTTTGGTTCTCGGCTTTATGCACTTCCATGACCGTCGTTTTTAAGGTGGTATCTTCGACCTTGATCATTTCTGGTGTAGTCGTGAGCAAGAAACGATCATTCGGGTTGATTTCCCAAGCATTCTGTTTGAGGGTCGCCACCTCGGTTCCTGTTGGCATGAAGACTCCCATGGTCAAGGCCAACTTCTGGTTGTCTTCCACCCATTCAATGCGGAGCTGTTCTTTGCCATGAGCTAGAATTACTCCATTGGTATTTCGCAGGGTGTTTGTACCTAATTGAATATCCACGATCCTGTTCTCCTTAAGCTCAAAAAAATATATTCGTAATTATTCCTTAGAATTATCACACAATTCAAGCTTTTTTGACACAAAAAGCTTCAGATCCAATCCCTCAATGAAGAGCAACCTACATTGATTAAGTTGGCTCCGTTACTGTTGGCAAGTCCTTGCCTTTTAACAACATCAAGCACCCTAACCCGATCAATATCCAGAGGATTTCTCGTAATCGCCGAATTAACGCAAAGGTAATTCCAGTCACTTCGGTGTACCCGAAGCTCATGAGTAACAAGGTATAACCACCTTCTTGGGCACCCAAGCTCCCAGGGATAAAAAACGTGCCCCCTTTGATAAAGACGGTAAGGGCGGCAATAGACATAGACGTCCATACATCAACACTCACATCGAGATAATACAAAATTGCATAGACTTCTAACGTCTCACAGAGCCACGCGAGAAAAAAAGTTCCCAAAGCCACATAAAATGTTCGACGATTTTCTGAATAAAATTTCAGAATGGTGGCATCCATTTCTCGTAATTGCCCTTCTCGTTTTTCAAGAAAAGCTAATCGAATCCTGCAGGTTCGCAAGAGGGTTAAACACCCCATCCCAAGCCCATAACGTTGAAATATGACAAACAAGCCCACGCCAAATGCCAGTAGCCCTAGACTGACCAACATCGCCATCCAGTGGTGACTTGCCACTTCCATAATCCAAAACGCCAGGCCCAACCCAAGTAAGATAAACAGCACTTGAGCCAAGGTCATGGTCGTCTTCGCGGTAATGACTGAGGCGAGGCCCTCAACCATAGGCACCCCATAACGTTTAAGTAAATAGGCTTTCAAAGGTTCACCCCCCACATAGGCTGCAGGCGTCGTGACATTGACAGTTTCCCCGGCCATTCGGATGGCAAACAAACGCAGAAACCCAATCTTTTCCGCATACGCACCTAAAGTCAGGCGCCAACCCCAGGCTTCAAGTCCATAGACGAGAATCATAGGGAGTAGGATGATAATCAGGGGAAGGGGGCCAAGTTTGGACGCCGCATGAAGGATCGATTCAAAACCGATGTGCCACACGATCCCGACCAGGGCGGTGAGCCCAATGATCAGGAAGAGGAATTTAATCACGAGAGATGAGATTTCGACGGAGGAGCCAACCCATTGACATGACAAAGAACCAGGAACCAATTGCAGCGAGTGCTAAGAACCAATGTAAGAAACCCAAACCAGCACAGATGAGAACGATGACAGAAAAGTCTCGATTGGCAACATTACCTAACATAAAATCAATTTTCTGACGTTCGCGTTCCGATAACTTTCGCCAATCTCGTTGACGAGTCCGCAATTGCCGAGCCGCATTCACTAATAATAACGACACAACATTTGCTAATACGGCCGAAGCACCTAAGATAAGCGGAAGAGGCGTCTGCTCCCATGGTCCTTGAAGATACGCCCCACAGGCAAGACCCGCAAAGATCGCAAGATGCACCACATTGTCTGCCCAAATATCTAATTCTTGGCCAAACTTGGATTCAGAAAACGTCAGTCTAGCGACTTCACCATCACAACAATCAATGATCACCGACAACTGAAAGAGCAAGGCGCCAATCAGTGCAAATCCCCAAGAACCAGAAACGAAAAACCCTGCGGCCACCAACCCAATGACCATGGAGACCATCGTTATCGCATTGGGTGTCCATCTCAGTTTCAAGAAAAGTCTCGTAAACAGCGCAGAACACTTGCGATTGAAATAACGATCCACGAATCCGTCAAGTCCGCCTTTGGAGGTTTGGAGAGAACGAACCAACGTTTGTTCCGCTAATTTCGGCCCTTTGGGTCCCCGAACATCTCGAAACCAATGCGTTTCTCCCGGAATGGCCTCAACGGTTCCTTCTACTGCGGCCTGCTCCAATGCCAAGCGCAACGGGTTTGTCCCACTGGCATGCAGCACACCAGATATCCCCAATAGACGTCCAGGCAATACCATCAAATCACCAACAATAGGCAATGGGGAACCTGCATGATTTTCCATTTGAGTAGGCGAGACGGGCGGATCTCGAAACATTACGGAAGAAGAGGTATGGCCATCAACATCTTTAGATTTGACGACAACGCCGGGATTACCTATATGATACCCCTCCTCAGAATGGCCAACGATCACAACCGCATTCCCTTGTGCCCCTTCATGCCGTAATCGCTGAATGAGGGAAAGAGAAAACACAGTATGACAGCCGACGACCATACAAGCACCGCTAATTTCATCGGCTAGTGTCTCCCACGTTTGGGGATCATGCGGAGGGAATTCTCGCACCGGCAACCAACGGACAGCAGCTTGCAAACGACTATCTTCACGTAATAATTCTCGCAATGCCGGCTCTTCCCTGCCAGCTAAAACCCAAATTTGAGAGATCCCCCCGCGTTGTAACGTCAACACGGCTCGTTGAAAGAGTGTCATGCCGCCAACTTGAACCAGCGGACTCGGCATGGCTTGTCCCAAATCCATGCCCCCTGAGAAAACTCCGGATGAAGTCAGTAGAATGGCTGTATCAACAGCATCTGTCGTTTCTTGTTTGAGAATCCCATCCATAATTACAGCATTTGTATGTTCAACAATCGATATTCTAAATGACTGAAGGAGTATTCCCCATGGTTTCAATGGCTGGGAGAACCTTCGACGTCGCTCGCTGAATATCTTCAGGAAAATCAATTTCGATCCAAGGCAATCCTCCAATTTTTTCATAGCCAACAGGAGCACCAAGGAAAAAACCTGTCAGAGCATCTTCATATTCCATATCCAGTCTACCAGCCTCAATGCACGTCTGGACAGAACGGAGTAACAGAGGAATATCCCTTTTCTGGACCTTCAAAAAACCCACGCCTTCTCCAGTTTCTTCATAATCGGAAGGAAGTGTCTTGCTCAACGACACGACCCGTCGGTCTTGAGCCGCAACCATACATTCTTCAGATTCTTGTTTCACGGTCTCGTCCATCAACAAGGCCGACGCTTCTGAAGATCGCACCAAACGAGCCAAAATTTCTGGAGCATACAACACATCCGCATCCATAAGGATGACGTCATCATCCATTTCTTCCCTTGCAGCCCATAACGATGTAATGCTCCCTCGCACAAACTGCTCATTGACCACCCATCGAATGTCACATGCAGGAAACTCGACAGCCATGGCTTCACGAATAGCCTCGTGCGCGTAACCCACAACCAACACAATGGGAGCCACACCTAATTGACTCAAGCATGCCACATGACGCGACAAGAGCGTCCGCCCACCAATACTCACTAAACATTTAGGCTTGCCTTGCGTCACAGCCTGTAGACGTTTACCAACACCCGCTGCGAAAATGATAGCCTTCATGCTCGAGTTTGCTCCAACGTTGCCTGAAACGCTGCCAAAAACCCCTCAATATTCTTCTGGGTCAATGCTCCGATATTGGCCACCCGAAATATTTTCTTCTCTAACTGCCCCTGCCCGGCATAAATGACATATCCCATTTCTTTCAACTTATCATGGAGCTGAGCATAGGACACACCATCAGGCAAATTGAATGCGGTCAGGGTATTCCCTTGTACTTCAGGGGATAAGACTGCTTGAATTCCAAATTGTTGCATGCCGGCTCGGATCGTCGCTGCATAGCCTTTGAAACGTTGAATGCGATTCTCCACGCCTTCTTCCAGCAACTCATCAAGGGCTTCACGAAAGGCGTAATACACCTGGACAGCAGGAGTAAACGGAATCGAGCCACGTTCTTGTTCTTCATAATAATTAGCCAGATTCAAATACCACGAGCGCTTGGGGTATTTCATCACTTGCTCCATAAACCCCTTTCGCACGAGCACAAACGCCAGACCTGGAAACCCTTGAATACATTTCTGCGAAGCCCCAGCCACCAAATATATCTTACTCCCACTGATATCCAAGGCCTCCCCGCCTAAGCCACTCACAGAATCCAGCATAAAGACTCGATTTTTACTATCTACCAGATCTGCAATTTCCTTGACGGGGTTGATAAAGCCCAACGTCGTTTCATGATGCACCATGGCTACCGTATGCACCTCTGGATGTTGGATCATGGCCTTCTCAATCATCTCAATGTTCGGGGTCACACCCCACTCATATTTCATATCAGGAACCCCTAATCGATGCATTTTAATCATCGATGAGAGTCGTTCCCCATACACACCATTATTGATAACCATGGCGCGCTTGCCCAAAGGCAGACTAGACAGCAGCGCCGCTTCGACCGCTGCCGTCCCAGAACCCGTCAGGATAATTGCGGTATACTCGTCTTCAGCCCCAGGAACAAACGCCTTGAGCAATTTCTGGCGAATATCGTTGAGCAATTCCGAACATTCTGACTCCCGATGACAAATATCCGGTTGAAGCAACGCCTGTCGTACACGATCAGACACATTCACCGGACCGGGGTTTAATAAAATCATCTATGGAATTCCTTTATGGTAATGAATTCAGTCAAACACATTGGTTCTCTGCTAGGACACGTTCTGCTTAAACCGCTGCGTCATCTCTTGTGGCGCTAATGCTATACGATCAGCCTCTTCTAATTGTTCATTCACTTTGATTAACAGAAAACTCGGCCCGTGATCCTCCAACATCGTCTTAAACTCATACACAATATCTTCTTTTTCCCAGACCCGCTCAACATTCATATAACCCGCCGCTTTGGCCATTTTATCCAAGCCAACCATCCTGGAATACGTAGGTTGATTGCCCGTGGTCCCATAGACCTCGTTATCAAACACCACATGAATCAAGTTTTTCGGCTTGAGGGCGCCAATGGTCGCTAATGTCCCCAACCCCATCAACACATTGCCATCGCCATCAAAGACCACTATGGTTTTTTGTGGCTGCGCGAGTGCCAAGCCTAAACCTATACTGGCTGTCACACCCATCGATCCGATCATATAAAAATTCTGATCGCGGTCACGAAGCTTGCAGGCCTCACGAGAAGGAAACCCATTACAGACGATGAGAGGCTGATCAGTCAGCAGTTCAAAAATGGCCGCCATCGCCTGCGCGCGGCTTTGCATGACGCCTTCTTCAGGACCGATCATGATTGAAGTACCTCGATATAGATCATGGCGTTTATGGCTGCACCGTTTTGACGATGCCCTTTTTCAAAAGCAAGGCCACAGGAATACGCTTTTCCATGAAGGTTTTTGCAGTCCATTGAAGATCATCCGTAATAGTCTCTGCCGACAGCGTCCGGTGAGGTATGCGGATGGTATCTAAAAGAGTGGTCATCGTTTCACCCATGACCAAATGCTCAGGCGCGTCTTTCCCTTCAAACCCGCGCCACGAGACCAGCAACAGACACGGAATTTGGTAGATCAAATTGAGCGATTCCAAGACATTCAATGCATTCCCTAATCCAGAATTCTGCATCAACACCGCAGGAATTTTCCCGCCGAAATAAGCACCGGCCGCCATCGCCACTGCCTCATCTTCACGAACAGCCGGGGTATACAGTCGTTCTTCGGTTAAATGCGCAATGATGCCACCAAGAATGGTGTCCGGAACTCCCGTAAAGAAATCGAATCCAATTCCCTGGAGCCCTTTCACAAAATCATCCGCTTCTAACATGGCCATATATTTAGAAAATTACACAATCCTATTATGCGTCCACATGAAAATCAGGCGCCAGCTCTACAGAAGTCTTCCAGTTAAATCGACTCAGGGGAATGATGCGATTGATAACAGCGGCACACCTAGAAAGAGGAAATATGCCGAACAAGACAGGGATTATAGCCCTCACTTGAGGCATTCTCAAGAAAACCAGCTGAGTAAGTTGCGAGAAAAAATCAGAAAAGAGTAGACTAGCCTTTTTGCTGGAAAATAGGCTTCACTTTACTCTACTTAGAGACTTGACATTAAGATGAAACCCACAAAGCGGCCATCAAAATCGACCTATACTGAAGCACATGCCAAAAGTGGCCTGACAGCCAAACTTCCTCGATTGGATACCTGGCCGAACCAATACTCAGGATACGTGATCTCCATTGAAATTCCTGAATACACAGCGATTTGTCCCAAAACCGGCTTGCCTGATTTCGGCACGATTCACCTGACCTATATGCCAGACAAACATTGTCTCGAGCTCAAATCGCTTAAAGTCTATATGCATGGCTATCGAAACCTTGGCATCTTCTACGAAAATGCCGTCAACAAAATTTTGGCGGATATTGTCAAAGCCTGCAAACCCATTTCAGCAACGGTCATTGGGGAATTTACTGCTCGCGGCGGCCTCAGCAGCACCATCGAAGCCTCCTACCCTTAATACAGATTAATTATAGGTTCCTGACACCTTTTATAAGGCACAGTGTCTCGATCTTCCTAGCAGAGTCCTATGGCCGAATTACGACAGACACACGTAATCCCAAGAAGCTTCATCGGTATTGGCTAAAATCGCCTCTTCCTCCTGTTCCCCAGGCCCGGCCTTGCCTTTTAAAACCAGATACCATCGAACAGGTTGATCCATGACGAGTTCAGATCGAAGAATACTTCCGCTGAAGAAAAGCACTTGTCCGGATGGAAGATCGGTGCGTTCCTCTCCCAACAAAACCCTGGTCCCATCAGTCTTCTCATAATATAAAAAACCGGTTCGGTCTCCAAAATTCAAGTTTGAAGGGATGGTAAACCTTACATCAAGAGAGCCGGAATCCGATCCAGGGTCGGGAACCATTGTACACCCAGTTCCGTCGAAGGTGCCCAGAACTTGAAATTCATGACTCGAAGGCTCCAAGGGAAATTGGGGGCGGAAGAAGTAGTCCAGGACGGCGGCGGAGTAGCCCACCGCCCGCGGAATGAGGTTTTGAGCTTGGGCATCATAGACGGCGTCATCCAACTGCAATTGGCCTAATAGATCTAAGTTCGTGTTGGTTAATAAAAACGTGGCGACCGCTTGATTGCCGGTAATCTTGGCTGCACGAGCACCAGGGAAGGCCGCACTTCCGAGACGAGCGACCGTCAAATACGGGGAAGGGACAGGGGCTGGGACTAATTCGGCAAGACTGGGATGTGCATACGTTTGAAAGAACAGAGAATCGGTAGCTATTTGCCCTGGAATCGTGTCATCACTAAAAAAATTGGCATTGGTATATTCCGCCAGTCCGGCTTGGCCACCGAGGGATGCATTGGGATTCGGTCCAGTGTATTGGTTGTGATCAAATAGATTAGCTATAGGTACAGGTTGAGTCTGATGAGCATCTTCCAGGATTGACGGGTCAGGACCGATAATTCCGAGCCCAACATAGGTGGCCACGTCCCGCATAAACATAAAATCATGCAGCCCGTCCACATCTCCAAGGCCAAACTGAGATAAATGAGGATCATTTCGCACATGGGCTGGGCTGGCTTGATCTTGCAACAAATGCATCACTTGGCCGAGAGCCCGAAAAGTCTTGCGCCAATTTTCATCTCGCTCATCTTTCGTTTCAGAAGTCAGGGCTTTGAAGTAATACTCGCGAGCATCGTTCCAGGACCATTCCTGTTCTCCGATTGGTCGAAGACTCCAATCGATGGCCGACTCTCCCAACCCTAAACCAGTATCGGATATCGGGTCATGAAAATGATTATTAAATCTAGGGACATTATCTTCGAAATCACTACCTGCAATCATCCAACCTATTGCATTTAAACCTCCCAATTGTTCATTTAAGCCGCCCTCTAGACCTAGATTGTCGATCAGGTACGTGTTCAGTTGAGACTCGATGGATTCGATAGCCTTATCAGTGAGTTGTTTGTGGGTATTGATTTCAAAAGCCCAGACCGTTTGGCATGAAAAAAGACTGATTATTAATCCTAAGAAAAGTGGGCGATATACCCAATGAAAAATGAAAGTAGAAAAGGATATGCGGCCTGAAATTATTTGACTGATGGGAGGATTTGAATTGTAGGACAGTGCTATTTTTACGTCTTTTGAAACTTGGCATTCTGGATATGTCAATGCTTCCATCGTTCTTCTCCTACATTTTAAGTATTTTAGCCTCTTCTTTTCTGCTTTAAATAGTTTCTAAACAAAAAACTACAGTTCATAATTCTTTCCTGACAATATAATGTCTAACCTGTGCTATGCATCTAAATCTTCTTTTTATCCTGAAAATGCCCGATTGCCCAACCAGCCCCGGCATACAAAAATGTTCCGACAATTGAGAAGTACAACATTGCTCCGATTCTTGATGTATAAATAAATTGGTCTAGAAAAGGAATCACTTTTGCTAAAAGGAACAAAGGGAAATCCACGATTAATGCCAGCCCTGCTGATTGTTCGCCTTTTCCTCCATACCACAACAAGGGAAGTACGACAGTGAAACCATGAAAAATGAATCCAAGTGCAGAATAAATTATTCGGTTCTTAAAGTCAGACCAGATTTTTGTCATTGGGACTCCCTTGTTAAAGAGGGTAGATCTTTCCTGCTAAAGGGATGGGAGTTAAAAATAAAAAGTTTCTCCAGCATTGTCCCAAAATCCAGCCTAATAGGGCATACATGACAGTGCCCCCGACACCAAACAACAACGTCTCAGATTGGATGGAAAGGAACTGGCCTAATAGATGAAGAGGGAAGTCAAAAAGAACCAGTAAGATCCCAACTTGGCCCTTACCTGTTAAAACCCCCAAAAGGATTAGAGAATGGAATAAAATTCCAAGCCCCGCTCCAATTATTCGATATTTATACTGCTGCCAGAAGGTGGTCATCGACATTCAGCTTGGCTCCTTTTCACCAAGTACCTGTAAACTCAAGTCTCCTCTATGATTTCTCATTCGTGTCTCTAAGCGGCATGAAATCTTTTGGGTTCGTCTTGCAACATACTTGTTGGGAACTTTTTCCACAGATTGTGTTAATAACTCTTAATCCGCCATTGACCGTCAACATCCAGGATAAATGCCACTTCCAACGGAAATGGGACAGACCCGAGCATAATAGGGTTCGTGGCCTGCATAACAACCCTGGCACCATTACCATCCGTGAGTTGCAACGGCACATCAAAGGTCGCAGCCAATTCACCCAGATGATCCTTCAGCACCGTCCAATCATGGCGCAGGACTTCTCGTTTACGGGAATGAATGTGCGTGAGGGCTTGCTCGATGTCCCCTTGTGCCAACGCCTCCAACATGCCTGCCCACTCGACATTCAGCATAGCTTCGAAAGCAACCGCATCTTCAACCAGCACGACTGCTGTGGCTTCGAATGTATCTCCCACATCATCCGTCACGATCACTTTTGGCTGGTAAAGCCCTGGCTGTGTAAACGTGACAGTTTGCTCCAAAAGATCTGGCCCCTGCGCATCGATGGTACCATCGCCTTGATGGTCCCATTGTATCTGCGTCACAGGCTGTTCAATTTCAATGGACACTCGCAGCGTGACTTGGCTGGGCGCGACGTTGCGATCTGGAGAAATTTGCAACTGTACCTGGTTGCTTGGAGACTCCGTCGTCTGCACTTGTAGCGATGTTGAGGCACGTTGCCCGCAGGCATTGGTCGCTTCAGCGATGACCGTGGTTGGGCCAATTGTGCCCGTGACTTCTCGAACATGGACACCGTCCAAGGCGTAAGCCGAGCCGAAGACTTTAGCTGCTTGTTGATTAACAATGACTCCGACTTGAGTGGGACTACTGGTTGTCACTGTGCCGTCCACCACCATGGTTGGTTGGTTAATGGTAGCATCCGCCAGTGGAGCGTCAATGCTCACCACCAAACAATTGGCGGTACAGACAATGAAGGCTTGTACTTGCGCGCCAATGGGGCCTTGGAGCCGCATCTCTAATGTATTCATGGCTTGCACCACGATCGGCTGAGTGATATGGGGCTGGGCCGCCGTGAAATCTTGCGAGCTGATTACTTCAATGCCATTCAGCAGGACCATGCCTTGACTCACGCGATTCGCCCCGCCCGCCATACCATTAATCATAACCAATTCATATTGGGCCGATAATTCACAATTCGAAAAGTTCGCCGTGAAGACTTCTGCATCTGGTGTCTGTTTAACCCATTCAATGGGTCCCCACAGCGGATCAAGATGGGTGGGCGAAGCGGACGTTAAGGTGACCATCACGCTCACACTATTGTTATTACCTTGGCCATCCGTTCCGCTCACGATGATCGTATTACTGCCTTCTTGGAGTACAATTCCATCAGCCAGATAAACTCCTCTCGTGACACTTGCTGACACCCCATTCACGATGACCGCGGCGGTAGGGTCACTCACCAATCCTGAAACGGTGATGGGGCTGCTCCCTACGATGATTCCGTCAGCAGGACTGTTGATGATCAGACTCGGCAAGCTTGGTAGAGGAGTCGCTTGAACAGTGATGGCCACAGTGTCCGGTTGGCTTAAGACCAAGCCATCCGACACCACAAGTTGCACTACATAGGTGCCTGGCAGATCCGGGATAAAGGTGGATTGAGCAAACGTGGGATTGAGAAGCGAGATGGTGCTCCCCTCAGGTTGGCTTTCCAAGGTCCATTGATACGTGAGCACACCTCCATCGGAATCTTGTGAGCCGATCCCATTGAGCGTGACGAGTGTTTGCATGGCAACGGATTGATCCGGTCCTGCTTCTGCCACCGGAGTGGTATTCCCTGTGGTGATCGTCACAGTCGCTGGATCACTGTCATCTGTTCCATCGTTCACCATGAGCTGGACCACATAGATCCCCGGCAAATCGGCGACAAATGTCGGACTGACGACCGATGTATCGAACAAGGTCGCAGTACTTCCTGCCGGCATCGCTATGAGCGCCCAGAGATACGTCAGTGGATCACCATCCATATCATTAGAGTTGCTACCATCCAGCTGCACCGTACTGCCAATGGGCACTATCTGATCGGAGCCTGCATTGGCCACGGGCATGGAATTTTGCGTATTGATGACGACAGTGTCGAGCGCACTGTTTTCTGCGCCATCATTGACGACGAGCTGTACTTCATAGGTGCCAGGAAAATCCACAGTAAAGTTAGGCATTGACGCAGTCGGATCGGACAGGGTCGCCGTACTGCTACTTGGTTTTGTGACGAAGGCCCACAAGAATGTGAGGTTGTCGCCATCGACGTCGCTCGAATTCGTACCATCAAGCAGCACCGTCTGTGTGACAAATACCGTTTGATCCGGGCCCGCATCCGCCACTGGCGGCGAGTTGATGGTGGTGATGGTCACAGTATCTGGTACACTATTGACAGTACCGTCATTGACCACCAATTCCACCTCATAGCTCCCCTGGGCATCGGCGACAAAGGTTGTCATGACAGACGTCGAGTCATCCAATGTAGCGGAACTACCGGTCGGTTGCGTCAGCAAAGTCCAACTATACGTAAGCAGATCGCCATCCACATCGGTGGAATCACTGCCATCTAACTGAACTGTATCAGTGACTTGTATCGTTTGATCGGGACCGGCGTCAGCAACGGATGGAATGTTCCCGCCACTCGTGCCTAACCCAAACCCGCCTTCTAAGGTAATGGTGCTGCCATTACCCATTCGCACCCATTTGCCAATAAAGGCACCGGTCGACACACTGTCAGTCTTGATTCGTAGTAAGCCATTGGGAGCATAAATATTCGCGCGAATCGTATTATCTGTACCGAATTTCACGGCTTCCGGGGTTGCATTGATCGCGCCAGTCGTTCCATTGATCCCCGTCCCGATGATCACCACATCAGCCGCCGTTAAGGTAGGTGCATTTGGAGCGGGGCCCACAACCACATGACGGCGGGTTTCGAGATGTCCCTGTATTCGAATTTCGACGGGTGCCGTGGCCAGCACTTGTGCATTGGCGCGTATATTCCATGTCCGAAAGTGATAGACCCCTCCGGTCAGGGTGACGACGGCCCCATTACGAGCTTTGAGCACACCATAATTACCCGCATCTAAGCTGAGGGTGCTACCTGAAGTGACATCAAAGTCTTGAGGGCCTGGGGTAACTGGAGGCACCGGGGGCAAAGCCGCCACCAAGGGCAAGGGCACGGGAGTATTTAGTGTACCTTGTATAAATCCTGGACCTTTAAGCGTATTCACGAAGACATCGTGCACCTGCGATCCGCTTTTGAGGCGCATCGTATCGCCCATGACCCGACTGGTTGGATCTTGCACGATCACATTGATGCCAATCGTTACTTCTTGATCACTAGCCAAAAAGGGGCCAGGACTAGCCATATTAGTGCCCACATCGCCGCTGACCACCATACTCCCCTTTCGTACCCAAATGCCCTCCTCTCCAAGAACAACAAAATCGGTTGCAGCTGATACAGAAGTCACAGACAAACTGCCACAAAGTAACAACGTAAAAAGAACCCATAATATCGTGGGAAGCGGAATGAACAGTGAAGGTTGTGAATAAGAGGTTCGTAGGCGATTATCCATGCTGTTTCTCCTGTTATACATTCCACGCCCAGTTATTTTTGAACAGTAGGTCGTCATGTTTTGAATGCTTTTTTCGGAAAATAATGAGATGCGAATAGCTATCATTCTTCACCAACACTTGATTAGAGGAAGGGTGGAGTTCAAGCAAGACAAGGACAACCCTTCTTTATGATGGACTGAGCAACATGGAGAATAATGTTGCAGAAATGGCGACCTCGCTTAGGGATAGAAATTCATCAAACCAAGCAATAAAATGGCTTTGCTATTCATCATGAGAATACGGAACTTATTATTTTCATATTAAGGGGTCAGACTCGTATTAATTCATGCATTTCATTCGTCATGTAATTTTCGAGCGCCCTCTTTTCACTTAAAAAAGCCCCGCTATTGATCTAGTTTGATCCCTTAATGGAACTAAAAAATTTAGTTAACTATGTCGGGTAAAGAGGATTACTGGTCAGGCGAGGGAACGGTTGATACCGAAGAACCAAGGAGTTCAGAAATTGGTTGACCATCAATATCAGGAAGAGAAACATTAAGCATCTGTGCAATAGTGGGTGCGAAATCCATAACTGACAAGGTTCGATTTAGAGTTCCAGGTTGCACTAAAGGCCCAAAGGCGAGAAACATCCCCCCTGGCCGATGATGCCCAGTACGGGGATGCAAGAAACTTGTTGGAATTTCCCCAAATTTCTCCGAATATACCGAGAGAATAGGATCTTCCTCATTCCATTCCACCAGAAGATCGGCAAAGTGTTCCAGATAATCCCCTGAATAATATTCTGCCGTGCGTATGACACGATTAACCACAGGCTTTCCTGTACCGACATTTATGATACCTAACAAGTCCTTTTCAAGGTTGTCACAAAATTTTTGGTATTCGGACCCTTGGCGGATTTTCCCATGAGGTTCCCTCCCAACGACATTGATTCGAATTCCCGCATGGGAAGGATTGTCATGAATTGAAAAGCATTTACTAGCCTCTTTATCCGTTTGGGAGGGGACAGGCACCGAATACAGCTCTTGAGCAAATGTAGCTTTCATTGAACCAAGAAATTTTTGCATGTTCGAAGGGGTCTTCTGCCATATACTGGAGAGAAATGGGAGTAATTTTTGGTAGACGAAAAAGCTGATGGCGTTTTGGGGACTTGCTCTTGGTGGCACAGCCACCTTTAAGTGGAGGAGTAGTTTTTCCATGAATCCGTACTGAACATTCGTCGGCCCCATTCCATGGCTGACCAAAATAATGACCGTAGCTTTGTTGTCAATTTCCGGTAAGATTTCTCCCAAGGCTTTGTCAATGGCTTGGTATACGTCCTTGATGGGATCACCTATGATTTTGGCTGCTTCTGCATCATGCCATTGTTGTGTGGGATCATGTATATGCCAGCATTGATGACCAATACAATGGGTTTCAGTAAAGACTTGTGCGAATAAATCCCAGTTCTCTTGGTGAAGAAAGTGTTTCGTCAGTTCAGTTTTATTAGCAATCCCTTTCAAAAGAGTATCTCGAAAGGCCGCAACGCTGTCAGGATCTCGTTTGGCGTCACAGTCTCCACGAATGGGATGGGAGGTGGGCTGGCCAAATCGGGCCTTAATTTCTTTCGCTAGGCTTTGAGGCCATGCTTGGAAGCCGCAATCAGCATCGTGAGCTCCATACTCGACTACCTGGATACCATTGAGGTCGGGAGAGAGTGAGGAGTGCGGAACATCTAATATGGCCACTCTCCGCCCAGCTTGGCTTAAGTAATTCCAAAAGGGTTCCCGTTTAACACCTAGTCCTTCACCATAGGGATAGAGTTCGTACGTTCCCGGCTTGATTTGCCTCTGGGAATATCTCCCATGTTTTCCAGGATTCACACCGGTGTACAATGATGCCCAGGTTGAACCAACAAAAAGGCCTGGTGGAGCAGAGGTAAATCCCGTCAAACCTTTTGATAATAGTGCCTGGAAGGTAGGAAGGGTTCCGTCATGGCTCCACCGAAGCAGTAAATCGCTAGAAGCTGCGTCAATAGCGAGAACCACAACCTTTTGGTTTGTCATCACAAGAATGTTCCATCACATGGAATTAGGACGTAGCTAATATATGGGAACGTAAAATGTTGCATGGAGCCGCGAAATGTTTCGTCCAAATTACTTAAGATTTTTTACTCCCAACCAAGGCTAACCAAAGAAAATTAATGAAAATTGAATGCCGAAGAATGTCTTCGAATAAAATGTGAAGTTGCCTTTTGATTTTCTCATAGCTATTCAATGCCACGGTCAGATTTTACCATCATTTTCCGATCTCCTCTCCTCACCGCATGGCTCCAAATCTCCATCTCCTCATGCGCTGCGCAATCTATCACGACTGCTAGCCATACTGCCTGTGCACCATTGTGATAGATTTCCTGTGCTATAAGCCATCAAGAAATCAGACTTTGATTGAAATTACACTGCACCTTTTTTGCTCTTGACTTGCCTAGATCCCCTTTCTAAGGAAAAAACCAATCGTTAATTCAAGCATGGCTTCTTTTCTGACTGATGCCTTTGCTCTGCACCATCACAGCCTGGGCCACATACCCAATGAAAGCGTTTCGTCTGAAACATACGATAGCCGCAACGCTGACATACTGTGGAACGAATGGTGGGTGACTGGGAAAATTGAGTGAATTTCAACTCCATCGCTGACCTCGACTTGATAGGGAAACCTTGTTTCCTTACCACAATAGGGAAGCAACGGAAGCTCGTAAATAGTTGAAAAGAAGGGATAAAAGCTCTCGATACAAACTGGCGTTGGAACAGCATCAGTCAGAATATTATTGTTCTTAGCCACATCCCAAGGAAGTATTCTTACCCACGAAGCAAACAAAATACAGGAAGAAGAAATCGCGGCATTGAATCGTCATATATGGTTCCTGACACCTTTAATATAATCAGCGTATTTTTTGGTTTGGATACAATAATCAATATGTGCCAGAGACGAAGATTTTCCTTGAGCCTCTACTCTGTTCGTGGCCCCTTTCTCCTTTATGAGCTGACGTAGCTTGTATCCCAATATTCCCATTTGTCAGCTTTCTTATACCATAAGCGAACGTACAACTTGGCTCCATTCGTTGCAAAGTCTCTGACCGTAAGACCGCTCGTCATCCCTATTGACCCACTATCATAAATATCCCTTTCACCACGACTTGTTCCAATATATAGCCACCACTCGGTTACATTGACTCCATTGCCCGTCCAGGAAAAAGTCTCATTCAAACCTGTCAATCTTGAACCGAGCGCCGGACTTGTTAGCTTTGGTTGCAGAGAGTCAGTCAGTGGTACTGAAGTTTGCAGACTAACTTCAACAGAGGGGGGGCTTTCATTACCACGATTATCATAGGCAGTTACTGCAAAAAAATACTTTCGACCAGATTGAAGATTTCGAGCTGTATATATTGTGTTGTTTCCAACATCAATTGAAGGTCCATACGAACCAGGAGTTGTCCCTTGGTAAATCTTGTAACCCATTAGATCAGATTCGGAATTGCCCGCCCATTGGAGTGTGGCAGAATTAGCAGAAGCAGATTGAATTCCCGTGAAAGTAATTGCGAGGCAACAACCGAGAACGAATCCGCCAAGTGTCTTGTGAATACGGATAATCGAAGCAACTTGGAACATGGGACTCCTCCTGTTATGAAAAGGCCCCATCCGTATACGTTCCCCTTCTTTCGAAAACTCGGCCATCAGGAAGTTCTCCTGATTTGTGGCTTTCGATCCTTACCTCTCGATAGGTTTGTACTATTGGAGAAAGGCCTTATGGAAAAATAAAAAAGTCTGTATGATTTCTTTCCTTTGAGGAACATAAACCAGAATGAATTCTTCAGATCTTCTCGGCAAAAGAGTTTCAATTCTGTAAAAAGGAAAGAAAGTATTATTTAAATCAAAAGATTTATCGGAAAGGTATAACCCAACTTAAAAACGTATCTGACACTTTTAATTGACGGACTGATAATTAATCACATCTTCCGTCCAACCCTTTTATTTTTCCCATTTCCGCCTTGTAAAAGTGGGAGTGTTGTCTCCAATTTGCGTGGACCCTATCTTTCTGACTGTCATGTTCCCGCGAACTATCCACAAAAGATAGCGCCGCACTATCGGTAGGCCATCCGCTGGCTAGGATACCGTCTAGAAGCGGTTTTCTTTCTCCAAAATACCCTCCTACTTTTGGAGCAAACTCGTTGTATGTTGGTGTTCTAGGATGGGGTCTCCCACTTCAAGGGCCCACTGCCTGCAAGCACACTCGCCGTAGTAGGTGCATTCAGGCCATTCCCTTGCCATACGGCCACAGACCCGTCAGCCTTATTTCGCCATACAATGTCGGCTCGACCATTACCTTCCAGATCTCCCACACCCACAATTTCCCATGAAGTCGGCACCGAAGCCGCAAGCACATTCACCGTGGTGGGTGCATTCATCCCATTACCTTGCCACACCACTACAGATCCATCAGTCGTATCACGCCACACAATGTCAGACTGCCCATCATCATCCATATCGCTAATGCCGACAATGGCCCAGTGCCTCAGTGAACCGCCAATGACTCCCGTCTGCGTAGGTTCGTTCACGCCATTCCCAAACCACACTCCTACATCGCCGGTGGAAGTATTACGCACCACAATATCGTCCTTGCCATCCCCACCCAAATCGCCGAGACCGGCAATGCTCCATTCGGCTGGCACGCCCACAGCAATGAGACCTGTCGCCCCGAGCGTCAATCCATTTCCGATCCAGACCCCTACATCTCCAGTGGAGGTATCGCGCACCACAATATCGTCCTTCCCATCTCCATCCAAATCGCCAAGACCGGCAATAATCCATTCAGCTGGCACGCCCATAGCAATGAGGCCCGTCGCCCCAAGCGTCAACCCATTCCCCAGCCATGCTCCTACATCCCCAGTGGAGGTATTGCGCACCACAATATCGTCCTTCCCATCTCCATCCAAATCACCGAGACCGGCAATACTCCATTCGGTTGCCACACCCGCAGCAATGAGACCTGTCGACCCGAGCGTCAGCCCATTCCCCAGCCACCCCCCTGCATCACCGGTCTTCCTATTGCGCACCACAATATCGGCCCTCGCATCTCCATCCAAATTCCCCACACCCGCGATTTTCCAATCGGCCAGGAACGTTTCTTCATTGACGTTCGCCGTGGCGGAAGCCACACTCGTGATGCTTGGTTGAATCGACGCAGAAAGTGGGGGAGGAGTTTGTAGGCTCACTTCAGTGGAGGGTGAACTTTCATTTCCACTCTTATCATAGGCAGTTATCGCAAAATAATACCTACGGCCATTCTGAAGATTTTGAGTGGTATATATCGTCGTGTTCCCGACATCGACTGCAAGGCCATACGACCCGGGAGTTGTCCCTTGATAGACTTTGTAACCGATCAGATCCGGTTCAGTATTCGAAGCCCATCGAAGCGTTGCAGAATGGGCGAGCGCAAATTGTACTCCCACAGAAGCGAAAATGAGGCAACAACCGAGAACGAATCTGGCAAGAATATTGTGGAAATGGGTAGCAGGACAAAGGCAAGACATGGGATACCTCCTGTTATGATAGAAGGCCCCATCCTTACGCTTTTCTCTTCCTTCGGTAACTCGGCTATCAGAACGTTCTGACCCGTGGCTTTGCGTCCCCACCTCTCAGTGGGTTTGCTCTTATCGAGAAGAGGCCTTATGGCAAATTAGATAAGTCTGTATGATTTCTTTCTGCTTAGTTAGATGAACCTAAATTAAGCCCATAAATCTTGTCGGTATCAGATTCTTCATTCTGTAAGGGGGAGACAAAAAAATTAGAAAATTGAAAAAAAGAATGAGAATAGGGACGAAGCGTTAAAACCCTTCTCGACAACCATCAACACAGGAAATGACTGACAATACTTCACACGGAAAATTCCCTCATAACCTGCGGACAAATATGCACTTCTGAGAATGGGAAAAAGACAAAGCCGAGTTCTAAGCTATGGAATGGCTGGAGAATTTACCATAGACATTTACGGTGCAATAGTATTCCACCATCTGTTCATTGCGAAAGAATCTATCATGGCATTGAAGAATGGAATAAATCGGCAAGGGTGCTAAAATTCTAGCGCGTTATTTGACTGAATCAAAAAATTGCTTGATCGTTTCGACCACGTAGATTATTTGACTTGGATTGAGTTCCGGATAAATGGGCAGGGAAAGCACTTCTTGGGCCGCATGTTCTGTAACGGGGAAATCCCCTTTCTGATACCCCAATGTTTTGTAGCATTCCTGAAGATGAAGGGGCACGGGATAATAAATACGATTGCCGATGTTCTTTTCGATCAAATAACCACTGAGTTCATCTCGCTTGCAAGTTCTAATAGTAAATTGGTTATAGACATGAGTATTACCTTGCTCGACAACCGGAAGCGTGACGCGTTCCTCCAAGCCATATTCTTGAAAAAGTCGTCGAAAAGTAGCCGCGTTCGCCTGCCGTTTCGTTGTCCAATCGTCTAAATATTGGAATTTCACTCTCAAAACAGCGGCCTGCAACGCATCCAGCCGGCTATTCATTCCAATCAGATGATGGTGATACTCTGAGCGGCTTCCATGAACCCGCATCAATCGTAATCGTTCAGCCACTTGCGAATCATGGGTGGTAATTAACCCACCATCACCAAAAGCCCCTAAGTTTTTTGATGGGAAAAAACTGAAACACCCAGTACGCCCGAACGCTCCTGCTTTGATGCCGTTTCGAACGGCTCCTATCGCTTGGCACGCATCTTCGATCACTGGAATCCCATGCGTAGCAGCCACCTCATTGATGGCTTCCATATCTGCGCATTGTCCAAAGAGATGCACAGGAAGAATCGCTTTGGTTCGCGGCGTGATCTTATCGGCTAATTGCAAGGAATCAAGAGTAAAAGTATCGGCACACACATCCACAAACACTGGACGCGCGTGCAAGCGCGAAATAACCCCCGTGGAGGCAAAAAAAGTAAACGGGACAGTCAGAACTTCGTCACCTGGTTGGATATCCAGTTCCATGAGGGAGAGCAGCAACGCATCACTACCCGAAGCGACTCCAATCGCATGCTCCACACCCATAAATTGGGCTAAGGTCTGTTCTAATTGCTCAACATGTGCACCAAGAATAAAATTTTGTTGGGCGCAAACCTCTTCAACCACTTTCATGAGTTCAGGTTGAATGCGAGTATATTGTGTTTTTAGGTCAAGCAGAGGGACGTTCACAAAGCAAGCGCTCCGTCAGGTTCTAAGCAGATGTACAGAAAAAGCCAGGTGATGTTCTCGTGAACATCAATCTCACAGCAAGGCAACCATACCAACAACCTTTCGGTAAGGCTAGAGACATATGTCTGCACTTACGTACCAGAGGCTGGCACCATGGCAAGCAAGAACCAATAGCGAAATGCTTTCCCAACCCCAATAAAGAGCAATGCGCCAATCCAGGGAGTTCGCAACCACCCCGCTGCCACACATAACGGGTCGCCAATCACAGGGACCCAAGACAAAAGCAGAATCGGGCTTCCCCACTGTCGCACTCGTTCTACCGCATGCCGATGCGCCTCCTTGGATAAGTTCGTGAGTGGATACCGTAACGCTATAAGCCACCCCAACACCCACGAACTCATACCACCTAATGTATTACCTGCTGTTGCAATAACGAGAAGATCCCAATCTGGCAGATCACCGTGCGTGGCCAAGGCCACTAATACGACTTCTGAGCTTCCTGGCAATAACGTGGAAGAGAGAAAGGCACTAAAAAAAAGCCCCAATAACGAATAGTCTTCTCCCGTCATATGAACCAACTCATGAGGAAGACGGGCGGCTCGCTCGACGAATCGCCTGAAACTTCAAATTGGCATCAAATGTAATGTCAAAAGTTCCCTGAACTCCTTGATAGGAGAGAAATGGACGTAAGACTCGAGCCGGAAATTGGACGGTACGGCCATCATGAGTTGTGGCTACCACATTCTCCACAACCCCTTGGTAATATGCTTGAAATCGGTCGGCCGAAATGTTGAGCGGGACTCGAACCGTTTGCATGGCATTTCAAAAAGCACGAGAAAGAGAATCGTTGTGTTTAGCCGTGTCTACTCGCATCAGGACTATTGATCTTAGATCCATTTCATGACGACGCCCACACACTTAATGAACTTTTCAGGTAAGATAGAAGAAGATAAACATGGCCTAGTTACGACCCTACAACACTTATGCCTTATTCCTATGGAGAACGATGTCACTGTATACCCGCGAATTAGACACCATCCACACAGCTTTGCATCTAGCAGGAGAGCGCCTCAAAAGGATCACATACGAAGGCCTAAAAGTCCACATGAAATCCGACGGCTCTCCAGTGACAAATGCGGATCTTGAAGTTAACCAGATTGTCCATGATACATTATTAAAGGCCTTTCCCAACGATGCGTGGTTGTCAGAAGAGTCACCGGACAATCCGTTACGACTTCAATCTTCTCGAGTATGGATCCTGGATCCCATCGACGGGACTAAACCATTTATCAAAGCCTTACCTCATTATACAATCTCTCTCGCTCTCATTGACCACGGTCAACCCGCTATTGGCGTCATCTTCAATCCCGCTACGAAGGAATACTTCTGTGCTATTCACGGACAGCACGGCACACTCAACGGGCAACCTCTTCATGCGCGAACTGTCTCAGATCATTCTCAACTCACGTTTCTCGTGAATCCATGGCAAATCAACCCACTCACCCTTCAAGCATGGCGACAAGAACACCATTGCCCTCCTATGCTGGGGTCTATTGCCTATTCATTGGCACTGGTGGCAGCCGGACAAGTCGACGGCCTCATTAATGGCGGCTCCCAAAATGAATGGGATATCGCCGCAGGCCTCATCCTTATCCAAGCTGCAGGGAATCTTGTGTTTGATAACAACCAAAACCCTATCCAATTCAATCAACCCAAACCTACCGTCAATGGGATAATTGCCGTACGCCCAGGTGCCCTTTCAATCCTCCAGAATTGGCTCGCAAAAATGAATGCCTCATAACACCTAAGCGGATATTCTAGAACTTTTCCTTCCATCTGAATTGCTTGACCGTTCTTCATTGAAGTTCAGTGACATTAAGACGTATTGGTGAGACTTCTTGAGAGCCTCATTCCTTGTTTTCTTCCATTAAGCCACATTGAAATCTATTTCACTTCCTTCAAGAAAGCACAAACTTCCTGCACCTTGAGGCTCCTTAACCCTTTTCACTATTCAACCGAAAAAGCAGAGAAGCCAAAACCTCGATGAAGATCGAGTCCCTCTTATTCACATTATGTTGCCCTCGCTGCCGATTACCAGAGGTAACGATGAGCTTAGGTCTTTACTGATGCGCGGAGCGGTCAAAAATACCATTAAAATCCTTATGATTGAGGATGATCCAACTCAAGTTGAAGCCCTGCAGGAAGCCCTCATTGTTGCCCAAATCATCTGTGTAGAAATCCTTGAGTCCGAAGATGCGGAGCAAGCCCTTGCCTTCTTACACCAAGCATATCCACATGTCGACGCGCCACAACCCGATCTTATTTTCTTATCCAATCACTTACCCGATCGCACAGGGCATGAGATCATTAAGGAACTTCAACATGATCGCCGACTACGCACCATTCCAGTGGCCTTGTTTTCGGATGAAAACCCTAGCGCATCCGAGAATGTCACGTTTCCTGATAATTGTCATTTATTTATGCGGCCCAACACCTGTGATGAATGGATTTATGTCTTACGATGCATTGAAGACGTGTGGGTCACCTTGCTAAACATATCCGGAGCACCTCGCTTATAATCTCCCGTCAGCTGACATCTTGCTGCCTTGCGCGTCGCGCGGTTTTACGATTACCTCCTTCAACCATGTGAAATTCATAAAGTCTAGATTCCAAGGCACCGTTGAATAAAGGAATTTTTCGAGATGGGGCCAACCGAATGAGTTTGGGAAAACGAAAGTCGGCCGTCAAAACATAGACCGTCCAGCCTGCAAACCGCTGTTTCAACATATCTCCGAATTTGGGATACCACTGTTCGAGAGTCATGGAATCTCCCATCCGAACGCCGTAGGGAGGATTCGTGATCACAATACCCTTGGTCGCCGGTGGGCTAATTTCTAGGACGTCAACCTGCTGTAACTGCACACCCGCCAGCCTCATCGCCTGCAAGTTGTTCCTTGCCATGTCTAAGACCTCAGCATTCTGATCATACCCAAGAATCTTCTCAGAATAGATATTCTGATGATTCTCACGGACTTCATGTCGAATTCTTTCCCAAGAACCTTGATCAAAATTTTTCAAGTGACGAAACCCAAATTCGCGTCGACCTCCAGGAGAAATGCCTTGCGACATCATAGCCGCTTCGATGACAAACGTCCCTGCCCCACACATGGGATCCAGCAAGACTTGCTCCCCTGTCCACCCTGTTAGACGAAGAATGCCTGCCGCTAAATTTTCCCGAAGAGGAGCCGCACCTGCTTCCTGTCGCCATCCACGCTTAAAGAGCGGAGCACCTGTCGTATCCAAATACCACGTCGCCTGGCCTTCATTCACAAAGACCACGACTTGAATATCGGGGGCGCGCTTGTCAACAATTGGACGTTTCTTGGTCTCTCGTATAAACCGATCACAAATTGCATCCTTGATACGAAGCGTCGAAAATTCAAGACTCTTCAGCGGAGATTGCTGTGCGACCATACGAACTTTGATCCGGCAATTCACTGAAAACCAAATGGGCCAGGCAGTTTCCAATGTGATGCGATACAAATCTTCTTCATGACGATACGCCCCTTGTCCAACGCGCCATAAAATTCGGCTCGCTATTCGGCTCTGAAGATTCAATCGATAACAGAGCGAAAACAGCCCCTGACATTCCACTCCACCTGGGGTCTCGCGTACTCCCTTCCCGCCTAAGTCGTAAAATTCTTGCGCCAACACCTGTTCCAACCCTCGAGGACATGTGGCAAAAAATGTTTCCATAGCTTCAAAGAGGGAATGGGAAGTAAAAAAATTCGTTCTGTCTAAAACCCTATTGATAGACTTCTGGATTGACACAATTGGGTAGGCGCTCGCCACGCAACCCAGCAATGACATTCTCCACAGCCATATCAGCCATCAAAGATCTCGTGGCCGTCGACGCACTCCCTAAATGTGGGATGACAAGACAATTTGGCAGAGTAAGCAATGGATGGGACACAGGAAGAGGTTCGGGGTCTGTCACATCCAACGCGGCGGCGCCAATGATTCCTTGCTGCAAGGCCTGATACAGCGCACTCGGGTCCACCACAGCCCCACGAGACGTATTGATCAAGATGCTTGAGGGTTTCATGACATCAAATTCAGACATGCCCATTAAATGATGGGTGTCAGAGGTGAGTGGAACATGCAAACTCACAAAGTCTGACTGCATTAGAACTGTTGGCAAATCTACGAAAGTGACGGGAGGTGTATTCGATGATTCGTGATTGTGAATCTCCACAACACCTCCTGCTTCCATATCTTCATGATCCTGTCTTGGGGATCGAACGGCTAGCACCTTCATCCCAAACCCTTGGGCGCGTTGAGCCACAGCTTGCCCGATTCGACCGAAGCCCACAATTCCCAACGTAGTACCAAAAATATCTTGACCAAGTAACAAATTCGGTTTCCATTCTTTCCAATGCCCCTGGCGAACATAGTCCGCTCCCTCCACAATTCGCCGAGCAGCAGCCATGAGCAACGTAAAAGCCAAATCAGCGGTTGTTTCTGTCAAAATCCCTGGAGTATATCCAACGAGAATATGCCGAGCGGTACATGTGGGAATATCGATATGATCATACCCGACCGACATCGTGCTAATAACACGCAACTGCTTCCCCAGCTGAAGAACATCTTCATCAATCTGATCTGTTAACAAACAACAGAGGCCTTCTGCTTCGGGAACGTGCTCCAGCAACCATTCACGTGTGACAGGACAATCAGACTCCCAACACACCACTTGAGCGTGAGTCGCGAGATGATTCAAAGTTTTCTGAGGAAATCGCCAGGTGGCAATCACTAGAGGCAGGGCCATGAATGCTCCTGATTTACCTTTTCACAAATGATGATCAAAGGCCCTCACGGCTCTACCAAAACAGAATTGAGAGGACAAATATGAAATAGCACAGACCATTTACAACCAAATGTATAGGTTTCACCGTTCCGTGGCGCACAATCCACGTTAAGTATGTAGCTGCGACCAAGGTCATGGCCATCCCAACAAGAATTTCCTTTTGAGGAATCCACGCCGTCAACATGATACCGACCGCAGGCAACAGACTGCCTTGAAACATCATGGCCCCAGTGAGGTTACCGACGGCCAGCGTATCTCGACCTCGCCGAATCCAAAGAATACTGTTCACTTTTTCCGGCAACTCTGTGGCCACAGGGACAATTAAGAGTGACAGCGTCAATGCCGAAATACCCCACTTCGGAGCGAGGTGTTCAATCCCATAGACAAAGCCCTTGGCACCCAGCATGATCAGGCCCAAGCCACATCCTAATTGAAAAAGAATCATCACTAAATTATCGGGAAACCCAATTTTCGTGGCGTAGAGAGGATGATCAGCTTCGGTCCCATGCCCATCATCAACTAGATTGGTCGACGCACGAATTGTCAACGTCAAGTACGCCACATACATGGCTACCAAAGTAAAGGCCATCAGGCCTCGCACGCCTGGCCACTCAATTGGCACGAATGTCGCCAGTACACCAACAAAAAACGCCCAATTAAACCAGGCCAAGTCACGCGCGAACCCGGTCGGCTCAGGATTCAGAGCCCCGTACCATCCCCTTGAACGAGCAGCAAAGACTCCCACGAGAAAAAATGCCACCGTTGCCAATAACAGTGGCGCGCCGAGGATGGCCCCCACAGCCACTTCATGTCGAACAACTTCAGACCCTGTTCCCAACAAAATGGCAAACAGCGGGACCATGGTTTCCGGCAAGGCCGTACCAATTGCCGCAAAAATCGAACCGGTGACCCCTTCAGAGATGCCCAACCGCTCTCCAAAATGCTCAAGACTATTGGTAAAGGCCTCAGCCCCTATAAGAATGATGACTAACGCTCCTAGTAATATAGGAAGTTCCACTGGGCAACCTTATAAGTTAAATGGGGGTATTCTGCTGAATATGCCTTGTTATTATTTCTTGTTATTTCAATACGTTAGAGACAACCCAGTAAGAGGATTTCTGAAGAGAAATCGAATTATGATTCTTCCTAGCCATAAACCTTGCCATTCGGAAAAATATTCTTCTACACTGCCTGTATGGACAGTTTAACAGTCGGTCTGATCCTCACCCTGATTACCATTTTCGTGTATACCATTGTCCAAAAATGGTGGCGCCATCGACGCGCTTCAAAACTCGCCGATCAACTCTTGGATGATGTGATCAAAGGGAAAGACGCCTTTCGCCGCTGATCACCTTTTGCCCTCATTGAGTCTCTCTTAAAAATCAAAACACAGTTGTTCACGCGGACATGGCTTCTCCATGGAATGTTCAACACACGGCTCCACTAGGGTTGGCGGAGACGACTTTGATGACATAAGCGGAATCTCCACTAAAGCCCCTCGGCAACGGCTACAAAGATGGCGAGCAGGCACAACCGTACGACGCTGTCGATGATAGATCATCCCACAACGAACGCATTGCCACGCATATCGATTCCAAGCTTCCACGGTCTCATTCAACTGATGACGAATGGTAATACCAAGCCCTTCCTCATTCATCCGATCCATCATTTCCCGGAAGGTTGGTCCATGCGAGGGACGCCGTTTCCGAATATCAAATTCCCATTGATGAATCATCTCATGCGCTAAGGTCCCAAAAATCTCGGCCTCCGGCTGTCCACATAACAAAGGCGCCGAAAGCCTGATCACTCGAGCATCCCCATGTCGATAGCCAAAAGACACCCACCGGCTTCTGGGTCCAACTTGACTCACAAACAATCCTGTCGATGCGGTGAGCCGTGTACTCCATTCAATCGTAATTGCCGGAAGTCGATTCTCAAAAAATCTACAAGATAAGCCTTGCCACATCACTTGCAGATGCGACACCGACATGAGTTCCTGTGAAGAAACAGCAGTGGGAAAAGTCACCGAGAATACCGGGTAGGTTGCCTATACATGACGTAGGGCCTATGCTAACATTTTTTTGCTCTTCACAACAGTTCTATGACAGAAAACTAGATGCGTTGATGCATCTAGAAGACCGGCTAAAACATTATGGCATCCGACCATTTAAACCGAGAGCAGGACCAACATTTTATGCAGATGGCTGTGAATGTGGCGCACGAAGCCTATCGGGCCAAAGAAGTACCGGTCGGCGCAGTCCTCGTAAAAGAGGGAGAAGTCATTGCGACGGGATTGAATCAGCGAGAAGGCTTACACGACCCAACGGCCCATGCAGAACTATTAGCTATCCGCACAGCCGCTGCGGCACTAAGGTCATGGCGCCTGACGGATACAACTTTGTATGTCACCTTAGAACCATGTGCGATGTGTGCAGGCGCAATTATACAATCCAGAATTACGCGTCTTGTGTTTGGGACAAAAGACCCAAAAGCCGGTGCCTGTGGGTCAATCTGCGATTTAACAGCCGAACCGCGCTTTAATCATCATGTCATGGTCCAATCAGGTATTTTGGCAGAAGACTGCCGGAATCTGTTACAACAATTCTTTCAGCAACTTCGCGAGGCGCAGCTGGTCTCATCCTAAAATGTGCATGTCGGAGAGGTGCGAGAGTGGCCGATTCGGACGGTCTCGAAAACCGTTGTCCCGAAAGGGACCGTGGGTTCGAATCCCACCCTCTCCGCCACACAGTCTGCAGCAAAATCAGTCTCGGTCTTGTCAACTTAACGAAAAACCGTCGCTGAAGAACCAATCCGCCTAACCATTATCTAGCCATGACAGTGATAGTTGGATGTTGTGCTTTTCATCACACCAATCTGCCAAACACCGGGTAAGTTGACAATAACCCTTCAAGGGTTTTCCCTTCGGTTTTCTTAAGAACCGCTAAAGCCTCACGTTCTTTTTCCCTCAAATTACCTCCACAATACATTCTAGCTGATCATTTCTGGATGGTTCCCGACGGAACAAATAGAAATGCCTTGACTTGCGCGTTTGCTTAAAGAAACTGAGGAGTTGATGTTATTCTCAGAATTTGCTGTCATAGACGCATTCAAAGGAACAGGCGATGCGAGGGTTCGAATCCCCAAGGCAGGCCCAAAAATTTCTGACCCTGCACGGACTCAAACAGAATCTCTTTCTGTCTCGGCCGCCATTTGTTACAGGCGGTTAACTGCCCTTTCTTGCGAACACAATTGTTTCAAGTTTGGAAGGTGGACGCGTGCTCATAAAGGATGACCTAACGTTTCAGGGAGCCGGCCCAACTTTGATCTCATGTCGCTAAATTGAGAAAACCTATGTAACAGTTTCGAATTATTAGGAGCCAAAAGAGGAGGTCAATATGAAAGACCAAAGTATAACGAGTGTAAGTAGCTGCAAAGTCATATGTTATTTGCGAGTCGTATTCATACACTCAATTATTGCCATCCTAATTGTATCAGGTGGATTGCCGGTATTTGCACAAAGCCCTGATTCTCGCCTTGTATACGTACCTGCTTCTTCCTTTGCTGGGGGAAGTTCCCACGCGGAAATTGGGAAAGCCGTGCTGAGCCCAGGCAAAATGACTTTGAGTGATAGAAAGACGAAGGTTATCAATTGCAGCTTTACTTGCGATGCTTTTGTTGTTCGGCAACCGGTACTCAAGGCGCATTGGGAAGATGTGGCAGACAGGTCAGCAGAAGTGGTTCCTGACTCCGAAGCCAGGATACGTCTTGACATAGCCGGAACGGCAACCGGATTTAATGAGGGCAACTACAGCACGATCAGATTGAGTAACATCCCGGCCATAGATACGGCAGTGCTTGATTCGGCAAGTCCTCGCGCGTCAGAAGCCGGCCAAGTTTTGCTTAACTATGTAAAAAAGGGCCGCATCATAGAGCGCCCAACGCTACCCGTATTTAATTCAGCCAATGTGATGGACGAAATGCTGCCGGGTTTGCCAGCCGATATACGTTCTGCTGTGGTGCAAGATAAAAAAACAGGTTCGCTGGGTCAAGCGCGGGTACTGGGTCGTGCAAAAGAAATGTGGCGTGGTAAGCCTCAACAAGCGGTCACTATGTTGGGCTTACAGGTTGGCACAACTTATCGGGTTCGAGTGGTTGAGGAACAAGCCAATGCTGCACAGACCCTCGTTGAGTCTATTTGTCGAGTGCCTGTCTGCCCTGCTGATTTTATTGATATGCCGAAATAACCTTATCTGAATAAATTGCAGACACAAGAGGGTACAACTACAAAAACCCATAGACCGTTAAGAGTAATCACGACAAAGAAGAAGTATATGTTTAGAAATTTTCGATACAGTTTAGGGATGGTTCGTAAAGGGCAATTTTCACCAAGGGCAAAACGGGCATTATTTGCGAATTCGCCCCAATACCCGCAAAACTGGAGTTGGCTATGGAAGTTTTAAACAATTGCAATAAATTGTTTTTGTTAACAATCATCGTCTCGGTCTGTCTGTACTTGATGACCTGCAATCCGGGCAACGCACAAATTACCTCTCAGGTCGTGAACATCAGTCCAGTTACATCCGATCGAGACGGATCAAATCCTAATAGTGCTAGTGGTGGGCGTGTCAATCAACTCGCCACCCATCCCACATCAGACGACATATTTTTCTCCGCTAGTGAATGGGGCGGCCTATACCGCACCACTGATGCGGGTCGAAATTGGATTTATGTGCCCGGCCACCGCCCCCAGGCCATGTGGGATGTCAAAATCAGTCCGGCCAATGCCAATATTGTGGTCGCCACCTCCTTCTTCGATGGCAAGACCAACCCGCTCTCGGGCATCAACATCAGCCGTGACGGAGGCGTAACATGGGTGGTGCCTCCAACCGCAAGGCCGGATTCCACCGACTGTTCTTCCGAAGCTGCGCGAGCTGAGCCTGCAGCCTTCGGTATTGCATTTGATCCAGCAGATCCAGGCGATATTTATGTGGGTACCAATTGTGGTTTGGCGATTAGCAACGATACTGGCGTCAATTGGAACTTCGTGGACCCCACCCCAAGTTCCGATGGCGGATTGGATGTTTGGGATGTCATCGTTCATAACGGTGGCACTATTGATATCTGCGGCGATGACGGCCACCAGCGTTCGACGAACGGCGGTACCACCTTCGTGGCAGGTGCTCCCGAGGTAGGTGGTACGTGCACGCTTGCGGTTTCACCCAATGAGGCAAATGTATTATTCATGTCGGTGGGTACCCAGATATTCGAAACCCGTGACGCTGGTGCGACTTGGCCTACTAGCATGGTTAATCCTGGTCCACAAGGCCGCATTCCGTTTTTGAAGGTTAACGACCGCAGTGGCCAGAATTTTGATCTCTGGTACGGGGATACGCAACTGTTTCGTGCAGCTTGTACTACACCAACTGACACGGCTTCGGATGTTCGCCGATGTCCGGCCAACTCCTGGTCGACCGCGCAAACAGGCGCTCACTGGGATGTGGGTGATATCGCCTTCGACACAGATTCAGCAGTTGATGCCTGTCCAATTCTTTTCTCCAACGATGGCGGGGTTTATTTTAATCAACGCTCCAGCTCCGACTGTCATGATCCGCGTTGGGAACAGCCCACCCAAACGGTAAAGGCATTATGGCTGTGGGACATGGATGGCAATATTCGTACCACCGAAGGTGAAGAGGGCGTCTATATGGGCCAGCAGGATTCGGGTGCATTTGGCACCCGCGATGGTGCCAAGGCGAATCGGGATTGGAACAGCCCGACGTGTTGCGACGTATTTGATGTCGAAGCCGAAGATAGTCGCGTTATTTACTCCATATGCTGCTATAGAGGTGGACGTAGCACGCGCATGTTTCTAGATGACGACAACATGGATGGAGGTCAAGAAATCCCGAACTACCCTACGGGTAGTCTTGTGGGCTTTCGAGATACTGACTCTCTCAGTAACTATGCTTCCAATAGCTATGCGGTGATCACGTCAAGCGGAATTTTCTTTACCACAAATATCGGCGCCGAAACGATTACCTGGCAGAACCTTGGCACGTCCGTGCCCCCTAACATCTGCGGGGTTTATAGCAGCATCCGCAACGATGGCACACCGGTATTCACTGCGAGAGCCGGTGGCTGTGGTATGGGGCAGACCGGTGAGCTGTGGCAACATGTGGGGGCAATGACTACCGGAAATTGGGTCCAAATTCAGCGGGATGGCCAAAACCAGTTTGGTACATTTGGGGTTAACCCCACCGACCCAGACCACATCATTGCCAATGATCTGTCGGACATCACCCCTACGATGGTGCGTACCACTAACGGAGGTGACAACTGGACAGTGCTGTCCAACCTAAACACGATTCTCACCGGCAACAACGATTTCCTGTTGCAAACGCAAACCGAGGTGGTATGGGGCAGACCTGGTGGTAATGGTTACCCGCAAGCGTCTTTGGTTGCCATCAGTCCGTTGGACCACAACATGATTATCGCAGGGGGACAGGACTCGGGAGTCTTCCTTTCTGTGGACGGCGGTGACTACTGGCAACTACTCACCGATCCGCGTACCAACGATGCGCTGCGCCCACATATCTCGAGACCTTTGTTCGCACATTTTGAACCGCTCCAAAACGCTGGCACCAACGTCTATATCGGAGCCCGAGGGAGGGGCGCATGGCGCATCACTCTTTTGCCTTCACAAACGGGTATACCCGCGATCACCGACCCTTCCTCTGGAAGCACGTTAACAGGGCCCACCGTCACATTTAATTGGAGTGCCAATGGGACGTCAGTAGAGGAGTGGTACCTAGGTGTAGGCACCACGCTAACGAGTGTCTCACAGGCTCCATGGGGCGATATCCATGCACAAAGTCATGGCTTAAATACCTCCTCGACAGTCATTGGTCTGCCCGCGGATGGCCGCCCCGTGTATGTGCGGTTGTGGTATATGGAGGCTGGCGCGTGGCTATCGCAGGACTTTCAATATACGGCGTCAAATTGAACTGTTTATGTAAATCCCGTATTGTCAAAAACAGTTCTGTCGCAAATAGCGAAATGGTGAGAAATTCCATGGGCTTTCATCCCGTCCAAGATTAGAAAACCCCAGTAAAATTGACAATTCCTGTCTGCCAAATATGGAGATTAAACCCTTCAATACCTTCAAAAACGCTATTTGCGAGAGAACCGGAAATACTCCAAAGGGCAGTATGTAACCCAAGCTTTCGATCCAATTACAAAGAATAGGGAATTACTTCATTTACCAAAAAAGACAATTATTCTAAAAGTTATAAATATCGATATAAAAAAGAAGTTAAGAATAAAGCAAGAAGGGTTTGTACTTGGACCCGGCGAGAGTTTTTCTCCACACTACAAAACCAGAGAACCCGAAAACGATAGGCTATTCTTAGATATTTCCTTGATAATATTTGACTATGAAGACGAACTTCAGATTACACGAGATAATTTTTTGTTGTTGACAAAAGATAAAGATAATTTAATGCCGATTGAATGGACTGGCATAGATGCAACTAACCCAATAGGACTTCTGTTAGGATTTAAAGAAAAGGGAACCACCATTATTCTTAAAGAAAAAATAGAAATCAATTTAATATATGATATTCCAAAAGAAGATGATTATAGGGAATCTGAATTACTGCTAGCCAACAAAGTTTTGGGGAAACTCGGCACATTGGCTTCTGCCCAACCTCTACACATCAACTAACAAGAACGAGTTTCTGTAAGCATTGAACTGTGTTCAGGTTGTTCTCTATCAAATCTTTGAGATTCTATGGGAAAAAACTCATGTAGCATCCAAACATCACATTTTCTAACGATCTAATTCCCTGTTATTAGGATCTCCCATGAAAGTGTGAAAAACAAAATACTTTGTTTTCATTGAAAGTTATGCCATTTTTGTCAAAAAATATCCCTCTCAAACAATATAAATTCCCTGTATTTTCCCTGTTAAAGACGGAAAGGATAATTGAAAGAAACTGACGACCCACTAGGCGGGAAGTCAGGGATAAATGGTTGATCAATAGGTAGATTTAGATACGCTGAGAGAGAAATTCGCTGCTGACTACGCACACCGCCAATATTATCAACAGTTTGTGAAGCCTCTTTTTCCCACACCCGAGCAGACAATTGCGGTTGTGTAACCTGAATTGTCACCATTTTTTTCTGGAAATACTGATTCAACCGTTTAGCGGCAAGTTGTCAGTCCTCTTCTGAAATAAGAACAACGTTTCACAGGCAAGAGCATACTATCCATTACGTCACTAGATTCAACAGTTGAACTCTCAGACCTTCCTGATTGATCTAGACTGACTACCCCCTTTGTGTTACTGAATCTTTCGACGATACACTCTTTGAAACTTTGGTCACGCAAAAAATCATGGACAAAGCAGTAGGTGACATTGGCAGTGTAAGGTTGCACTGTTTGAGTTGGCATTTTATCCTGCTAGGAGGAGTCAAGAAACGGATCATCGGCTTCATTGTATCGTTTACTCTCTTTTTTTCAGCTTGTGCTTTTCTTGCACCAGGAGCTCACTTATATGGAAAGGGGAGTCCAGACTTCACTTTTCATCCGTCACAACCAATCTATATCACGCTACCAGAAGCTGCCTCGGCAAACGACAAGGCCTTCCATACACTACTAGTTGGTGAAATGAAGCACTTAGGCTTCAGGATTACTCGCCAGCTTTCTCATGAAGCCCTAGTACTTTTCTTCGCATTGAACAGCAACTCGGCCGAAATTTTGGCACCGCTTCCCGGTAATGCAGCGATCTCTCGGTTGCCCGAACAATGGCACGAGGTCTCTCTGGAATTATTCAGCCTCAATCCTATCGATGCCCATGGCCCTGTTTGGAGTGGGCACCTCAAAGTAAAACAAAAAGAGTTTCATGCAAACCCAGCAAATGCTGTGACGCCGTTACTTGCATTGGTTGGAAAGAATTACAAAGGCCCAATTTCCGTCCAGGCTTATCGTGAATCTCAACCAAGAACGGCCACAGATAAGATTGCACAACAGCAACAAGCACAAATGCAAACCCTAGAACGCCGAATTGCGCTGCTAGAAAGCCAGAAGAAAAAAACTGAAGAAACGACGTTCAGCTCCGCCTCTCAAACCAAGCAAGCGCCTATCGAACTCAAATTACAAGAGGCTTGTAACAAAAGAACCTTGCAAGCTTGTATTACTCTTGCTGAGCGATATTTGAAAGGCGGTGAGATTCTTGCTGATCCACAACGTGCAGCTCAACTCTACGAGCAAGCATGCGCAGGACTAAATGGGAAAGCTTGCACAAATCTAGGCCTCCTGTACTACCAAGGCATAGGGGTTCCCAAAAACCCTCACCGTGCAAAAGTTTTATTTCGGCAAGGATGCCGTTTGAATGACAAGACAGGATGCACCCTGCCAGGAGGAAATTAATTCATGCAATCAAGTCTCAAGGGCAAGTGTTCCATCGCAGTCGGGACTCTTCTAGGTTTGCCAGAGGAGAAAGAATCGCGACGCATTGTTGTGGAAGACCAAAGCAGCTTCTCCAATTGCAGATGGTGCTCCAATGATGGGGGTCACACGGAGTCCATTTAGAACTGCAAATGCTAAGAGATACCTTGTCTATTCATTACCATCGCTCCACAATTCAAGCTGACCTTGAAAAGAGCGATTACCGAAGGTGGCCCGTAGCGAATTCAACCAAGCGTTTTTACACAACCTAGGCTGCTTCATAGAAGACAAAACCTTGTAGTCATGGGGAGATCGTTAATATTCTGCACAGACTCTTCGGATGTTATGAATTCGATGCCGTATACTGGAAATCGGCGATCTGCCAAATGCCATTACTTTGATACCAAAATCGTGCATGAAGGGTTCGGCCGTCGATGGGTAGCCCCGTGACTAGTTGCGACGTATTGGTTCCGAGGTCACCACTATTGTCAATGTCTCTTCCACCAACATCCGATCAACATACAGCCACATTTGGTCACAGGCTAATCATTGGCCATCCATTCAAACGTCACTACTGAACCAGCCAAGGTTGAATTAAATGGTGGTCTAGTCATCGTCAGTTCCAAATTAACGTCTCACCCAAGATCGGCTAGTCACTCTCCAGCCAATCCGACGCTGTGAATAGCTTCCCCACTGTTAATGGAATGCTTCATTAATTAATCAAGTTTAATTACCTTATTGAAATGTGAAACAGAGGAACCAGGCTCTGGAGTTCCTGGTGCGTACAGGTCCACATGTCCACTGACTGAATTCTTTTGCCATCCGTTACCATCCCACTGTTGCCCACAACTTCTGGACCGGTGGAATGCAAGTTGGGTCCTGAGGTACTCGCAATCACCCGTTGTTCATCAGTCATCGTAGGATAGTCAGCAGGAATAATACGAAACTTCGCTTGAGAGACATTGTCAAAGTCCACCCGCACCATCTCGAAACTCTCGGAGTCCCACTCACAAGGAAGGAGGAAAACGCAATACGTCGGCTGAGCTACGCACTCTAAGGGAATCGGACGACGAAACAATTCAAGCATGAGATTCGGCAGTTGCCACCCACTAAGAATGGGCTCGATCAAGTCAGGGAGAACTGATGAATTTACTAGGTAGGGCTTGATAGGAACAGAGAGAACTTCACTGATGACTGCGCACACCACCAATACTTTCAACCGTTTGTGATTCCTCTTTGCCTCACACTCAATCAAACAATTGCGCTTGTGTAACTAGAATTATCACCATTTTTCCTTGAAGGCACTGATTCAACCGCTTAACAGTCTGCTGTAAATCCTCTTCCTAAGTCACGTCATACGATGAAAGTCCACCGTGTTTTGACCGCTAATCTTCACGGCCACCGTTTTTGGGCCACCTGACCAGACTAAATTTCGAACCGCAGTTCGATGTAATTCGTAAAAAGTCTTTTCCCGTACTACCTATACACTAGTAAGCGACATACCATTCATGGAGAAGTTCATACAATGTCTTTCCATTCTGAAGATCAGAGGCTTCCATCACCGCTATCTTCGACGAGCCGCCTAAGACCTCATTTCTGTTTGAATGCGCAAGATGAATAGACAGAAGGGACAGATCTACTAATGGTTCGGTGCACTGTTCTAGCTGTAACCAAGATCGCTAATTTTAACTATGATTTTTTCGAGTTATTTTTTTATTTCCCAAAACTTTCGGTTATCTACTGTGAAGACTTCTTGCGTTCTCGCTCGATCTCCTGGATCTCGATCTGATTGGAGTAGCTGATGCATATCATTTAATACTGGTGCTGCCTCAGCAATATAACTATGGCCGAGGATAGTCAAATCTATTCCCGAAACTTTTATCGTATCGATTCCAGGTATAATAGTAATGGGAGGGAAAAACCCTGCTCGTGGATATTCATGCAACAGTTCTGAAGCCTTTAAGGCCAAGTCTTTTGATGAAATATATAACGTTGTTCGCTTGGCCATCGCAGAATAGACTCCAGCTAACCTTTTGAAATTGGCTGTATCCACATCTGGCGCAGCTAAGATTAATTGCCCAAAAGGTGAGCTGGGACGAAAGGATGTATCTGCCTCAAGCCTCTCCATGACTCGCAGTAAGCCACGGTTTCCCATACTATGGGCGATCACATGCACTTCCTCTGCTCCAGATTCTAATGCAATTTTTCTCAAGAACTCTTCTAGATAGTACTCACTGGTTTCAATAGTGGCCTCATCAGAAGAATACTTAAGGAAGTTGGCTTTCGATGGCCAACTAAAAAACGCGGTGATGCCCTCAACTTTCAGATCATACCCAATTTGCGCGGCCCGAATTGCCGCTTCCTCAAACGACACGTTATAGCCATGAATAAAGACTAACGCGGTCCGTTTTCCAGTTGGCCTCGTCTCTAATTTATTTTTCATCTTTCCATAAAAATTCTTCACATCATAAGGGTAAATACCCCGCAATTTCAGGCGATCATCTGTTAGCGTGACCAACCGCCTGACCCAAGATGAGCCGATCGAGCCAAACTTGTGTGATTTAGGAACTTCCACAATACACGTACCATAATGCGTCATCACATCTCGGACGTTGGAAAACCCTAACGATTCGTCCCATGAATTAATTGGCTTTCTATTGGTTCCATACCAAACTCTGTAAAGCGGCTTCCCGGCATGAGAACTATATTCAGAATTAGGGGCCAATATTTTTGTTTCACCTTTACCTTCCAACGATACATCTCCGCCGCGCAGGCAGGGCGACTTGCAAGTAACACCACGGGTCTGTCGTTTACTGTTTGTTGGTGAGGGTGCAGTGTCCTCAGATGCAGGATAGGGTGTAGATGCTTTTGAGCTGCATCCAAAGCATAAAAACGCCGTTAACAAAAGAAGTGTTAAAACTTTCATTGGGCTACCTCCATAGAGGACTATCTTGTTCCTACGCGATCGAGACCCGTTTAGCCGCGACCCCGCCTCATCTGGTACATGAGATTTTTTTTTTACCTTCACCCTCCCTAATGTTGCAACGCAGCCAGATGGAGCCGATGCCCCACGAATTCACCTTGAAAATAATTCATTTCAAAGAGTCATTTTTCTATTCGCCACAAAATCGTCGTTGTCGTAGCCAGCCAGTTCGAGGAATGTCGCGTCGGCTGGCAAGTCCACCTCGAAGGTGTGAGTTCCATCGTTGATGACATGACTCTCCACCGGCCGGCCATCGATATAGGTATCAAGTCGAGAGAGGCCAGTGGTTGTGGCTTCGATCGTGACGATGGAACCCGATTGGTCTGTGACGACAGTAAGCTCTCGCACAGGCATTATCGAGAGAGCCTCTGCAGCACTATTGATAAGATCTTCGTTGCCACTCAACAAATCGTTCTTAGTCATGAAATATCGTTGGTCTGGCGTGACCCCTAAATCTTCCACGGGTGTGCCTGCTTGCTCGCCAACTCTCAATGTGCGACGGATTGAGACCCGCATCCCCGCTGCATTTGGCAAATTTTCATATGGCGAGTCCGGATCCACGGGAGAGGGCACCCGAAGCAACTCTCGCAACAAACCGTGTGTCCAGACATTGGCCCCGCCTGCGCCTGTATTGTCGTCAACACCAAGGATCGGACCAATTTCGTGATCTTTAAATCCCGCAGCAAAAATATCTGTCGCGCTATAACAACGCGCATCGGTAATCAGAATGACAGGCCCGTGATATTTCTGACCCCATTGATTTGCAAACTCGACGGGCGTAATCGGGAAACCACGTGAATACACCGCGCCTGTTTCGACAGAACGCCTCATCGACTCAACCCACGGACCAAGATCAATGCCTGACGGATTACTCTCGTGTCGCTTGCAAATGCGCAAATTCAGTGGGGTATTTATAAACTGAACCGGCTCGGGTGCGATTTCGACTGGCGTCAATACCTGCAGAAGACCTTCGCTCGCCCAAATGTGTCCGCCACCATTACCGCGTACATCGATAATGAGACCACGCTGAGGAAGTAACTCTGCTAACCGTATGAATTCCTCAACAAATGCAGAAGGATCATCGACATTAAATGAAAAAATTCGAATGTACCCGAAGACGCCAGATGGCGTATCAACACTTTTGGCACTGAAAACTCCCGGCATTGAGGTCGTAACCGACGCACCAGCGGCTGGCCGGCGCATGGAGAGCTTTCGCCGTTTCTTTCCCGCCTCGGCAACGACCTTTGGAGCAAAAAGCATTTTCTTCATGCGTCGAATAATGTCTAACTCAAGATCAATTCCGAGACATGCTGCATTCTCGCTGGCGGAATCTGCGTCTACTCCATCGGTATCCGGTAAGGGAGGAGACACCAGCCAATCTTGCCGCAACTCGCGCTTATTCCCGTTGAGGTCAATATAGCCAATTACCACCCATAACTCTTCCGGCGGAAGTGACCGCTGTAGGGGACGTATGGTGAGTCCGTCGATTCCTCGAACATGGCGCGCCGCCAGATTACTCCCTGCGTGACGGTTAGCGTTCACCGCTATCGCTCGTCCAATGGGCACCCCACTCCACATCGTGATTTCAATTCCTGGCTTGAAGTGTTGGTGAGAGAAGCCTTGCATGAAATGACTGGCAATGTATTTTGGCTGATGCTCATGAAAATATTCCTCGACGTCGAATGGTAGAAAAGCCACGGTATTATTGAACGGCGCAGGCAACAGATAGTTGGTATGAAGATCGCGGATGGAGTTAAACACCTCCAGCATCTCGCGATGAAATGCAAATTCGCTTTCCATGGTCGATGGCGTCGATAAGTCAAGGCGGTGCTTGATCAATCGAAGTCTTTGAACAGGATTCACGCCATGCATCGCTTCTTTCAAAGGCAGATGGACATAATTGTCTGCGATTAAAAGCAGCGCTTGGGCAACAAGTCTCTTGCGTCCGCTAAGATTGAGTACGCCAGCCGACTCGAGAAAGGTCGGCAGGTCAGTTGCTGCTGCCAAATGCGACCGTATCGCCGAGTGAGCCCTTTTCAAGAACTTTAGCGTTGGCTTCTCGACTCGGGTGCGTCGACGTTTTGACGTGCGTTTTTTTGAAGTCGTCTTCTTCTTTCGATTGGTTGAAGACTTTTTTGCCATGCCCTAATCCTCCTATGATGTTGTCTGATTAACCAAACCTTCCATACTGATAGAACATAACTTCGTATAGTCAGTGTCATGTTTTCCTGTCGCAACTTCTAACCGTATGGTTAACGTAACGAAATTGGGTTTTTCTATGTATGGACTTGGCAACTTATATCTCTAACTAATCAATGGATAATAGTCAGGGAAAGATCTGTTCCATTTTCGTTACGTTTCGTCTTTGATTTGTTTTGCCTTTTTACCATTTGAAACCTCCTCCAAGCTGAAAAGATCATCTTTCATAATTGAGTAAGTTAGCAAACACCGTACCCATAACCTTTCGCCTGACAGTCGGCTCATCATTTTAGAGGTTCCACCTTGATTTCATTGAAAATGTTTCTAGGAAAACTCAATAATTTCCTCGAACTCTCACGGTGCGATTGCTCCAAGAAGTATCTGATCAAATACAATATGTAACAAAATTATTCAACTACATTTGATCAGCATAGATAGTAGAATGATCTCTTCAAGGGCTCAGTGAGTGAGTCATTTATCCGTCAGTCACAATCTTTCACGAAACCAGGAAAAAGGATTAAAAACACTTACTATTTACCTCACAATTCTCTGCATTTCCTTGATAAAAGTCGGAAAGGATAAATAGAACGGCACTGACTACCCTGAAGGGGGCTAGTCAGGAATAATTGATAACTTTACTCGGTAGGGTTAGAAAACCTGAGAGAGAATTACGCTTATGACTGCGCACACCGCCACACACCGGCTACAGCAAAATCAGCCTTTCACCACAGTACATTCTTTCCCCAAACATGTGAAACCTGATGAACCCAATCAACCGAATAAACGCCTCACACCAAGAAGACGGGTGGAACTGTATCGCGTAACATTTACGGCGTCATTTTGATTGCCACCAAGCAACAGAACATCCTTCCCTTCTCGACCTGCAAAAAACCCAACGTGACCAGGGGCATTGATTACTGTTGGACCTGGCTGTCTTCCACCTCCTCGCTTCAAAATGACCACATCAAATCCTATGGTCGCATCATTCAATTCAACGGCCTTACCCACGGTCAACCAAGATCGTGCTCGTAAGCTCTTTGATCGAGGAAGACGTATGAGCCATGCGATGTAGTTTGTAAACGCCGAACACCATGGAACGTGATCACCCTTCGGCCAGTCACCATCAAGTTTAAGCATGGCTAGGACCTGTGGATTGGATTCATCAGTCGGAATTTCCTTCACGCCAACGAATCGCTGTGCGAGGTCAAATGCTGAAGTTTCAATTCCATCCATCTCTATTCTCCCTGGTTAAGTTAAGCAGAATATTTTTCAAAAAATAGCAAAACTCAGCTATTTTTCTTCACCATTTTTCGGCTTATTTCCAGAGGCTCGAATACTATTTAGTTTACTAAGGATATCGAACCAAAAGGGGGCTCCTAGAGAAATAGCTAATCCCGTCACCAGACATCCTAAAAAATTCAGCAAAATGTGACTACTGGAATTTTGGATTCCAGTTTTGTCAGTTTCTTTTCCATGAAACCCTAAAGGAAATGAACGAAGATTTCCTTCAATGAGCTTTACATTTTTTATTTCAATACAAGTAGAAATTTCTTGTCCCTTACACCCCTCTGTGACATCTGAAGCCAGATTGGCGACCACTTGACGGAAGCTTTGGTCATGCCAAAGCTTTCCTCCAATTTCAAATGTATTGGCATTCAAGGCAAAAGCCAACAAAACGCTTAGCAACAAGGAAATGTATCGCATTCTTCGTTTGTACCATCCTGAGACGCGATCCATTGCGTCATCAAACCAATTTTGAATATTTTCATGAACGGCATCAATACTATCCACTGAATGATTCATGACAAGGGTCAGTGTCCCTCGAAGCTCATCAGGAATATCAGCTTTCTTCATAGCGCCGACAAAACTGTTCACCGCTGCTTTGCTATTTTCGACAGATTTGGCGTGAGGATCAATGACATCAACAAGAACTCGAGCAAAAGACTTCCCCGAAATATAGGAAGGTTTTGCGTTCTTCAGAGAAAGGCCTTTGATCATTTGATGGTCGTACACCTTTTTAGCAAGACCAGTCATATTTTCATCTTCCAACAAACGCTGAATGCCTTTTTTAAGATTTGTTGAACGAAGACTTCCAATATGGGAGATCCATTCATTCATGATCGTCACGAGTAAACTGATCAATAAATAAAAAAAGACCAGTCCGATAATTACTTCCAGAATACCCAAGCTAGACATAAAGCCTCCTCGTGAAAGTGTGCAAGAAAAATCTGACGACGGCATTCTCCTCAGAGAAAGAATTGTTCTATGCCATTTTTCCTATCCGCAGCCTCAAGATATTCTTCATAGTCTTCGACCCCATTCAAGCATGACGAGTGCAGCACGTTTCATTGTTTTGTTCTTATTCAATTTCTTCAAGCATGGAGCGCAAAAAACGCCCTTTCCTGCGCCAATGACTCAGTCAGCATAAGTTTCGGTACAATCCACCGGACAGCCACGCGTCTCCTTATGGAAAATGACCCGTTCATCTACGGGTGAGCCAGCTCCCAAGTTATTCCATTTATCCCAACCATTCTCTGTAAATGTCAGGAACCGGCCGGTTCAACAGAATGCAAAGTCCATCTTTTCGGGACCGATTTTTTATAAAAATTGAGAGGGATCGCAACCACATTCAAATGAGATTTCTTTTCCACAGATCTTTAGGCTTTTCAAGGGCAGACACACGAAAAACCTCAAACTCTGCAAATGACCGAACGACATTTAGGCCACGAGGAAGCGCCTGCAGTAATGAAGAGATTCCATGGCTCATCAAATATATTCCATTTCGGTAGCACCTCGTTAAGTTGCCAATATCTTAAAGCTGTAGCAGAGCTTTATACTCAGGAATAGTTGAGACTTCAGCTAGAACCGTCTACTCGTTTTACATCACTGGCCCGAGTCCTTGTGACACCATTTTGAGATTCCATGAATGCTCCCTTCCCGTGATTAAGAAACAAGAAATTCATGACTCGTCTCATGAATTTTATATATAAAAGAATTTTCACAAAGCTCAAATAACCACCGCCTGAGATCAAGAAACTCCTGGATTTCATTCCATTTGGAGCAAGTGAAGTTAGCGAAGAGCAAATGGAATCATCCAGAAAGAAAACTATAGGATCATCAAAAAAACCAACATTTGTTGTCTAGGGTATGATTTCCCACGAAGCATCATCTCCCTTATGGAAGACAAGACTCCTCCCGAGAAGGTAAGAATAAATTCTTGGCCAGGATCTCTACTGATTGTTCAATTCCTACGTTTGCAGGAGATATACATTGGGGATCGATGTTAAAAAATATAGCTCCTTCTCCTCTCGGAAACTCATGTTGGAATGTATTCCACATCTGAGCTTTGTTTTTCTCTATCTCATTATTGCTGAAGGTTCTCGTCTTCTGTCTAAAGGTTTTCCTCTTTTGTTCATTGGTCTGGGCATTGTCTCTATCTATATTGTGGGCTGGGGAGCCACGTTAAAAAAACGAAGTGAAAAGTCATTACGGTATTCCTATGGTCAGGACGATCTGGCGGTAGAATGTAGTTGTATTTTTTCACTATTTATTATGTTTGGCCTCTTTTTTCAAAACTTACACTCCCAATTCCCAGGGTTTTTTATGGTCGGACATGACACAACCTATCTGCATTGGCTGCTTTTCACCATCGAGAATATTTTGGAATCGATTGTAGATGTCTTGAGTATTTATGAAATAAATGTTTCTGGAATTCGCCCAACTGATTATTGGTCCAAAACTGTTATTTTATTATTTCGCTTCACCGTGAATGCCGTATTAATCGTTCTAATTGTAAGAAATTGGAGAAATCTCATCACGTTTTGGCAGCTCAACAAGAAGGGACGATACTAAAAATTACATTTCTCCCGATGCCATCATTATTTTGTTGATAACAGACTCAGCGGTGTAGTGATGTCTATATAGACAATGGCATCAAATTCATCGACCAGATGCGTTTGACTGTAATGGGCATCTATCTCTTCATCTGGAAGATACATCACACCCACATGGCGTTGCCACCGAGACGAATTAAGCCATTGCACCATCCCAAATGGCTGCTGCTGCAACAGCAGGAAAAAACGAGGCACGCCTAATTGATGAAAAATGGCAACGTTACTCTTTGGATGAGCTGGCAAGAGGGACATGACTTTCGCCGGAGCATCCCAATTATCTGAAGCCACAACCTGTCCTGCATATGTCAGCATGCCCACGGAAAAGACTTGATTAGGATAATGTTGACGGAGTAATTGCCCCACATTCAACTTTCCTTCCTTGGCCATATCTGTCGCCAGAGCATTGCCCAGATGAGAACTGTGTGCCCAGAGAATGCTTTTGGGATTGTTCAAATGCCTTTGTTGTGCCTTCAGACTTTCCAGCATATGCTGGTCGCGGATATTCCAGGACATGGCATCACTGTCTTCGCTGTATAAAATTCGATAGTACTGCTCAGTATTTTTCACATTTAAGGCATTTTGTTGAGCCTGAAAAAATGTTTCACGATTCACGCCATTGCTTGAGTCAGGGCATGGGATCCGACAGTCCATAAAATCACGGTATTGCTGTATCACCTTTGACTCACATGACCGAGAAGAATCATTGCGAACAGCCTGGGCATATTGATCAATATCATCGTCAAATTCCAAAAAACAATCATAGCGTTGCTGGGCTAGCAGAGCCTCCTTCGGAAAGAATTTTTTAAGATACTCAACAACCAATCCTTGAGATCGCTTGCTATTGTAGACGTCTATTCCATAGAGGCTCACTTTAGACTTACTGTTTTCGTTTTGGTTGTTATAGTCTCTCAACCATCGTATGAAATCTAGCATTTCTGTATTCTTCCATACCCAATCAGGGTATTGGTTAAACACTTCCAGTACTTGAATAGCTTTTTGGGGAATATGGGAATGAATATATTGGTTGAGTTGATAAACCTGAGGCCAACTGCCTTCTATGGCTATCAATCTGAAATTTTTCTCCGTGATTAACCGCTTACTGATATTAATACGTTCCTGATAAAACTCATGGCTGCCATGTGTGGAATCACCAATTAATACAAATTGAGCTTTGCTGGCCTTTTCTAGCAAAGGCGTATAATCATCAGAATGATCGATAGCGGTAATAACTTGTTGCAATTCGCATATTGGCGAACCGGGCTCTAAATGAGAAGGACAGTTTTCTTTTTTGGAAGACCGAGGATTCATCTCATGACTGTGAATTTGTGGAACCCACCCAGAAATCATGCAAAAAATTGTGCATATGATGGCCGGCCAAAGACTGCGGTATTTCATTGGCTCATTATCCTCTTTCCGCGATTGCGCAGTGATTTCCGCTAAAAAATTCTAGAATTTTTTTATAGCAATGTCTAACCAAGCCATCGTAAAGCAAAGGTTATGATTCATACCCAACCACCATGACCGGTTGTTTATAAATTTCATAAGGCCTGATTGAGCTTATCGGCGTATTTGATTCTGACGAAGACTAGACAGACTAGAAAAGAATACCGTAATGCATTGAAAAAAACTGCTGACAAGAGAAAGTATTTCTACTACAGAATTCGGATTGTCAAGTACTCTGCGTCCGTATTTTTCTCTGACTATCCTGGTACAGAAATCCAAGATGGCCAGGTTTTTGGGCCTCAGTCGAACGGAGAAGAAAAGTAGCGGGAGAGGTATTCCGTCCTCTCATAGACAAGGAAAAGGAATGCTGAATTCGCAACATTGAATCAAGTATATAAGACTTACCTCAGAATGGGCATTCGAGGCGTTACCGGTGGCGTAAATCTTCTGACCTATCCGCGATGATGCGGTATTTTTTGAGAATGTTCGGATTGGCTTCTTCTGCTTCTCTTCTATCAAGAGTGATCACGAACCCGTTCGAATCTTCGATGACATGATAGTCGCCTTGATGGGCTTCAAACGCATCCACCAGATCATGAATATGGGACACATGCTTTCCATTCACGGATGAAATGATCACGTTTTTTGACGCGTGGTAGCCGATATTGAGTTCGTCAGCAAGGACTTTCACCAAAACAAGGACTTGCCGGCTATCATCCAAAGGCTCCCCGTTAAGGTAATAATTGACGAGTTCCGTTGGCGCATCAACAGCCCAATTTCCTCCAAACTCCAAGAGATAGTTTAACGTCAACGGCTCGAAGACTAGCCCACCGATAATATAATACGTTGGGGGAATATCATATTGTCTGTGTGGGACAAGACGTTCATAATCAATCGATTGTGTTAATTGAATCGTTAGAGATTGTTCTTTGCCGGCCCTAAGAACTTTAAGCGTGATAAAGTCATCTATTTGTTTCTGTTGCAATGGGTATGTAAAAAATGTCCTTTCCCCTTTCCTGAATTCGATAGTCCCATCATTTTCTACACGAACATCTTCGATCGAAAGAATAACATCTCCTCTTTGGAGTATTCCCGCTCCTGGAGAATCTGGATACACTCTACTCACCAATACCCCGGTCTGATCTTTCTTCATCAGGAAACTTTTTCGAAGATCGGGATTTTCCATCTGCTGCATGGATACTCCTAAATCAGGAGTTCCATCATGTTTCCCATCCTCAATATCTTTAAGGAAATGATTAATAACTGGCGCAGGAACCATGTATCCAATGTTGTTATAACTTGCACTTGTCAGACTTTGAAAAGCCACGCCGACTATTTTCCCATCTTTCATGACCGGGCCTCCGCTGTTACCTAAATTAATTGGTGCATCAATCTGGCAAGCAAGAAGATAGGCCCCGCTATGAGCATAACTATTATGTTCAACTCTTGAAACAATACCCTCTGTCAGCGACAACTTGTCTCCTCCGTCTGGAAACCCGTACACGCTGACGGAATCTTTGATCTCTGCAAGATTGCCTAGTTCAAGGGGAGTGGCATGGGAAAAAAATTCTTTGTCCTCAACTTTAACAATTGCAAGGTCGGTTTCATGTCCAACAATTTCCACTCGAGCCGTATATTTTTTGGCTTGTCCCGCGCGCCTCACTTGAATAAACATGTGGTCGCTCACGACATGCGCGTTCGTCAAGACTCGCCCACCTGCAATAATACTTCCTGAGCCATGTGTAGTATTTTGCCCTTTCATGACCCAGGGCTCATGGTAGTTGTATCTGTTGTGAACCGAGTAGAGCTTGACTATGGATTCCTTGATATTCTCGCCAGCGCTGGCAAAAGAGGAAAACAAAACGGTGAGGGCTAATCCAAAGCTAAGAAGAAAACCGTTGATTCCCTTATTCCTGAGGTTCAATTTCACCAACTCCGTCAATTTTCTTTGTGACTTTAGGTGGGTTTCCGTAATAGCGAATATCACCTGCTCCATCTATCTCCGCAATTAGTTTCCTTGATGCATGTACAACGGCCTCTCCTGCACCATCAATAAACACCTCTGTTTCTTCGGTATGAAGATTCTTAGCCCGCACGGTTCCGGTACCATCAATTTTCACAAAAAATCTTCCTGCTACCCCGGAGATTCGAAGATCACTGGCCCCATTGACTGTCGAAGAAAATTTCCGATTGTTCATTTTGGATATGGTGATATCATTTGCACCCTCTGCAGTCAGACGATCAAGATGCTCCGTCGAAACCTGAACCACAAGGTTCAGTTTAGGACAGATGGATTTGTCGGCTCGAATGGTCAGAATCTGGTCTTTAACCTGGGTAGTGACGTGGGGCAGTATATTATCATCCCCACGAATGACAAGACTGCTTTTTTTCTTGAAATCAATAACGACTTCGAAAATTCCATCAATCTTTATTTCGGAAAACTGCGTCAAGGGCCGGTCATCAGTCTGCTCTTTTCCACTTCCCTTGATGCAACCAGTTACAGTACCCATCCGACTGGTACCTCCGTCACCAGTTATTTCAACATTGCCATTCTTGTTATCAATATTTATGGAGACCTCTGCATAACCCATGACAACCCCCATCATAAATAAACTACAAGTCATATACGATACGACCCAAAGATATTTTTTCATACGAATACTCCTCTTTTCAAAAGATGAGTAGACTCCAATGGAATGAGACAAAGCGACGAATAATCGGAGGGAATAGGGAACAACTGAAAACTACGGTATTTCTGTAAACCGCAAATTAAGGTGATTTCGTTCGAGTAATTGATCTTCCCCTTTCTCTTTTATGCGATACACGATCTTCGTTTTGCCTGTGATAGAATCTAAGACAAAAGCACCATGCGCTTTGCCATCTCCCCAGGCAGCGATCCGATAACGGTCAACATCAAGAAGAACCGTTTCTTCTTGGTCTAATAATCTCGCCCCCATCAATGATAGAACCCCTACCACCACAAAAACTCCCAGGAAAAAATATTTGATCCGCTCCCTGTACTGTTTGTCTGCCATGTTCCGCCTCACTTTTTTACGTATATGAAAGTCTTGGACTCGACTTCACGCCTCCTGACGCCTCCTAAAGACACTTCACGAAAAAGTCGAATAGATTGAGAAATTTCGCACTTGATAAATTCTTCAATACTGATTACCTATTTCGCTTTCGCAGTAGCGAAGTCATCAACTTGGGCACCAGCACCTTCGACTTCAATCACTTCCTTTTCTCCAACAACCTTCTGGTCCAAGAGATCACCTGCCTCATCAACCTTCAAAGCCATTTTGACCCAAGCGTCTCCATTTTCATGCCAACCAAACTCTGTCACTTCAGCCAAATAAATGGTCGCCATCACCTTGGTTTTAACAGAATCCGATACTAGCATATAATTTTTCACCGACGTTTGACTCTCAAGGGTAAACCCGACTACTCGTTTGACCAACTGCTTATAGGCATCAAGTTCCGCAGCCCGCATGGCTCTTAAGGGGCCCGCTTGAGAAGGCGTGGAGGTCGCAAAAGCCACTCGCCTGAACACCTTGTTCTTGAGATCTGTGGTCTTCCCATCAATATTTACAATTTCAGGCAATTGTATGGAGGCCGTTACTTTTGCAATATCTTTGGTGTCATCATACACCACTTCCTCAAACTTGATACCGGAAATAGTGGCCGATGTTTTACTCTCTGTTGAGCCGACAAAACTTGAGGCAATTAAATTCTCAACTTCCTCTTTCGCCCTAACTTTTAGTCCATATACTGACTCCACTAAAGACCGCTCTGCCATCACCTTCGCCGCTCGAGTGGTCATGATTCGTTTATTACCCGCAAATCCTGTCTGAACTAATAACCCCGACACAACCAGGGTCAGTAGAATTTTTTTCCATATATGTATATTCATTGTTTCTCTCCTTTTTCTGTATCTACCGAATATCCCTGGTTGAAATTAATCTCCTCGTCTTTTTCAGTCGTGATTGTTTTTTCATAGACATCTATTACGGGAGAGTCATCTTTATAAAAAACATTCGCCTTTAAATCCACAGTGCCATTTTCTGGCAGATCTGGAATCTGTTGCACAGCCTTCTTATTTAACTCATCCAATTCCTTCACACTTTCCTCGACCATTTCCAGGTTGCCAGCGAAAATTTGGTTCCAGGTTATAACCAAGAGCAGAGAGCCAGCGGTCAGGATAGAAAGGAATAACCTTCCTGAAAAATATGCAGTCTTCACAACTATCACCATTCCTCTTCGCTCAGGAATTTCCCTATTCCAGTTCGCTTTGGTCCTGCAACATATGTTGGCTTCTGCGCGACCTGCTTCTCAACTTCTTTTGATTTTGCAGGCACTTTCTTAGCTACAGGGGCTGCCGCCGCCGGTGCGGCTTCCGGCACTGGATTTTGCTGAGCGAGTGTTGGCTGAGCTGATGGTTGAGGAGCTGCCGGAGTTGCATCAACAGATGCCGAAGTGCTGGCTTCTCCTGAATCCACTGGTCCAGGCGTAGGTTGCTCCTGCCCTGCCACCTCGGGTGCCGATTCTGTCGCCGGAACGGCCTCCGTCGGATCAGATACTACTTCATTTGCCGGTTCTTGGGCATTGAGAAGAGCCACCATCTCCTGCTGTCTTGCGCCGGCTTCATAGGAAATTGGGATATTGACATAGACCTGCACAAAGGTATCCGAACTTATTTTGCTATCTGAGGAATCAAAATCCTCATCGACTGCTTCTAAAGCCGTTTTTGTTTTCTCGTCAAGTTCCCCGGTCAGAGGCACATCATGACCATAGATGAACAACCACTGTTGGACCATTTTCGTGACATCAGCCTCGGTCTGGGAAGCGTAAGCCCTGGCGAGCGCATCAGTCACCGTTGAATCAGGTATGGCATCTTCTCCGAGTAATCGCCAATACGGTACAGCCAGGTATTTCCCTACAATCTGGATCATACTCAATTCAACCAAAAGACGAACAGCATGATGACGACCCTGAACCTTTTTGGATGTACCTTTGAAACCAAAAGTCTGGCCAAACAGACTGATGCCTAGCTCCTTGCCCGCGACACCTTTGAGAACCTCCATGGTATTGACGGCATTGATTTTGGGAATACCAGCCAAGGTTTGAAAATCAAGCATATTAAAATCAAGTGTGATTCTCGCCAAACCGGCTTTTGCTTCATCCCCATATCGAAGACCAACATTTTTAGAAGGCAAAAAATCACCCGGAAGACTTTTTATTTCTGCTTCAAGACTGGCATCAAGATTTTCCCCTTGAGTTACGAGTCCTCGATCAAACTCTGTGATACCACCACTCAACACTACTTCAGGTATTACTTTGTCTTCAAAATTTGAATACCCCGTTACCTGTTGATTTTGGATGAAGGCTGGGTCATAGGGGATAAAGAGCACATTCCCACCCATTGAGTTCAGCGTGGTTTTGATCATCTCGGTAATGTCTCTTGGGATCTCACTGCCAGTTGATGCTGCAGCCCCTGTGACGTCGCCGACGGGATTGCTCTGAATCCTTAATAAATCAGTGGAATAGATCTCGGTCATCAAGCCCAAACGAGGTAGGGCTTCAGTAAAGGACGTAACTTTGACAGCAGGAGCCGTTTCGGGGAGTTCAGCTTCGACTTCTCGTGGATCGATGGTTGAACAAGAGGCAAAAGAAAACGCCACAGCCCCTATCATCAGTCCCTGAAAGAACCGTGATACGAATCCAGTATCTTTTATTAAAATTCCCTCGGTTCGTTTTTTTTCAATGGGTTCCATAATTCCTCTTTCCGCAACGTCTCGCTGAATAATTATTGATGTCTCTTTAACCGATCCATTCCCAGAAGCTAAAAAAGGGCTCATGTGTACATGTCAAAATTATGGACATAGGCTTCCCCAAAACACCTGTCCTAGTGCTGCAGCCCTTACCTGACGGATTCTCTTGCCTTTGCTTGTCCCAACCCCTTTACACAAACACTGCTGAAAATCAGTGACAGCGGGTTAAGGTCTTCCTACATTTACATTAATAACCTTGTCGACATTAGACCCCGGACCTACCACAACACTGTTTTCATTATTATCGCCGCTTCCGTCATTGAAATTGGTGTTAGCATTGCCTTCTTTCTGCCGCTTTTGTGAGGTAGCAATCGCGTCTAAAACAATGAAGTTAATATTTGTGTCGGTTTTGGTTGCCTGGTCATCAGCACTAATTGCTTCATCCTTATATTTGGAAATACCATCATCTAAATCACCGGCAAAGACTAACCCAGAAACCGGCAGAACAAATAATAACACCATCGCTAAAAACCCGGTCATCCATACTTTAGCTCTCATGGGAATCTCCTTATCTCTTGCATTTTTCTTTTCCCAAACGTTATTTGGCTGTTCTGCCTAGATGAGGCAAAACCCTCATCTAGGCAGAGCATTCTCAAGGACTCTTCAACTATTCTACAACAATGGATCCCATATTGGCTTCACTGCCTTTGCCAATCGCCACATTCGCTGATTTGGAAACCTTGGAGTTGTTAATGATTTTCCCTTTGACGTTCGCCTTATCCAACGTGATCGAGCCCATATTAGCAGTGGCACCTTTACCAATGGCTACGTTCGCTGACTTGTCCACCTTGGAGTTGTTAATGACTTTCCCTTTGATGTTCGACTTCTTAATTTTGATAGTCCCCATATTGGCGGTGGCACCTTTGCCAATAGCTACGTTGGCCGACTTTTCAACCTTCGAGTTGTTGATGACTTTCCCTTTGATGTTTGATTGGCCAAATGCCACAGGTGTGCTGACCAACATTAACGCGACGACAAATGATAAAACAGTTTTCATTTTGCTCTCCTTTGGTGAATGATTGATTTGTGCTTGCATGATTGCCTCCTTGTTTGAATGTTTAAGATATATGTTCATTTCAGCTACCTTCCTTGTGAATGTTTATGATCAATGCAATACTTTAGCTTAAAGCAAAGGGCATACCAGGACTGAATCGCCGTGAAATAATGTATAGGTCATTGAAATTTCTATGGTTTTTTTGTTTAAACATTTCTCAGTAAATTTGCAATCATTTAAATTCTTGAAATGACGTTCTCGTTATTGAAAATACTGGCAATACTCTTTTATTTACTCGTTGGCTTCAAAAGATTTCTGATTATTTAAAGACCACGGAATTTTTATTGGAGGTCTTTCCCCCAACAGCCACATTGGCATTTTGCCCAGATAGTCCACTGAGTGGAATTTTGACATCATTAATGACGACCCCTGACCCAGAAATGTTATTAGCCCCGCCACCGCCACCTGAATTTTTCATCACGACCGAACCATTATTCGCCTCACTCCCAGAACCTACGGCGACATTCGTCGCAGTCATTCCAGTTACCGTATTCACAATAGACCCGTTATAACTGCTATTTTCCAGGTTCACTGACCCCAAATTCGCCTTGGCGTTACTCCCTATTGCCACATTGGTGGCTGCCCCAGTGACCGTCGTATTCACAATAGAACCCTTCATACTGCTGTTTTCTAGGTTGACCGAACTCAAATTGGCTTTGGCATTACTCCCTATCGCCACGTTTGTTGCCGCACCAGCTGCAGTCGTATTCACAACTTTCCCATCCATGGTGCTATTTTCCATGTTGACAGCCGAAAGATTAGCTTTGGATTTATTCCCAATGGCTACATTGGTTACTGCTCCCCCTGCCGCCGTATTAACCACAGTCCCTTTTAATTTACTGCCTTCCAAATTGACTGCGGCGAGATTGGCTTTTGTATCTTTTCCAATGGACACGTTCGTCACCGCTCCCCCAGCTGCTGTATTGATCACTGTTCCGTCTAGTTCACTGCCTTCCATATTGACCGCTGCCAAATTAGCCTTGGCCTTTTTACCAATAGCCACGTTCGTCACGGCTCCGCCTGCCGCTGTATTGACCACGGTCCCTTTCAATTTGCTGCCTTCCATATTCACTGCGCCAAGATTGGCCGTACTATCTTTCCCGATCGCCACATTGGTGACCGCAGCCCCGACCGCTGTGTTCACGATTGCTCCTGTTGCCTCACTGCTTTTTAAGCTGGTTGAGCCCAGATTGGCCTTCGTTCCTTTGCCGATGGCCACATTGGTAACTGCCGCTCCTCCTGCAATATTCACCACTGCACCTTTTACCTTACTGTTCTCCAGACTTGTGGATCCCAAATTGGCCGTACTGTCTTTCCCGATGGCCACGTTGGTGAGTGCTTGGCCGACTGGGGCATTAATAATTGCCCCACTCACTTCACTCCCCTTGAGATCGGCTGAGCCCAGGTTGGCTTTCGTCCCCTTGCCGATGGCCACATTCGTGACGGCCTGTCCAATGGCGGTATTCACGACCGCGCCCTTCACCTTGCTATCTTCCACGCTCGCGGATCCCAAATTGGCCGTACTGTCTTTCCCGATGGCCACGTTGGTGAGTGCTTTACCAACTGGGGCATTAATGACCGCTCCTTTTACTTCGCTTCCCTTCAAATCGACGGAGCCCAGATTAGCTTTGGTCTCTTTCCCAATCGCCACATTGGTGACGGCCTTTCCTACTGCTGTATTTGCAATAACGCCTGCAACATTGCTGTCTTCAATTTTGACCGCCCCCAGATTAGCTTCAGTCTTTTTTCCAATTGATACGTTGGTCATTGTCTTACTGACCGGAGCATTGATCACCGCTCCTTTTACTTCACTTCCCTTGACTTTTACCGCACCCAGGTTGGCTTCGCTCTCCTTACCAATTGCCACGTTCACCATGTTGGTGCCTTTAGGAGTATTGGTTACCACTCCAGTTGTTTTGCTATTTTCCAACTTAATAGAACCTAAGTTGGCTTCTGTTTTTTCGCCTATACCCACATTAACTGTGTTCTTGCCTTGAGGTGCATTGACAATGACGCCAGACGTCTCACTATCGACCATTTTTATTGAATTTAGATTTGACTCTGTCTCTTTTCCTATTCCAACATTTACAGAATTTTTACTACCTGAGAGGTTGAGAACCGCTCCTTTTACCTCGGAGTCTGCCAAGGCAGTTGATGGACCTAAAAGAAGGAAACCACCAACCAATATCAGAAGCATGTTTGTCTCTTGTGTTTTTGTCATGTTAGTCATCTCCTTTTTTTCTTGGCTTGAACAAAGTATTCTCTAAGGCCATGCCTTTTCCATACCCCTAACGAACTCCCTATGGATTCATTTAGGAAAAATTTCTGCCATTTTTTCCTGACTTTCTCACAGTAATAAGCGTTTGAAGCGAATTCTAGCTCTTTGCGGTTAATTAAGTCACGGGGAAAAAATAGGAAATCATTGAATTTCTCTGTTCATAATTCAATTTGATTAAGCAAGCAACATACCAACAGAAAAATCTTCGAAATTTAGTCAGAATAGCATTAACAATTCGTTGTTTTTTAAAGATTAATCGAAGAAAAAAGGAAAGGTCTCGCACGAGTGGGACTTGCTAGAATTACAAACAACTTATCAAAATTTTAAAACCCGATATCAATATAGATACAAGAATGTATCTGAACAGATAAATGGAATAGATTTGGGAAGGGAAGGAAGGCAACGGGTCAGAGCAATATTAAGAATATCAGGCTTTAGTAGGATGCGATAGACCGGAACGCGAGATTAGATTTTTCGGAAGACCGCAACAATGATGGTACCAAGCCACCCTAAAAAAAGAATATTCATGACAAATCCTTCCATATCTATCTTTATCGGCAGACTGGTCCATTAGGTTAAGTTTTTTCTTTTTCCTGGCAGTTTTTTTCAATTTTCATCATACACAGGGCCGTAAATCCTAGAAATAGTAGTTCTCTGGCAAGAGAAACCTAAAAAAATCCACTTCATTTTCGTGGGACCAGGTGTACCAATAAGGCACCGCACAAGAATTACGTTGTAGAAGAGGGTACGGAATGCTGGGATTTTGAAGAAGTGGAAAGATTCTTGATGCAATCCAAGAGGGTCTCAGCAAGATGACGTTTCGGCGCACGTGGGATCGGATAAGGGGCAGCATTGGATGTAAGAACAATGACTTCATTGGAATCATTCCCAAAAGCAGAATGTTCCCCACCCACCTGATTGGCAATTAACATATCAAGTTGCTTACGTTGTAGTTTGATTTGTCCATGTTCAATGAGATCCTCGGTTTCGGCAGCAAACCCAATCATACGTTGATGGGTTCGTTGAGCAGAAAGTGCCAACAAGATATCAGGTGTTCGTTCTAACGGAAGTGCGTCTCCATTCCATTGTTCTTTTTTCATTTTGTGAGAATACGGTTTTTGGGCTCGAAAGTCTCCAACCGCTGCAGCCATAATCAGCGTCGTGGCCCAATCAAAACGCGCGGTTAAGGCCTGCAACATCTCATCGGCCGTTACCACTGCTACTCGCGTCACATCCTGAGGACACACAAGATGAGTTGGACCTGAGACTAAGACGACCTCGGCCCCTCGTGCGGCAACAGCTTCTGCCATGGCATACCCCATCTTCCCAGATGAACCATTGCTCAAAAACCGAACAGGGTCAATGGGCTCCTGTGTAGGACCAGCAGAAATCAAGACTCGCTCACCCCGCCAATCCCTTCGAGGTTGCAGAATACCTTGTAAGGTGGCCAGAATGTTTTCTTCCGTGGCCAAACGCCCATGGCCCCATTGCCCAGAAGCCAGCTCTCCCTTCTCTGGTTCAACAATGGTCGCCCCCCTGTCCTTCAAGGTTTTAGCATGCGCTTGCACTGTGGGATGCAACCACATTTCGCCATCCATGGCAGGACAAATCACCATTGGACATTGCAGGGTAAGCGCCATCGTTCCTAGAACATTGTCAGCAAGACCTAATGCTAACTTAGCCAGAGTATTAGCCGTGCACGGAGCAACCAGCATCAAATCGGCTTGTTCAGGCAAAGAAAGGTGCTTCATATCCTGATGACTCGAAAACAAGTCACAGGTCACCGGCGAGCCTGATAACACTTCAAAAGTGAGGGGGGCGACGAATCGTGTGGAAGATTCCGTCATCACCACTTGTACCTCAGCTCCTTGCTGAGTCAAAAGACGCAGGAGTCCAACAGCTTTGTATGCGGCAATACTCCCTGTCACTGCAAGAATCAGTCGCTTACCGGCCAACCGAGAAGATGACATCGCTGCCCCCTAACTCCGATTATCCTTCAGATGAAGGTTCAACCTCGGAAACCCCATGTTGAGCAGTGTCATCAATGTATACACTCAATTCTTTTTTTATTTCTTGGGCATTTTCATCAGGCTGTGCATAAAGAGCCGGGTCAATTGGCCGCTGATTCGCCATTTTTGCTTCCCGAATCGCATCTTTTGCATCCTGTCCCATTAAATACGGCACACTTCCCCCCAACACTTCTTCAAGCGCCATTGACGTTTCTTTCGAAAATTTACTCGCCCCCTTAGATTCTGCGCCTCGCACTAATTGTTTGGCCCGTTGGGCGGCAATTAACACGATCCGATAGCGGGAATCAAAGTCTTTTTGATGATGTTGGGGCAATAACGATAATGCATCCATCGACTCACCTCATCCTTTCTATCACAGTAAATGATTCACTCTTTGAGTGTAGCGTACTATACCTTATCATTGCAGTCATTATCGAAAAACATGTGCAGGCTCTATATGTGCGGTTTTCACGCGTTCAGCCACGATGACGGCTCGCAATTCCTGTATCGCTTGCTCCAAGGTCTCGTTACGAATCGTATATTGGTATTCAGAATAACTGCTCATTTCATCCTGCGATTGTTGAAACCGCCGATTTTGCTCTTCAGAAGAATCCGTTCCTCGCCCGGCCAACCGCATCCTCAAGGTTTCCAGCGATGGGGGAAGAATAAAAATTGTCACGGCCTTCTGTAATGTCATCATCACTTGGCGAGCACCTTGCACATCGATATCCAATAATATATCAGTATGTATTCCAGATTCTTGTTCTAATTCTTTCCAAGGAGTCCCATACAATCGGCCATAGACTTCAGCCCATTCCGCAAAGGCACGTTCCTCAATTTTTGTACGAAATTCGTCTTCGGGGATAAACCGATATTCTTTTCCATCCGTTTCCCCGGAACGTGGTGGACGTGTGGTACATGACACCGACAAACGAATCTCTGGAATATCCTGTAAAATATGCCGACAAAGCGTCGACTTACCCACCCCTGAAGGTCCAGATACCACGAATAAGAGTTTCTTCCCCTCTACAGACATATCGCCTTACTTCTTAACCGAGAATTTCTGAAACAGATTATTCAATATTTTGAACCTGTTCTCGGATTTTTTCCAATTCACTTTTTAATTCGACAACCTCTGCTGAAATATCCCCATCATTCGCCTTAGACCCAATCGTATTGACTTCACGACCCATTTCTTGAAGAAGAAAATCCAATCGTTTGCCAACAGGAACTTTGGCTTTCAAGGCTGTACGGAATTGGGCCACATGACTATTCAGTCTGGTAAGCTCTTCCGTCACGTCAGAGCGTTCGGCCAACATGGCAATTTCTTGGGCCACCCGATCCATATTGACCGAATGCCCCTCTAGTAATTTTGCAACCCTCCCTTGCAAGCGCACACTAGAGGCTTGCAACGACAAAGGAATCCGCTGTTGAACGGTACGGAGACGACCTTCGATGGCAAAAAGTCGTTGAGTCAGATCTTTTTGTAAGACGGCTCCTTCTTTCTTTCGCATTTTTTCTAAATCGCCTAGCGCTTTTTTGGTCAGCCCCGTGACTATTACGGACATATCTTTGACCGGCGCGGACTCTTCATTCACCGAAAATAGATCCCGAAAACCCGCAACAACATTCACATCGACGGTTCCACTCAATTGACATTCACGCTGCAACCCTTTCAACCCTTGAATGTACCGACGAGCCAGATCTTGATCGAATTGGACCACTTTTTTTGTGGCAGTTCCTCCGCCATTGACCGTCACCAGAACCTCTACACGCCCTCGTTCACAGACCTCTTTGACCTGTTCTTTTAAGCCAAGCTCCATACTCGAGAACGTTTTGGGAAGACGCGCAACGATTTCACAAAATCGGTGATTGACTGATCGAATTTCGACCCCTACCATCGTCCCCTGCGAAAGTGTTTCCCGCTTACCAAACCCCGTCATGCTTTTCATGTAATCTTTTGTTTTCCTTCCCATGCACAATTGTCATATAGCAAACATTTGTCACAATTTGGCTTTCTAGCCTGGCATACATGCCGCCCATGCAACAAAATACGCTGCGCTCCAAGAGTCCATTGAGATTGCGGTATAAGGGATTGGAGATCTTCTTCGATTTTGGTTGGATCCTGGCTTGTCGTCAAATCAAGCCGGTTGGCCACTCGCTTCACATGTGTATCAACAACAACAGCCGGCTCCCCAAAAAAATTCCCTAACATGACATTTGCCGTCTTGCGCCCCACACCAGGCAACAGAGTCAACTCTTCCATTGACTCTGGGATTCTACCATCAAACTCTGTCACTAATGTGTTTCCGCATCCAATGAGATTCCGCGCTTTGCTTTTAAAAAATCCCGTAGACTTAATGAGCAACTCCAATTCAACCTGATCAGCCTTCGCAAAATCTTCTGCTGTACGATAGCGAGCAAAAAGATTCGGAGTCACTTGATTCACACGCTCGTCTGTACATTGTGCAGACAGAATAGTCGCCACCAACAACTCAAAGGGATTGGAGGCATCCAATGCGACAGTGGCATCGGGAATTGATTGCTCTAATATTGCCAATATCCGAGCTACACGTTTTTTCGCAGCGGCATGAGACGTTTGTGAGCGAGAAACAATTTTTCGAGAACCGCTTCGAAGCACCACTTTTTTCATCCAATGCGATGAGCCGAAGGCACATCCTCGTGCATTGTTATCGTCTGTACTTCTTGAAAGTGAGACATGGGCTTCTGGAGGGTTAAGAGCAAATGGCTCATCTTGTGCTGAATCACCTGAAGAGACGTCTCCTCCAATGCCGAACCACCAATCCCTTCATATCGACTGCATAATCCCTGCATAGTTTCAAGATCAATAAGATCCCCTTTATTGAAAAACCGAAGGCAGGGAATATCTTGCAGACCTAACTCGACCAATATCTGTTCAACGGCCGTAATGTGCTGTTCCGGGTTCACTCCATGGGCATCAATGACATGAATAAGCACATCGGCTTCTTGTAACTCTTGTAAGGTCGTTTGAAATGCTGCAACCAAATCTCTAGGTAGGTCTCGAATAAACCCAACGGTATCGGTTAGAATAATTTCTCCAAGGTTTGGAAGACGCCAACTCCGACTGACCGTGTCTAACGTTTCGAAGACACGATCTTTCACCGATACGTCACTAGCCGTCAAGGTATTGAACAGGGTGGATTTTCCAGCATTGGTATAGCCGATAATAGAAACCACAGGTAACCCGCGTTTCACTCGGCGCTTCCGCTGCTCTTGACGGCCTTGCTCAATAGACGTGAGATCTCGCTCTAAATGCTGAATACGTTCACGAATCCGGCGACGATCCGTTTCTAACTTCGTTTCTCCAGGCCCCCGAGTTCCAATCCCACCAGCCAAACGAGAAAAGGCCGTGCTCGACTGTGCTAATCGAGGTAACCGATAGCGCAATTGGGCCAACTCTACTTGAATATTTCCGATATGGGAATGTGCCCGTTTAGCAAAAATATCAAGAATGACTTGCGAACGATCTAACACCCGGATATCTGTAATTTCAGAAATGCCCCGAACCTGTGCTGGAGTCAGATCTTGATCAAAAATCAACAGGTCCGCTCCAGATTGTAACGCCTGAATTGCTAAATCTTTCATTTTTCCTGAACCGACAACATACTTAGGATGAATAGACCCTGGACGCTGTGTCACGCATCCCAAGACTTCAACATCCTGCGCCCGAACTAATTCCTGAAGTTCATCAAGCCGTTCCTGTTGAAAGGCCACATGGCCTGTTCCCACACTCACCAACAGAGCACGCCCTTCCCGAATCCCCTCCTTAGATACCTGGCACCCTTTAAAAATGTCCTGCTCCAACGACAGGATAAAGTCATGACAATTCATCTCAAACGACTGGAAAGCACAAGGCTGCAATTGTTTATACCCTTGTTCTTTCGAAGAATTGGCCACGTTATGAGCCACATAGACATCTTGCAGCCCGCCGGCTTTTCCGACACCTAGTGCCATAATTAAATCTAACCGAAGAAGTGCCAAATCCGTAAGGTCATCTTGCGTCAGCGGTTGATTTTTCAGGTGGGTATGGACCAACCGCACCCCACGCAACAGCCGAAGACCCGAACGAGTCCTCGATAAGTGGGGAATCTCTAATTCATGGTCGTTGCCAATGATGACGGATTCTATTTGACCTTGTCGATTAATCAACAATCCAATTTGACGCCGAGTTTCAAACGTTAAGTCCGCACATTCACGAGCAACATCTAACGTGACGACTTTTTCAGGAGGAATGCGTCGACGATACAGGCGTTCGATACGGCCTACAAAATTGGCTTTTAATCCTTGAAGATGACCGAGTACCTGTGGAATGGCCTGTTTCCTTTTTAATTAGTACCAAAAGCTCAAATGGATACTGCCATTTTCACAACAAATTCATTCTTACATTGCACTGTCGAGAGAGCATCTTCTTCCCAAGATGCGAACTCCCCTCGTTTCAGTTTTTCCAGTCCTGCGGCAGCAATCATAGCAGCGTTATCAGTACACAATGAACGCGACGGCAAGGTCAAATGTAAGCCATTTGTTACCGCCTGCTCTTCAAGCTTCTCTCTCAAGCGAGAATTAGCTGCAACTCCTCCCACAACCGAGATCGCTTTTGCATCATATTGATGTGCCGCACGACAGAGTTTTTCAACCAAGACGTCCACAATAGCTTCTTGATAACTCGCCGCAATATCAGCCAGAGGCAACTGGGTATTTTGTGATATTTTTGTATTTTTCAAGTAATAGAGGAGTGAAGTTTTCAACCCACTAAAACTAAATGTGAAGTCACCACTATGTAATAGAGGTCGTGGAAAGGAAACCGCTCGTCGATTGCCCTCTTTAGCTAAAGCATCAATAGCGGGCCCACCGGGATAGGACAAACCCAACATTTTTGCGCCTTTATCGAAAGCCTCTCCCGCGGCATCATCCAATGTCCAACCAATAAATTGGCATTCTCCTCGCTTGGGAACCCATGCCAAATGTGTATGACCACCAGAGGCCACCAGTACCATCGCTGGAATGGCCATTTCAGAATTGGTTAACCAGGCTGATGCGAGATGCCCCTCCAAATGATTCACCGTGACATACGGAATATTCCGAGAATACGCTAATGCTTTGGCAAAATTGACTCCCACAATGAGCGCCCCGACTAGACCAGGTCGATTGGTGACGGCAATGCCTGTAATCTCAGCAAGAGAAAGCGATGCGCGAGCCAAGGCCTCGTTGGTCAGAGCTTCTAATCGTTCCATATGACGACGAGAAGCTAATTCAGGGACAACTCCCCCAAATGGAGCATGCATCTCGATTTGAGAGTCGAGAATATTCGACAGAATATGCCCTTCACTATCCAATACGGCAACGGCTGTTTCGTCGCATGATGTTTCAATGCCTAATATCAATGGATAAGTTTCCTTTGAAAAACCTTTTACAAAAACGACAAGACCCCCAGAACTTGACGTCCTGAGGGCCTTGTTTAGAGTCACGTCTCGCTTACTTCCAATCACACACTTGCTAATACTTCTTCCTCAATGAAACTTGGTGTCTGATCGGTAAGGGTAACTTTAATTTTTTTGGCATCTTTAAAGCGACCTTTAATAAGTTCTTCCGACAGAGGGTCGCCTAAACAGCGTTGAATCGTCCGCCGAAGTGGCCGAGCGCCATATTGTGATTCAAAACCTTCATCAATGAGCCATTGCTTCACTTCTTCGCTCACGTCTAAATGTATTCCTCGCTCGACTAATCGGGCATTCAACTCTCCAATGAGAATATCAATGATACTGAACAGATGTTCTTTTGTAAGTTGATGGAAGACCACCATTTCGTCAAGACGATTCAAGAACTCCGGACTGAAATTCCGTTTTAATTCACTCAAGACTTCTCCCTTTACTCGAGAGGTATTCTCAGATTCCACATCACGCTGGAAACCAAGCGACACACCTTTTTGGATAAAACGAGTTCCGATATTCGAGGTCATCACTAAAATCGTATTTTTGAAATCGACCTTTCGGCCAAGACTATCTGTCAGAACACCATCATCAAGCACTTGCAACAACACATTGAAAATATCGGGATGCGCTTTTTCGATTTCATCGAACAAGACAACTGAATAAGGACGACGCCTTACTTTTTCCGTCAATTGCCCCCCTTCTTCGTAACCGACATAGCCAGGAGGGGCCCCAAACAGTCTAGAGCTTGTGAACTTCTCTTGATACTCAGACATATCGACACGAATCAACGCATCGTCGGTATTAAACAGAAACTCCGCTAACGCTCGCGCTAATTCTGTCTTCCCAACACCAGTCGGCCCTAAGAAAATAAAGGACCCGATAGGCTTCTTCACATCCTTCAGGCCAGCACGAGAACGACGGATGGAGCGGCAAATAGCTGAGATGGCTTCCTCTTGTCCAACAATTCTCTTATGAAGGTAATCCTCCATATGCAGGAGTTTTTCGGATTCCTCTTCCTCTAATCTAAAGAGAGGAATGCCTGTGATTTTTGAGACAACATACGCAACATCTTCACCGGAAATCACAGGTCGATTTTTCTCCTGTTTTTTCTTCCAATCTTGCTTGGCATCATCCAATAGTTTTCTAAATTTTTCTTCTTCTTCTCGGAACTTCACCGCTTCTTCAAAATTCTGCAAGCCAATAGCTACTTCTTTCTCACGAGCCACACGCTTGAGTTCTTGATCAAGTGATTTTAATTCCGGTGGAAGCGCATAGGTCAACAATTTTGCGCGAGAACCAGCTTCATCAATAAGGTCAATCGCTTTGTCAGGTAAAAATCTGTCGGTAATGTAACGATCAGTTAGCTTGACCGCTTCTTCAACCGCTTCATCCGTATAATCTACACCGTGATGCTCTTCATACCGATCACGTAAACCTTGAATGATACTAATTGTTTCTTCTACAGAAGGAGGCTGTACATGGATCGATTGGAAACGGCGTTTTAAAGCACCATCTTTTTCAATATGCTTGCGGTATTCATCCAGCGTGGTCGCGCCAATACATTGAATTTCACCACGAGACAATGCTGGCTTCAACATATTAGCGGCATCAATAGAACCTTCTGCCGCGCCAGCTCCGACCAGAGTATGAAGCTCATCAATAAATAAGATGATATTGCCAGCCTGAGAAATTTCTTTCATGACAACTTTCAGACGCTCTTCAAATTGACCACGATATTTGGTGCCAGCGACGAGAGAACCAAGGTCTAAGGCAATAACTCGACGATTCAAGAGATTATCGGGAACATCCAATCCAATAATTCGCTGAGCAAGCCCTTCTACAATAGCTGTTTTACCAACACCAGATTCACCGATGAGTGCTGGATTATTTTTAGTTCGGCGACTCAAGATTTGGAGGACACGCTCAATTTCATCTGCTCGCCCAATAACAGGATCAAGCGTTCCCTCTTGTGCAAGCTGGGTAAGATCTCTTCCAAATTCATCTAATGCCGGAGTGCTGCTTTTTTTATCTCGCTCTCTGGTCCCCGTTTTCCGCAAAAATGTGACAGTCAATTGTCGCGCAGTGAGAAGATTTGCTCCCAAACTCCGCAACACTTTCCCGCCAATGCCCTCTTCTTCTCGAAGTAGGCCAAGAAGTAAGTGCTCGCTGCCAATGTGGTTGTGCCCCAAGAGACGAGCTTCTTCGACACCATATTCAATCACTTTTTTGACACGGGGGCTGAAGGGAATTTCTCCAAAGGTGACAGTGGTCCCGCCACCAGGAAGATTTCGTTCAATTTCTAATCGAATTTGTTCAGGCGAAAGCCCCATCTTTTTGATGATCATCAGGGCAATGCCATCTGACTCGCGAAGAATAGCCAGAACCAGATGCTCGGTACCTAAATAGTCGTTTTGGTGCCGTTCCGCTTCTTCTCTAGCAAGGATGATAATCTTTCTACCACGATCCGTAAATCGTTCGAACATTGTACCTCCTCTAGCCGAATGATATGCGAAACTTTTCGCTCACCAACGCATTGAGAACAAACACAAATGACGAGGAAAATTCATCATTTCAGTCTATCCCTGCCCCCCTAAAACTGTCAAGCAAGACACGATGATTCATAGGGAAAACCTAAGGTGAGTTATTACAAACTCTACCAATAAAATTGGTTCAAAGAAAGCTTTGGTAATGAGGAAATTTTTGCCTAGTAGCTTGAAGACATTCAACCCTTGCTATCAGCTTCACCAAGAGACTACCATCGTGTTTCTTAGCTAGGCCACCCCTCAAAAGTCATGGCACCTTTCCAAACAATCGGCATCCTCACAAAACCTTCTGCGCCAAACATGCGTCAACATGTCGCCCAAGTTCAGGATTGGCTACGAATTCATCAGAAAAACGTCCTTCTTGATTCCAACGATATGCCCCCATCACCATCTTGCCCGGAACGACAACGCATCGCCAAACATGCAGACCTCCTCATTGTTCTAGGGGGCGACGGCACCATGTTAAGTGGGGCACGCCTCGTGGAAGAACGAGGTATCCCTATATTAGGAGTCAATATGGGTGGTCTTGGGTTTCTGACTGAAATCATCTTTGATGATCTCCCAAAGGCCTTAGAGAAAATTTTCTCGGAGGAATTTCAATTAGACACTCGTTTAATGCTGGCTGTTCACATTCGACGAGCCGGCCACATCATCGGGACCTATACCGCTTTAAACGATGTCGTTGTGAGCAAAGGACATTTGGCAAGAATGATTGCTACCTCAGTTTCCGTCAATGATGCGTTCATGACCAACATGCAAAGCGACGGACTCATAGTCTCTACGCCTACAGGCTCGACAGCCTATTCACTTTCAACCAATGGACCGATTTTAGATCCAGCCCTCGAGGCTCTCCTCATTAACCCTATCTGTCCACATACCTTGTCTCACCGGCCATTCCTTTCTCCGAGTAATGTCTCTATAAGCATTCAGCTCACCAGTCAGGAAGGTGCAATGGCAACTGTTGATGGCCAAGAGGGAGAAGAAATCTTCACAGGTGATATTGTGGAGATTCGCGCGTCCGAACATCGCACCCAACTCATTCGCTTTCCCGGTCGAAGTTATTTCGAAGTGCTTCGGACAAAACTCAGATGGGGCGACGGTTTAGTCTAAAGCTACAACCAGGAATTCTTTCATTCCACTGATCAGGAGACCTCTGTCAGGTAGCGCGGCAAAGACGCAACCAACAGGGAATTCTTCAGTGATGAAAAAAAGAAAGACCTAAAGACACAAAACAGAAAGGATTAATACGCGAAGAAGAATACGATAGGAAACCAAGCTTTATGGCGAGCACTCAGGACATTCATACCGCTCATCAGCTTGATGGAATTCTTCTGATGTCAACGGAAAAAGTTGGTCACACATCTCACAATAGCGGATTTCAAAGAAGGCGACCCCTTCATCATTAATTTCACAGGGAAGCAATAAATCCAAGGGATCATACCCCAACGTTTTCTCGTCAAGAAATTTCACGACAGCCAGTCGAACGTTAAAAAATTCAAAAACAGCCTCTTGTCCTTTATACCGATCCTCATGACCAATCACATAGACAGGCTGACCTTTACGTTTCGTACGTAAATCCTTTAAGGTTCTCTCGGTTTGCGTCGCACAATGAAATTCTTCTTGTGGTAATATTGCGTCGCTCATCCTACTCAGGTTTCCTAACTCATTAAATTGTCACACACTGCTTTCAGTTTCCAAACGGAACAGCTTGTAGCATGGCCTCAAAAAGGAGGTCAAGATTACAAGAATAGCCCGCTCATCGTCAAAGGAGATGTAAGATATGTCTGAAATTACCATTTATCAAAAGCCTACCTGCTCTACATGCCGGACGGTCATCAAATTAGTTGAGGAAAGCGGCCAGCCATTCACAGCGATCAATTATTATGAAAAACCTTTTTCCAAATCCAAGCTCAAAGGGCTCTTGAAAAAAGCCGGTCTTAAATCTTCTGAGGTAATACGCAAGAAAGAAGACATTTATAAACGAATGAATCTCGCCCAATCCCAATTCACGGATGACGAGCTCTTAGACATCATGATCAAACAACCAGATTTAATCCAACGCCCCCTTGTCCAAAAAGGCAACCAAGTCATCCTTGCCCGCCCCCCAGAAACTGTCAACCAATTACTGTAAGCCACAAAGGCGAAACGATATGGCCTTGGAAACTCTTGGAACTGAAACGGAGCTTTGCAAGCTCCTCTTTCAATAACCTAAAACGGACCGGATGACGATCCTTCTCCGCCCGTACCAAAATATTCCGTTTTAAGATATTGATAGGCTTCGATGATCTTACGGAGTTCAGGCTCAGAGCTTCTGTCGCCTTTTCGACTATCCGGATGAAGTTTTTTCGCTCGTTCCCGAAACGCTCGCGTCACCACCGGCAACGATGCCCCAAATTCAATTTCTAAAATTTCGAATGCTTGAATGGCAGATCGGACTTCTCCTGCCGGGGCCATCGGTTCTCCACCACTGCCAGCTGCGGCTTTAAAAAAATTAAACAGGTTGATTTTATTCCGTCGCCGACGGGGACGCTGTCGAATTTCACTTTCAAATTCTTCAAAACGATCCTCAATAAATTCCAGTCTTGATTCCAATCGCTGGGCCGCGTTGACTTCCTGAATCCCCTCGACCTCCTCCTCAACCAGAACCAACATTCGATCCACTTCAAGTAAGCCCTCTTCCACACGCAAGTAAGATTCCATTCGTTCCTGAAACATCGTTTCAATTGCAAAATCCAAACTGAGTTCCGTCTGCGCACGAAGTTGGGCAATACGGCGTGTCATCCCAGTGACAAACTTTTTCCGATTGTGATTATTTAAGGCCATACGTTCTCTCAGTCATTCTAAGGAGACTCATATCGTCAAATGGGCTAGTCTACCATAATCATCACTGCCTAATTAGACTAGCCTTACGCAATTAGCCCACCTTACATAAAAGGAAAACCAGGCATTGCCCAATATTTAGAGAGCTTGCTATCCTGCCAATCTTTGCTCCTTTTCCGTGAAAGCACAAGACTATTCAACGAATTATGTCAAAGCCTATTTATCCTGACTTTTCCAGTCACCGCATAGACCTTTAAGGAGGATTTGATGACACACAAGGCTTACCTGATGAGCATGCTTCTCGTATTAACCCCCGCTCTCCCGTCTTTAGCGGCAAACCCTGCCGGATACGGCACCGCAGGAGGAGAATTTAATATTAAAATTTCCCGTGTGCCTTCCATTGAACGCGGTAAAGCCAAAGCCACCAAGTCACCGTTCGAAGCCACACCGGAGATACTGGCCGAGGGCAAGGAAATTTTCTTGGGACGAGGAGGTTGCATCAGTTGTCATGGAGCCGAAGGCAAAGGGGATGGAGCCGGAGCGAAAAATTTGCCTATTCAACCACGAAATTTCACAAACCCCAAATTCAACAAATACCGCACCCCTGGTGAAATGATGTGGGTCCTCAAAAATGGCAGTATGGGACAAACGGGTCGAGTCCCTGGAACAGGCATGCTACCAGTTGTTCAACCAAATGGCTTTATTTCCGAATCTGATGGATGGAAAGTTCTCCTGTACGAGCGAAGCCTGGGTGAAAAAAAATAGCCGTTCCCAGTGAATTTTATAGAAATTTGGCATTCACCATTAAAGAATTCAACGATGGGATCATCGACTTTTCATGAGTAATACTTCAAACGACCGCCAACCCAATCGACTGATTCACGAAACCAGTCCTTATCTTTTGCAACATGCGCACAATCCGGTGGATTGGCACCCATGGGGTGAGGACGCACTTAAACAGGCCAAAGAGAACAACAAACCCATCCTCTTGTCGGTTGGTTATTCAGCTTGTCACTGGTGCCACGTGATGGAGCGAGAATCGTTTGAAAATGACGCCATTGCCGATTTGATGAATCGATATTTTATCAATATCAAGGTCGATCGTGAGGAACGACCGGATATCGATGAAATCTATATGCAGGCCACCACCGCCATGAACCAGGGGCATGGCGGTTGGCCAATGACGGTGTTTCTCACTCCTGATCAAGAGCCGATTTTTGCGGGAACGTATTTCCCACCTACAGATAAATGGGGAAGACCTGGCTTTGGGTCAATTGTGACCAACATTGGCGAGGCCTGGACCAAAGATCAATCGAACATTGTACAACAAGCCGAGCGCTTCACTTCTAAACTGCGTTCGGCATTACAACCAGCTTCCCCCTTGGCAGTCGGTGAAGCTGATATTGAAAGCGCAGTTAAACAATTTGCGCATGATTTCGACGCCCGCTACGGTGGCTTTGGCCGCGCGCCCAAATTTCCGCCGGCGACAGGTCTCTCCTTCCTGCTTCGTCAGTATCATTGGAGTCAACAGGAAAAAATTCTGACGTTGGTCACCAAGACCCTAGATGGCATGGCTACAGGTGGCATGTACGACCATATCGGTGGAGGGTTTGCACGCTATTCCACCGACGATGAATGGCTGGTCCCGCACTTTGAGAAAATGCTGTACGACAACGCCTTGCTCGCCCGCACATATGTGGAAGCCTTTCAAGCGACCGGGTTGAAACGCTACCGACAAGTGGCTACAGAGACGTTGGATTATATCCTCAGAGAAATGACTGCGCCTGAAGGCGGATTCTATTCAGCTACCGATGCAGATAGTGAAGGTGTGGAAGGCAAGTTTTTTGTCTGGACACCAGAGCAGATTCGGGAAGTCGTGACGGATGAAGAAGATGCCAAAAGATTTTGTGCCTATTACGACATTACCGAGGAAGGGAATTGGGAAAAAACCAGCATTCCTCGTACACCCAAATCGCTCGAAGCCGTCGCAAAAGAATTAGGCTGTTCATCAGAAGAATTACAAAGCACGGTTGATCGCGTTCATCCTCTCATTTACGAAGCTCGCCTGAAACGTATTCCACCTGGGCTGGATGACAAAATCATCACCGCGTGGAATGGCATGATGATCGGCACGATGGCTGAAGCCGGGCGTGTGTTCAATCATCAACCTTATCTTGACGGCGCCATCCGAGCGGCAGACTTTCTTCTCACCACATTGTCGAGGCCAGAAAACCATTTATGGCGAACCTACCGGAACGGCAAGGCCCATTTGAATGCGTGCCTGGAAGATTATGCGTATGCAGCCGAGGCCATGTTGGAAGTCTATGAAGCCACGGGCATTGAACGATATCTCCATGAAGCGGTCGCGTTAGGCGAACGACTTGTCGAAGATTTTGAAGACCGCGAGCATGGTGGATTTTTTACCACCGCTGTCGACCATGAAACCCTCATTCTTCGAGGGCGAGAAGGAGCTGATGGTGCCACACCGAGTGGCAATGCTGTGGCCGCATCCGTTCTCGCACGGCTCTCTTTCCACTTTGACCGAGAAGATTTTCGGACCGCCGCCACAAACGCCGTGAGAGCCTATGGCCAACAAATTGGTCAAGTGCCTCGGGGATTCCCCAAGAGCCTGATGGTCGTCGACCTCTTGCTCCGAGGGCCAATAGAATTGGCCCTCGTTTGCGGCACCGATACGAAGTCCTACACACAACTCCAAATGGCCGTGAACAGCTGTTTCATTCCCTATCGTATTATGGCCTACCATCAAGACTCAGACGTGGAAACGTCTCATCCTCTCTTGATTGGAAAGACATCTGTGAATGGAAAAGCCGCCCTATATATCTGTAAAAACTTTGCGTGCCAGGCGCCAATCACTGATCCGGAATCCGTACCATCCGCACTCCAACATCCTCAAGGGGCCGCAACGCAAACAGGAGCCCCACGGCAAACCCTCACCACAGACGGCCTGCCGGGGCATGCCACGCCACAAGGCACCGGAACCTACGTGGCCAATATCTTAGCAAGTGCTCGAACAGGACGCCCATCTTCACATGGCTATACCGCGTTGGGATCGACTGGCCTCACCACATCCCGAATCGGTTTTGGCGGCTATCGCATTAGCCTGGGTGTCGACGATCATCGAAACGCACTAGAAAAAGCCCTCCAAGAAGGCTGCAATCTCATCGATACCTCGACGAATTATACCGATGGCCAAAGCGAACGTTTGGTGGGAACTGTCATCAAAGATCTTATTGCCAAACGATTTATTACTCGAGAAGAAATTATCGTCGTCTCCAAAATCGGATACGTACAAGGGAACAATCTGGTACGAGCCGAATCCAGAGAACAAGCCGGCAAGCCATTCCCAGAAATAGTGAAATATGGGGAGGGCATTTGGCATTGTCTCCATCCTGATTTTTTAGAAGAGCAACTCACAATGTCACTCGACCGGTTAGGCCTGGCGACATTAGATGCCTGCCTCCTCCACAACCCGGAATATTTTCTATCAGATGCCAAGACGCGCAATCTGTCGATCAACGCCATCCAATTAAGAGATCTCAGACAAGAATTCTATCGCCGGCTGGAACAAGCCTTTGCCTACTTCGAAGCTCAGGTCGCTGCAGGGCGCATCCAATTTTATGGCGTCTCCTCAAATACCTGTACCGCCAAATCGGATAATCCCGAAGCCACATCTCTGTCACACATGCTCAAAGCCGCCGAAGCGGCCGCACAACAAGCTGGCCAGACAACACATCATTTCCGGGTCCTTCAACTACCAATGAACCTCTTTGAAGCCGGTGCCCTCCTAACCCAGAACACAGGAAAAGACAACTCAGACACTGTCTTATCACTTGCCAATGAGAAAGAGATCGCTGTGTTAGTCAATCGCCCGCTGAACGCTATTCCCGGAAAAGGTAGCGGCATGATTCGCCTGGCAGATCCACAAGCCGAAATCTCCAATACTAATTTTGAAGCCCAACAACCCAAAGTAGCCGCACTTGAGAATGACTACAAACAAGTTCTTGGACCCAATATTCCTCCACCAGACAAAGGTGCCTCACCGCTTGATTATTTCAACTGGGCTGAGGAACTCAACCGCATCCGGGAGTCCGTCCAAAACTTAGAGCATTGGGATCAAATCGAATCGCAAACGATTGCGCCTCATGTGAATCGAGTGTTCCAACTACTTACCCAGCATTTCACCGGACGAAAAGAAGAAGAACAAATTTGGCAATCCTGGCGAGACAAATACGTCCCAGAACTCGTTGCCCTTTTAAAAATCATGCGAATGGAAGCCGCGCACAAAAGTGCCAAGAAACTTTCTGAAATTAAAGAAGTGATTGATCCCTTGCTACCAGTAGACAAACGCAAAGAATCCTTTTCCAAAAAAACTCTCTGGACAGTGGCCAGCACCCCAGGCATCACCAGCGTCCTCAACGGCATGCGCCACCCCGTCTATGTCAACGACTCCCTCACCATCCTCCAATGGGAACCTCTCCCCAATACACGCCCAATATTTGAAGCACTTCAGAATCCCACGCAAAATTAAGTCAAGTAAATCCTGTCTTACTCAAGTACCAAGGAGTATGATTCAACAACTTTTCGGTGCTGCCGGGACGAGCCGGACAGCTCTTCTATCAACACCTTAATTGAGAGTGTGGACACACAGACTCTATTTCACTCCAAATAAAACATAAGCTTAAACGAGCAGGCATCAACGGTTTCGGTATTCAGAATCCGTTTTTTAAAACCGATACATTCTCTAACTGCTATCAATCTCTCTCAATCTCACAAGGAAATCACGATGTCCTCTATTTCGAATATCCTGAGCCAGCTCCCCAACTTTCAACAAATTTCTTCCAACAGCCATAATGTGTTGAAGACCCAGCAATTCCAGGCACGGGCCGAGACCTCGACCACATCTGAACTCAGTTTTCTTACGGCGGAAGGTGATCGAGTGTCGATTTCCATTGGATCGGAGAGCCGGTTTTCTTTTGACTCCTATAACGCTCAAGGATTGACGGAAGAACAGGCGGTGAATATTCGCAATCAACAATCAAACACCTCACTTCAATCAGACTTCTCCCTTTTGGTTGAAGGCGACCTGAATGAACAAGAACTGGCCGATATTCAAGCATTTATCCAGACGGCTCAGGATCTTTTTAATGACTTGAGCACTGGGAATGGCGGGGAAACCGCTTTATCATTGGGCGACCTCGATACCCTTTCAACTGCCGCTCTCTTTTTCCGTCAAGAAACGAGAGTCTCTGTAGCCGCTCGCTCGACAGTACTGACTGCGCAAGGCAATGAAGCCTCACAGCCATTTCGAGAAAGAGGAATCACTACAGGGCAAGCGTCGACGATTGAGAATTTTCTAGAACGCATCCGGAAGACGCAAGAACAACTTCAGATAAACCCAGATACCTTAGCTAAACGGTTGCCAACTCTGCTCTCAACCTTGGTTGATTCTTTAGACAAACCCAATTCTCAGGAAGAAACCCCACAATCATTATTGGATCAAATCCGAGATGAATTTTTGAAGTCTCTCCTCCAAACTACACAAAATCTAACAACCGAAGAAGAAACGCCAGAGAAGGTGGGTGTAAAAGACAATAATGCTGAAGCAGACGATTCCGCCCCGGTACCGACCGAGGCGCATGATGGAATTTTGGATAATCTTTAGTAAGACTCAGAACTCAGCTAACAAACAGACATTATATTGGGTCCCTTTACCATCACGTGTGCATCTCACCCTTCCTCCAACCATTTGTTCCTCCTCGGAACAAAGACCTATAAGCAAGCGCGAGAGAGCCATGAATAGTTTTAATTAGACGTTAAAATTCTCTGCCGTCTCAAGCACCAGCATCACTCACAATCTCTTTCAATTCCATAGACGTTGCCAGTTTGCCCATTCTTGACTCCAGATATTATCGCTGAGAGCAACCGGGACCAATTGCTGCTGTTGAGTCGTTCGAATACGTAGATCTGGTGATTCCAAAGAAGCCTCAATGATAATAGCGCCATCCTGATCTGTCCGATAGAGAGGAAGACCTCGATGGGCATAGGCGGCAACCACCTCTTTAGCTGGATGGCCATAGCGATTATGCGATCCAACCGAAACCACCATCGCCTCAGCCTTGATCTGATTAATCCATTCATCCTGCAGCGAACTCTTCGCTCCGTGATGCGGAACTTTCACAATCGTTGCTGAATGCCCATGAGACAAGTGTTGCAACTCTTCTAAGACTTCTCGCTCAGCGTCAGCGGTAAAGAGCAACGAATGTTGACCACAATCCAATCTGGTCACCAATGACCGGTTGTTCAAATCTTTCCCGCTGACTTCTTGCGTTGAAACCAACTTCAAAGAGTTTTCCCTAACTGAAGGACTCAATACTGAAAGAGAACAGGGACCTGACTCGATAATTTCAGATCCAGCCACACCAACTTGCTCGTCAAGGTCAGCTACGTCCACTGCGATGAGAAGCCGTTTGTAAAACGCCCTGGATCGAGCAACGCCATTACTCCAATATTCTCCAACATCAAATGTTTTCAGAACCCATGGCAAGCCGCCAACATGGTCCCACTGTGGATGTGTCGCAATGACGTAATCAATTCGGTGAATGCCACGATTCCAGAGATACGGACCTATGACGGCTCGCCCCATATCTAATCGACGGTATGCTGGCCCGCCATCAATCAAGACGGTTTGACCATCTGGCAATTCAAGTACGGCCGCATCTCCTTGTCCGACATCCAAAAAGGTGACACGTAACATTCCAGGTTCCCAATTGATTCGTGGTGACCATGCCCACCAGACTAGAATCGCCATCAGAATGGTGGCACAACTCCATTGAGCTATCGGTCGATGCCTAAGCAGCATCAATCCTGCCAAGACACTCCAGAACAGCACAATTGATACAATATGAGGCGATGCCACATGCCACTCGGCACCTGGAACATGCGACAGACCCACGACTATCTGTGCAAACACATCAAAAATCCATTGATTTAGAAACTCCAGAGGTAATGTCTCCGCTCCACTGAGCAACATTCCGACAGCGGCAATGAGCCCAACGGGAATCACCACAATTCCAACTGACGGGACAATGACCATATTCGTCACCAAGCCAAGCCATGGAATTTGATGAAAATAGAAGGCGACCAATGGTAAAGTCGTGAGACTGACAGCCAGAGTCATGAGCCAGGCCAACTTGGTGTTTTCCCACATACGGGAGCGCCAACTTGACGTCGCATATCCCCCCGCCATGTGCGATCCTGATGTTTCGGGATCTTCCTTTTTCCTGCCAATGAGAACCATTCCAATGGCGGCAACCGAAAGATAGGATAATTGGAAAGAAATATCGTGTATGGCTTCAGGATGTGGCAACACCATGAGCAGTGCTGCCACAGCCAAGGCTGTGATCAAATTCCGTTCTCGTCCAAACCATAGTCCCAAACAACACACCACGATCATGATCCACGATCGTACTGTTGCCATCTCTGCTCCAGCCAAGAGCATATAGAACGTGACAATCGGTAGGGTCACCAAGACCGAGCATTGTGTCGCGGTGATATAAACCGAAGCTCGTTCTAGCCAAGAGGTCGGCAATCGACGAATGCTCCACTTAACCGTCGCAAAAACCACAAGAGCCAGAAGACCAAGATGAGATCCTGATATCGACAGAATATGCACGGTCCCACTGGCCATAAAGGCATCACGAATATCTTGTTCAATGTAACTTTGTTCTCCGAGAACCATCCCCAAAAATAGACCTAGCGCGGGATTGGAGAGACTCGCTGTGGCGGCGTGATGAATCGCTTGGCGCCACCGATCAATCAGCCCAAATACGGCTTCCCCTATGAAAAATGTTTTTGAAGGTTGCACGAGTATCGCCTGTGGGCCCGATACCGTTGCGACGGCATGAATGCCTTTTTGCTTCAAATAATTGCCATAATGGAACCCTCCAGGATTGAGTGTGCCATAGGGTTCTCGCAACCGTGTTGTCACGCTCACATGATTCCCGTAGACCAGCGTGCCCTCGGGTTGTCGCCATGTGAGGCGAATTCGTCCATGAATAAGTTGTGGCGTTCCTTGGGATATGAGCTTGTTCGCCTCCACCAACAGAATCATTCCATCTGGAGTCTGGCGAACCGGAGCAACAATGACACCGTAGAGTTCGACAGGGTGTTCAGTCGCCAGTGAAGCCAAGGGATTTTCTATGTTGCTGATGGCAGCCCAATGGGCGTGGCCCATGCCGGCTAACACTACGGCAAACAGAAAGATTCCTCTCCATCGAGAGAGAAACCCGCGCTGTTCAAACCACGTGAGGAAAAGACCAAAACTCAGAAGAACACTAAGAAGTGCGAAGGGAAACAGGGAAAGAAACGGACCGAGCCAGAGCCCAGCCAGGTAAGCAACAACTCCATGAAATATCACAATGTTCAACACACATGGTTAATGAATACACGATTTCACCACATTGACTAAATCTTCAGCAATTGTTTGAATCACCTTATCATCTTGACCTTCGACCATTACGCGCAACAAGGGCTCAGTCCCTGAATACCTAACCAAAATTCGTCCAGTCCCGTTAAGTTGTTGCTCTTTGTCTTGAATTGCTTGCTGGAGGATGGGCAAAGAGTCCAAAGCGGGTTTATGGGGAACGGGCACTCCCAGTAACACTTGAGGTGTCGCCCGCATACATTGAGCAATTTCTGAGAGAGGTTTCTGCGCCCTCTTCATGAGTTTGAGCATTTGTAACCCTGTGATCAGACCGTCCCCGCTGGTGTGATAATCCATAAAGATCATATGACCAGATTGTTCACCGCCAAGATTGTATTGATCCCCAACCATACGCTCTAAAATATAGCGATCTCCTACAGCTGTGCGAACCAAGGCAATGCCAGCTTCACGCATACACATGTCAAAACCAAAATTACTCATAACCGTTCCCACTACCGTATCCTTTTTGAGGCGTCCAAGACGTTTGAGGTCTAAAGCAAACGCTGCCAAGGCGTGATCCCCGTTCACCACCTGTCCTTGCTCACAAACAAAAATGGCACGATCAGCATCACCATCCAACGCAATACCAATATCAGCCTTTCGATCACATACCATTTGTTGAAGCCGTTCTGGGTGAACTGCTCCACATCCATCATTGATATTGACCCCATCAGGCTCATGTCCTGTCACCCATACTTTTGCGCCTAATTCACGAATAACTTTCGGAAACACGTGATACCCAGCCCCATTGGCACAATCCAACACAACCCTCATATTTTGAAAATCCATATCACGAGGCAAGGACTTTTTCACGAATTCTATGTACCGACCTTCGGCATCATCAATACGAAAGGCTTTGCCAATTGACTCAGCAGTAGGACGAATATGTTCAATTTCATTCGAGATTATGAGATGTTCTATGCGTTGTTCTAATTCGTCTGGTAATTTCATGCCATCATTAGAAAAAAACTTGATGCCATTGTCTTGGTAGGGATTATGGGAGGCAGAAATCATAACCCCGGCATCAGCTCGAAGACTTCTCGCCAGGAAAGCAACTGCCGGCGTGGGGAGTGGTCCCACCAACAGTACATCAACACCCATCGAACACATCCCAGCTGTTAAGGCCGATTCCAGCATGTATCCCGAAATACGAGTGTCTTTTCCGATAACAATTTGATGACGCCCTTCTCGCTTGCGAAACACATGAGCCGCTGCTCGGCCAACCTTCATCGCCATTTCACTCGTCATCGGATCGAGGTTAGCAACACCTCGAACACCATCTGTTCCAAACAATCTTCCCATTGCATGCTCTCTAGTTAATGATTTCAATCTGTTGTTATTACTTGTCGCACGAATTTCGCAAAGCTTGAGCCACTCGAATAGCATCTTTCATAGCTGCCACATTATGCACTCGCAGGAGATGGGCTCCCTGCCACACCACCGTAGCAATGGCTGCCGCATTTCCTATTTCTCGTTCATCTACAGATTTCCCCGTTAATTCTCCAATAAATCTCTTACGCGAAAGGCCAACCATAAGTGGCTGTTCTAATTGAAGAAACTCACCAATATTTGAGAGAATTTCAAGGTTGTGGTTACAGGTTTTCCCAAACCCGATTCCTGGATCGATAATAATCCGATCAGAGGAAATTCCCATCGCCCGAGCCATCGCGATACGATTGGCTAAAAAACTCTTTATTTCACCAACTACATCCTCATAATGTGGAACCTTCTCCATAGTCCCACTGACTCCTTTTCGATGCATGAGCACTACCCCAGCTTCAGATTCCTTGACAACTTGCGCCATGCGAGAATCATCATGAAACGCGCTCACATCATTCACGATTGCTGCTCCTAAATCCAGAGCAACCTGAGCAACAGCTGCTTTTCGAGTATCAATGGATAAGGGCGTATCAGTCATTTTTCCCAAGGCTTTAACAATAGGACGAATACGTTCAATTTCTTCTTCTTCACTCACGGAAAAGGCACCGGGTCGTGTTGATTCTCCACCGACATCTATGATGTCAGCACCCTCATCAATCATCTTTTGCACTTGATCAACGGCCAGAACTGGATCCAGGAAACGTCCGCCATCGGAGAAAGAATCCGGAGTCACATTCAAAATTCCCATGATGAGAACATTAGAACGCAAGGAGAGGGTTTTCTCTCGACACCGAATCTCTTGAAAAGCCATTACTGGCACAACATGTATTTTTTCTAGACCGAGATGACTAAAAATAAATCACAAGAACACTGGCTTGAGAAAACCAATTAAGATTCATTGCTATGGCCAAAACAGGCACTACGAAAAAATGAACTGTATAGAATTGTTCTACTTAAGGGGGAGAGCAGGCAGAAGAACACTGGTCAGACTGCAGCAATATGTTCGAGTGACGAAGACTGTTGAACGATTTGATCGACTTCACTACCATCTAATACTTCTTTTTCCAATAGAGCTTCGGCAATGGCCCGCAGAGTATGGATATGTTCCGTTAGCATTCGCGTTGTTCGGTCGTACGCTTCAATGACAAGCCGTTTTACTTCTTTATCGATTTCCAGGGCAACTTGATCACTAAAGTCCCGCTTAGAGCCAAAATCACGACCTAGAAAAACTTCTTCATCTTTTTTCCCAAAAGTCAATGGACCCAACTTGTCACTCATGCCCCATTCACACACCATTTTTCTTGCTAAGTCTGTCGCCCGCTCAATATCATTCCCAGCTCCAGTTGTCACACTTTTAAAAATTAATTCTTCAGCCACACGGCCACCGAAGAGAATGGAGAGCGTATTGTATAAATAGTCCTTCGAGTAACTATGTTTGTCATCGATGGGCAGTTGCATAGTCATGCCCATGGCTCTTCCACGGGGGATAATAGTGACTTTGTGTACGGGATCCGTACCTGGCAGCAATATGGCCATAAGTGCATGACCTGCTTCATGAAACGCTGTTGTACGTTTTTCATCCTCGCTGAGAACCATACTTTTACGTTCAACGCCCATCAACACTTTATCTTTGGCATTTTCAAAATCAATTTGATCGACAGATTTTTTATCGAGTCGAGCCGCCCATAAAGCCGCCTCGTTCACCAAATTTTCCAAATCTGCCCCAGAAAATCCTGGAGTACCCCTGGCAATTTGTTCAAGGTCTACACCTGAAGAAATTGGTACTTTTTTAGTATGCACGGTCAAGATTTCAGCACGTCCACGAACATCTGGTCGATTCACTACAACCTGTCGGTCAAAACGACCTGGCCTCAACAAGGCAGGATCCAATACATCAGGTCGATTGGTTGCTGCTATCAAAATTACACCTTCAGTAGTATCAAACCCATCCATTTCAACCAACAACTGATTGAGCGTCTGCTCGCGCTCATCATGCCCACCACCCATGCCTGCTCCACGCAATCGTCCTACAGCGTCAATTTCATCAATAAAAATGATACATGGGGCATGTTTCTTCCCTTGTTCAAATAAATCACGAACACGCGATGCACCCACACCCACAAACATTTCCACAAAATCTGAGCCACTAATACTAAAAAATGGAACTCCAGCCTCGCCAGCAATTGCTTTGGCCAACAGCGTTTTCCCTGTCCCGGGGGGGCCGACAATCAAGACTCCCTTGGGAATACGGCCCCCAAGCTTTTGGAATTTTTGAGGATCCTTAAGAAATTCTATAATTTCAACGACTTCTTCTTTCGCTTCATCAACACCAGCTACATCAGCAAACGTCACTTTTTTCTTTTCTTCTGTGAGCATCCGCGCGCGACTTTTACCGAATGAAAGTGCCCGATTGCCTCCCACTTGCATCTGCCGCATAAGAAAAAACCACAAACCTAAAAACAGAATAAATGGTCCCCACGAAAGAAGGAAAGTGATGTACCAAGGACCATCATCAAGTGGTTTAGCTTCTATTTGTACCGATTTTTCTCGCAAAACTTTGACAAGATCTGGATATTCAACAGCATACGTTTGAATACGGTTGCCATCTCTTAAAATTGCACTAATGTTGTTTTGCTTAATGATGACTTTTTCTACATCCCCACGTTCTAAGTGAGCCATAAACTCACTAAAAATGACAGGATCTTCCGGGTGTTGATTGGGCACAGTAAACAAATTAAACAGCAGAATCATGAACAAGCAGACAAACACCCAAAACAAGAGATTTTTCACACGAGAATTCATATTCAACACAACTCCCTTAACAACGCATCAACCTCAATTGCCTAACTTAATGTGAAAACACTAAGAGAACCAATTGATTGTACCATGCATTTTTGAGAACTGACAACCGTAGGTACCCTAAGATTCTGCTTCAACCTTCTCAGAATCCATTTTGGCTAAGTAAGGCAGATTCCGATATTTTTGCTCATAATCCAATCCATAGCCCACAATATAGGCAGGCGAAACCTCAAAACCAACATACTGGACCTGTATTTCAACTTCTCGATGAGCCGGCTTATCCAACAAGGTACAAACCTCGATCGAAGCCGGCTTGTGGTTTTGTAATTGAGAAACTAAGTACTGTGCTGTAAGGCCTGAATCAACAATGTCTTCCACCAACAGGACATGCCGTTTAGCAATTTTTTCGGTCAACTCCGTCCAGACTTTGACCGTTTTGGGAGGACACCCAACTTTTTTCGTTCCAGTGGCAATAAGAAAATCAATCTGAATGGGTAACTGAATCACTCGAACCAAATCAGCAAAGAAGACATACGCTCCCTTTAAGACCCCGATCACCACTAAGTCTTTGCCCTGATAGTCTTGAGAAATTTGCTTACCGAGCTCTCGAATACGCACACGCATAGCATCTTGAGTAACTAATGGTTTCCCAAATATTTCAGGCATGGTTCAACTCATAGCTACTGCTCATGGAAGCAATGACGACTGAAGTGGTGGTTGAGGACACCTGAAAACGTTCGTCCCCGCGTAATCCCCCAACCCAAAGGATGCCTTCAGGAGCAATCAATAAAGGCACCCGTTCGCGCTGAGAACGAGGCAACTTGATATCTGAAAAAAAATCTTGAATTTTTTTATGATGTCCTCCTAAACCTTTTGGGCAAAATACATCACCATGCGTCCAACTCCGGAGACGTAATTCAGGAGTAAAGGTCGCAGCATCAAGATGTATCTCCAAGGAATTCGGTTGACTAGCAATCTCTTGGGCATGTTTCACAGACATGGCCATACGTTGCCCTGTCAAAGGCCAAATCACTGCTCCGGGAATTTCTACCTCAATGTCTCTCAAGGGAGAAGGGTTCAATCCATCAAGAGAAATATTTCGTCCCTTTGAAAAAATCAGTCGTTCATATTCCTGACAGACATCAACAGTATTCATTGTGATCGCCCAACCAGATTGCCCATGTTCCAGACGATCTAATAGACATTGGATGACATCAAAACGAGGTCCTTCCACCCCTCCACTCACATACTGAAGACTATGGCGAACAACTCGTCGTCGAATCGTCATTGGCAATACAAGCAATGCTCTTCTATCTAATTGGATTTCTCGTTCGTCCCTGTTGATACAGATTCGGCGAAAGGCTTGAACCGCCACATGCTCAAGATACTCATGATCATCACGAATCATCTCTGCCTGACGCGACAACACGTTGACAATTCCCGGAGAAAAAACTTTCAGTTGAGGCATCAATTCCTGGCGAAGACGATTTCTCATATACACAGGCTGACTATTGGAAGAATCCATTCGATAGGACAGTTGCCGCTCATCTAAATACTCAATAATCTTGTTTCGTGGGAGATCAAGAAGTGGTCGCACAATCTTTTCGCCCCGTTTCGAAGGAATGCCACTCAATCCTCCAGTGCCGCTACCACGCAACATCCACATCAACACTGTTTCAGCTTGATCATTAGCCGTATGTCCCGTGACAATCTTTGTCGCGCAGCGCTCCTGAAGAATGTTTTCCAATGCTTGGTACCGAATGAGACGTGCATATGCTTGAAACGATTGTTTGGTTAACTTGGCATCTTGTTTTTTAAGCTTAACCTTCTGGATAGTCACCGGTACGCCAAAATAATCTCCCAATTGTTCAACAAACGCTGCATCTTCATCACTTTCCATGCCACGGAGACTATGATTCACATGTCCAATACTAATCTGCCAATTCCATCGTGAAGATAACGCCATCAAACATGACAACAAGGCCACTGAATCTGGGCCACCTGACACCGCCACAATCATGTGATCTCCGGAACGCAATAAGTCTCGAGACTGAATGAATTGATGGACATGCTCCTCCATCTTTAGGCTAGATGTCTGAACGCTCATTTATCTCTGTTCCTTATTAGCCATGACAATATCTGAGCGGTTGTCTTTATACTTTCCTAAGATTTCTCTTGCTTGAGTCCCATCATGATCCATTTGCTTCAACAACTCATCAACATTGGAAAAGGTCATATCCCTTCTCACCTGTTGAATAAACGACACGGAAATCTCTTTGCCATACAAATGAAGCTTCTTATCAAAAATATGGACCTCCAAAAGCCGTTCACCTTCTTGAAAAGTCGGGCGTGTACCAATATAGGCAACAGAAGGAAGACGTTCATCATTCACCTCTGTCATGGTGGCATAGATCCCATCTGCAGGAAGCACACGATGAGGGGGAATGCGAAGATTGGCCGTTGGCCACCCTAATTCACGCCCACGTTTTTCACCCTCGATCACGGTACTGGTTAACCGATAGGGCCGGCCCAAGCATTCCCTCCCTTCCACTACATTACCTGTTGTCACACAATGTCGTATGCGAGTGGAACTAACAACTGCTCCTCCCAACATCAAAGCGGAAACTGAGTGGGCCACGAAATTTCCCTGCGTTCCCAGGTGAATAAGATCTTGAATAGTTCCGCTGCGTCCTTTCCCAAAGACAAAATTTTCTCCAACCAAGAGTTGCCGAATTCCTAACCCATCTTGCAATACCTGTCTCACGAATTGATCCGGCTTGAGCGCAGCCAAAGTCTGAGTAAATGGAAGAAGGATGAGTTCCCCTATCCCAAGATATTCAAAAAAATCAAACTTTTCCTGAGCATCAGATAAGAATTTAGGAACGGTACCTGGCCGCAATATTTCGATCGGATGGGGATCGAAAGACAACACCATGGGAACGCCTTTCAGACGTTGAGCTTGCTCAATGACAGTTTTTAGTAAGGCACGATGTCCTAGATGCTGCCCATCGAAATTACCTATGGTGAGAACAGGAAAATCAGCGAGCGGGGCTGGCGGCAAACCTCTGGTAATATTCATAAGCCATTTTGTTGGAGGACCTGAGCCGCTTCCTTCGCAAAATAGGTGAGGATAAGATCAGCCCCAGCACGCTTAATTGAGACGAGGCTTTCCATCATGACGGAGGATTCATCAATCCAGTCTTGCAAGGCGGCAGCTTTGATCATGCTATATTCACCGCTCACCTGATACGCCGCAACTGGAGCTTTGGATATATTACGAACTTGTCGAAGAATATCCAAATACAATAATGCCGGCTTGACCATGACAATATCCGCACCTTCCTCAAGATCTAGCTCTACTTCACGCAACGCTTCTCGCGCATTGGCTGCATCCATTTGGTAGGAGCGCCGATCCCCAAACGAAGGACAGGAAAACGCGGCATCTCGAAAAGGAGCATAGAGAGCCGAGGCATATTTGGCGGAATAAGACATGATGGGCATGTCAGTATAACCATGTTGGTCTAACGCCTCTCGAATGGCTTTAACCCGTCCATCCATCATATCCGAAGGGGCAATCATGTCCACGCCTGCTTCAGCATGACTAAGCGCCATGGCCTGCAGACAATCTAATGTTTCATCATTAAGAATCTTCCCATCCCGAACAATGCCGCAATGCCCATGAGAGGTATATTCATCGATGCAGACATCGGTAATAACCATCAAATCAGGTAGCTTGGCTTTCAATGTTCGAACAGCCGTTTGTATCACACCATTGCTCTCAAGAGCAGCCGAGCCTTTTTCATCCTTATGCTCTGGAATACCAAAAAGAATCACGGCCGGAATCCCTAACTCCCAGGCATTCGTCACTTCAGGAACCAGACGATCAACGGACCATCGATATTGGCCTGGCATCGAAGAAATTGCTTCCCGCTTATTCTCACCAAATGTAACAAACAGAGGGTAAATCAAATCAGCGGGCATCAACACTGTCTCACGCACCATACGCCTCAATGAATCGTGCTGGCGGAGTCGCCGCATCCGGTGAAGAGGAAATCCCATTTTTCTCCTACGAGTAATTCAAGAATTTCTAAACGATCTGTCTTAAAGAAAGAGTATGAAGACTCCTGACCTCAAACCTCTCTCGGGCATGAAAACCCAAGACTATTGCTTCTATTTTCGTGGAAGATTGGTTAAAAAGACGACCAGGTCTCGCACAGAAATCATCCCAACCATCGCTCCATCTTTGGTAATCCCTAAATGCCGGATATGTTGTTTAGCCATCAAATCGTTCGCATCCAACAACGTACGATTACCTTCAATAGATGCAATCGGAGCCGACATAATTTTCTCAACGGTCGTGGTAAGGGGATCGGCCCCCGCAGCAACCACTCGTCTAACTAAATCCGTATCGGTCAAAATCCCAATGATTTCTTCTCCACTTGTAATAAAGATACTGCCAATTCCATTATCGCGCATCATTTCAGCAGCGGTTTTGACCAAAACATCACGATCAACTTTGACAATTTTTTCTATGGGAACCATACACGACTTTACAGGAACCATGACCTAGTCCTCCAATCAATCGGTTAACAGATAAATGTCGGCAACGAGATTTGGTCTCGTTTGGATGCCGACAGTATGGGTTGTCATCATTACAACTTCCATCATAAATGCACCTGAGTTTGGACTTGATTCGCATGAGCGACAATTGCATCGACCAAAGCGGGTACCGTATTTTCCGCAGCAACAATGTCGACCGAGAGCCCTTCGTCTTCCACCGTTTTGGCCGTGATTGGCCCAATACATGCTACAGTGGCATGCTGTGTCAGTTTGTACATCTCCTGACGATCAGAAAATAACTGACAGAAATTTTTGACCGTCGATGAACTCGTAAACGTTAAATAGTGAATATCCTGATTGCGAAAATGATCGGAGAGCAGCTCACCCTGTACTTGAGGTGGAAGAGCTTGATACCCATGCACGACCCGAACAATTGCGCCCATCTCCCTCAATTGCTCAGGAAGAATCTCCCGTGCCACTTTCGCACGAGGAATTAAAATTCGTTGCCCTTGTATACCTAAGCCACTTATAGCTTTCAATATGCCTTCAGCCTGAAATTCTTTGGGAACGAGGTCAGCTACTAATCCCCAGCGATTAGCTTCTTCTTTGGTTCGTGGGCCAATGCAACAGACTTTGACCTTCCCAAGACTTCGAGCATCTTTTTGATGAAACCACAATCGCCCCATGAAAGCCTGTACACCATTCATGCTCGTAAAAATAACCCAATCATACAATTGAAGATCTTGAATGGCCTCATCCACAGGATCCCAAGTATCTGGCGGACAAATTTCTAACGTTGGACATTCAATCGGCTCCGCACCCTGTTCAACCAGTAAATTGGACAAAGCCGGAGCCTGCGCTTGAGGTCTTGTCACCAAGACCCCTTTCCCAAATAACGGGCGAGACTCACACCAATTGAGACGGTCACGCAATCGAACGACTTCTCCCACCACAATCACGGTTGGAGGATTGAGGTCGGCTTTCATCACCTTCTCCACGATATCTGCTAAAGTCCCAACAACGGTTTGTTGCCGAGCATACGTCCCCCATCTGATTGTCGCTACAGGCGTTGTCGAAGGTTTTCCTTCTTGAATCAACTGCTCAACAATGCTTGGAAGATTCTTGGTTCCCATCAAAAAGACAAGAGTCCCTTCGGAGGAAGCCAACCGAGGCCATTCTATGGCGCTTGAGGATTTCGTTGGATCTTCGTGGCCTGTGACAAAAGCCACCGTTGAGGCTAGGGTTCTATGCGTTACCGGAATTCCCGCATAAGCTGGCACAGCAACAGCTGCCGTCACACCAGGAATGACGGTAAATGAGATTCCAGCTTCAGCCATCGCTTCAGCCTCTTCTCCACCACGCCCAAACACAAAGGGATCGCCACCCTTCAGGCGTACCACACATTTTCCTTCCTGAGCTTTACTGACGAGCAAAGCATTGATTTCCTGTTGATCCCGATAGGACCCACGCCCTTTTCGCCCAACATAAATCCGCTCAGCATGCAAAGGAGCATGCTTCAGCAAAGCAGAATTAGCTAAATGATCGTAAAGCACGACATCAGCTGACTCCAAACACTCTTTTCCACGCAAAGTCAGCAATTTTGGATCACCAGGACCAGCACCAACAAGATACACATGAGGCTTTTTATTGAATCCCTCCATTCTGTCAGACTACCCCATAGATTTCTTGCAGAATTGGCCGAGCACCACGTGCTAATAATTCTTCAGCCACTCTTGTACCAATGGATTCAGGCTCGGATACCAAACCAGACAACGAATGCTTCACATAACGCTTTCCATCAAGACTGACCACTAAACCATCCAAGATCAAGGTCTCCCCTTGAATGACGGCATGACCAGCAATCGGCACCTGACAGCCACCCTCTAGTCGCTTCAAAAGAGCTCGCTCAGCCATAACAGTGGCGCGTGTCGTATCATGCTCTAACCTCGCCACAAGATCCCGCACAAACCCATCATCTTCACGTCCTTCAATTCCTAAGGCACCCTGTCCAATAGCTGGGAGACTGACATCCACGGGAAGACATTCCGTGATTTGCGCATCCCACCCTAAACGCTTCAAACCAGAAGCTGCCAACACAATGGCATCGAAGTGATTTTCGTGAAGTTTACGAAGTCGCGTATCGACATTACCTCGTAACATATCAATTTGAAAATCTGGACGGACATGCAAAAGTTGAGACTGCCGACGTAAACTGCTAGTTCCTACTTTCGCACCTAAGGGCAATGCATCTAATTTTTTCCCATTACGCGTCAACAAAGCATCCCGAGGATCTTCACGCTCTGGAACACAAATAATCGTTAAGCCATTAGGTAATACCGCAGGCAAATCTTTCATACTATGCACAGCAAGATCAATATCTTTTCGTAAGAGAGCTTCTTCAATTTCCTTCACAAACAGCCCCTTGCCTCCAACTTTGGCTAACGGTACATCTTGAATTTTATCTCCACTCGTCTGAATCCGCTTGAGAACAACAGAGAGATCAGGAGCTATCTTCTTGAGCTGCCCTTGTACCCATTCGGCTTGCCAAAGAGCTAATTGGCTACCACGGGTTCCAATAACAAGAGTCGAACGGGCTTGATTAGCCATACTTATTGACGATCTTTCTGCGACAAGGATTCTTCAGAAGTCCCATCTCCCACTTCAGGATCTTCAGATTGAGACTCAAGTGAATGAAACTCCCGTTCTCGAAGTTCAAAAAACCGCCTTGCGGCTTCAATAAACGCAAATCCATTTTGCGATTGAGCTTCCGCTTTTAACGTGACCAACGGACCATGAAGTAATTTATTCACAATAGATGATGCTAATCCTTCAATAGCGACGCGATCTTTTTCAGAGAGTTCACCAAGCCGATGATAGGCTTTTTCCAATTCGGCATTTTTAATATCTTCCGCCTTTTTCCTGAGTGCCACAATAGTCGGCGTCGCCTCAAGACCACGCACCCACAACACCATGCTCTGAACTTCTTCTTTCACTAATTTTTCAGCCGTGGCTGCCTCTTTCAAGCGTTCATCTTGATTGTGCCCAACATGAGCCTTGAGATCATCAATATCAAAAACGAAGGCGTTGTCTACATCTTTGACCGCAGGATCAATATTGCGAGGAACAGTAATATCAATTAAAAAAATGGGCCGATTCCTTCGTTGATAGACCGCCCCCTCAATATCCTCCTTGGAAATCACAAAATGAGGAGCTCCTGTCGCACAAATGACAATATCCGCTTTTGGTAAGGTATTTCGTAACTGCTCATACGGAATCGCCTGCCCTTGAAACCGTTCTGCAAGCGTCAAGGCACGATGCTGATTCCGTGTCGTTAATAACACATCTTTAACTCCATGGTTCACCAAATGTTGCGCTGCCAACTTTCCCATCTCCCCTGCACCCACTAACAACACCACCTGCTGCTTCAGATTTGAAAAAACTTTTTTCGCCAATTCCACGGCCGCATAACTCACGGATACCGCATATTCCCCAATTCGAGTATTCGTGCGAACACTTTTTCCGACCGAAATAGCTTTTTTCACAACCTTGTTGAGGATGACTCCTGACGAACGATGAGTCAGGGCTGAATCATAGGCTTCCTTCACTTGCCCCAAAATTTGTGGCTCACCGACAACCATGGAATCTAGACTTGCAGAAACTCGAAAGAGATGGGCAATAGCCTCTTCATCACTATAGCGATAGAGATGCGGCAGCAAGTCTTCTGACGATAGAGAAAAATGTATGGCAACTAAAAAGTCTTCAAGCTTACGAAATCCCCATTCCCCTTTCTCAACGACAGCATAGACCTCCACTCGGTTACACGTTCCCAAAAACATCGCTTCCTTGACACCAGGATAAGCTCTTAACCGAGTCAGGGCTTCGCCCATTCGACTATCAGGAATAGCTAAGAGTTCCCGTAGTTCTACTGGAGCAGTCCGATGATTGAGTCCTAAGACAATAATGTTCATAAATGAGCAATAGCCTGAGGGCTTTTCATCAAAATGCCGATAAAGGTCAAGATGACTCCTGCAAATCCGACGATCGTCAAATAGGCCGCTCGCTTGGCCCGCCAACCCACTGTGACTCTTCCCATAAGCACCACAAAATAAAATACCCACGTAATTAACGCCCATACTTGCTCAGGATTCCAACTTAAATAGGAACCAATCGTTAATTGGGCTGAAACCGCTCCAGTCAATATTCCCAAAGTTAACAAGGGAAAGCCGAAAAGAATCGACCGTTGGTTTAAGGTATCCAAAAAATCCAAGGGCGGGAGCTTGAAATTTAAGACATTAAATTGCTTAGATTTCAACAACCGTTCCTGCATCAGATACATCAACCCTGCCACGAAGGCGACGGCGAAGCCAATCGTTCCTAAAATACTCAAGGTCACGTGGATCCATACGGCCTGAAAAACAGGGGCAATGGTCCCTGCCTCAACAGGTGCTAGAGTCGCGGACACTAAAGAGAGAAAGGCAAGTGGCAAAATAAAGGCCCCTAATACTTGCAAGCCACGCTTTAGGCCAACAACTAAAAAAACTAAGACTAACCCCCACGCAAAAAATGACATGGCATCCCGAAATGTCATAATCGGGACCTGCCCGGTGGCGATGATGGGCATCCCCAATGCTACAGTATGGGCGATAAAACCAGCACCAGCCACAAAAATGGCACCCTTGGCCAACACATCAGAACGATGGAGAAGAAATGCCAGGAAGAGGAGCGTACCTCCAAAATATAGCCCCATTGTCAGAAAGGACAATGTTTCAGCCATAACTCGTATTCTTCCTCATTAGATAAAAAGACCCAAATTCGAGTATAGATCTGCGTCCAGAGAAGGTCAAGAAAATCAACAGGTTATCAGCTTTTGTACGGAATCTAATGAAAGAAAATTACCCCCGACAATCATCTGCTCTCTCATTACCATCTCAGGCTTGCTCAATATGAGTTTTTTCATGTTACCCTGAGACCTTCTTATGAACGGTACCCTCTATATTGTCAGTACGCCAATTGGAAATTTGGAAGACATGTCCTTTCGAGCCATACGGATCCTCAAAGAAGCAGCCATCATCGCATCAGAAGACACTCGCCGAACACAAAAGCTTTGTACCTATTATCAAATTGGAACCCCGCTTACGAGCTATCATGACTTTAATAAGGAAGAAAAAACAGACGTTCTCTTACACCGTCTACAGGGAGGAAGTCCCGTGGCATTGGTGTGCGACGCAGGAACGCCTCTCGTTTCAGATCCAGGATACTATCTTGTGACTCGCGCCGTGAACGCCAACATTCCTCTTGTTCCTATTCCTGGCCCCTCATCCATATTAGCGGCTTTGTGCATATCCGGGCTTCCGACTGATCGATTTATCTTTGAAGGTTTTGTGCCTCGAAAACCAGGAGTCAGGGAAAAATTCTTTGAAAAACTCCAAGAAGAGATCGGGACAATCATCGTCTTTGAGACTCAACATCGAATCCTCAAGACCTTGCATGCCATCCACAAAACAATGGGAAACCGTCGAATCGTCCTCACGCGAGAGCTAACAAAGCTCAATGAAGAAATATTACGGGGAAATGTTGAAGAAATCCTTCAAAACCTAGAAGGAAAAACGATCAAAGGAGAAATCACCCTGCTCATTCAGGGGCAACCTCAAAGGAAGAGTAAACAAACCACTTTCGACGATTTTACTCCCATCACAAATCTGCCTTTTGAATAACAATTCGATAATACTGGTCCACTTTTTCTTGAGTCAGCACTTGATGCCCTTCATTCATAATACTTGTTGGCACATTATGAATGGGGTCACCATCATCTAACAGCACAGTTAACTGTACTCCAATTTCCAACGTATCTAATTTCAATTTTGTTTTGACAAAGTTATAGGGGCAAATGACCCCCCGTAAATCTAATTCTTCCATTTCACTTAATCTCTTGAACCATATTATTAGATGCGCGATCTTCCGCAGTACCCGTTAAGCCTACCACTAGCGCCAAACTCTTCTACTCATAGCAAAAGAGCGTGCTGGTTTTGCAACCAGCACGCTCTTTATAAAGAAAGCGGACTCTCTCTTTGTAGAAAGATCTTATTGAACGGTACCTTTGTTGAAATTGGCACGATCATCACCATAATCAGTGGCAATCGTTTTATCCGTTCGACCGTTAACTGTATCTGGTTGTGGAGCACATTGCCAGCAAGGTGCAGCACCCGTCATCACACCAACTGAGCTGCTAATTCCCGTACTAACTGCTCCAGGTTGCGAACCACCTGCTGGAGCACCAGTGTTCCCACCATGTTGGATGGAAAGACCTCTGTAGTTAGCTGGATCTGGTCGTTGGCCGAAGCCACCACCAAAATCAACATTGTCAGCTCCACCCAATAATTGGGTTCTGTCTAAGAGATAAACCGCTTCAACCATTTTTCGACCAGTTGAAAATTTTTGCTCGTCGGTGGTTTCCTGACGAATTTGGACGGAAACATAATCGCCCTTACCAACCGCTTTTACGCTTTCCATGTTGGTGTTTCCATCAAAATACAAGGGCTGCATATTCAATGATCCTTGAAGGGTCTGCCGTTCGTCATGAGAACTCCCACCCATGTCAAGATACATGAGTCCACCAGCATAGTTCACTGCCGACACTTCGCCTTGAATTGTTTCCGCGGCTGAGAGATATCGTAACATGTCCCCCTGATCCATAACACGTGACCTATCGCCGACACCTTGTGAATCACCAACACCCGTACCATAACCGACGTGCTGAGGTGCACGCTCTTGCGCAAATGCTACTCCAACCGAGCTTGCAAGAATGATAGCTGCTCCAATAATCCCTACCTTCCGCATGTGGCTCCTCCTTGGAAACTGTGAGTTAATAATCAATAAAACGAACTAAAATTATCTTAATTTTTTCTTCCTTAATCCGGGCACAGACTATAGTCAAGGGGAAGGATCCTGTCAAGTCAATTTTACCCTTGAAGCCAACACACCAAACAACGTATTTAAGCCTACGCTTTTAATCTTACTACTCCTACATATACATGTGATTTGTATGTGGTGCCCGGAGGGAGGGTCGAACTCCCACTCTCGTTAAAGAACCGGATTTTGAGTCCGGCGCGTCTGCCAGTTCCGCCATCCGGGCATTCATGTTCAATCTAATGAAAAGATATCTACCATGAACCTTAGAAGAGGTCAAACAACGGGAAACGTCCTAAATTACTTCAGAAAAAATGGTGTTCAGTGCAATTTTACAGATGGCGGATTCGCATACTAGAGTTACGGCGCTTAACCAATTGCCCCCAAAGCTAACCTCTCACCCCATTTCTGAAAAAGCGTTTCTTTAAGAGCCTGGTGTTCGGGCAACGATAAATCTGGATCATGTTGCAATAATTGCCCTGCAAATTCTCTTGCTTTCGATAAAAGATCAACATCTCTGGTCAAATCTGCAACACGGAAAACAATCTCTCCCCATTGCTGAACACCCAAGACTTGCCCTGGCCCTCGAATCTTTAAATCTTCTTCGGCTAACGCAAAACCATCATCTAATTGCGCAAACACTGCAAGCCGTCGCTTGGCTGTCGATCGAGAATGCTCTGCGGAAGAAGAACGACGATCCAGGCTCTGACGACGACCTTGAGAACATTCAAGGGTCAACGACGTTTGTTGTTCATATGAAGGAATCCTTCCTAATGAATGAATAAGCAAACAATGGCCTTGATATTCACCGCGACCGACCCGACCTCGCAATTGATGAAGTTGCGCTAAACCAAAGCGTTCCGCATGCTCAATAAGCATCACTGTGGCATTGTGAACATCCAATCCAACTTCGACGACCGTCGTCGCCACCAAAAGATCAATCTCTTTTTTCTGGAATTGAGTCATCACCGATTGTTTTTCGCGAGACGAGAGACGTCCATGCAGGATACCGACTCGAAACGAGGCAAACTGCTCACGTAAATCATCGAACGCTTCTATGGCTGCTTGCAAATCCACTTTTTCTGATGGCTCGACCAGAGGGTACACCACATAGGCTTGCCGCCCCTCCTCTAATTCATGCCGCAAGAGTTGATGCGCTCGCGCACGATTTTTGTGCTCAAACATCTTCGTTTGTATAGATTTTTTACCAGGCGGGAATTCATCAATGACGGACACAGCTAAATCGCCATACCACGTCATGGCCAAGGTTCGCGGAATAGGCGTGGCCGTCATCACCAAAACATCTGGTTGCCACGAGGCCTTTTCACGAAGGATTGCCCGTTGCAACACCCCAAATTTATGCTGCTCATCCACAATAACCAATCCTAATTTGGCAAATTCGACATCTGGCTGTAATAAAGCATGCGTTCCAACCACTACCTGCACGCCACCCGATTGCAGGCCATCAAGAATCACAGTTCGCCCCCTCCCGGCTTGGCCTCCTTTCAATAACGCACTTGAAATGTGGAGCGCATCAAAATACGGTTTCAATGACCAATAATGTTGCTCACTCAATACTTCTGTTGGAGCCATAAGGGCAGTCTGGCACCCAGAACCACAAGCCATTACCATAGCGTGAAGCGCCACGATGGTCTTCCCACACCCCACATCACCTTGAAGCAATCTATTCATACAGATTGGTTGACTCATATCTTCGGAAATTTCGCGAATAACCCGTTCTTGTGCTTTTGTGAGAGAAAACGGCAAAACGGTCTTCAGCCGCTTGTTCAACGCATGCTGCTTGGAAAATGCCATACCAGGAGCAGCTGTCACCTGACGACGTCGTTTTATCGCCAGCGCCAACTGTAGAAGTAACAATTCCTCAAACGCTAACCGCTGATGCTCAGGAGTAGCATGTTGATTTAACAAAGGTACCGATTGCTGAGGATCGGGAGCATGTAAGACCGGTAGTGCCTTGGATAGGGTTGGAAGTCGTAATTGCTCTCGCATGTTGTTGGGCAAAATCTCTCTAAGTTGTTGACCATAATGCTGAAAGATCGATTGCATGATCCTGCGGAGTTGCTTTGAGCTCAGCCCGTGAGTCTCATGATAAATGGGGATAACCCGCCCTCCAGAGTCCTGCCCAGGATCCTCACCCTCCAAAATTTCGTACTCAGGGCCACGCATAGCCATAGGAGAAAGACCGCTGGGGTTGGGACTGACGGTTCCCGTCAATAGCACAGCTACCCCTGGCACAAAGGTATTTTCCAAATAGGGTTGATTGAAAAACACACAATCAATGAAACCCGTTTCATCGCGAACGGTCATAGTCGCCACTACGAGACGGCGACGAGAGGTTGTGTGTATCTGACATCGTGCCACTAATCCCTTTATGGTCGTTTTCATTCCTGGGAGGAGATTTCCAATGGGAAGTATTTCCAAGCGATTGTCGTAACGCCAAGGTATGACCCAAAAGGCATCTTCGACAGTGACAATACCTAATTTCTCTAATAATCGAGCCCGACGAGGTCCGACCCCTTTGGCATATTGAATGGGTGTGTTCCAAAGAGGGGCTTCAGGTACCATGGAAAATCAAGAAATCACTAACCAGCAGATGATTGAGAACACATGCTGAGCTCGCGACGGTCAGATTGTGAACACAACGCCGTAGCTATCGTGGATTGCGAAATTTATCAAAAAAGACAGCCAAACTGCTCAACTTCTTTTATTTCAAGCCAATTGCATGTACAATACCACCTGTGATAACACATCCACGTTAACCATTTCTGATTGAATCTAAAAATTCCAGGGAGCGTACGATGGCTTTTTCATGTGAAGTGTGTGGGAAAAACCGATTAGTCGGCAATAATGTCAGTCACGCGAATAACCGCACCAAGCGTGTGTTTCGCCCTAACCTTCGGACTGTTCGAGCTTTGGTCAAAGGTGCTGCAAAAAAAATCAAAGTCTGCACTCGCTGTCTTCGATCGGGGTTTGTGCAAAAAGCAGTTTGAGAAGCCTTAAATCAATCTAAGCGATCCCGTCCCAGCAAATAAGTCCAATTTCCTAACTCTCCTTGGTACTAGCCTCCTGTTCGTTGATATCCTCTGGTTGTGCAACCAACCCCTCTCACTCGCATCATTGCTGTCAGTCTGACTGGGCTGATTCATCCACTCTGTTTTCCTCATTTTGACTTCGGGTGGTTAGCGTGGGTTGTCCTTGTGCCCCTGCATTGGGCGCTAAATGGATTACACCAGGGAAAAGCTTTTCAGTACGGCTGGCTTGCCGGCACCATCGCTTTTACGGGAACCATTCCTTGGGTCATTACCGCTATGAATCAATTTGGCCAGATACCTTTGGTGGTCAGTGCTCTCTTGATGCTTTTATTGGCCACCTATTTGGGACTTTTTGTGGGAGGGTATGCTTGGGGATTCGCTCGCTTACATCAGCGATATTCTGGATGGCTATGGCTAGGTGCACCTTCCCTGTGGGTGTCGCTGGAATATCTCCGCACGTATGCATTGAGCGGATTTCCTTGGACACTACTCGGCTATTCTCAATATCAATGGCTGTCAGTTATTCAAGTTTCGGATATGGCCGGGGTCTATATCGTGTCCTTTTTGATTGTGATGGGCAATGTGGTGATTTCCTCATTACTCAACGTGGTGAGGCTTACAAAAGAACAACATGTATCCTCCTTTCCCTGGCAACCAGCCTTGGCATTTCTTGTCATCCTAAGTGCGTCCCTCATTTACGGGCAATGGCAGATCAAACAACAAGCCATGTTAGACCAAACAGCCAAGTCGCTGGCTCTCGGGCTTGTCCAGGCCAACATTTCCCAGGACAAGAAATGGGACCAGACCTACATAGATGAAACACTCAGACGCTATACCACCCTCAGCCAAAAAACCGGGAAAAACCTTGACCTTCTCATTTGGCCTGAAGCCGCAACTCCGTTTTTCTTTGAAAAGGAACCGGCATACCAAAAAGTTGTCCTTTCAATTCTAAGAGATAGTCAGGCCCCATTGCTCTTTGGGAGTCCCACTCTTCGCTTCGAGCCGGACGGCAGCCCATATTTACTCAATAGCGCGTACATGTTGTCTCCAGAGAAATTGCTCACTGGGCAATACGCCAAACGCCATCTCGTGCCATTCGGCGAATATGTTCCATTAAAATCACTGCTCTTCTTCCTTGAAAAACTCGTCGTGGGCATTGGCGATTTTAAGCCCGGACAAGGTCCTCTGACACTCCAACTTTCTGATTCATCGGATAACGCTAAGGCATCATTTGGAGTCCCTATTTGTTTCGAAATCATTTTTCCCGATCTTGTTCGGCGAATGGCTAAGGAAGGCGCCAACTTCCTCGTCACTCTCACTAATGACGCGTGGTTTGGAGACTCAGCGGCACCATATCAACATTTTTCCATGACCGTCTTCCGTGCTGTGGAAAATCACATAGCCGTCGCTCGTGCCGCGAACACGGGCATTTCTGGTTTCATCGGGCCTGCTGGACACATCATTGAAAAGACATCCATATTCACTCAGCAAGCCGTGACCGGCTCTATTCCACTTCGCACGTCGGCACCGACAATTTATACTCAGTATGGTGATGTCTTTAGTTGGGCTTGTGTTATACTGACAGGATTCTTTTTGATGAGATGTCGATCCAAGATATCGTCGTAAAAAGAATCTAGCCTTTCTTCAATTCAGACATAACGAGAGGAACGCCAGACATGTTGGAAGACATTCGTGCTCGGATGGAAAAAATTAATGCCCACATCGTAGATTTTCGGAGGTATCTTTGACCTCCCTCGCCTAACAGCTGAACTCGACGAAATCCAGCAAGAAACTTCCCAACCAGAATTCTGGAACGATCCCCGCCATGCGGCGAAGATCGGACGACGTCAAGCCGAACTTGAAGGTCAACTCGATCGGTTACAAAACCTGGAACAACAACGGGATGACCTCCTGGCTATTCAAGATCTGATTGGGCAACAAGGGGATTCGGAACTCGAAGCCGAATGGAACCAGGGTATTCAAGTGATTGAAACCGCACTCGAAGCCTGGAGGCTGGAGAAACTCTTGTCTGATGAACATGATCACCGCAATGCCATTTTGAGCATCAGCCCAGGTGCAGGCGGAACCGAGTCTCAAGATTGGGCCCAGATGCTTATGCGCATGTATCTTCGATGGGCACAAGAACGCAATTTCAACGTGGACACAATTGATCTACAACCTGGCGATGAGGCTGGCATTAAAAGCGCGACTCTGGGCATTGCAGGACCGCTGGCCTATGGCTATTTGCGTGCCGAAGCTGGCGTACATCGCCTCGTCCGCATCTCTCCATTTGACTCGAATAAACGACGCCATACATCTTTTGCCGCCGTCGGTGTCTATCCCGAACTTGACGACGACGTTGAAATTGAAATCGATGACAAGGAGTTACGAATAGATACCTTCCGCTCAGGCGGCGCCGGAGGGCAAAATGTGAATAAAGTGGAAACGGCCATCCGCATGACTCATCTTCCAACGGGCATCGTCGTTCAATGCCAAAATCAACGGTCTCAATTACAAAATCGCATTGGTGCCATGCGTGTCATGAAAGCCAAGCTGTATGAAGTTGAGCAACAGAAAAAGGAAGAAGAATTCCAAAATATCGTCGGTGAAAAAAAGGACATCGCGTGGGGCAGTCAAATTCGTTCCTACGTCTTTCAGCCCTATCAAATGGTGAAAGATCACCGAACCAATTTTGAGTCAGGAAATCTGGCCGCCGTTATGGATGGCGCACTCGATCCTTTCATTGAAGCCTATCTCACAATGAAAGCTTCAAGAAATGCGCAAACCTCAACATCATAGTCGACCATCTGACAAGAACCAACGGATTCTCTTATTGACTTTTCTCTCTCTTGAAACGCCATGGATGAATTAAACGAACAGCAACAACAACGGCTCGACAAACTTCACCAACTTCAAGACAAAGGGGTTCGACCCTTCGGAACGAGTTTTCCGACGACCCATACACTTGAAGCGATTTTGCAAACGTATTCCACGTCAACTAAAGAAGAATTGGGAACGACGCCCGTTCCATGCACCGTTGCAGGGCGTATCACTGCCATGCGTCGTTTTGGCAAAGCGGCGTTTGCTGGATTGCAGGAAGAAGGGCATCGGCTACAAGTCTATTTAAAAAAAGATGTGCTCGGAGACGAAGCTTATGAACTCTGCCAAACATTGGACTTGGGTGATTGGATCGGAGCGGAAGGACGCCTCTTTCGGACCAAAACGGATGAACTGACGGTTGAAGTCAACACATTAACCTTTCTCACCAAAGGATTACGTCCGCTTCCCGAAAAGTGGCATGGACTGACGGATATCGAAACTCGCTATCGACAACGGTATGTCGATCTCATTGCCAATCCCACGGTTCATCAGGTGTTTCGTACTCGCAGCCGTATTGTGAATACGATCCGAACTTTCCTCACAGACCGGGGATTTCTTGAAGTGGAAACGCCAATGATGCACCCCATCCCTGGAGGTGCCACAGCCAGACCCTTCGTCACTCACCACAACACCTTAGATGTCGACCTGTATTTACGGGTCGCCCCAGAGCTCTATCTCAAGCGCCTCATAGTTGGTGGTTTTCGAAGGGTGTTCGAAATCAATCGTAATTTTCGAAATGAAGGCATTTCCACCATTCATAATCCAGAATTTACGATGCTGGAATTCTATCAGGCCTATGCTGATTACCATGATCTGATGGACCTGACAGAACAATTATTTCATCAACTCAGCGTCGAAGTCGGCGGCCATGCCACAGTGGATTACCAAGGGCAACCAATCAATCTGGCTCCGCCTTGGGCCCGTCTTTCTTATTTGAACTCCATTGTAGAAATTGGAAAATTGGACAAGGCTGTTCTTTCAGATGCCGACCAAGCGATGAAAGCCGCCAACTCACTGAAAGTGTCTATGCCCCCCAAATCCAGCCATATTGATATTTTGGTGGCACTGTTTGAAGAAGTAGTGGAACCACTCCTCATCCAGCCTACATTTATTACGGATTTCCCAATTGAAATTTCTCCATTGGCCAGGAAGAAGGAATCGAATCCAGCCCTCACCGACCGGTTCGAGTTGTTCATCGGTGGCCGAGAACTTGCTAACGGCTTTTCTGAGTTAAACGACCCAATCGACCAACGTCAACGATTTGAAGCACAAGTCGCCCTTCGCGACGCCGGAGATGAAGAAGCACAATTCTTGGATGAAGATTTTGTGCGCGCATTGGAATACGGCATGCCGCCTACCGCTGGAGAAGGCATCGGCATTGATCGTCTCGTCATGCTATTGACCAACCAGGCCTCCATTCGAGATGTCATCCTCTTTCCACAATTGCGACCGGACCATACCGCGTGACCTTACCCTATGAGATGATTATTGGCCTGCGCTACTTACGGGCCAAGCGACGCCAACGCACGATCTCACTGAACACGTTCATTTCTATTGTTGGCATTACGTTAGGCGTGGCAGCACTTATTGGAACCCTCGGCATCATGACTGGATTTAAGGAAGATCTTCAGTCAAAAATACTTGGGACCACAGCTCATATCATCGTCCAGGAACGTGGAACAAATGATATGAAAGACTATCCGAACCTCGTCCAGCAAATCGAAGCTGTTGCCGATGTGGTTGCCGCCTCCCCCTTCATTTTCAAGCAGGTTCTTATCTCTTCGAAAAGCAGCGTGCAGGGAGTTATCTTAAGGGGAATTCAAGCGGACAAGGAAATTCAAGTCACTGACTTACAAGCGAATATGAAATTTGGGGATTTGGCAGGCTTAAAAGACCCGTCGCTAGTCCCATCAAAAAAAAGAGGCCACTCGCTCTCTGGACAAACAACCATTCCATCAAAAAATCGTCCAGGCATCATTCTTGGCAAAGAACTCTCAATGCGGCTCGGTGTGTTTATTGGAGATTCGATTAACGTAGTCTCACCCGTTGGCCCCATTAAATCATTCACGATGACGCCAAAGATCCGTCCGTTTACGGTTGTCGGCATTTTCGAATCCGGGATGTTTGAATATGATTCTTCTCTTTCCTATATTAGCTTAGACGAAGCCCAAAAATTCTTTGGCCTCGGCGATGCCGTGACTGGCATACAGGTGAAAGTGAATGATGTATTCTTGGCACAAGAAATTGGCCTGCGCCTGGAAACTGCACTCGGCCTGAACTTTATGGCTCGAGACTGGATGCAACTGAATCGCAATTTATTTTCTGCGTTAAAACTTGAAAAAACCATGATGTTCTTGCTCTTAGTGCTCATCACACTCGTGGCCTCATTTAACATCGTTGGCACCCTGACGATGATCGTGAATGAAAAACAACGTGAAATCGCGATTCTGAAAGCCATGGGGGCGACGCCACTCTCCATCATGAAAATTTTCATGCTCAATGGATTGGTGATTGGATTGGTCGGAACGGGCATTGGCGTGCCGTTAGGCTATTCATTCCTCTGGCTCATTCAAAACTATTGGACCTTCGATGCATCGGTCTATTACATTTCTCGCATACCTGTCCACATTCTTCCTTTAGATGTCGTGCTCGTCGCGACATCCGCCATTCTCATCAGTTTCATGGCAACGTTTTACCCTTCTTGGCAAGCCGCAAAACTCGATCCTGTTAGTGCTCTACGCTATGAATAACCCCGACGACTCACAATCAGCTTCGCCAACTCCGTTGGTGGTCGTCGACAATCTCCAACGATCTTTCCCGATGGGAAACCAAACCGTGCATGTCCTCAACGGCATTACCATGATCATAGAACGAGGAGAAATGGTGTCCATTGTCGGAGCCTCAGGAGCAGGGAAAAGCACCTTGCTGCATATTCTCGGCACCTTAGATCGCCCAACACATGGAGAGGTATTGTTTGAAGGGAAAAACATGTTCAACGTGAGCGAGACCGCACTTGCCAGCTTTCGGAATGAACGGATCGGATTTGTGTTTCAGTTCCATCATCTTCTTCCAGAATTCACCGCCCTAGAAAACGCCTATCTTCCAGCCCTGATTCAAAAGGTTCCTAAGCACACAGCCATTGAGTCTGCAAAATCACTACTATCGGAAGTAGGGCTATCTCATCGCTTCGATCATAAACCGGGAGAGTTGTCAGGGGGAGAACAACAACGAGTCGCCGTCGCGCGTGCGCTAATCCGTCAACCTGATTTGGTCTTGGCAGATGAACCAACAGGGAATTTAGACACGCACACGGGGGAAGAACTCTTCGCCTTGCTACGAAAGTTAAATGAAAGACATGGGATGGCTTTTATTATCGTCACCCATAATGAAAAACTCTCCCACCAAACCGATCGTTTGATTCACCTTCAAGACGGCCAAATCCTCGCAGACCGCTACCGCTCTTGATCGATCAGACGCGGTAATATAACCATCGGTTATATTATGGCCAGTGCATGTCGGATTCAGACTACATGCGGTACCCGCACGCCACCCCGTGCACCGACGCATTCATCCAAATAGCCTAATCCCACCCACGCTACCGGTTCAGTTCCTGTGCGCCATGTTTTCTTTGCCAGGATCTCCCATTCACACATCACACTAGAGCGCCAGGCTGACGCAATCCGGAAAAATGAGGCCGTCCGACCGCACTCGCAAAATGCTCGCTCGCCTGGCGGACAGCGAAATCCGAGGATTGTTCCGTTTATGAGTTCTTTGGTACGTTCGGGCTCAGGCAAAAAGGCTGTTTATAATTCTTATACCTCATTTGGTTTGATCCCGATCATTCAACAAAATAGGACAAATTCGAGTATGAATTATTTTGGTTGACTCGTTTGTCTGGAGTGTCTATTTCTTCAGAGCCTTTAAAGCGTTATGATCTTTTCTTGATAGTGCTTTCATCCATGGTAAACGCGTAAAATTATTAAGTGGTCAGGATTTGTTCAAGTATAGTGAAAAAAATAAAAGTCTTGAATATTAGTCTTGTCTCTGAATAGTTTTATGCCATCACCCACTGTAAAGTTATTGGGGACTAAAGGAATGTCCAGGTGGAATGGTGTATGGAGTAGGCGGTTCATAAAGATCTTTCACCGACTTGTCCTCCGGGTCAAAGAAGCCATCAGTTGTGACCTTATGGTGGTATTAGCAAAGTCTGAGAAAATACGGCATTGGTATTTGCATCACCTCTATTTAGATGAGTTGAAAATAGTTGATCATATAGTTCAATTTGGGCCCGAGGAAATTCAAGACATACTTAACGACGATCTCTGGTTGAAGAACTTGATGATGAATTATTGGGAATTTGCGGTAGGGAAAACCTCAGTAACCACCATTCCGTGGGATATTTGCATCCCGATTAGTGATGTCTGCAATGCACGATGTACATTTTGTACTTCTTGGCTAGAGGGGAAAGAGCAAATTTCTTTACAACAGTTAGATAGATTTGAGCCTATACTTCGATTTGGAAGAAAAGTGGGGCTGGCTGGCCATGGGGAGCCCCTTTCGCATCCCAACATTATCGATATTTTGGACAGAATCACGTGTTGGATCGATCCCCGGGCAAATTGTTATGTGATTACCAACGGGGTGTACCTCGAATCACTCATGGACAAATTAATTGCTGCCAGGGTTAGCAATTTTGGAATTAGTTTAAATGCTGCCTCTTCTGTCATTCATCAAAAAGTCATGGGCTTAAAAGTTGGTGCATTTGAAAAAATCATTGAGTCTATTCAAAAGCTTGTTGCCATAAGAAATTCTGGCCAAGAAATCGGACTGTCGATTAGTATGGTTGTGACGCAACAAAACCTGCATGAGGTTGCAGATTTCATAGAATTAGGTCATCGACTAAATGTGAATACCATTCAACTGAAAACCCTTGCAGGTATTGGAGGAGAAATCCCTGGGCTCAATTATCACGAACTGCCACCGTATTTGCATCCCGATTTTAAGGTGCTTAGGCAACGTGCTGCTGATGCCATCGGCCATGCTTCCGTGAGCATTCAATCTGATCTCTTATCATGGGAGACCCCGGTATTTTCTAGGGAATTTCAAAAGAGAATCCACACGTCCCAACTAATTCATATTTCTCGGGAAGAAGCCCAAAAAGATGTTGAGGTTCGCCGCTATTGGAGCGGACAGGAAAAGTTTGTTGAACGAACCAAGGGAAAGTTGAAAAAGGCTATTGACGATTTTGATGGAAATAACCCTTTTGATCGAACACCTCGATATGCTTGTCGCTCTCCTTACCAGACCCTCTATATAAATGATTTTTCATATTCTATGGTTCCCTGTTGTTATATGAATTCTGTCCCTGGATTTGAAGGAACCTTTTATAATGGTTCTGAAGATTTTATGGAAGAGTGGAATAGCCCTGCCATGGTCGAGCTTCGTCGGCGATTGAATGACGGTCCCCTGTTCAATATGTGCACAAAATGTCCATCAATCTATTAGAGTGTAGAAGATCGATGGAAAACGATCTCCTGTCAGCGAAGGCAATGCCATTTCTATCCGTTGTTGCAGCGTTCAGAAATGATGATCATGCGGGAGACCCTCTTATTCGGACTCAAATCTTTATTCATAGTTTTTCGCATTAGTGTGAGTTGTACCACCTCCCTTCAGAAATCCGGCTCATCACCTAGGCTGACCGACCCGCGCGCCACCAAAAGCCGCGGTCTGCCTTGACGCATTCTTCCAGGCAACCTAATCCTGACGGGTGCAACTGCTTCACCTCTCAGGATTCCGGTTCAGTTCCTGAGTCGCCACACTCCGCCTTTGTCCGGATCCCCACTCACACATCACATTGGAGCGCCAGGCTGGCCCAATCCAGGGAAAATGAGGCCGTCCGACCGCACTCGCAAAATGCTCGCTCGCCTGGCGGACAGCGAAATCCGAGGATTGTTCCGTTTATGAGTTCTTTGGTACGTTCGGGCTCAGGCGAAAAGGCCGTTAATTAATTCCTATTCGCCACCGTCGCTCGCGCACTTATACGTCAACCTGATCTAGTTCTGGCGGATGAACCCACAGGCAATTTGGATACCCACACAGGGGAAGAACTCTTTGCATTGTTACGAAAATTAAATGAGACTCATGGGACCGCGTTCATTATCGTCACTCATAACAAAAAACTCTCCCATGAAACCGATCGCATAATCCACCTCCAAGACGGCCAAATTCTTGAAGACCGAAATCTCAAAGAATTCCATTCACAAATGACCATCGAATAGTGTTCCCGTCAGAATTAATGAAAAAAAACTGTGGACTGTTTTATTTGATTTTTTCATTCCTCAATTTACTGAAAACCCATTTCTATATCTGACCATCGTCAAAAATCACTCAACATAATTGATACAATGGATATTTTCGAGAATTAATAAAAAAGATTCGTGTCCAAGTGGTTGTAAACTTAATGACAGTAATATCCCTTGATAACTATACCGGCTAGACGGTATAGTTCATTTCATGTCTCTTTCAACGCGACAATCAATTCTTGAAACAGCCTTAGATGTATTAATGAAAGATGGAGTCGGGGCTTTGACGTTAGAGCGCGTAGCTCGAGACGCCGGCCTGAGTAAAGGTGGATTGCTCTACCATTATGAAGGCAAGGAACAGTTACTTGAAGGCCTCATTGAGCTGCTTATACGAGATTGGGATCATGGTCAAATTCATGCCGATGCAACCATACCCACACGTCAGGGTCCGTCTTCGTCATATTCGTCGACCACTCTTGAATCAGATGTGGTTGAAAATTCCCAGACGGACCACTCCCCTCTCCGCGGACAGGAAATTGCTTCCATCCTCATGGCAGCTCGCGCGATAAATCCTCAGTTGCTTGAGCCTATTCAAAAGCGTTACGGAAACTGGCAGAACATCGTACGGGCGAACGGTCGTGGATCCATTCGACCTCTAATGGCGCGTCTCGTCACCATGGGGCTTTGGTTCAGTGAAGCCCTTGGACTCGCAACACCAACCCACGAGCAACAAGAGGGTCTTGCTCAGGAGATTCAATCCCTCATGGAACAGAAAGAGAGTACACGTGAGCCCTCTGGTTCGATCGCTTCCAGGCAATCTCCAGATACCCTTAATACCACCAAATCCACACCTGCGGGCTTACAAGAACTTGAATCCCTAGCTAACCAATCTCTGGAGCATTCCGGACAGTCTCTCTTGGGTAAGCAAGACATCCAAGGGTTCTGGCAGGGCGATCTCACCGCCGACACCACATTGGAATCTGACTACATTCTCTTATTGCTTTGGCTATATCCGCCCGACGCAGGTAAATGGAATAGCACTATCCAAGCAAAAGTCGACAAGGCGATGCCCACCATCCTCGACCGACAGCTTCCCGATGGTGGTTGGAATATCTATTTAGAAGGACCAGCTGAAGTCAATGCAACCACTCGCGCATACGTTGCACTTCGAGTTGGGGGATATACACCTGAAAATCCCATCATGCAGCGAGCCCGTGAACGCATCCTAGCCCTCGGCGGCCTGCAAGCGACCAATAGTTATACGAAAAATAATCTTAGCATGTTTGGACTTTTCCCTCGAAAATATACCCCGAGCGTACCTCCTGAACTTGTCCTCATCCCTGGGAACATCTTGTATGAAATTTCTTCTTGGAGCCGTGCCATTGTCGTCCCGCTCTCCATCATCAAAGCCTCAGGAATACAACACTGTGTACCTGGCAATTGGAACATTGAGGAATTGTTCTTGCCGAAACGAAAGCTTACCCTTCCCCGAAAAGACCCGTTTTCTATCATGTTTCATCAGGCCGACAAAGTATTGAAACTGTGGGAAAAGCGTGGACTCAAAGACATCCGGGCTAAGGCCATCCGCGAAGCCGAGAAGTGGATGTTGGATCACATGCGATTCACGGATGGCCTAGGAGCCATTTTTCCAGGAATGATGTATGCCCTCATGGCAATGGATGCTCTGGGGTACGAGCGTGATCATCCAGACTTCATTGACACACTTCACCAGCTGGAAGGACTTATTCTCGAACGAGAAGACACCTTACAATTTCAACCAAGCTTGTCACCAGTGTGGGATACCGCAATTGCGATGTTCTCATTAGGAGAACTTGGAATTGGTGAATCAGAAGCCATGCGGCATGGTGCAGATTGGCTGCTCAGCAAAGAAGTGCGTCGGAGAGGAGACTGGTCTGTTAAACGCCCAAAACTCCAGCCTGGAGGATGGCCCTTTCAGTTTGCCAACGAACTCTATCCTGACATCGACGATACCGCGATGGTCCTCCTCGCCCTCCAGCATGCGAAGGCATCAGATACCGACCGTCAAACTCGCGTTGAAAATCGTGCGATAAACTGGTTGATCGGCATGCAATCTTCCGATGGTGGGTGGGCGGCCTTTGACGTCGATAATAATTGGGCCTTACTCAATAAAGTCCCCTTTGCAGATCATAATGCCATGCTGGACCCAAGCTGCCCGGACATCACAGGGCGTGTGTTAGAGGCACTCTGTCGTCGAGGGTACACTCATAGCCATAAGGTGATTGCCAGTGCTGTTCAGTATCTTTTGAGTCAGCAAGAACCTAACGGCAGTTGGTATGGCCGCTGGGGAGTCAATTATACGTATGGAACATTCCTCGCGCTTCGCGGGCTCGAAGCAAGTGGCTCACCATCGGCTGTTCCTACGATCCAACGGGCAGCGATATGGGTTCGCTCTGTTCAAAATCAAGACGGAGGTTGGGGGGAAAGCTGTGCAAGCTATGAACAACATGAATTTATTGCGGCATCTAGCACCCCTTCCCAAACAGCTTGGGCTTTGCTCGCGTTGGTCTCTGCTGGTGACAAGACATCAGAATCTGTTCAACGCGGGATCAACTGGCTACTCACACATCAAGAGCCGAATGGAGGGTGGCACGAAGACTTGATGACAGGAACGGGATTTCCCAATGTCTTCTATTTACAATACCATCTATACGCTCACTATTTTCCACTTCTGGCACTCGGGACTTGGCGAGCAGGCTTGAGAACAGATTAAATTGCTATTTTTCTCTAAATTTTATCAAGTAACTTTTTCCGGACATCGCTCCCAGAAGCTTGTTCTTGTTTTCTTTACCCGATTTACTCGTACCAATATCACTCTTTTTTTCTTCCTGATTCCTCTAATGCAAATTGCCACCTTCATTTTTTCCTCGATCTATTTTCCAACAAGCTAAATTCTCGGAAACTACTGCTTTAAAAAATTTCAGTTTGTGAGAATGGGAATACGAGACAAAAAAAGGGATGTTCATGTTTAATGAACATCCCTTTTCCTAAAGCATTGCATGTGAATAGTCTGAGTAAAAGTCCTAGACGACTGGCCATCTACCCTCAAAGCCTCACAACAAAACACTATGGTGAGGCGGTAATACGACCTTTGATTTCATCAAATGTGGCCTTGGGGATCACATTTTTGGCCACTAATTCCCCGCGCAATCGATAGGGACGATTAGCCACCACTTCGGCAGACATTTCTCGGCTCAAACCTAAAGTTAACACCAGATCACTAACTGAGGCCTTATTGATATTCACTAGATCACCACCGACTTTTGGAATCATTGGGAGTGAGGCAATCTTTGGTGCCTGAGGCTTTGAAGACATATCAGTCTTGGAAGGCATGGAGGAAGACACCTTGGGCTTAGCGTCCCCAGCCTTGCTAGTGGAAGACATAGCTGGCACGCCACCTCCCCTGGCCTTTCCCATCACAGATCCAGTGCCATCATGCAATTCCTTGAGTTCTTTTTTATACCGCAAGACATCCTTTACCAGCGCTTTGTTTCGTACTCTCGCGCTATGGTATTGCTTTGTAAGAACCCGCAACTTTGAACTCAGCTCAGCCTTTTCTTGATCCAGCTCTCGTTCACGGGTTTCTAATAAGGTATGTTCGTTTTTTCGCCCTTCCTTGATGCGTTGTACTTCCGTGGTCATCATTTCTAAGTCAGTGGAAATCTTTTCATTTAAACCTTTAAGATTGCGAATTTGCTCTTCAAGCGCCTCCTGATGCATACGACCTTTTTCCAACTCAGCCTTCGCTGATTCCATATCAGAAACAGCAGCCTCATATTTGCCCGTCGACACTATGCAACCTGAAAGACCTATCGCTAATATTACAGCCATCGCGACCCACCGTGCCATATTCGCCTCCTCATCCCTGCTAGAAAGAATATTCATCCGTGAAAAATTGGTTTACTATCCATTGATATGTCGCGTTGAGACTCCTATGATAAGGATGTATTGCATCCGTCAGGTTATGTCAAGCCACTAGATAATGGGGAGCGTAAAACATCAGGTGCAAAGAAACAGAAGTACCCATTTTCCTTCACTAACTATTTACTCCTTACTTTTCACTCGTCACCATTCTATGTACCACTCTGGCTTACGGTCATTGAGTAGATCATTGTATGGATTGATATGTTTGTCCCGAGCTTGAGTCACATCAATCTCACAGGAAAACAATTCCGGTTCATTCTGTGATGCGCGATGGACAATTTGTCCATTTGGAGCAACGATTTCACTAAGACCGATAAAGGACAATGGCGATTTGCTTCCACGCTGCTCACAACCAACCCTATTGGCGGTAACGGCAAACACGTGATTTTCTAAGCATCGTGTTACCATCGCATCAGGACAATGTGGTAATACCAAATTACTTGGGTGACAAAGGATATCAGCGCCTTTGAGAGCTAAGATTCTAGCTGCTTCTGGATAAAACCAATCAAAGCAGACCAAGAGTCCAATCTTCGCTATACCAATATCCCACACTTTGAACCCCGTATTGCCCGGACTAAACCAGAGGGTTTCTTCAAAAAACAAATGGGTCTTACGATACGTCCCAGCATATCCGTTCGGACCGATTAAAACAGCTGAGTTATAGACGCAATCACGTTCACGCTCCGCCAAGCCCACGACTACATGAAGCTCACGCCCTTGAATGGCCTGCTCTAGCTGCTGACACACTGGACCCGTGGGGATGTCTTCCGCCAACTCACATGCTTCGTCTTTAGTAAGGAATTGGTATCCCGACAGGGCTAATTCGGGAAAAACCAAGAGATCTCCTTGGAAATTATCAATGGCATGGATAATCGATTCCAAATTGCGTTGTGTTTCGCCAAACCGCGGGGCAAATTGAAAAAATCCGACTTTCATATACCACAGTCCTTCACAAAAAAAGGCGGGTAGAGTTGCCCCTACCCGCCTTTGCAAGAATATGCAAGGCTAAGGATTACTGAACTTCTTTCATATGCATCACCGCACTCTTGGCATGCTTCGTCCCAACTTCTGCATGCCCTTGCTTGCCATGGTTCACGGCTTCCATAAGTTCATGAACACCTTCGTCTAAATGAGGGTTTTTCACCTCTTTTTGTGCAGCTTGCGCATGGGTCAACGCCTCTTGCGCATGATCGACCAAGGCATCGGCATGGCCCATACCACCATGCTCTGCGGCACCTTCGGCGTGAGCAATCGCTTCAGCGACATGAGGGTTACCACCAGCCATAGCCAGTGAGCCCCAAGTGCCCACCGTAAGTAAAGCGAACATGCCAACTAGGCCCAATCCTTTGACCAACATTGCAATACGCATCCCTGACCTCCTTATGATAATAGTAGAAAACCCACGCATCTCATGCGAGAAATACTTTCTTATCCTCTCATGCCATCCCAACAAGATCAAGACGGTTTCATCGGCTTGGGATTATTGACTTTATGTAACAGCTTGACGTCTTTCTCAGCTGGAGCAGCAAAATCTCGCGACCATTCCCACCACGAGCCAGGATAAGTTTTCACTTGGTCAAATCCCACATAACGAAGCAAGCAATAGACCCAAGCGGCCCTTACGCCCCCAAGACAATAAGTGATAATTTCTTGATCTTCTCGCAGACCATGCTCTTCAAAAATCCCTCGCACCTGATCAACAGGTTTAAGCGTAGCATCTCGTTGCAAAAATTGATTCCAAGAAATATTGATGGCCGATGGAATATGTCCGGCTCGTGGTAGACCGTCAATTTCCTTTCCGGCATATTCTTCGACGCTTCGCGCATCCAGGATCACAGTATTGGAATGTTGCCCCTTTACCAATTTTTTTAAGGAATCTTTATTGATAATGAATTCAGGGTGAGCGCTGACCGTAAAATCACCCATGGTTGGCTTTACTACATCATGTTCAAAACGCCGTTGTTCTGCTACCCATTTCACCCAGCCGCCATCTAATATACGCACACTCGGATGTCCTAAATATTGCAGCATCCAAAACATCCGACCTTCATCACCCCAATTGTCGAAGGGATTAGAATAAATCACGATATCACTGGCTTGGTTAATGCCCAAGGCTCGAACCTGCTGCTCCAAGTGCGAGAGGTCCGGATTCAACACTCCCTTCGACACGGAAGAAGGATCACTATATTCATGCCACGTACTATTCACAGCTCCTGGGATATGTGAGGAGTAAGCAGCAGGACCACGAACATCAATCAGCACTAAGTCCTCACGCCCCAAATTTTGGGACAACGATTCGGTATCGATAAAAAAATCTTGCGTTGCCATCATAACCCTTTATCCCTTTACTGAATGAAGTGGAAACATCCCTGTCGGTTGATCAGGAGAATCGTTTTCTATAGGCACAGCGCAGCCCACTCGCGGATCAATCTCTTGATCATCTATGGCCACCGCCAACGTCGGATCTAATGGAAATTCACGTTCATATATCGTGAACACATATGGATCATCCGCCGTCAAACTGTACTCATCCTTCAACATCTGATGCTGTGCATCTGTCAGAATATGATATCGAATTTTAGCCTTCACACTCCACCCCTTTTCTCCTTTTGGCACTTCATAAGAAAAGGTGAAGTCTCGACTAGCTAGCGGCAACAGGCGGTTATCATAAACCTCAACTATGACCGGTTGCCAGAGAATCCAACGTCCCATCGTATCGGTTTGTTGTTTGATTACATTTCCCTGAGGGTTCCGCACTTCAAATTCCACCGTAAAATGCCGATCAGGGTCTCCAGTTGGAATTTTGTGCCCTGCTCCAGCATTGATGACTGTGAGCGTCAAGGCGACTTCATCACCGGGTTGTGGAGATAGAGGGTCTGCCTGGACCTGCACCGCCACTGCCCGTTTAATCATTTCAGGATCATGGCCACCTCGCCAGAGATGCCGACGACCAAATCGAATAGGGCTACCCTTTGCGACAGGCCGTTGAACGCCTGGCATATGACAATTCTGGCAAATCAACCCCTTCTCTTTCTCAAAAAACTTACCCTCGTACTCGGAGAAAGTCCCGCAAGGACCTACCGCATAAAACTGGGTCGGTCCCGAAACGACGCTATGACATCGATAGCAAACCTGCGTAGTCCGAAATGAAGGATCGAACTTAGTGGGATGTGGAGCGACAGAGTCATCATAGGGGCCCAAAATCACCCCATCTCGCACATGACAGGCAGCACAGGTCACTCCTTCCTGTTGATACTCCGCATCGAATCGATAGTTGGGAATTTGAAACGCCTTTTCCACTCTTCCTCTGGGAATATCTTTCACCAACGTGGGCTGCTGATTTTCTAAAGGGGTATGGCAATTTAAACAAACCCAAATGTTTTTATCCTTTTTCCAATATGCCTGAAAAAAGGGATCATGAAACGCCTGGGCATGGATGCTCGACTTCCACTCTTGATAAATTTCTTCATGACATTGTCCACATTCTTCCGCTTTCAAACTCTGCAATCCAACCGGCACCTGCTGATACGGAATCGCATGGGCATAATCATCACGTAAACCAAAAATTACCACGGGTCGTACTTCGGTGTAAAAAATATACACCCCGATTCCTACGAACAAGATGAGAAAGAACCAGATACGTATGTGCCATGATCGTTTTGGTGTCATCGTCTTAACTATCAAGTAGCGCTAAGAGATGGTGATCGACTGACTCAGCTAACGCCTGCAGATGATACCCACCCTCTAAACAGGCTAAGATTCTTCCTCCGGAATAACATTTCGCGATATAAGCCACAATGTTCGTGAGCTCCGCATACCCCTGCGCTGTCACGTTCATGCTCGCAAGAGGATCATCTCGATGGGCATCAAAGCCTGCTGAAATGAGCACAAATTCAGGTTGAAATGCATCTGCAGCGGGGACAAGGATCTTTCGAAATACTTCTTGATAAACATCATCATCCTCTCCCCCAGAAAATGGAACATTGATTGTGAAGCCCTTTCCTTCCCCTTCCCCAGTCTCGGTCGCTCTTCCCGTTCCTGGATAATACGGGAATTGATGCGTGCTAAAGAACAAGACCGATGCATCATTATAGAAGGCATGTTGAGTCCCATTCCCATGATGCACGTCCCAATCCACGATCAACACACGTTCAACCCCATGCTGTTGCTGAATATACCGTGCCGCAATCGCCACGGTGTTCAAAAAACAAAACCCCATCGCTCGATCTGCCTCAGCATGGTGCCCAGGTGGACGCACAGCGCAAAACGCATGATCGATGACTTCCTTCATGATGGCATCAACCGCAACAAGCGCGCCACCTGTCGCCAAATACGCCGCATCTAACGTGCCAGGTGACATCGACGTATCAGGATCCAGAGCCGCATAGCCATCCGCTGGAGAACGTCGTTCAAGACTATCGACATATGACGAATCGTGGATGAGTTCAATCCATTGCCGTTCAGCTGGACGAGGTGTGAGCTGAAAAAGACGAGACCACGTACGTGACGATTGTAATTGGGCACAGATGGATTGAAGCCGCGCAGGAGATTCTGGATGACTCCGGCCCATTTCATGGCCCAAATACCTTGGATCATAGACAAAACCCACACGTCCCATAATATCTAGTTCTCAGACTTAAAAAATCAGACCTGCATGGGGATAATAATCAACGAATGACTGACGTTTTTCATTTTTCTAGAGGAAGGAAAATCGTCGAGAATCCTAGCATAGCCTCCTTTCTTAGACAACGCGTCAAGTCACATGATACTGTGACAATACGTTGCTACTTTGAACATCCATGACGCAGGAAAATATCCCGCTATGGCCAATCCCAAGATTGAACAATTTAAAAAAATTCTACAAATGGACCCCAAAGACGAAACCCTCTGGTTCGGCCTAGGGAAAGCCTACATGGGTGACGAAAATTGGGAGGAAGCGATCCCCGCATTAGAGCAATGCATTCAGGTCAGGCCCAACTATTCCGCCGCCTACTATGCGCTAGCGCAATCGCTCCAACAACTGAAACAGCATGAGAAGTGCAGAACAATTTGTGATGATGGCATCGCGGTCGCCACAACAAACGGAGATCTGCTCGTGATTAAAAACCTAGAAGCACTTCACAATTCCCTACCGTCCTAATCTCTTGTTCTATATAACATTGCGTTTCTCTCCACGTTTCGAAACCTCACCTCTACCTGAAGGCTTGCCTGAGATACAGTGTGTTTAGAATGGTTGGCAGTAAAACGGATACGGCACGAAAGGCCAACAAAAGATAGGGTGCATGGTTCGAAGAAATATACCGGCGAAATGGAAAGCGAAGAAATCCCTATGATCGGCAAGTGATGAAGTCATAGAGCAGAGAAGGAACAGGAGAAAAAACAAGCAGACTGACATATGCTGAATAATAATGCTGCATGTTATTTTTTAAAACGAAAGCCTATTGACCTCCTAGCTGTGAAAAAGTTGTTTTCCTTGCACCCATCAACGCTCTTATTATCACGTTATTGCTGTTGGTGCTCTATGGCATGATGAATCATCTCAAGCAAAAATTCCAAATCAATGGTCTTAGTAAGAATTTTAAAAACTCCTGCGTGTGCAGCCTCATCCTCGTTAATAGCCCCTAAATAAGCCGTTAATAGAATCACGGGTACAAAGGGAAATAGCTGACGAATACGCTTCGTTGTCTCTAACCCATTAAGACCTGGCATTTTAAAGTCTACAATGATCACGTCAGGGGAATCTTGAGTATGAGTCAAACATTCTATGACGGATTCTCCTGACTCAAACTCATCGACATGATACCCATCTCTCCGCAAGCGCCTGACAAAACTGGTTCGGACAAATTGATCATCATCAACAACAAATAGGTGATGACTTTTTTGTTGACCTTTGCCCAAGATGGAATGCGTGAGATTATTGATCATGATGAACAACCTGGCTCTTAACGAAGGGGAGGAAGGCTGTTGCGGTCTTCAATCAAAGGCCTGATGCACAAACCCTAAGATGAAGATTCTCTCTTAATACCCAACTTTTTCAATCGACTTCTGAGGGTGCTGGGATTTAAGCCAAGCTGTTTAGCGGCTCCCAATGGCCCGTCAATACGCCATTCGCAGGCATTCAACGCTTGTTGAATCCGACATGTTTCCAGATCCTTCAATTTAGCTGGCGTGCTACTTTCTAGGCTAAGAGAATGCGTGGGGAAATAGGCATCATCAATCGTTAACAGGGCTGAACTCGAGAGAATCATGGCCCGTTCAATAATATTCTTCAATTCACGAATATTACCAGGCCAATGATACTGCACCAACTTTTCCAAAGAAGCATCATCAATGTCTTGAGATGCCCGCTTGAATTCCAACCTATTTTTTTCCATAAAATGTCGAACCAGTAATGGAATATCTTGTGGACGATCTCGAAGGGCTGGGACTTCAATTGGAAAGACATGCAATCGATAAAATAAATCCGAACGAAATCGTCCTACGCTAATTGCCTTGCTTAAATCAGTATTCGTGGCAGCAATAATTCTGACATCTACCTCTAAACTCTGGACACTTCCAACCCGCTCAATAATGCCATCTTGAAGAACTCGTAATAATTTAGCCTGGGCTTCCAAGGGCATTTCCCCAATCTCGTCTAAAAATATGGCTCCCCCATTGGCAAGTTCAAATTTCCCTGGTCGCGGCTGTTCAGCACCGGTAAACGCCCCTTTTTCATGTCCAAATAATTCACTTTCAACAAGTCCCGATGGCAATGATGCGCAATTCACCCGAATAAAAGGCTTCTCACTTCTTGGACTTAATTCATGGATAAACCGGGCTAATAACTCCTTCCCGGTCCCTGTCTCCCCAGTGATGAGAACCGAGGTATTCATCGGGGCCACCGCTTGTGCCAACTCCAAGATCGCTCTAACTTTCTGACTTTTTCCGACCATGGCCCCAAAGTCATGAGATGTTTTGATCTCTTCGAGTAAATACGCATTTTCACGAGCAAGCTGATCTCGTAAGCGACGAATTTCTTCATACGCTCGAACGTGATCAATGGCTAACGCGATTTGTTTGGCAACTTGCTCTAAAAATTCTACGTTCTCAGGATCCGGAGCCCCAGATTCGATACTGCCAATATTAAGGGAACCCAGACAATTCTCCCCTACCATGAGTGGAAGATTGATCATTCGTCCAAGACCTTCTTCCTGGTAATAGGCATCTTCCAAAAACATTTGTTCTTTTTGAATATATGGACGAACATGAATTCTTCGATTGGCATAGACCCAGCCCATCGCGCTACCTTCTCGAGGAATTACTGCATCACATTTAAGACGCACAATAGGCATGCTGGTCTCAACTGCATAAAATCGAAAGGCATCAATGTCTGAATGATAGAGGGTAATCCCAGCACGTTCCCAAGAAACAATTTGTTTGATATGCCCAGCTATAGCTTTCCAGAGGCCTTCGGTGTCTTGCTGGAAATTGAGGACGTTCGTGACCTCTAGAAGAGTTTGATAAAAGGTTTGCGTATGTGACTTAATTTTCTTAGATGGACAGGGAATACTCAAAATTTCTATTCCTTCCCGGCACCTTGCACAAAAAAAAATGGCTGGCATTCAACAGACACACGTGCTGCGTCTAATATAATTACGCAAGAACAACACCGTTATCAATTCATTTCATCTGCTTTTCCAAATCTTTATAGCTTCTTTATCATTCTACTAATTTTTACCGTAATTTTGATAACTTTTCATATTTTGAACTAACATTCTTCACCCTTTCCTTAGCTATTACAAAAATAACATCTAGCACTACTCAATTTATCTTATGAATCGTTTGTCTATGTGCAAAACTGCACATCCATCGGTGTGTGGAGTCGCACGAATTGTCTCCATATTTGCGAGAACCCTTGAGATAAAAAAAGCAGGGGGCGACCGCGGTCGCCCCCTGCTCTCACTCGCACGGTACCCGAAGGCGCCGCTGCTTACAGCCAGTTCACCCGTTCCGCGGGACGGA
>CAKZPV010000009.1 GCA_937139405.1 uncultured Nitrospirota bacterium
ACAGGATCCAAGAAGACTGGTTGTACCGCCTTGCATTCTCCTTCAAATATGCGGCGCTGGCGTTTCGTCCGGACGTGGACATCGGCATGAATCTTTCGGCCTGGTCGCCACCTCCCTGAGGCGTCCTCACGGATAGTATGGATTTTCGTTCCTGCCCTTATTTTCGCCTCAAACTCGGCTTTGAATGAAAGTATCATATTAGTGAAATGGTTTAGTGAGGCCTTCAAGCCTGAGAGGAATGATATAACTATAGAGTAAGTCTTCAAGCCAACATGGGAACCCTTGACATAAAAAACACATGGTAATCTCATGGCCACTAAGAATGTAGGCTCTCAATGTATGCCTGACATCTTCATCGAGTATAGTTGCCTCAGAAATAACCAGATATTCAACAGTTTCATCCTCAATAGCAAGCCTGCTTTTGAGATGTTTATTCTTGGTAGAGTGAGAAATCTCTAGCCTTCTGTCAATTGGTATAAGAGCATCAACTAATGCCTGTTTTCCTGAGGACGGGGGTCCAATTAATAGTATATGATTCATGGTTTTGATTGATTGTTTGATTGCCATTCTGATATGACTGCGCGTTCAACATCCTCCTTTAGCTGTTTATATTCTTCTGCAGGAAGATTATCGACCCACTCCAAGAATGCTTTATTCCTCGCGTTATGCTCATCAATGACCACTTGCCGTGGCCGGTCTCTATGAAATCCTTCAAGGATTTCCATGGCATTATCAGGATCCACTGCCTTTATTCTAAAAGCGTTCTGCTCTGAATGTGCCATCCATTCCTGTAGGCGTTCGCTAAATGATTTTGGGGTTGTGTCCATTACTCCTGCTTGATTTTTTCAACCTTGAAAAACTACCTGTTGAATCTGGGCCCGAAGACTTCTGGACCCAATTCAGGATGGTTGCACAATTCAAACGAATCAAAAATTGCCTTAACAGCTTTTTGCTGACTATCCCCTTCAACATTAACTGAAAGGTAGCTAACAGCCTTTGATATTTGATCGATAGCGGGTCCATATATGATAGCAAAACGGCCTGTCTCGAGCATCACTTCATGAGGTTTAAATGTCTTGACTCGCTTTATACCAACAACATGCTCGAGCTCCTTCATAAGTGATGTGCGCATGTTTTCCATGAGATGTTCCTCAAAGTAATTAGGGCACACACCCCTTTCAGGGATAGCATTGATTTTGTATTGTCTGGATCTGATGTTGATCATGGTTTTTAATTCTTTGGTTTTTGAGGACGACGAAAAGCTTTGAGGAACCTTAAGCGATAGGTTCTGGGTGGGTACTCCCCCCTGCTAGAATCTTCTAATTGGTAATCCAGTCGAATAATATTTTCTGGGCTTGAATCGCCTCGTACTTTGACCAATTGCCTCACAAGGGAAGTTCGTGTTAAACATAGCCGCTTGTCTTGGTATCCTTGGGAATTCTTCTTCTTGTTTTTCAATCGAAGCTGAAAGGCATCTATTGATTTATATGTATCGCGCTGGAATGTTTGAATAAGAATGTCTTCGGAATCATCCAGCGTTTCGATTGTGAATCCGTCCCCCTCATTAAGGCACATTAGTTCCACTGTTTGAGAGCCGAAAAGTATTTCTGCGGTTCTTCCATTCTTGGGGATAAAAGCGCCGGAGACATAGATTGTGAGGAGCGGCAACAGAGGATCCCTGTGCTTCCGGACGTCGTATTGAAATGCTGATTCTGGTGTGATTTTCATTGTTACTGAGGTTTAAAGTTTGAATTTATTTACCTGTCATATTCAACCTGTGGCCTTGACAAAATCAATTGCGGCAAGGAGATCATCTGATCCGCCAACTAAAAGCCGCATTTCTTTATCTGTGTCGAAGTCGTGTCTCATCTTCCATTCTTTTTGAAGTGGATCATAGATGACATCAAAGGCTTGCCTTTCTTCATACAATACCCAGAAGCGAGAGTTAACCAATTCAAATCCCAGCCTTCTCAACCATTCTGCAGATGGAGTCCAAACGTCCTTCTTTGTATAGTTTAAATTGGCAGGATTAGTCTCGGTTTTAGTCTTTGCATCTGTTGCTGGCTCAATGAGATATACTGCTATCTTGAACACAACATATATTATCGCTGCTACTCCTAGTTAATTCCATGTCGTTATCTAGTTAGGGTTGTGGGTGGTTAATCTAATTCAGGGAGCGGAAACCATTCATGTATGAAGAGGTCGCTTCCGCAGGGCTCCTCTGGCCCCCACGTGGATCCCCATCCTCCCCCTTTGTATCTGCCAGAGAAGACCCGGCCTTTCCACGCACCATTATTGGTGAAGGCTATGAGTTGCTCAGGTGATGGCTGAGAATCTTTGATGTTGAACCAATCACCGAAATAGCATGGGTGTGGAAATGTGATTCTAGCGAAACTATATTCATGATGATCAGCTATCACAATAAACAGAAGTTTGTCCCTGTATAGCTGTACATCAATAACTCGATCTTCTGATGCGGTTTTGAGTCCTTTGACAAGCCAGGTTGTACTGCTATTCCTTGAGACGAAGGATAAGCCTGTGAAAACGTCAGGAGATTCTAAGGCTTTTATAAAATCATATGGATCGCAGATATTGTGGGCTAAAAATTCCGAATGAAACTTCAGAGCACTGTTTGCTTCTACAGAAAAGTCGGTCATGAAATTAGCTGAGAAGTCGCTGAATTTTGTTGATCCTTTATTCATAATGTTGTTGCGTTTTGCCCCGCGCCTGAGCGAAGGGATGATTAATTAAAAAGGGAGAAACTGTTCGTTACAATTGGGGCAGCAAGCAGATCGTTGAGAATAGGCACGCCATGAAACGACGTGGCCGCAATTTTCGCAAACCTGAGGATTGGGTATCACGATCATAGAAGTCGCCTTGGTGCAGTGGTAGCTGTACTTCCTTTTCCAGTACCTCCATGGCTTGCTCGATCCTTCGACAAACGCCGCTATTGCTGCTGTTCTGGTTCTTCTGAAAGTTGAGTCAACAATAAAACCATGCTCCGGTTTAGAGGGGTTCTCACGAACAATAACCCAACCGTATTTTTGCGTTTTCATAGTTTTGAGGTTAAGGGGCCAGAACTTGTATGCGGTGGTTTTTCAAAAGTGCATGGGTGTTCATCGCCTCGTGTTTCCAAGCTGGAGACGTGGAACTCAGGAGAGTACTTTTTATCAAGCCTGTCCCATTCTGCATTTATTTGATGCTTTGGTATTCCTGTGACCTTTACAATTGCTAGTGTTTCCCCGAGGAAGCCAGCTGATCTTTTATCAATTACTCTTAATGCTTTGTATTTCATGATGTTCTTGCTAATGCTCAGGCTTCAACTGAAGCCTGAGCGAATGTATTTTAGTTAAGATTCGTTGCGATTTCAGTGAGGGTGGCTCGCCCATCCATTTCCATGGCCATTACTTTCTCAAACAGCTTGACATCGATCCTATCAACAATCGCTGATTCAAGAAGGCCATTAAGAGCCTCTGGAGGAAGAGCGTCAACCTCCCAGGATTTGTAGCCATATTTCTCCACGTACCACTTGGCTCGGGAGTCTGAAAGCTTAGCTGGGTTGGGTGGTGGATTGTGTTCCTTTATTTGGGACATGGTCAAAGCAACAGGGATTACAGAAAACAAACCATCCCACTCTCCTTTATGAAACTCTTCAAGCCTGTCCCTGATATCTCGGATCATATCCAAACCGCTCGGGTCATGATCACCGAGGTATAATATTAATGCCTTCTTTCCTTCAGAAACCTCAGAGTCAATCCTTAAATATGAATCGTGCATGGCTGATACTGAAGAGTATCCCCTGTTGACCATGATGCCATATTTATCTGTTACTCTACTAAGGACACCACTAAGAGCATCCTTCTCAACCCATACCTCAATATATGTTTCCTGGCCATCCATCCTATCATGGCGAAACTGCGATGCACAGGATTCAATGATGGATGAAACGCTGTTCCAACAGGCAGGCCTCCTTGGGACTCTTAGCCGGTCTTCAATCGCAGACCAGTCAACAATCCCTGCTAGCCGGCCCTCCTTCAGGAGGTGGGAAAGCTTCTTGTATTCTTTGTCGTCATTGGCTATGACAAGCCGGGTAACAAGCTGGTAATACAGCTGACGTAAACTTAGGGTGTAGCCTTGATCCTGGTATTCTGCAATGATGCTATTAATCAGGGTTAATCGCTCCAGGTTGGCAGGGCTTAATCTGATTTCTCTGTATTTTAATTTCATAATGTTGTTGCTGATACCCATCCAGTATTAGAGGGGTGATGAAGAATCAAGTAAGGCCTTCGTCCATGCGGGATCCAGAAGCGCCAGTATCTGTAAAGAGTTGCCCATTCTCCGGGGCTTCCGCTTCATGGGCACCATCCGCCGGAGCGGCTGTAGGCATGTCCTCGGATGGGGATTTGACCTGTGCTGGTTCAATTTTGAATCCCTGGAGATTCATGAAGTATGTGTAGTTACTCCAGTAATTCTCTTTGCCATCCTTAAGCTTTGGTCGTGAAGTGATTTTGGCGCCGATAGTGACTGTGTCATCTACATTAAAATCATCCAAGAGATCTCCTTTTTCATAAATGAAATCGATGGGCACCCATTGCGGTCTCAGTTCATTTGATTTGTCTTCGATGACAATCCTTCGGGTTTTGAAATTGCCATTGGCACCTCTGGATTCTGTTTGTCCGATGTGAAGAACTTTGCCGGTGATCGTTGTTGTACTCATTATGCTATTACTTTAGAAAGTCGAGTTAATTCTTGTGAAATGAATTCGTGTTGTAGGTCGTCACAGTTGTATATCAGTTTGGCGAAATCGGTAAGAGATTCTAGTCGCTCAAGGCTGGTGTCCTGAAGGATACTGATAGACTCCTTTACATCTGGGCTATGGTGGTTTCCTTTCAAATAGTATTGCCGGATCTGGCGTGTGTTTTTTGAAAGACTTGTCAACAGCTTGCGCATTTCAGGGTCGCTTGAAGCGCTTGGCTTTAACGGGCCTCCTTTGCCTGAAGGCCCGTTAATCAAAAAGTCAAGAACAAGAACCGAGCAGGCTAGGGCTACCTGGTTCTCGGAGATATCGAAGGTCATGAGCTAAAGGCTTCTTTTAATTTGCCAATCAGATCTCTAGCCATAGCGTCTGCTGCAGCTTCGCGCAGCACATCATCGGGTGCATGTTTTTTCATTCCATACAGCAATCCAGAGAATATCATTTTAAGAGATTCATTTTGCTTTGCAGCAACAAGCTTTTTAGGCAGCTCTGAGAAAATATCCCGTAGTTGACTCGGATCAGTTGTCTCTATTTTGATACTTGTGTCAAGCTGGTCTTTGCCAACTTCGGCACATTGGATGTTAATCGATGTTGTTTTTGGTTCTGACATTGTTTTTGGGTTAATGATGAATAGAAATGAAATGGTTTTAGTTAAATGAATTTGATGCGACGTAAGAAAAAGAGAAGCCCAAGAATCATGGAGCCTGCAGCAATTGTAGTTGCGAGCTCAGGTGAAATCTTGATCTTTCCAGAGGCAATTGGTGCCTGTGTTGCCACCGTCGTGGCTGCATGTTCAAGCCCTGCTGGGCCATAGGCGTTCAGGGCAAAAAACAGCCCTGCTGTGACGATTAGAATTGTTAGAAACTTCTTCATTGTTGTTGCTATTAAAATTGAAGATTGGTTACGTTGTGAGATTAGTCTGGAGCTGTTGTTCGATTTCCTCCATAATGACATAGGTTGGGGTATAGCAGGTCTTTTCGTAGTCGCCATACTTCCCCCCGGCCAGACGCCGGATCGCATTAAGCCATCGCTTTGGTTCTGGCTTATTCGATACCGTAACATTCATTAATGCTTCTCCTGAATCAGTATGCGTCCTTGGCCAGACATATTTAAACTGTGAGCGCATGTGCCTTTTGGTGCCGGTGAAAAACATGAGAGCCTGATACCGGTCTTCAGGGCTAATGTGATTGAACTCAGCCATGCGTTTTTCAATAATCGCTGAATTGAATTTTTCGCGGAGATCTCCAGCAAATCGCTCAGGATCCAATTCATTTATGGTTGGATCAATCGGTCGGCAGATGTAAGCACACATCTTGTTTAACCATAAATCGGCATCCCGATACCGGTTCTTTCCAGAATACATCCTGCTTACCTCATAACACATGTCGGCAGTCGCAAATTCGATGATCACTGTGTTTCTCATCGCTGGACCAGGTAGGTGATACCAGCGGCCATTCACTTTGATCCGCTTCTTAATTGGAGTTATGCAAGGATCCAGAAGCATCCAGCTCAGGCATCCAAATAATAGGCCGAGCTCAGGAGCGGGGAGCGTCTTTTTTAATCCTTTGGGGAGGGGACGCCACCCGAAGCGCGTCTTGTATTCTCCCAGCAGGAAAACAACGTCCCGATAATAGATGTCTCCACCGGCCACAAAGCGAGCGAGTGCTGGCCATTTTGCTGACTGGATTTCTTCCCAACATGATGGAAGGCGGCAATCGTAGTTCCTTAAATCGGTATATATTTCAACGTGATTCATGATTTTATGCTGGTAGGAGTTCAGGTTCTAATTGTTCTGATTTTTCATCGACTTCATAATTGTCTTCATCATTAAACCATTGGACATCGGGTAAAGCGAAGTCCTCAATGAGGTCTGGGTTGAGAATGAATGTTTTGGAACCGGGAGTATTTCTTGCTGGAGTGCCTGCAGTTCCTGGGGATCCGCCAACCATCAAGAGATTTCCTACTTCACCGGTTGTTTTATATCCGATCTGAATTCCGCACTTCATGCCAAGGAAGGCAGGGTGTTGACGAAGGCGTGACTCCATATCAGCTTTAGAAATATTCTCAATACCGAAGGTCTGCCCACGCAGATATTCCGTAAAGGCCTTATAGGCTCCTGAAACTGAAATCCTTAGTTGATTTTTCTTCCTGTACAGCCACACCTGTTGATGGTTGAGCTTCTTCTTTGGGCCATACTCTGCAGCAATGAAGTCAAAGAAGATCGCTAGTACCCCAGACCCAATCATGTATTTACTTTGCTGATCGATTTCCTGAGCGGCATAAAAGGTTGCTGTCTCTTGGTCAAAGGAAATGTCAATACATCCTTCTTCCTGAAGGATCATGGATGGAGCAAGGAGCATGGCCCAATTTTCGATGCCACGACCAGACACATTCTTTCGCTTACATTTGGCGCGGATCTCAGTGGTTAATTCTGCTATTTTATCGCGGACTTTAGATTTAACCAGGTCACGATTTGCAAACAGGATTCTGTGGATTCCAGACAATCCTTCATTACACATATCCCTTAGCTCTGCTAGAGCTGCCGTGTCTTCATCTGTAAACGTTCCAGTACCTTCCATGCGGACGACCACACAGCGCGATACCAATGCCTCCCGCTGCCAGAAGGATTCCTGACCGATAACAAGGAATGCCGATTCGGGATTAATGTGCACTGACTTCCCTCCTTCATTAAGTTCTCTACCTTCATAATCATAAGCGGCAACCAGATACTCTGGTATCATTGACTTAATAACCAGTTGGTTGGAAAGATTAAACTCATTCACTAGCAAAACAGCATCCTTCAAGAGCTGTGTTTTTAGGCCAAATGAAGATCGGGTTACTCCAGCCCTGAGGTTGGTAGCTGTTAGATTCCCAAAAAAATAGGCCATGGTATTGGCATAGGTAGTCTTTCCAACTTCGGGGGGTGCCTGAATGCTTAAGTGGGGAAAGTGTTTGACCGTGTCTTTAAATACAGATCTGTAACTGGCAGCGATGACAAATATTAAGCCCATCACTCCAGCCATCCCATGTACCCGGTCCAGCTGCTTTACCAGCTGAGGATACTCAACAGAGGATTCCTCAAAAAGGAATTGGGACTCTGTGTGGTAGTGCTTTTTGATTTCTTGGGAGGTGATAAAATCGGCAGCACATGGAAGGAAAAACTTATTACCATCATATTCAAAGACACCGTTCTCATCAGGCTCTTCAAAATTGTCGCCTGGAGTCAATACGCCATTACCAAACACATAAAACTTTGACTCCTCATCATTACCAACTACCCCATCTAGGCTTTTGGCTTCCTGTACACCTTTTCGGCATATAGCATGAATTTGCTCGAGGTCTGATTTTGTTCCTAAAAAATCGATTGAACCTGGTTGATCGAGAACGGACTTCTTAAACTCGTCCGGACTAATCATTTGGCTATGTTTGAGCCGGGCCGTGGTAGGCTCACCGGCAAGTGGAATAAACTGTACAAGTACAAACCCGTCTTGCTGTTTGACTTCCAGGAGGTACTTCATTTTGAAGTTTGAGATTGGGCGAGCTCCCCCACCTTTCATCCTGCTCCAGTAACAGCCACCCTGTTCCCATACAGTGAAAATATCCTGACCAATGTCTTCCTTAACAATGCTATTGTCCCTGGGGTCATATTTATACTTGTATTTCCCTAATTGGAATGAGGTACCCAAGGCCTCGAGTCCATGGAAATCAAAAAACTTCCGAGGATCCTGTAGGAAGAAGTGTGCCTTGAAGGTGTGGGGAGTTCCTCCGGAAATGCTAAACCGAGTTAATTTGTCCTCATCACTTTGAAGGAAAAAATATGGATCTATTTTTTTATCCAACCCTGATACAAGCAGGTTGTCGAGCCAGTATAGATCTTTTTTGTTCTTGTTTGATTTGGGTATGATCGCTTCGCTCGGGATTAGCCTAAAGGCTTCCTGAAAGATGGACAGGGCTTCTACCATTGATTTGGCATTACCACCAGCATCGTTTGATGCATACGGATCCTTGTTTTCTTCCTTGGTGAATGTTGGGAGATCAAATGCCATCCCAGGGATCAGATAATTTACCCTGCTAATTTTATGCTCTCGGATTACTTGGCTAATGAGTTTGTGTGGCGTCCGTTTATTGGGGCGAGTTAAGAAGCCCTGGGGGCGCAAAAGCCCTATTGCAGGGACGCCGCGTTCACTCAGTATCCACGCAGTCAAGGGACATCCAACAAGGAAGAGCGTGTCACCGGTCAAGTCATCACCGGTTCGAAGAGCTGGTGGAATGTATGCTGCATTGATACTATCAGAAGTGCCGAGCCTTACAGAAGCGTCACGCTTTTGGCCACCTGATTCTGTGATACGATATGCTGCACCTTTTATGTCCAGGAACCGGACACGGATTTTACCATCGGAAGTACGATCGAAATCAGGATTGTCCTTTAGCCCAAGCTTGTCTCTTACCTTGGTGTAGTGCCCCCAATTTCGTTGACCTTTTAGTTCCAGAATATCAGGCCGAGGTTCACTTGTAGACTTGGGCTTTTTTGTGGGACTATCACTATCGGGCTTTTCGTTACTGGGCGCCAGGTCATTATTTGAAGCTTCTTCAGACTCCAGTTGCACACCATATCTGTCTGTAATCCCTTGGGTGTATGTTTTTCGTGTGACTTCATCTTCTATTGTGTTTATACATGAGAGGAGCTCCTTTATAATAATGGCTTTGGTACCAGGATCCTCGGACCATGCTGGGTTTTGAGCTTCGAGGGTTTCTGCTAGATAAATGAACCAGGGCTTGGGCTGGATATCGGTATAAGCTTCAAGGCCATTGTTTTTAACCAAGTCATCAGGATCTGCCCCTTCAGGAAGCACCCTGACAGTGACGACCAAGCCTTCTGCAAGGCCGAGCTTGATAGCTTTCAGCCTTCCTTTGTCACCACCGGCATCTGCATCAAAAACAACAATAAGCTTTCGGGCGTAGCGAGCTATCAGCTTCATTTGCTGCTTGGTGATCGCTGTTCCACAGGGAGCTACTGCCTTTTTAAATTCGGCTTGCCAAAGGCTGATAACATCAGTATATCCTTCAACCAGGTCTACTTCTCCTGCCCGGATTATCTCAGTTTTGTTTTGATATAAGCCATAAAGAATGGATGACTTATTATAAAGGTCGGACTTTGACGAGTTGATATATTTCGCCTGGGATTTCCCTTCAATATCTCTTCCTGCTAAACCAACAAGTGTTCCATTATGGTCTATGATTGGAAAAATGGCTCGGCCCCGGAAGGAGTCATAAAGCTTGTGGGCTTTTGACTCCTTCACGATTCCGAGCGCCATGAGCATCCCTGACTCAGTTTTTAGGTGGCTATGAGCTTGATTATTTCCAAAGCCCAGCTGCCAGTTTAATATAGCTGAATGGCCAATTTTTCGGGACTTCCAATAGTTTCCAATCTTAGCCCAATCCTTATGATATAATAAAGCCGCATCCTTTACGGCCAGAACCATTTGCTCTTTTACTAGCCGATGTTCCTTCTGGGCGTCCGTTTCAGATTCAATTTCAATGTTTAGCTCTTTGGCTAACATTCTTAAAGTGTCAGGGTAGCTAAGCCCTTCCATCTCCATGATCAGGCCGATCGCCTTCCCTCCTTTACCTGAACTAAAGTCTTTCCATGAGTTGGTTTTTGGCCAAACCGTGAAAGATGGTGTTTTTTCCTTTCCAAAAGGAGACAGGCCTTTATATACAATACCGGCCTTTTTAAGGTCGGGAACGTACTTCGTGGCTATTTTAACCACGTTTAAGGCCTGTAATATTTGGTCAACGATATGATCGGGGATGCGAGGCATATAGATATAATTTTCCCAGGCGACTTATGGAAGTAAGCCGCGACAAAGAGTTAGATTTTCTGTTCCGACAAATAGCCGGTTAAGAGCCTTTCGGCTCAATTCCTACATGCAAGGGTTTTGGGGTCAGTCCTTGAGCCCTTTTTCAAGAGCTTCTTCAACAACTGTTGTTCGATCCGAATTCTCCCTTTCCTGTTTTGCTTTTATCATCTCATGAAGATGATCAGGAAGTCTGACGGTTAGGTGTCTTCGAACTTTCTTTTTTTTTACCTTGCTCATGGCTAATTGTTTTGTGTAACAAACATAGCGCGTGTCACACAAATATGCAAATAGCACTATAAAAATTTTCAAAAAATGTGCCAACATTATGAATATCTCTGCCTTAAAAGAACTTGGGCCCTATCTCCATCGCTTAATTAAGACTACTCCTGGACTCACTCTCGAAGGAGTAAGCGCGGCCAGTGTCAAGAAGCATTACACAAATCTTAGGAGGAAACTCATTGATTCTACCATGAATCTGGAAGAATTGGACCTTATCCTAAATGCCGTAGGAGTAAGCGTAACTATTGTGGTCGATGACCAACAGTTCAGCAGTAAAGTGAATCCTGCAGCTGCTGTCGAAAGCGAGAATACATATCTCAAGCGGATCGATGACCTTCAGCAACAAGTAATCACCCTTCAGGAGCAACTTCTAGCAGCTGCTGTTGCCCCCAAACATTAATATTTTTCTACCATAACTCGGGAAAGCCTGGCAATCAACAACTTATGTGAAGGTGGAGAGAACGTCCCGCACCACGAAGAAGCGGCAAAAACGCCCTCAGAGCGTTTAAATGACTGCCCCTTTACATTTTTTGTTGCCCCCTAATTGTCCCGAGAGACAATTAGGGGGATTTGTTGCCCCGGTGCTGCCCCGGCAGCTCAAAAAAAAATGCTTGAACCTAAAGTTCGCATCCGGCAGGACAGGCCGCGAAAAGACGAGAAATGTTATGTGTACATCCAAATAATCGAGAGCAGAAAGCGCCATCGCATTAATTTGGACATCTACATTCACCCTGAAGAATGGGATGAAAAAAAATCCAGAGTGAAGCCAAATACCCTGGGAGCAGATGATTTTAATCATAAGATCACTGGGGCACTGTCCAGAATTAACCACATCCGATCGGCGTATCACTTCAATCAGAACAGGCTCACCTTTGCCAAACTCATGCGCGAGTATGATAATCCTGGCACCAAGGAGGATTTTATAGCCTGGTCCCGGGAGGAAATCAAAATTGAATTTCTAAAGGGATCCTTTGGAGAAGCTACCAAGAAGATCCACACAAGAGCATTCGATGTCATGGAAGAGTTCGCTGATAGCATTGGGCAGGATAGTGTGTTGTTCTCAGAACTGGGGCCTGCATTGATGGCAGATCTTGATTTGTACATGGCAGAGATCCAGAGGGCCAAAGGGAACAAAGGGACCGGTGCCAGGCTTAAGCTCCAGTGTAGTATTAAGAAATTCCTTACACTGGCCAAGGAGCAAGGAATGAAGTTCTCAGAACCATTCCCCAGGGGAAGTGGTGTAAAACATATTGGGGAAGAACCACTTTGGCTGACAAAGGAGCAGCTTAAGCGTGTATTGCTACTGCACCGTGAGCGCCATAAGAATTGGTACTTGATGGAAAAGCCTACGATGCAAATCGCCTTGCTGGACTTTCTTGTGATGTGCTTCACAGGCCTCCGTTTTTCCGACGCACTTAAAATGAAACGAGAGCATGTGAAAAACAATCGGATTGTTCTCCGGGCAAAGAAGACGTCTAATACCTCCGGTAATATTGTCAGTATTACCATCACTCCTATTCTGCGTGAATTGCTCAAAGATGCCAAGGAGTGGCATATCAAGAACAGAAGGAACCGGTATAATGAGCCATGCTTGTTGCCACAAATAAGTAATCAGGAGATGAACAGACGGCTCAAGCGAATTGGGAAGATCATAGGATTGAGCCAAGAACTAACTTCCAAAGTAGGCAGGCACACTTTCGCTACAACCTTCCTGGAGAATGGCGGAACCATTGATGTGCTGCAGCGAGCACTCGGCCATTCTGATATCCGGAAGACGATGGTCTACACCCACCTGGTCGATAAGCGTAAGGATGATCAGATGGTTGATGCCTTTTCAGACTTTGAATAAAAAAAAGCCACACCCTGTGCCGGGGGTGTGACTTTCATTTGCCATGAGTAATGCAAAACTTTTCGAAAATACTATTTTTTGCCGTTAAGTTGAGCTTTAGCCTCAGCTCTTGCTTCGCTCTTCAGCTTCAGGAATTGCTTCCCTCGGCCATCTTCGCGATTATAGAGTTCTTCAGCCAAGGAGTCACTCAGGTTCTCAACCTTACAGTCGAAAAATCGATCGCCTTCTTTACTTGGCGTAATGGCAATCCGGCCTCCTTTCTCAAGCTTGACTTTCCCTAGGGCAGTCAACTCGTATTTTGATAAATTCAGTGTTTTAGACATGAGAGTCATATTAAAAGTGAAAATGATTCAGGCAATAACAGTTGTATTCCAGGCTTGCTGGCTTACACTGTTGGGATCACTCCTTCATAACTGAATGAAGCGCGACCCTTCTTGGTCATGGTGATAGTGTAACCATTCTTGGTACTATCATCACCAGTGGTATAGTCCTTCTTGAACTTCAGTTCAGGCGTGAACTTTACGTGGCCATTCTTGTCAACAAGGATGGTGTCATAACGACAGCAACCATTTGACATAAGAGTAAACAGGGTACGTTTCGCTGCAGAATCCTTTGGTACCTGCATGACGAGCTGGATGTCGGTGAGACTATTGTCATCATCGTTTTCATCAAGCTTACAAGATCCTTCCAAGAAAGGAATAGCAATCATACCTTCAGTGAGGGCATCAACTAAGGTGAGGTCAGTCGAGATGGTATGGGTATCTACGTCTACTGCTGGGAGCGGACGTACAACTCCAGCTTTGCGAATGATATACAGGGTATCTACCCCAGGCTCATTTATTCCGCAATCATCGGGTAGTTCGGTTACTACTGGGCAACTCATATTTCTGGGTATTAATGGTGTGTATGGGGAAACAAAAAAATCCGGGAGGCCGAAGCCTCCCGATGGTGGGTATTAATGAGACTAAACCGTCGTGTTCACGATGATGTCATCATAGCGGCGAACAGCGAAGCCTGCGCTCCACTTGAAGCGAACCTTCAATTCTTCCGGGCTATTCCCATAGCCAACAATGGCCTGAGGTCCTTTCTGGCCACGCACATCACTTCCCCAGATGAAGTTCTTAGGGCGGGTGATGATCACGGTGTCCGTTACTCCCATTTCAGGAGTTGGAACCAGAGTGATATTGCTACGGCCACGAAGGCGAGTGCGCTTGTACTTGTTGTTAATGAGCGCGTTAGCTCCAGAGTTTGCAGTCTGAAAATCCTCATTGTACTCGTCGTAGACATTCAGTGAACACAGAGCGAAAAGCTCAGTATTCAGGTGGCGCAATGGGATTTTCTTACCCATGTCCTCCAGTTTTTCGAAAACCAAACCAGAGCCTGAAAGGACGCCGGTATTGATTCTTTGAGCTACAGGAATATCATTTGCCGTGATAGCATCAGCTACGATTTTAAGAATCCCATCTACAGACTTGGACATGTCCTTGTCAAAAGCTGGATCATATACACCCTGAAACATGGCAAACAGCTTGAACTGTTCCATGATCTTGGCGAGCTGGCCCGTGTAATACCACTTTGCGAAAGGAATATCCTTGGCTGTAATGGTCTGGAAAAACTTGTGGGCTTCCTGACCATCGGGGTGCAGGTTGAGCCAGGTGTTCAGAAGGCTAACCGTATCAAGGTTAACATCCATTTTGGCGTCGCGCAGCTTGAGGCGATCGCCATCAAATTTGGTCGGTGCAGGTACTGCATCCCAAGTCACATCATAGGCAGATGCGGTGGCCGTGAATTCTGCACGAGCGAAATCCTGCTCATCGTTGATAAACCAACGATCAAACAGATGTTCGGCCTGAAGGGCCTCGCCCGTCCCAGTGTACATAGACTGGGTGTAGATCTCACGGTAGTGAGCGGTACGTGCATAGTCGCCAAGCTCTGCCTTTAGGGCGGTTACATTATACATGTTTCGTGGGTATTAATAGTGTGTCGTTAATGGGGTATAGTTGGTGCTGGAATAGGGTGGTGAAATCCTATGCTTGCGCTTTCATTTTGTCTTGGCGAATCTTTTCTGAATAACTCAAGCCTCCAGGGGTGCCATCAGTAGCATTGGCTGCATCTTCTGCAGGTGCAGCAAGTGTTGCTTCAGGGTCAGCTGCAGGCATGGCCTGGAGCTCAGCGTTTTCCGCTTTCAGGTCTTTGTTCTCAGCTTCCAGGGATGCTACACGAGCTTCCAGGGCAGTTGCCCAGGCTGGCTTTTCAGTAGCTGCTGGAGCTGGTGTCTCTGCTGCAGGTTCTACTGCAGCTGCCTCAACTGCTGATGTGGCAGGAGTTGCTGGAGTAGCAGTTGCTTCAGGTTGAGCAGCTGCAGGCGTGGTGGTAGCCACGGCTTCAGGAGAAGTCGATTCCATAGTTTTTGAAGTATTGGGTTTTGATTGTGTCCGGTTTGTTACCCCAGCCATATCGAGGGCTAGAAGCGTTGCGTCATGGAATGAACCAATTGAGTCTGCTAGGTTTAGATCTAGTGCCGGATCTGTGTAATAGACATTACCCTTGAGTGCTGATTCTTGCACGTCTCGGTGGTTCAGTACATGGGTTTTGAAATTGGCGTGAAGGGGATCCAGGCGCTCCTTCGCAAAAGCTTTAAGTTCCTTTTTAGTAGGATTTTGAAGGTGGTGCTTAAGCTTGTCAGGGCTGGTAGTTGCAGCGACATAAACATCACGTAGCTTCATATCTTCCAGCATTCCGGTGAAGTCCAGGTAGTTGTATAAAACACCTACTGAGCCAATCATGGCATTTTTACCTGAAAGCATAATATGGCTGGATCCAGAAGCCACGTAGTAGCCTAAACTGCACATGCTTTCACCCCAAAAAATGATAGGCTTCTTTTCGCTGACCTCTGCAACGGCATCGGCAAACTCTTCTCCGCCACTTACCTGTCCACCTGGAGTCGTCGTCCGGACGACCATCGCTGGAGTTGAGCTTTGGCCAAAGGATCGTACCTGTTGGGCACGAGTAATGGATCCTGTACTACCGCAAAAGTGGTCATGTCGAAACATGGGGCCGTCGATACTCATTACTCCGAGCTTGTGCTCGCGAGTAGAATCGTCTGGGTCACGAACAATAACTTCACGGTAGCCATCTTCGAGAATCGGCTCACCGCCACCACCTAAGAAGGCAGCAAAGTCCTGTTGGCGGCCTTGAATCTGCAAAAAAGCCATTGCCGCCAATGTTCTGGCGTAAGGCAATGTTATTGCATAAGTGCCTGAGAAGGCTTCTGTAAAATGCTTGTGGTTCACGTTGGCAAAAAGCTGGAATGCCCTTCGCGTACAAAGGATAGCCCCCTAGGTTCGGGAGAGCGAAACTGTCGTCAGCGTGCTTATCATATTCTGATAAGTTACTGTTCCTTCAAGTTGCCAAATGGGGCGAATGATAAAGCCGCCCTGGTTGCCAGCGAAATATTGCGCAAGGCCCATCTGGTCAAAGTACCCATCGGTGATCATGTCATTCTCCATGGCCTGGTATCCAACTAATAATCCCCTGTTCTGAGTAGGGTCATCAGCAAAGCGGCTTTCATAGGTTGGGGTATGAATAGGGTTAAAAGGATAAAGCCAGTTATAGGTTGGAACAACAGGACCGGTTCCGCCTTGCCAGGTGATTTCAACAACCGGGATCCTCGTGCCACCCAAAGGATGCCAGAAGATAAGTTTCGTGCTGAAAGCAGCAGCAGTATTGGATGATAATCCATTTGCCAGGAGCACGGATCCTTCATCTCCAAATTTGTATAATACCGGTGCCTGGACTACCGTATTCAGACCACGGATAGGAACAGCGTTCTCATCCACATTCGGGATCTGCTCAAGTGTAGACATAGGGCAAGGTGGCGCGAGAAGCCTACCAGTAAACTTGATGTCAAGGCCATTAAAGTCGCCTGGAGCTTTGCCCCAGTCAAGCCCGCCACCAAAACGCATGGGAGCCTCAATGCTGCCCATTAACCAGGGAAAGCCATTAGCATCTTTATACACGACCACATAGCCGCCTCTGGTAAGCTTACAGGCCTCTGCCCTGCTAAGTGAGTCGACTAGCTTTCGGCGTCCGGAGAAACGAGTGAGCCAACGAGGGCCATCAGCTGTAGTTTGCTTTGTGGATGTAACCTTGATGGTCTCTGCAGCCAAGGTATATTCTGCCATGAATACTCCTTGCTTCAGGAGCAACGGCTCTGCGATGGGATCTCCATCACAACAACAACTTGGCACAGCCACCACATCGGAGGCACGTACCACGTAGATTTTTGGATCAAGTCCACCAACAGGAATAATGTCAGGGCATAACAGGTTGTTCAGCGCAGGAATAGCCATGCGGTAAAACTGGCTGGATTATGACCCGCATTGAAGGATAGCCACTACCGGAAGCTTGGCTTACGGACGATCAATTGCTGTTTTAGCTGGGCCATATTGGCATCGTATGAAAGCTCGCGTAAGTCGTGATGTTTATCCATGTCCACTAGCATCAAGGATGCGAGCGGATATTGATTACGGAAGGGTTCTCCATTCGTATTACACCACTCCACCACTGCAACTTTGGTGGTTAATTCTGTAATAGTCATGCGTGGGCCAAAACCATTAAGCTCCACGACGGATCCGATTTGGAAATCCAAGGACTCGGGCTTGCTTGTGTTTGTTTTTTCGGGCATTGTAAAATGAATAATAGCGGTAAAGAGATTCAAACTGGCACACCTGCTCATCATCAAGATTGTAACGCTTCATGAACTCCCAGATGGCCGTCCGCCGGTTATACTTTCGGGGAAGATCGACTTCGCTTTCACGGAGTTCATTGAATGACTCCAGGCGCCCATCCACTTCGGTATAAAAGGTGTTAAAAAACTGATAGCAGTAAAAGCATCCCCTATTAAAGATGTGCTCGTGTTCATCAAAATATTTCTTTAACCGGTCCGAGGATCCTAATGAAATATTTAGCCGCTCAATTGCCACTGGTGCTGGATATAAGCGTGCATAAATATGCGTACACAAGAAGCTGACAGTCAAAGGGTGATGATGGTGATAGCTCAAATCATAAGGGCCCGTGCCGAATTGCGCTTCAATGAAGCGTTTTATGTAACCGGTGACGGGTATTTGCTGCATGACTTATATAGTGAAAATTACAACAAATAATGTACCATTCGCTCATTTATGTATTTTTTGTGCATTTGGTAGCCATTTTGTAAAAAAAATTACCAAAAATGGCCGCATTACTATTCTGTCCGAGTCCGAGGGTTGCATGTCTACCCTATATAGGTGTCGAAAAATCAGAGAATCAGAGATTTTTTGTATAAAAAGCTAATAATCAGGTCTTTACGCCAAATCAAATCAGAGAAAAAAAAGAGAAAAATCAGAGATTTTTGAAAATCACCCTTATTATTCTCTTTTATAGAGAAAAATATATATAACAGATAATTGTCTTTTTCGTGCAAATGAGGCTGTTTTTTCGCCTTTTCTCGGAAAATCTCTTGTTTTCTCCATTTTTCTCGAAAAATCTCTGATTTTGTCCGAGCCTTATTTATTGATAGTCAGGGAGTTACATAAAAAAATCTCTGATTCTCTGATTTTTCAGACACATCGGGTGTCCAGAGTGAAAGCTCGGACAGAATTTTCTAACAGTGTTAAGTGTGTAATCAAACGAGATTGAGCTGAGCACAAAAAAAAGCCCCCTACCCCGTCGGGCAGGAGGCTCTCATTTTCATAAAGAACGCCGAAATCAATTCTTAATATCCATCTGGGCCTGTTTATAGGCCAAGGCATATATTTTCTGAAAGGTTTTATCAGGGATGTATTCGTCCTCATGATGGCTATGCCATTCAGCTCCTAAAAGATCATCAACAGTTATCTCAGAAAGCTCGGGCCTTTCTTTAAACCGTTGAGTCAAATCCTTACGAATGATTGGTTTCCATATTAAGAGCCTCATGGCCCTGAATGCTCGTACTGGTATCCAGAGCCATTTCCCGTTTTGGTATTTATGATACTGCCCAATGGCGTAAGGGATCAGTATCAAAGGCATTACAATTGCACAAACCGGAATCGAGAAGGCAATTATAAAATCCACGTATGTTGCTTCCATACATGCTGTAACCAGTGCTGTAGCTGCTTTGTAAATTAGGAACCCGGCGGCCCCTACTACACTCATGCTGATTAGTATCAGCGTCGTTGCCACGTTCAAAACACTATCTGTGTTTCGATGATAGACGCCTGCTGGACAAATGCAGTCGTCATATTCCTCCTGGCTCACTTGGTTGTGGCCTTTTGGATGGCGAAGGCCTCCAGGCTGTTGTGTACAGCAAGGAGATGGTCACTCATTTCGATCCTGTCCCCTTCTGTCCCGAAGGGGCTGGCCAGGATGGCCCTCGTGGCAGGAAGGAGTTGCTTGGCCAGGCCCAAGGCGCCGGAGCGATCGTCGCCCCACAGGTCATCGAAATACTGAGATAAGGGATGGTCCAGATGGTTAGCATCCTGGACATGGTCAGAGTTTTGTTTTTTGTTACTCATTTGGCGGAGAAAGTATATTGTTAAACAAAGAAAAAGGGGGCATTGCTGCCCTTTCTCCGCCAAAGAGTTACCCACCCGGAAGGTAGGAGACAACAAGCCCCCTCTCGGGTTTAATTAAAAATGTAGTTGGGATTTTATCCCGGTTGAGTTCTTTGGCGGAGAAACTGATGTAAAAGTAGGTAGCGTGTAACAAAAAAGCAAACCCCCAATGAAAGGGGCTTGCTCTCTTTAACCATGAACAGGATCTATGAAAATCCGAACTAATGATCAGTATATGTGTACTGGATTGGAAGGAAAGCTTATTCTGAATCGTTTTCCTCATCTTGCATTTTTTTTCCCAGCCATAGGGCATCCTCTGCCTCGGAAATTTCCCTCCCTCGCTTTCTCCACCTTCTTAACCCAACAATGCTTAACACCCCAAACGATCCAATAGAAGTCCCAAAAATAACCTTAAGTGCAACGCTGTTATAAATAACATAAGCAAGGTTCAATAGAGTGAAGGAGAGGGCTAATAAAGAAAAAAAGGCATATAACACCGAAACCAGAAATGTTCGATTATTGCGTACCTCTTCATGGATAATAAACAATTGCGTCATTATTTGATTATGCTGATGGTTTTTTATTTGTTCAGCTGCGTCCGATATTTTCGCATTTTGCAGACTGAGTTTCTCCCTTCTCGCTTCGTTCCTTTCCGCCTTCCGTTTATCAAGAAAACGCATTGCGTAATTAGCTAACAGGTTCATTGAGAATCCTACGAAAATGGCTGTAAGCCACCATGTTGGATTTGATAATGCTTCAGTAAGGTCATTCATGGGTGGTTGCTTTTTTGTGTGGAATAAAACTAGCGCGTGTTACACAAAAAAGCAAAAAGCCACTCCCCTTTTGAGGGAGTGGCTGCCTACGAGGTTGATCGCCGCGTTTATGTAGGCTCGTCGTCGTCAGTCCGTAATCGGGCTCTGCTTGTGAAAATGTATGAGGTTATGGAAGTTCTACTATTAAGGTTTTTGGGTGTCAAGAACGCCTCGGTTCTTGCGATCGTTGGTTCGTTTGTTAAGCCACATTAGTGCTTCTTCGAGTTTTGTAATGGTACAAGCATTTTCCTTGCAGGAGAGCTTTTCTCTCTGAAGGTACTGCAGCCTGGAGATGAGCATTTCCAGGACTTCCTCATTGGTCGTTCCATTTTGGACCGTCTCATATCTGGCTTCATCATCAGCCGCTGGTTCTTTCTTTATAAACTTCAGCTGCTGCGTTGGAGCGCAATCCAAGTCAAGATTCTCGAGTTCGTAGGTGTAGCCTTCATCAATGATTTTCATGAGTAGGATGTTTTTGGGTAATATTTGTTTCGACAATTTTTAATTGACCGTTGCCATATTGGCCAATCGCATATTGATCACCTGATAGGCCAAGCATTGGTATCACTGTAATGTTTTGGGTAATTGGGAGCGCAAACCCTTGTAAGGGACTGTTTTCTTTTGGATACTCAGGGGATAATTGATTTTTGAACTTTTCATAACTCTCCATTGATAGCATCACTTGAACATCACTTTTGGTTGGCATTGAAATTTCAAACCACTCCTTTTTTAATAGTGACTTTCCATCTTTCCTATAAAATGAATTAGCAGAATCGGTATCCATAAAAAGTAGCTTAAAATAAAAATACCACTCCCCCGTCAGAGAGTGGCGTTTCTAACAGAATGTCGCGGCAACCGGTGGTCAGCGACCGTACCGGTATGCTTTGTTTATGAAAAGAACGAAGATATAGGCTGTGATAGCTGTACCAACAAGGGAGATTCCACCCCATGGTCCGAGCCATTCGTAATCACTGGCATTCTCTCCAGATAGGAGAAAGATGATCATCCAAAAGATGAAGGGGACGAAGATAGCCAGCACGTTGGCCAGGCCGTGATTCTCATTTACCCAGTAGTAAAACCACTTTTTAGGTTGAGCGCTTCGGTTCATGTTGCCCTGGTTGCGTTTCCGTTCAGAGATAAACAAACCAAGAGCAAGGGAAAAAATGAGTCCAAACTGGAGAAGGTCAATAATCATGGCATTTGATATTAAACTGGATAGAAGTGAACGTCGAAGTCTGTAGCTACAGGGGCCATCAGCATGTGAATGACATCAGGCGGAATGTAGGCGCTTCGAGATATCGTTTGTGAGGTGCTAAGGTCTAACAATCGGCCCTGTTTGAGAAGGATAGCCTCGTAGGCATCATGGAAATGAGCGCCCAGAATAGCACCGGCATCCATGGTTGTATAGAAGCTTAATCTACCGGTTCCTTCAAGCCTGGTACTTTTCACACCTTCTGCCAGCTGGACTGTTGCACCATAGGGAATTCGCTGCAGGGTGGCATAATCCACCACCTGGCCTTTGGAAAAATAATCGGAGAGGTCTTCGAATATGGCCTCAACCCTTCTCTCAAGCGTCGATATTTGTTTCGTTAATGTCACCATAAAGCTCTTTGTATTTGGCATTTTCGACCGTTAACTGATAGTGGATCACTTCCAGTGTAGTTAGGCTTTCAGCGAGTGTCGCAACCCGTGTGGACATGGACATGATTGTTTCATTTTGGTTGTCAATGGCGTTCGTCTCGGCATCGGTGGTTTCGGCATTATTCTTCCGTCTTGATCGGTAAATCCGATAAAGCTCGCCAAGTCCCCCGCCCCCTACCAGGCCAATAAGTCCTACAACAACCTCTGTTTTCATGTTCGATAACTTTTTGCGTCTCGTGTGTTTCTGCCTGGCCTCCAGGCGAGTGTTGAATCTGATTCCTCAGGTGTGTAATCCGGGAAGTCGGCAGCGTTGGCTTCCAAGTGTTCAATCATGCGTGCTTTCAGGCCTTCGACATCGGTCTTCAAGGTATCCATGTATTTTCCCAGCGCTTCAGCATTTGCAGTCATGAGTTGCTTGGGTCCATCCAGGAAGGTGCGGATCCAAACACCTCCTTTGCCGATCTCCACTGTTAGTTTTGGCAATGCCCGGAGTAAAGCATACCTGGACATGTACCGCCTGATATGTCCAAGTGCTTTTTTCTCTGCAGCTGAAAGGGAGTTTGCCGACTGGTGATCAAGCAAAGTATCAAGGAGCGCATCTCCAATTTGTGGCCGCAAGTACACTTCCTGGACATCAAGCAGGTCAGCCCTGAGCATAAGTAATGTCCGCATGCTTTTTGGAAGCAGTGTGTACTGCCCTATCATTTCAGAATTGTAAATCAAGCAGCTCATGAGTGATTCATATTCAGAGCTGTCACTCCAGTCACTAAAGACCACCAGATTCTTCTCCATAATGGCGAGCGCCCTTTCCATGTAGCCATCAGCTTTTTTAGCAAACAGGTTCTTTACATCCGAGATTGAGTGATAAGATGCCGGTCCCATCGTGCTATCGTCACTTGTCCGCGTTTGAGTTACACCTGCAGCGCTCAGGTTGACACGCTCGGTTGTATATAGCTCCAATGCGGTATAATGTGCGATCGCATATCGAAGTTGGCGCACCACGAGCTTTCGGGCGTTATCGCTGTAGTTTCCGTCTTCCCATTCGGCCTGCAACTCATCATACTCATCCTGCCCAATGAACGGAATGATATGCTCCATGATGATTTGCTCAATCTTGGGCTTCAGCTCCTCCTTGAAATTGTATTGCTTGTGAATCTCGGGGACGAGTGTTTTAAAATCGGGACTGTCAATGATAATCATGGGGCTAGATGGTTTCTGATTGGATGTTGGCCTTGACGCCTGATTTGTCTTCAGACAGCGCCACGATGTTTCGGTTGACGAAGCCGAACTTAAGATCCGGGATCTCAAATCCTACCACGCCTTGGCTATGGTTAACCCGGTAGGCATCCATGAGTGGTTTTACCATGAGTTCCCGGGCAGCTTGCACCTTGAGTGCTATGTGCATCTGATAGGCGATTCTGAGCTCGGATCCCGAGACGGCAAACTTGCCTTCGCTAGGGATGTTGGCCAGCGCGGGGTTCACGTTGAAGGCGCTGGTCATAGCGCCCTGGGTTGTTTTGTAAGTGTCGAGCCAGGCCTTGTCGTAAATCTCCTGCTTGAGTGGTTTGATTACCCACTCTGCCCCTTCTCCAGTTCCCTGGATCGGATTGGCCATTTTACGCCTGGTATAAAATGCCTTGCCGGCATTTTCTTCACCGGCCAGGAAGTCATCCATCTCTTTAAACACCCGGTCCTTCTCATCTTCGATTTGCTTCTCGGATTTACCGGCCATGTAATCGAAATAGTTCTCTGGCCATTCGACGAGCCAGCGGATGCTGTATGAGTTTGAAATGTTCGCATCCATCCAGACAGGGATCTTGTTGGCAAATACGATCCACTTCTTAGCTGCATGCCATGGCTGGATCCCATAGAACTTTTGACCTGGCCAGTACAGCTTGCTGTGATGAAGCGACTGCTTCCATTTGAAAGGGTCAGTCTTTCTCCAGGCATTGAAACGCAGGACATTATTCTTCTCTTGGGAAACAACCGGCATTCGCCAGTCATCACAGATATAATGGAAGTCGACCTTGCGGCTTTTATTCCCGAATGTTCCAGATCTCCAATCAAGCGAATCAACATGCTGGACATACGCGATGCCATGCCGGTCTGGGTTTCTCGCCGGGATCATGTTTGCGATCATGTTCCCACTGAAATAGTAATCGGTAGCTCGCTTGCGCATGAGCTCCATCCCGTCCATGTTATTCAACCAGGAAGTTACCTGGGGGACATCAACCTTTTGAGGCATGATGTCATATTGCCCGGGAGCAACTTCCTTCATGACTTCGATGTAGGGAAACATCCCCTCACCTACTGCAAAATCAGATAGTGTAGTAAGCAACTGAGGAGTGATGTTGCTGTTGGCCATCATATTGAGAAGCTCCAGTGGCTTCAGGTTATACCTTCCCCAGGGAGCTATTTCATAACCATCTTGGGAAATCGGCTGAATAGGTGGATTGCTCCAGTCGTCGTCATAGGGGCTTGTTCGTCCGGACTTGACTTCCTGGAAGTTCTCAGATGCATATACTGCTCCTGTTCGCTTGCTGTAATAGGTGTTACTTCCGACCTTTTTTATCATCGCGATTGACCTTGATTAGGTTGTTCATATCACCATCTGGATGATAGGCCAGAATCCCATAAATGAATAAGTCTTTTGCTTGTCCCATATCACTGTGGTCAATGATTGGGAAAAGCCCATTCTTTTTCATGTGTGGTGTATTCCTGGAGCGGCCACTCCCCTGCCCAGTCCTCTTGGGCTTTTGCTTTGGCCGGCGTTTTGAGACGCGCCGGTGAGTAAGGTCTCCCTCCAGAGAACAATACTTAATACCCGGGATCCTGCCTTCGTCATCAAAAGCGGTAGCGTCCAGATCAGCCAATACAGTGTGCAGATGGATGGTTTTCACGCAAGCAAAAAGCTGGAATGGCCCTCAGGTACAAAGGATAGCCGCGTGTTTGCAAAGGTTGTGTTACGTAACGTACTGGCGTGCAGGACAATAACTGGTCAAACCCTGCCAAAAATTGAAAATGGACGCACGGTGAAGCCCATGCGCCCATTGGCGTTATTGGATGCCATTAATGGCAATTATTGGTTTATATGGCAATTAGATCCTTGTCCTTATTCTTTCGCTGTTGGTCGTGATATGCATACCTGCAGTCAGAAGAACAGAATGACATTTCCCCTGGATTAGGCTTCCTTTTATGCAAAGCCTGAGTTCCGCAATGCGTGCAGGTTATAGCGAACCCCTGTCCATTGAGGTGTGTATGCTTCGCAATGGCCTCACGCGCCGCGTGCAGGGCTCCCACGCGCCCCGTGGGGCGTAAGGATATAACTCTTCCACCTGCCCCTGGCTTAGGGGTGCCATTACGCTTCGATTTTCTTCTTGGTATCGATGGATTGGCCAGCGTTTTAGATCGCTTTGATCCTGGGCCAGGTGGAGCTGGGGGAGCAGGTATTGGGCTAGTTCCATTATACTGGGCAGCAACAGTTGCACCGAAGTGGTGTGACCAATACGTGAATGCAATGAAGAACAGATAGAACACTGCCTGGAGCCATTTCAGCCTCAGTGTTTTGCTTTTTAGGTCTGCATCATGAGCATCAACGGCTGTTTGAAATCGCGTTCCAGCAGCGGTTAATTGGTTAGATTTTTTAAGCCTGAGGTTGGCCACCTCTGTCTCTTTGTTATCCCTCAGCTTACCAAGTCTCAAGAGTTCCCGCGATCCGAACTTGGTTATGTTTCCCATCCAATGCGATGACCCACCTCTAACCTTGAATCCATTACCTTTAGCTTTTTCAAGCCTGAGGATCTGACCATCGAGGCGTGTCTTCTCTAGCTCAGCTGGTCCAATTAGATTATCGAAACTGGAATTAACCAATGGAGTCTCCAGATCAGTAGGGGAGGGCATCATTTGTTTAGTGAGCTCTGGTATGCCCCATACATTAGCAGCTACATCCCCACATAACAATAAGGCCCAGAACACAGGAAGAATCCAGTGCATCTCGTCCTTGGCATGGACAGCTTTGAATATGACATTTCCTATAATGACAACAGCTACAGCATACAGCCCAGTGGTAATACCACCAGCCCAGGCTGCATCGAGCCATTCAGCTTTGCCAGCAAACAAACTCTCCCAGAATTTGTAGCTGGCAATGGCTAAACATAGGGCAATAAAAATGGATAGGATCTGGAATAAATAATAGGCGGCAAGGTACCTATCCAGATAACTTTTCGGACTGTAGTCCTTTTGGAACTTTCTCTCTAATGCTTTTGCAAACATGACAATTACTGTTAGAATGTAGAAACGATAGGGGAGAGAATCCTGGCCCCCCATGACCAGGGATTTCGGGAATGATTACATCCGCATTAGCGTCCCTTAGCAGATGGTAAATAGTGTTACCCAGGGCTTGTGCTCTGGATAGTTTTTTCTTGCTCATTTGGCTTTGGCAGGCCAAGAGTTGAGCAGTTAACAATCGAACTGATTCCTGAAGTGTTACAACCTCTTGATCAAGCTCCTTCTGGTGAATGGAAGTAGAGTGCATAGTTTGAGTTTGTTAAATAGTACCATTTCTCAAACAAAAATTATTCCTATCGGAGTAATTTTTGAGCTTTACAAGGGGGTAAAAAGATTTGCATTGTTAGACGTAAAAACACTTTCTGGATCAACATTTTTTTTGAAATTAAGTCATCCAAAAAATGACTGCGCCTAGAATAACGGCCTTAACAACCAATTGTGACAGGAAATTTGGGAATATTGAATCAAGGAAAGCGGTGGACCCTTTATGGGTTAATCCCCATCCCATCAAAAGATTGAGCAGCGGATCAAAGAGGATCCAGAATACAATTCCCTGCAGAATGATAAGCTGAAGGATAAATTCCCACTGAAATCCGTCAAAGTCAACAGCCCAAACTGCGTTAAAAGACATCACTGCACCACGGAGCATCACGCTAAAATAGTGGGGGACACTACCTACGCGTCCCTTCTTTTTAAGATAGAAGAAATCAAGAATCAAATTAGCGAGCAATATGCCTGCGAAGAGTAGCCAAAAATCAGCCATAAGAATAAAATTTATGCGTTTTGTGTTACAAATATGCGAATTGTGTTACATTTTTTCAAACGAAATATGTTACAAGCGCCGTTTTCCTATTCGTGCCCTGGAGTCTGATGACCCATTAATACTGTTCATTATGAGCGGATATAAGAAGTACATCATTAGATAATCAAAGGCATCACTTAGGTGGGTCGCTGTTTGTTGTGGCCTGTTTTTCTGCTTCTCTGAGCCTTTATCCTTGCCACCGTCTTTGCCCATTGGGGCATTTTTCATGGATGTCAGCAGATTTGGGCAATTGACATAGTTAATCCGGACGTATGGCATCCGTGGGGTTTCTTCAGAAAGAATATCATTGATGAATTCATGTCTGATTCTAGGGACAGGGTAGGCGCGTCCCAACATATCGAAATGGACCTTCCAGCCTTGATCTCTGAGCTTGTTATTGACCTTGTCAAAGAGACTAAGCACTTCCATGTGCTCCATTTTGTTACCGGCAGGATCCCCAACCACAAAAATGTCTTTTGTGGGATGATCCTCATAAAATTTACAAAACGGAGTGATGATCCTCTGAAGGAGTTGATTACTGGATTCGAAAAACTCCTTGATAACACGAAGTTCTCCAGTCTTTGGATGGAATTGAGAAACCAATAAACTATTGAATTTGGTCCCAAAGTCCATGGTTATGATCAAGGGTAGGGAAGGATCTCGATCGGTGTCCTTCTTCTTAACATAGATTCCAAATTCGTTTTTCTCATGATACCCATATTCAGTCGATCTGATATAGGTATGGCGTGGCCTGTCAAATCGCTCATAATAAGCATGATCGACTAAAGCGATCCGCTTGGACATGATCTCGATGTCGTAGGTAACTTTTGGCAAGGTTCGTTTCCATCTCTTGATGGTGTTCTTGCCCAGAATCTTAACATTATCCCAGCTGGTTCCCCGGAGGAACATTGCATCTGAATCCAACAGCGGGTTTCCTTCCTGGTCAGTTACCAGGTTGCCATCATCATCCCTGAGGTATTTGAGATCCTCGACATAGTAGCCATCAGCTGTCCAGGACTGCGAGCTTACATAAAAGAAAGAATGGTGATAGGGGGAGTTCCTGAAATAACGCCTGTTCCCTCGGATCGAAGGGACCGCTTTGGCATCATGGAGCTCCTGGGGGAAATATACAGCTTCATCAAAAATGGCATAATCAAAGGATCCACCGGCCATCAGGTCTGGCCGGTCAGCCGAAATAAACTCCAGGCCTGAGCCATTAAAGAAGGTCAGTGAGTTTTCCCACCGTAATACTTCATTGTGAGGTCGTTTGAAGTAGGGTGGGGGCTGGCGCCCAATGACGAAGTGCCCAGGCTGACCTGGCCGGTCCTGGACATATCCCATGGCCCGGAGTTGCTTCGTCGCACTTGGCAATACCTTGGTTAGGATCTGTGTATAGGTTAGTCCCCAGAGAGATCCCCAGCTTCGAGGCATCTTCCTGGCACATAGATCATACCGAGCTCCAACTGCAGTAGACTTTGAAAAACCACGACCACCCAATAGAATGGTGGTCTGCTTTTTACTCTCGACTGCTCTCTTCGCTTTGGGGTTCAGGTAAAGCTCTTTGTCCTTCATGGGTTACGTCTTCAAATTCGCCTTCTTCCATACCAGCAGCCCTTGGGTCTGATGTGTATGTTACATTCGGCATCATGAGCTTTTCATAGAGGTTGATAAGGCTAGCATCTTTGGCATATTCCCCCAGTATCTTGGCGTACTCTTTAGCAGCAGCCAGCATCGTGAGTGGATCCTTTTGGGTCTTGGCCATGCGGTAGCTCTCCAGGAACATGTTCGCAGCGATTGCCTGATCCCCTTTGCGGGTGGCTTCGAATAGATCAATCCCGAAAAGTTGGCGGCATTTGCCTATTACCACATAGGCGTTTCGTTGGCTACAGATGCCCTCTTTGACCATGTGATCAACAACTTCTGCCCGGCTAAATCCGCCACAATGAAGCGTCCATATAGCTCGCATGTTTTTAGCCAATTTCACCAGCCTGTCAGACCGCAATTGCTTCCCCTCCAGAAAATGGAGGCGAAGCTTATCGAAGTCATCGGGTTTGGGATCCGACAATCGTTTTGCGGGTCTGGTACTTTTTTGGCGAGGCATTAGCTTCGCTGTTTTTTGTTCAGGATCTTGGCCAATTCATCCAGGCGATCTTGGGCCTTTTTTAGGTTTGTATCATGGTATTGGACCTTGACCTGGTCGTCTCGTTCTGTCCAGTTTTTGACAGCCTTTTTGCATCGGCTCCGGACGCGGAGTTGTTCTTTCCATTCAGCCTCGAGACGCTCGCGTTCTTCCTCGGATAGTTCTGGGGCTGGCAACTCGCCAGTCTCTCTCCATTTTTCGAGATCTGAAGTGATACGCATTACGACCTCGTGCGCTTCCTTTTGGGTGATCATCAACTCAGATCGTTGTTCTTTGGATAAGTTTCCAGCTTCATCCCCGAGTATTTGTCCAGCTTGCTCCCTGCGATTGATTGCAGCTGACCTTGCTTGAATCATAAGCTGAACCTCCATTGGCAAATCCCCCGGATCAAGACCTGACATGATTTCGCCCAAGGTTTCATCAGGCCCAGTCTCTTCGATGGCTTCCGCCTCTAATGAATCAGGTCTAGTCTCTTCGGTGACTTCCGCTTCTAATGAATCAGGGTCCACTGGATCTTGTGGCGGAACTTCCCCAGGGGCCAGTTCCTGAGTCTGTGGTTCTGGTCCGGAGGCTGCAATTCTACCTTCTAATAGTTTTAGCTCTCCAATGAGGCGCCGTCTCATGGCGCTATTTTCAGTCATGGATGCAGCTGTTCGCTTCACCCCAGCATTTTTACCATACTTATTGTACAGATCGCGCAGCTCTGCGAATGATAGGTCCTCTTTGGCCAGGACACTGCGAATTTCGTTTTCCATGCTGCCCAAATTGCCAGCTTTGGCAATCAGGCGGAAGGATAGCCTTATCCAGTATAAAAAAAGCCAAACTGCCTATGTAAGACAGTTTGGCCGTCATGCCAAAACAAAGCAACGATTGACGATGCTATGTTGGCTAATGAAGCTCATTTGTGCTATTCATCGAAGGATAGCTATGCGGCAAGTTGAAAGTTAGCAGTGAGCACCTCAATTTTCTTCTTTCGTTTAGTGCCAGGCCTGCTATTTACAACAACCTGGTCCTCGTGCTGGATGCTTTCCCAACCAAATTCTTTAATGGCTTCTCGGAGTGGGGGAGAGGGGTATGAACTCAACAGGAATTTGCCTTTAAGTGATCCGAGCTCCTGCAGGAGCTGCTCAAAGTCTTGTTTATTATATCCACCATAATGGCCACAATCTGAATTATGGTAAGGCGGATCACAGTAGAGTAGGGTAGTGGTTGAGTCCCTGCGCTTGATGACCTTTAATGCGTCTGTACATTCTATTTGAACATGCTGTAGCCTTTCAGCGAAATGGTCACTAAACTCTCTAACTCGCGTCCGGATCTTTCTGGTGCTACTGCTACTTTTTACTCCATATCCCCAACTGTCACCAAGCTGGCTGGCAAAGCTCATATTGGCCAGTACCCAAACAGCCCATGCTCGCCTGATTGGATCGAACATATCAGGATTGTGATAAACAACACGAGCTTGGCGATGGAGATCCCGGGAATGAAGGGTCAGTGAAAGAAGGCGCTCCAGCTGGCGAGAGCTATGTTTTAGAACCTTATAAAAGTTGATGAGCTCACGGTTCATGTCATTGATGACTTCGACCTTGCTAGGCTCCTTCTTGAAGAAGACAGCCAGCCCGCCGGCAAAGGGTTCTACATAGGAATGGTGGTCAGGAAGCAGCGCCACGATTCGACTGGACATCTTCTGCTTTCCTCCATAATAGCTAATAGGTGGTTTCATGAAAGCAAGCTGCACTGCCAATGTTGGCAGTGCGAAGGATAGCTGGCTTCCATTCTCTACTGAAGGTCATAAAAAAGGCCCAACCAGAAGGCGGGCCTTTTTTATTTATAGTTGGATTTAGAGAACTAGCTTAAGAGCATTTTGGAAGACCAAAGCTTTTGGTTCTTTGACCTTTCCTTCGTGGTATCCACTTGCTGTATAAATCCGGATTTTTTCAACAAGGGTCGACTGGAGCTTTGCTAGGTCTGCATTGGAGATCGAATAATATACCTCAATTCCCATGGCATTTGAACCAGAAAACCCAGTAGCGCCACATCCTCTGCAGGTTACTTCTGAAGAGTTGGCAGTGGCCTTGATGACTTCGCCATTGGTTAGTTTTAACATGATCTCCTGATTCTCGTGGATAGAGAACACCTTTCCTGTGCCCACAGTCATTTTGAGCTTAAAAGCGACGACACTATCGCGTCTTACCCAGGAGATTTTTGCACCGAACTTCATGCTTGCCTGTAGGGGGCACCAAGAAGTTTCTTTTTTATTAGTACCTGTGAATTCATCGACTTCATCCATCTTAAGTGTTTGGGCCTGAAGAGATGTGGCAATCAAAATCGTTAAGAATGCGGGGATTAGGGCTTTAATCATTGTGAAAGTATTAAGGGTGAATAATTCAATTACGAAGTTACACAATTAGTGTAACACGATTTATCCAGCTCTCCGAATTCTGTCCCGCTCTACCTGAGCACCTAAATTCTGCAGCATTTCATACTCCCGCTCTGTGAGCAGAATAATTTTCCCTGCTCGATATGCTGCCTCCAAGCGATCCATCCTGGTGATAAGTTCCGACATCAACTCTCCGGAGGCGCTCGTTTGTGTTTGAGCCTCTTCTCCTGGAGAAGTAACCGGCGCGTTCAGTACACCGCCATCTTCGAATTTTGGCCTACGTTCCTTGGCTTCTACCAGCCGCTCAATTTGCACAGGATCCATGGCCGCCATTTCAGTCTGGCTGTACATGTCCCGAACGATAGGTGCGCCGCCACGATTGAGTGAGGAATCCATGAGCCTGTCGACAACCTCCCGGTTGTTTTTGTACGTGTCCTTTGAAAGAATAAAGATTGGCTCTTCACCTTCCATTTCCCCCAGCACAGCACCATTGCGGCCATCAACGAGAAGGATCCCGCCCTCTGCATGGCTAGGACCTGTAGGTACTCCACCTTTGCTATTGAGCATTCCTCCTTTACTGAATTTCTGAGCGTTTATGGTGGCTAATTGAATAGCTCCTTGGACAGTCGCAAAAAGGATGGCTGGTAAGTTTGCAGGAAAAGGTGCTGATGCGAGAGCTTTAGCTACACCAACAGCCGTTTCAATGACGGTCCGGACGCGAGCAACGCTTTGTTCAGATTTTGCTCTCCGTTTTTGAATATCTTCTTCCTTTTTGGCATACTTCTCTTCTATTTGCTCCCTGAGAGCAGCATTGTCGCCCGCAGCCTCGAGCTCGCGCTGTTTAGCTTCTTCAAGCGCTTCAGCTTCTTCATCAAACCTTCGATTAGCGTTGGCGGCCACCAAGTCAGTGATGCCATTTAGGAGCTGAGCCGCCTGCTGAGCAATAGCCACTCGTTTCTGCCACTTTTCGCGGTAGGCTTGTAAGTCCGCTTCGTCTTTTGCTTTCGCCTGGTCAAGTTCCAACTCGGCTATTTCCTCGTCGGTTTGAGTAGTATCAACGCCAAGCTCTTCTTCGATTGCCTTTTTCTTTTCAAGGAAGTCCCTTTGTTGCTCGAGGAGCTTTTCCTTAAGCGTTTTATCTACGTCAGCAGATTTTGCCCCGGCTTCAATTTCTTCAGCTGCAGATTGTACCGCTTCAATTTTCGCCTGGTCATAATAAGCCTTCAGTGCATCCAGGCGCTCTTTATATTTTTCGACAACGATTTTGGCAGCATTTGTATCACCAACAGATTCAACTGCTGCCAGCTGAGCCTCTCCTCGGGTCTTCACCTTTCTGATGGCCTCAATCCTGCGCTCCTCGATTTCCAGGCGCTTATTCGTCGATTCCTCTCCTGAGGTGGTAACGGTAGCCAGCTCCTTTTGCGCCTGTTCATCGATGATGTCCAGCTGGCGCGAGATGGAGTCATTTATAATCTGTTCAGTCCTGACGGTTGATTGCGCTAGGATCTGTTCCTTTCGCTCTGTGGTAAGCTGCTGAGTCTCTTCCAGACGTTTGATCTCATCTGTTGCGCGGCGCTGTTCTTCCTGGATTGATTTTTCAGTGAGCTTTGCATCAGTTTCGATGGATGTTTGAATCAATTGCTCCCGGATGAGGCGTTCGAGCTCGAGCCGTTTCTCTCCAGTAACTTTTAGCTCATCAATTTCCCGCTCAGCTTTTTGCTTAAGAATAAGCAGGCGCTTCTCTGTGCTCTCCTCCATGAGCTCCGTTTTGAGCTCTTCAATTTTTTTAGCTGCCTTGACCTCGAGCTCGTACTTTTTGTTCCGCTCTTCGGTGGTCAGTTTATTAAGCTGCTCCTGGCGCCTTTTTTCTTCTTGCAATGCCTGAAGCCGCTTGGCGGCTGCCTCACGGCCTTGTGCCTCCAGTGCCTTCTGGCGTTGACCTTCCTCATATTCCTGGCGATCCTGAGCGACTTCGTTTTGTAGCCGGTCCTGGGCCTTTATCAGACTTTCGACATCAGGTTCGATTAGATCAATTTCCAGCCTCCTTTCGGATCCAAGCGCTTCAAGAACTGCATTAATAGGTGTGGCTATTTTGTTAAGGAAGCTAATCCCTTTATTGGCAAACTCCTGGATGTCTACTTTGGCTTGCGCCCAAGCCACCGCATTTACCTCTGGGAAATACCGGATAAGATTGACAAGCTCTGCCAGAAACGTATAAAATCCGGCCTTCAGTGTTCCAGTCACTTTGTCGAAAGTGAATCCAGTACCGTCCAGGGATTGTGTGAGTTTGGCCTGTGCAAGTGTAGCTTCTTCTTCCAGCGCCAGTAGCTCCTGCTTTTGCCGGTAGTAGACATTGGTAGTATCAATAACGGTATCAAGCGAATCTCCTACCTGCAGATAAGCTTCTATAGCTTTGGTGGTTCCATCTTCTCCAGCCCCTCCAAAGATCTCACTGACAGCTTTTTGAGCAGCTGCAGACTTTCCGCCAAGCCCAACGATTCGCTCTCCAATCTCATCCAGAGCTTCAGCACCTGTTTTGCTCCCGGTTTCAACAGCCTCAACTAGATTGTCTACATACTCTGCTCCAAATAAGCTCTGCAGGGTTTCCTTCTGGCCTTTTGAAAGGTTTTTGATTCGAAGGTCAAATTCTTTAACGCTATCGATAAGCTTATCTGTTGGGATCCCTTTATTGATACCAGCCACAATCAGATTGAAGAACCGGTCCATGCTTAGTCCAGCTTTTTGGGCCTGTACGCTGTACTCTCCAATTTGCTCCAGAAACTCATCACCTTTCCCGTCAAGCGATGCGAGCCTGGCGCCAATACCGGTCAACGCTTCATCATAAACATCGCCAAGCTCTTCACCATCCTCCTTAAATGCATTGGATGCAGCGTTGGCTGCATCGATACCAGAAGCCACATCCACTCCAAATACATTTGCCAAGGCCTCTGCTTTAGCTGTAGCATTTGCCAGGGCATCGCCGGTCAGGCCTGTGACCTGGTTGGTTCGTTCCATGGTCTTTTGAATGCGCTGAGTGGTGTCAAATACGGACTTGCCAAACTCTATTATTTTAAGAATCAAGGCTGCAATAGCACCAAGAATAGTTGTCTTCAACAGATTGTCAAAGTTGAATACCTCTTCTCCAAGGAAAAAGAAACTCTTACCCCCTTCTTTTGCTGCAGCCCCAATCCCTCGAATTTTATCGCGATGATCTCTGAGAACGCCATCCAACCGGCGAAGCTCAGCTACTTTTTTATTGTATTCATCCTGAGTTAGGTTTCCAGCTTCAACCTGCCGGTTGAGTAACCGGCGTTGCTTTCGCACCTCCTTGATACTATCGACCCGCTTCTTCTCGCCATTTACGACGATTTCAAACTGCAGCCTGGTTGTTTCTACGCGCTTTGCCATTATATCAGGATGTTAGAATATGTCTGTATAAGTTCCGACTGGTGAGCCTCCTTCAGGAAGTCCGCCTGGCGGGTTTGGAAATTTTCGATGAGCTTGCCGAAGAAGGCATAAAAGGTCCTGTTCAACCAGGAAGAGAGGGATTGTTGTTTTCTGGTTTTTTGGATTCCCCTTGCCCGGGAGAATGAGATAGCATCGGCAATTCGCTCTATTTGCTTCGCTTCGGAAAGTTTGGTTGGAGCGTCGCCATATCCGGGGACATGCGCAAATTTGGATAAGCCTTGTTCCTTCACCCATTCCCTCATGGCCTCAAGATTTGTGGGCTTACCTTCTCGTAGTCTGCGCATGTCAACATGGCGGCCACTATCCTGAAACCATAGCTCGTAGGCTCCGGCAATGTTGTTTGCATTTGCTGCGATAACCCGGTCTGACAAATTCTGCAGCGTGACGTTTGGGACGTGAGGAGATTTAGCACCAAGGTTCTCCTTCAGCGCAGCGTATAGCTGCTCGGCAAATCGTCGAAGGACCAGGTTAAATACTGCTGCCTGGTCTTCAGGTGTAAGTTTATTTGGTGTCATATTACAGCAAACTTTACTCGTGCCGGTTCAATACCGGTTGTGCTCATATCAACAGCGATATCGATAAGAATCCCCTTTACCCATCCCTCGCGAGCTCGGACCAGGTAGGGCGCGAAATATTCAATTTGGGCGATGTCTGCTACGTCAAGAAGGATAGCGATATCAAGATCCTTTGCTGTGAGTGTTTCGAGCCAGGCTTCCCACCACGTTTTAACTAGGCCATCTGCTCCATCCCATTTCAAGGACCAGGATCCTACGGAGGCGCCAAGAATATCAAGCGTGCCAAACCCACTCATCGGGTAGAGATCCACACCATTCTGGGCACTCTGCATCCCTCTATTAAAAAAGAGGCGTGAACTGCTTGGCTCAGCAATTCCGAATGCAGATGAAATACCTGGTTGATTGAGGCTGGCCACCAACCAGTTTATTTTGGAAATGGGATTGGCTCCCCTGTGTTCAAATAAAGGTGCCCACCGGGCTTCCTTCTTTTCCTTTCCATCGCCAATCACTAAATCTTGATGAGAAGCATTCTCTACCCATTCAGCATCATTTTCATCTTTCTTCCAGATAAAGGAATGGCCTTCGCGGCCAGTCTTTGGGATTAGTTGGTAGGACCTGGTGGTCATTTCCCGCCAATCAACAAGCGGTTCAGTGAGCGCACTTGCCCGGGGAATGAGTGACACTGTTTTTGTGATGGGATCCACATGTAGAACAACATTGAGCGCTTCTTCCAGGGCCCTAAAAAAGTCTGACACCGTAGCCTCCTGGTCCACATGATCAGATAGGTTAAAGCCTCCATCAAGCCAAGCTACTTTCCCAAAGAAGCTATTGAATTCCCGGGCCAGGCTTTCGCTTTCAGATTGCTCAACAGCCTTCGCATTATAAATCTGCAGCTGCCCAAAATCTGTAGTTTGGGTAAACGAGCTACCATCACGATATCCATAGTGTGCAAGGATCCTTTCAAAAAGGTAACCCACTTTAATAAAAGGGATGCAGGTTGTTCTCCAGCTTTCGCCGGTGATCATGTTGTTGCCTACATATCCTTGGCCTGGTTCATATAAATTAATGTACCCCGACCATGTATCGTTTTGGCCTTGGTAGAATCCCAGATTAAAGACAGGTGGAAAACTGTAACCATAACTCGATGGATTCGCTGCCACATCGTCCATGTGTAATAGCATTGCGGCCTGGCTTATTTCACCACTAGTCTTCAGGTCAGTGATGGTATAATTGAGCAGCCCGGATCCCGTAGTAACTATAATATCAAATGGCTGAATCGCACCTGCAGTATTCGAAGTAATCGTGACCCGTTCATCCCCAGCGGAGCCAGTCTGGGTCGCTGAAAGGCCAGTCAGGATAGAAATGCTATTAAGGTTGCCAATCAGGCGATTAGTGAATGACAAAACAGTATCTGTATCTCTCCATTCTTCAGAAAGGGGGATGCCGTTCAGGGTCATTGAGAGAGGGATTTTTTTCCCTTGAGGTGGCACCCCGAGGAAGCTCAGCTCAAGCAACGCGGTGTCTGCAGAAGGCAGCACTAAGTCGCCGCCCAGATCAATTTCTTTGAGCAAGGTTTCTGCGAATAGCACTTCCAGCGATGATGAGTCTGGAAGGAACCGAGTACTCCAGTCACCTTCTGGGCTTGCCTTCAATACCTGCAGTGTTCCACTACGAAGTGGAGTATGGTCAATAAGAAGAGTGATATTATCGTGGATATCTTCCAGCCCTACAGCCTGGGGACTCGCCTGATCTCCCAGGACCTCTTGATTCCGAGGCGTATCCGGAATAGGAAAACTCAAGGAGTGACTATTGTCTTTTTTTTCCTTAGAAAATAGCGGATTTATAAGCCGTAGCGAGATTCTGCTATCGGGCTTCATGTCTAGTTGTTTTCCTTGTTTACTCAATCCTATCATAATGGAAGGCCTTGGCTAAGTGATGCATTGGTATAATTGATGGGGATCCCATTCATGTCCGCTTCATCCTGAAGGATCCTTGCTTTTTGCCGAATGATCTTTATTGGAACCCGCTGACCATCAGCGGTTAAGTTCGGGTTGACTCCCCCGATCCGGTAGGCCTGCTTGCTCATGAGTAGGTCCCCGACCCACCTTGCTTCGTCTTTGGACAATGGGCCGGTGTTAACTGACCCTTCCATTTGGGCCATGATGTCAGTATCGATAAGCACGTGCTTGCCAGATCCATATACCGGATCCTCGGCCACGTAGGCCTCGTTGGATTGAATACTGAGGTTTGTTGAATGCCGGCCAGTAGTTCGAAGCGTGTCCCACCCACCGAGGGTGTTCTCCAGGATAAAATAGCGGTCAAGCGGGGTGCAGGCACATGATAGCTCGTACCGCATCACCTCACTTATCGGTGAACTTTGCCCAGCCTGTCTGATTTCCACTTCCCATTTAATGATGTTTGAAGCCAGGCTTAACTGCTGAAACCCTAGAGGGATCTCAATCACATCGTGTTTTTGACCAGGCAGGGACATGGTCACAGTGGTAGTGTTGCCAGTATCTGTTGTTGCTGTAACTACCGCATCCATGGCAAAATCGGCGTGGCGAATGTAATACAGCCACTCAGGTTGGAACTCGGTAACCTGCTTTGTCCTGGGAGCATGTGTCAAGAAAGTCCTGTCAATTTCAAATGCCCAGAGATATTGACCAACTTCATTATTAAAGCCGGTGCGCATTACATGGCGTGGCGAATCAACGATGGTGTCACTGGGGCTGACTGCACCGCTGTGATATTCTTCAATCGTCACGCGGTAGCGAGCATTCATTGTACCCTGGATCAGGCGGGGTTGATTACTCGCTGGCCATGCTGGTGGATCGGCTGTGATAAGCTTCCTGAGGGGCCTGCGGAAATTCAATAACGCGATCGCCTGGCTGTCTGGCCAGGCCTTATAATATTGAGGACTTCCCCAGGTATTGCTCCTGTAGCTATCTTCTTTCTCCAGAACAAAAATAAGGTGGTAATCAGACAAAGCTGCCCAATTGGGATCCACTTCAACACGGTACACAACTTCATTGTATAACGCGCTTATTTCTTGAGGGCCTTGCAGGATATTAATTGCCATAATTAAGAATAGAATTGCCATCCATGCCCTTCACTATCACCAATGAGTACAGGAGTGGATGGGGTGGAACCAACAAGAATGAGGTCGTTTAGAAATACATGGGCTGTTACCCCATGGGTATCAGTATCAGCATTGATTTGTGCTTCAAACTTCCCAAGGATTCGTTCAGGTGGATCCTCGGCTCCCCACTGCACGGTGTAGGATTCGGTATTGATATTAAGCCCATGGAGGAGTGTCTCCTTTCCTGAAGGAGGACTTGCAAACACGACCTTAACATCCCCAGAAGGCTCATAGCAGTATTCCCGGGGGACTTCCAGGGTTATTCCAATTCCCCAACCGAACAGGTTATCTCCTTGCCAGTTTTTTATAGGAAAAGCCTCAGATAGGCCCGTAAGCGTTCCATTCGTTTCCTTCCGTAAAAAATCAAGGTATGCGATTAGAACATCCATCTCCCCCTCGAGGGCAGTAAGTACATCATCCTGAGAAGCCCAATCATCTGGCGAAGCCGGAGAAAGGACCGCCACCACAGTGTCATACACTTTCGTATGGCGCCCGCCTCGCTCTATACTTGGCCTCCAGGTAGGAGTGTCCATTTGGAGTTGGGGGTAACCAGAAAGCGCAGGCTCTCGCACCAAGGTGCGTGAGTCTGCGCTCATTGAGAAGGCAACTATGCCGTTGCTTGGTTGCATGACATAGCTGTATAAATTGCGTTTGAGCTCGGCGAAATCCATAGTCCAAAACTCAAACAGTTAGTGTGCTAGTCAAAGGATAGGTCAAGGAGGCCGTCTCATAGTTACGGGCTGATATCCATTGGCTGCGAAGGTGTTTACCATCCAGCGAGCATTCAGGCTGTCGAGTTGTACAATTACCTGGTTGCGCCAAATAGAGTCATTGGGCCAAAAATTATTTCGCAGGGCTAGGCCGTGATTGGCATCGCCATTTGCGTCATAACTGAGGCGTTGCCATCGCCATTTATATTTTACAGCCTGGCCTTTATTGAAGGCAAAAAGAGAGTCTTGAGTGATGACTACACTGTCTGCATACCAATAAAACCAGGGCACCTGAGCATCGGCATGTTTAGGAATCCAGGAGCCGAGCAGCTGCTGTTCAACGCATGCTGTGTCCAGGGATTGAGGAACGCACGATATGGCCTGAGGCCCAACCGGTGGTCCGCAGGAAGACTGGATGCACGCGAACAGTAGCAGCGTAAATGACAAAATCAAAGCAAGTCGCTTCATAATGATTTGGGTTGTAGTGAAAAAAAATACCCGGCTATGGCCGGAATAAGGTATCGGTAATGGTAGTCGTAGGCTGGCCAGGACGTACTACCCGGCGCTGAATCAATAGCGTATCGAAAAGTTGCCCCGCATGTACTGCCCACTTTCTATAAATAAACCCGCCATTCCAGCATGAATCATATACAGGAGCCAGGGCTGACTGGCGACGGCACATTACTGGATAATAGGCAGTATCTGGGCTGTAGCCATCCTGGTTATTAGCAAAGGCTCCCTGAAGGCTATATACAAAGCCATCGCCCAGAAGGAGTTGTTCCTGGCATGAGTAGGGATGTGGGTTAAACCGAATGTGAGTTGATGGATGATTCCAAAGCCGCCCTCCGGATACGTTCCAAAAGCGCCTACGCATCATTCGTTCTGTTCCACATAACCCCGGAATAGCTGTAGCTGGGACACTATCAACAATAGATGCCCATAATAGCTCTGAGATTTGCTTATACTCGGTATCCTCCAAGGTGTCTGTGGTTTGGCCGATTCTCAGGGGCCTTTCATCGGGGTGTATAGGGCTGCATGTTGATAAAATGCAGCTAAGAATAATGAAAATGGTGAGTTTCATAAGTTTAAGCTGAAGGGTTGATGTCAAATCCGAATTCAACAGATCTTGCTGTGCCGCTATAGGTGCCCAAGAATGACATGACTCCAGCTGAGGTTATCCTTACAGCATTAGATACAGCTCCAGCCCCACTGATGTCGATGGAGTGTTTGAAGACCAGATCATCTGGACGGGCTTCAACAGGTAGTGTGCAAAAGATTAAGCTTGACCCCGAGTTTCTTTGAATGTGGCCACGGATCTCAACCCACCCATCATCGCCTACTTTGTATTGTAGATCTCTTCCTCCGGAGGATGTTCCAAAGTTGTTACTGTAGCTTAATAGTGTCCATGTTCCGGCATCAAACTCTCCAGGATCTCCTTTTTCTCCAATACCATCCGATTGCTTGATATAAAGCCTGGTAGTAGCTGAAATCAGCGTTCCTGTTTTTGTGCTTGCTACAATGGCTTGTGCTGTTGCCTTGAATTTATCTCCGGAGGCGACATTCAAAGGCGTTGTTAAAATATTAGCACCACTCACATGGGGAGAGGTCCCCCGGGAAGTGTAGCCCTGTGTTTCATCTATAAGGTCCCAGGTAGCACCATTCCATTTCCATAACTTAATGAGCAACGTTAATCTCTCATCGCCATCAGCGTGAACACGAACTTCAAAGTCCTGCCAACCATCCTGGTTGATCGTGATCTCTTCGTTATTAGTGCCCCCAACAGCATAAATGGAATCCGTATGGACGCTGTCTGCCCACTCCAGGTCCACATCAACATTCTTAATTGATGTGCCCGTCGTAATGGAACATGCCCGGATTGCACGCTTAGCGGGAGTTCCCGCTGGAGCCTCTTCAAAAAGCTTTACGATATAAAGCTTCCAGATCGCTCCATCGAGCTCTGCCCAATAACGGTACCGGCCACGATCTGATGCTGCGAAAGTATGCATACTGGCAACAGTTACATTGCCTCCCGGGTATTCGTGGATCTCAGAGTTAATAGGGGCGCCGGCAAGCGAAATGTCGGCACTGCTTGGCGCCAGGCTCAAATCAATTTCGAAACGAGCGCCCAATGTGCCGGTATGAATAATGTTGGCACTCGTAGAGCCGTTTGATGGCGCCTGAAAGCCTTCTAGGAATGAAGAGTTACTGTCAGCTGGCACTTTGTACATGTCCGGCATGCGGTTCACGTTCAGATTGCCAGAAACGATGTCTGCCGCATCATGCGTGTGACTATCTTCAGCTTTAGCATCAAGGGCTGGCTGAAGACCAGTTACATCGCCAATCACATGGGTATGGCTATCATTGGCTTTATCATCAAGTGCTGTCTGAAGCCCTGCAACATCGCCAATCACATGTGTATGGCTATCATCGGCTTTATCATCAAGTGCTGTCTGAAGCCCAGTTACGTCGGAAATCGAGTGCGTATGTACAGATGGCGAAAAAGCAAGTGGTACGTTCTGGAGATCGGTCCAATCAACAAATACGTATATGATGCCATCTTCTGCAGGATTCACTTTCGCAAATTTGCCTGCAGATCCGATTTTGTTTACCGGAGTGTCTGATAGCTCATCAAAAACACTAACCCCACCAGCTTCATCCTCCCAGGCTACATCATGATCTGCATTTGATTGCTTTTTGGGCACCTGTCCGGTTGTGCCTCCAGGAGGAACGCCAGGACCAGGGTCACCAGGATCTCCTTTAGGACCCGGGGTGCTGTCATCAATTACAAGATCAATAACTTCGGTAGCATCGATGACTTCGATATTAATATCTGGAGAACTGTCAATGACCGTCAGATTAATGATCTGTTCGGCGTCGTCAATATGGATGTGGATCTCTTCCATTTACGAAGCTTTACTTGCGTCATTGGTAACCTCAAGCTTCACTCTTGAGAATGTTTTGTGGTCACCATCTGGCTTTGTGACTTCGAAGTCAATCACGTAGGCTTTATCACCACCTGTTTTAGCATTAAGATTTTGCATCAACTGGTGCGGAATTATCCATGGGACGTAGAGCTCTTCGCCACTTTGAAGAATACTTAGGCTTGTTTCTATGACAGGAGATCCACCAGGGACGGTAATCGTGCACTCTGTTGCAGTCCAATCAAAAGTGAGGAACACCACGCCATCGATCTGATCGCGGAGTTCGGCAAACACTGTCGATCCTGTCCAATCATAGCCGGTGCGGGTGTGACGAATTGCCTTTCGCATAGTGTCGCCTCGATAAGCACAAAGCTTTTGTTCCTTCGGTAGAGCGTTTTCTGACATGCTCCAAAATTCACATCATGAGTAGCCAGGACAAAGGATAGCTGGAAGGTGTATATTTGCCGCGACGTCAGAATTTCTGATGTTGTTGCTAAAGCCATGCCTCCTGGAGGTGTGGCTTTTTTAGTATAAAAAATGCCCCCGCCAGCTTGCGCCGGTCGGGAGCTCCTTCACCCATGAAGGGAATTTTAGGCTCGTAAAAAAGCTATCGCCTCTATAAAGTCTTCTGGGCCAGTGATTGCTAACCGAATACTTTTGTCTTTGATTGCATCCACCATTGCCCATGCGGCTATTTCTGGGGTGTAATAAATAAGTTGATCAGGAGCGACGCCCAGCGAAAAAACGTGATCGTTGACCTTAACAAACCCCATTAGAAAAAGCAGGTCTTCAGGTGGTTGCCATATTTTAATTTCCATGTGTTTTTTGATTAATAAGTGAAGCCTGTCCAATGAATGAGCTTGCCTCTAAAGGGTTTGTCAAACCAAGCCCAAAAATCATCAAGCGATGCAAAGCCATCATTCTGCGCCAGCTGAAGTTGTGTAAATGGCGACTGGATAAAAGATTTTTCAAGCCCGTCTTTTGCGATCAATATTGTTCTCGTTACAGGATCCAAGAAGACTGGTTGTACCGCCTTGCATTCTCCTTCAAATATGCGGCGCTGGCGTTTCGTCCGGACGTG
>CAKZPV010000010.1 GCA_937139405.1 uncultured Nitrospirota bacterium
TCAGTACAAATGAGGCAATTGGATAGTTGCTCCTTTAAGGCATGCCTTGTAGATTGTCTAATGTCTGCTTTGGGTCGGGATCGGACATGTCTGTATTCAACCAAAACGCGGCAGTAGCGGATTAATCACCGAAGTGGAGCTTCGCATCATTCGGGTAAGGGCGCCCTTTTCCATTTTCGATCAGATCACGCAAACTCAGCAGGTAGCAAGTCCATTTCGTGTTGAAATAAAGAAAATCGTCCTCGGACGCAGTTTCGTTTTCATGAACCAACTCGACCCAAACCTGATCGGCATCCTGTTTGAAGGAAAATTCCAGCGAGCAGTTATGCCACGGTCCGGGTCCGGAAACACAGTGCAGACGTACCAGTACATTTTCTTCTAAGGCATCAATCCTGAACGATAGGGTGACGACATCCGTAAAATGTAGATCCAGCACTTGCCCTACCTTAGGTGTTCCATCCGTTGTTGTCGCCCACCACCCACAGAGACCCACGGGCTCATGCATGGAACGGTAGATTTTGTTGATGTCGCCGACGATGCCGACACGGTGTCTTACTCTTGTCATTCTCATTGTTCCTAATTTTGTAGAGAACCAATGGCGTTTTTGGGTCGAGAGCCGCCGTTGGAATTTAGGAATAACGAATTATCTCACAAAGGAGAGGCCGAACAGAAATGTGATCGAATATCCCATTCTGTTACTTTGTAAATGTAGAAAAATAGATAGAAGAGTGCTCATTGCCGAAATTCAACTTGTTCACCCAACGTCGTGCGTCGCGAACGGCTAGAGGGCTGGCGTCACGCACTGTGCGCCTTGGTGGATGCTTTCGGAAGGGCGTATCGCGTTCCCCATTTTTCCAAGGCCAGTAAAATCGGGCGAAGGGATTTGCCTTTTTCGGTGAGGCGGTACTCGACCTTCGGCGGCACTTCGGCATAGACTTTTCTAGAAATCAACCTATCCTCTTCTAATTCTCTGAGTTGTTTGGTCAGCATGCGTTGGGTTACCCCTCCCACTTTGCGTTTTAACTCATTGAACCGCTTGGTCCCGTCCAGTAGATGATACAGTGCAATCCCTTTCCACTTCCCCCCGAACATCTCTAATGATGCTTCGACGGGGCAGCCTTGTGAACAATCGTAGCGTTCGAATCTCATGTCGCACCTCCATAGTATACTTTTTGTATCTATAGTACATTTATGTGCGTACTTGTTAAGTTTATAAGTATATCTTATCTTAGTCACAGCATAAAACATAGGACCCGAAAGAAAAACTCCGGGATCATCCATCACACGCAATTATAAAAGGAGGCACATGATGAATGCTGTTGGCCTATATCAATACCTACCCATCGAGAACGAACAGTCATTGGTGGATGTTCAGATTGATCGGCCCGAACCGAAGGGAAAGGATTTGCTTGTCAATGTCCGGGCAATTTCCGTCAACCCGGTCGACACCAAAGTCCGATCGCCCAAAAACGAAACCGAGAAGACCCCGCGCATTTTGGGATGGGATGCAGCTGGTGAAGTCACTGCCATCGGGCCTGAGGTGACAAGTTATGCGGTTGGTGATCAGGTCTATTACGCAGGTGACATTACCCGTCCCGGAAGTAACAGCGAGTTCCAGCTCGTAGATGAGCGCATCGTTGGCAAAAAGTCTAGGTCTCTCACATTCGATGAAGCGGCTGCGCTGCCATTAACGAGCATCACGGCCTGGGAAGCCTTGTTCGATCGACTCGGCATCTCGCGTCATGGTGAAGATGAAGGGAAATCCATTCTGATCATCGGCGGTGCCGGTGGCGTCGGTTCGATTGCGGTTCAACTTGCAAAGCAACTCGCCAAGCTTCAAGTGGTCGCCACAGCTTCACGCCCTGAGTCCGTGGCCTGGGTTAAGAAGCTTGGTGCTGATCAAGTGGTGAATCATCGCAATGCGCTCGATGAGGAATTGAACACCATAGGGCTGCCACAGGTCGACTATATCTTTTGTCTGAACAATACCGACCAGCATTGGCCTGCGATGGCCAACGCGATCGCCCCGCAAGGACGCATCTGCTCGATCGTTGAGACCCCAGAACCCGTCGAGCTTGATTTACTCAAGAGTAAAAGTGCGACCTTTGTCTGGGAATTCATGTTCACGCGATCGATGTACCAAACCGCTGACATGATTGAGCAACAACGCGTGTTAACGTCGATCGCAAAACTCATTGATGAAGGCGAACTCGTGACAACCGTTAATGACGTGATGCGCCCTATCAACTCAGCGAATTTACGCAAGGCGCACGCAATGGTGGAGCAAGGACGTTCGATTGGCAAAGTGGTGCTTGCGGATTGGGTTTAAGCCAACTCAGTAGACGAGGCCTATGAAAGGAGCCAACTCATGGCTTACAAAATACCCATGAGCACGTATGTGTTGCGGCGTTTATTTTCATCGGAACGATTGGGAACGCGCGTGAAATGTCTAAGATAGAAGTGGCTAGCGCCTATGACATTAAGATGTCATTCTCATTTGACTGATTGTGAAGTACAGTTCCGTTCTTGTTAGCATTGCAGACGTGAAAGGTGCTGGAACTCAAGCCCGAAGGACTGACTATGGATTTGCAGTTAAACAATAAATTATGTCTTGTGACTGGTAGCACGGCTGGTATTGGTTATGCGATTGCTGAGGTTCTTGCATCCGAAGGGGCTCGCGTGATTGTGAATGGGCGCTCACAGAAGTCCGTTGATAGCGCGATAGCTCAACTTGCACTAAATGCGACTGGTGAATTAATCGGGTTTGCAGGAGATCTTTCTACTGAAGACGCTGCTGAGCAGCTTGCACAAAAACATCCAGCTGTTGAGATACTGGTCAACAACTTAGGAATTTTTGAACCTGTGTCGTTCGAAGACATTTCAGACGATGATTGGCGACGTTTTTTTGATGTAAATGTTCTAAGCGGTGTGCGCTTGAGCCGTCTGTTTCTTCCCGCGATGAAGCAACACAATTGGGGAAGGATCGTGTTCATCTCTAGCGAAAGTGGAGTGCAAATTCCAGCCGAGATGATTCACTATGGCATGACGAAGACGGCCCAACTTGCTGTTTCACGTGGGCTTGCGGAAGCCGTTGCTGGTACAGGGATTACAGTCAATAGTGTGCTGCCTGGACCAACAAAATCGCGTGGCGTTGGTGACTTTGTTGAGGATCTGGCCGCGCAAGAGGGTAAATCTTTTGAAGAGTTCGAGAAAGAGTTCTTTGAAAAGGTGAGACCAACCTCGTTGATCAAACGCTTTGCTACACCAAACGAGGTGGCCACATTGGTGGCGTACATCGTGAGCCCACTCGCTTCAGCGACCACTGGCGCTGCGTTGAGAGTCGATGGAGGCGTCGTAAAAAGTGCGTTCTGATATGAAAAACGATATCCCCTAAAAATCTACCTGAATACTCCATTCTGTTATATGGATTCATCTTATCTCTTTCTCAAGCTTGATCTATATTCTCACCGCTATTTTTCTATGCCTTGATTATTTTTTTAGAATCAAAAATCAGGAGGAATAGGCAATGTTCGTTATTATGAGTGCGACGGGTAATATCGGCAGTAAATTAGCGAAAATTTTGCTCGACAGGGGCAAGAAGGTCAAAGTTATCGGGCGTTCAGCAGAGCGCCTACAACCTTTCGCTGATCATGGAGCTGAGGCAGCAGTTGGCGATGTTTCTGATGTAGAATTTTTAACCAATGCCTTTACAGGTGCTGAGGTTGTTTTTGCCTTGATTCCACCGGGTTACACGGCAAAAGATTTCCGAGGTTATTACAATGAGATCGGGGACAATATTGTTAGGTCGATTCAATCATCGGGTGTCAAGCATGTCGTGTTTTTGAGCAGTCATGGGGCACATCTGCCAGATAAAACTGGCCCCGTCAAAGGCTTGCACGATGTCGAACACAAACTCAACAAGCTTGATGATGTTCATGTGCTCCATCTCAGACCCACGAACTTTATGGAAAACTTATTCGCCAACATCGGCATGATCAAAAACATGGGGATGAACGGTGGGGGAGTAAAAGGTGGCATTAAAATTTCTATGATCGCGACGAAAGACATCGCGTCGGTTGCCGCTCAACATTTGCTGAAAAAAGATTTTTCTGGCAAAGCTGTTCACGAATTACTGGGAGAGCGTGATGTTTCGATGAATGAGGTGACTAAAATTCTTGGTCAGAAGATCGGCAAACAGGATTTACGATATGTGCAATTCTCTCCTGAAGAAGAGAAAAAGGGACTCATGGATTTTGGATTGAGTGACGATGCCAGTGACCAATTGGTCGAGCTGAGCCAGGCCATGAATGATGGTCTTATCGCTGTTAACAGTCCACGCACGGCCAACAACACCACCAGTACTTCAATTGAAGAATTCGCTGGCCTCTTTGCTCAAGTATACGAGAATTCCTAATGGACTCCTCGAATGAGTAAAATGCTTAATGGCTCTATCCACGGTTACTATGCCAGCTATCTCCTAGTTAGGTTGCTGGTCCATGGATAAGAAAGAAGTGCAACTCAAACTTGGTGAAGTCCTCCGAACGTATCGAGACCGCGAATATAGTGATCTTAGGGACCTCATCGACATGCCAAATACCTTCGAGGTCAACGGGGCTTCCGGCGTTCGGTACCAATTAGAAGTCCAAGCTTTCTGGGACGACAGGCCAGGAAACAATATTCGTGTGATGATTTCTATTGACGACGGTGGGCTTCGAGCCTTCTATCCACTCACAGGAGATTTCATAATATCGCCCAGTGGAGATTTCGTCGGTGAGTAATAAATCGCAACCTAATCAGTGAAACTTCAAGTCCCCTGTTACTGTTTAGGGCATAAACTTAAAAGGTAACCGAATACCATATTCTGTGACGTGAACTCAGCAAAACAAGGGGCGATCATAGGATTGCAATAGTCGATCTCTCATGACCCGCGACAAGATGAGGACCAACGTGTTTGCTGGGAAGAAAGCCCTACTGTTGGACATGAACGGTACGTTCATGTTTGGCGAAGACAGATTCGGTGCATGGGAAGATTTTTCACTGCACTATTCAACAATTGGAGGAAAGCTTCCCCAGGTCAAAATCAACAACATTGTGCGCGATATTTATGACTACTTGAATGTTCGGTACACAGACGAAAATTATCGCCATAACTTTCCTTCAGTCGAGCAAGCTTTGTCTGCGACTTCAGACGAAACTTTTAAAGACGACGAGATTCAAAGAATTGTCACCACCTTTGCTCATCACGAACTCGGCTCTATTCCCGCGGCCTATGCTCATGCTCTGCTTGCATTGAAGCAACAATTTGTATTAGGTGCTGTGATAGATATCTGGTCACCGAAGGCAGCATGGCTAGATGCTTTTACGCGAAGTGGCATAGATGCTGTTTTTGAAGCCATGTCTTTTTCTTCAGACCATGGCATGGTCAAACCTTCTCCAAAACCCTTTGAGCTTGTGCTTAACAAACTGAAGATACTCAATAATCAAGCAATAGTTATTGGAGATTCGCCAAGGCGAGATCTCGGCGGCGCAAAGAACGCAGGTATCGGTTGTCTACTCGTAGGCGGTGCGGAGCACCAGGATGCTTTTGAGCATTTCAGTAGTTTGTTGGAGTTTTCCGAACAAATAACGGCCTATGTATAGGGGAAGGAAGATCCTGCGGGAACTTTACAAGTCCCTACTCTCGTTAGAGGTCTTAATGTGTAGGTATCAAAGGATTGTCGTACTCGTCTTGTTCATGATGGGAGGACTAATGGCAAATGCTGAAGAGCCCAAAGAGTATCGTGTTATTATTCCTAAGGAAGCACATACGATAGTGGAGTTCAAGCAGAATGGACTTCCAGGAGTTGCAAGCATAAATTCTGCTTTGTTTGAGTTTGAGCCCAAAGTCGTTTTTGGATGGCACTTATCCATCATGATTGCTGCAGAGGAACTGGGGGATAATAAAATGCCAACGTCCGACGAACAGAAAGTATTAAATAAATTTGAAGATGAGATTGCCCCGATCATTAAAGCACATGGTAATGCCTTATTTCTTGGTCGAGTGACGAATGATGGGTGGCGGGAATTAATCTATCGAATTTATGACCCAGAGCCAGTTCATGAACACTTGCAAGGGCTCATTTCGTCAAAAAAACATCTTCGGCCCTTCGATTTTCGTATTGATCCAGATGAGAGTTGGGAGAAGGCGCAATGGCACATGAAAGCTGTCAGTCCCTAACAAATTGCTGAACCCGAAACTCGCATACTAAGCGCATCATCCGAGGCGCCGAGCGCAGTTGTTAGAGTACAATGTCACTGAACGCTCCGTTTGTAGTGCAATCTTATTGTTTGCAGCTAGGTTTTCATTCATATTTGCTTATGTTAGGCTAACATGGAGTTGTTAATTCTAAGAAAGAGGGCGAATCTCATCGCAAAATTGGTTCCCTAATTTTCTTTTCATTTGAGGTAATACTACTAATAGTATGGCCTTTCGTTTTTTTCGCTGATTTCCACAATAATCTGTAGGTGCTTGACATCATTAGCTGGAGTTGTATACTGCAGAATGTGGGAAAAAGTGGGAGAAATAGGCCACAAGTATTGTAAAAATAGCACAAATTAATGAATGATGTGCATGTTCCGGTTCTTTCTGAAGAAATTTGCCATTGGCTTAGCCCAAAACCAGGTGGAATCTATGTCGATTGTACATTGGGATTAGGGGGAACATCATTAAAAATACTCGAAAGTACAGGAAATAATGCTTATATTCTTGGTTTGGATAGGGATCCTGAAGCCTTGGCTTATGCGGAGAAAAACCTAGAACTTTATAGATCTCTTGTCAAGACTTATTGCGGGAACTACTCCCACCTTGAAAGTTTTGTGCATAAAGCTGGTTTTGAGAAGGTTGATGGCGTGGTATTTGACCTAGGAGTGTCCTCATTACAGTTAGACAAGCCGGAGCGAGGATTTAGTTTTGCTTACGATGGCCCATTGGATATGCGCATGAACCAAATGGAGGGTCCAACAGCCGCTGATCTCGTGAAGGTGCTTCCTGAGAAGGAATTGGCTGATTTGTTTTTTGTCTGGGGAGAAGAGCGATTCTCCCGGCGCATTGCCCGGGCGATTGTGGAAGCCAGGAAGACGTTTCCCTTGGAGACGACTCAAGCGCTTGTGGCAGTTATTAAAGGCGCTGTTCCGCATGCCTATAGAAAAGGGCGAATTCATTGTGCCACTCGGACATTCCAGGCCTTGCGTATTCGGGTCAATCAGGAGTTGGACCTATTGCAGCCTGCTCTGCAGTCTGCCGTTAAACTTCTGAAGGAAGGGGGACGATTGTGTGTTGTGGCCTTTCATTCCTTGGAGGACCGTGTTGTTAAGCAGACATTTCGAGCATTAGCCGGAAAAGATAATCCCGCGATTACCATACTGACAAAAAGGCCGCTGACGGCTTCCCAACCCGAAATTGAACAGAACCCACGTTCCAGAAGCGCCAAGTTACGGGTTGCCGAACGTTTAGCGGAGGGAGCTCTTCAATGAGGAAAAATGTCTTGCTCGGGGTCATGATTCTATTGGGAGTGTGGTGTCTTTTTTATGTGGGAATCAAGATTGATATGTGGCGGCTTGGTTATGACATAGAAGAGTTAGATCGCCAACGTACCGTTCTGAAGAAAAAACAAGAGATGTTGCGAGTCCGATTGTCAGAACTCACTGATCCACAGCAAATTGCTAAGCGAGCGCGTAAGGAGTTAGAGCTCATTGTACCTCAAGAAGGGCAAGTGGTGATGATTTCGCTTGATACGAATGCTTCCTCGAATTCTGATGAGCATTATCCTGCCCGCCTCGTTCAAAAATTTTCTAATTCCTTTTTGAGTCTGCCATGAGTCTGCCATGAGTCTGCCAACACAAGACATTCATCCTGTTTGCAAAATGCGCAGTGGCATCGTCTGTCTCAGTCTGATTTTTGGGTTCGCGCTGATTGGATGTCGATTGTTTTATTTGCAAGTGTTCCAATCTGACGCTGGAGCCCATGAAGTGCAGCGTCAACATCAAAAATCAATGATGGTACAGTCTGATCGTGGTGTGATTGTTGATCGTCATGGCCATCCCTTGGCGTTGAATGTTGATGTGACCTCCGTCTTTGTCAGTCTCAAGTCCCTCCAAGACCCAGAGCAAACAGCCCATATCTTAGCGCCTATTGTGGATATGCCGGCTGTCCAATTACGCAAGCTTTTCCGCTCTACTCAAAAGCGTGTCCGAGTCAAACGTGACATTCCTGAGGAAAAAGCCAGGCAGGTCGAAGCGATGGCAATCCCTGGGGTGAAAGTGGTGAGGGGGCCACAACGCTTTTACCCTAAAAAAGAGTTGGGTTCTCACATTGTGGGTTTTGCGGGTGATGCTAATCAGGGGCTGGCAGGGATTGAATCGCATTACGAGTCTTTTTTGCGAGGAGAAAAGAATCGGGTACGGTATCAGCAAGATGCGTTAGGGGGGGTTATCTCATCCTTGAACAAGCATGAATCGATGAGCGATCACGCTGGGTATCATGTCACGCTTTCGATTGATGAGGTCATTCAGTTTATTGCGGAAGATGAACTTGCGAAAGCGGTGAATCAGAGTGGTGCCAAATCAGGAACCATTTTGATCATGGATCCTATGACGGGAGCCATTTTGGCGTGGGCTCTCTACCCCACGTTTGATCCCAATCATTTTAGGAGCCTCTCGCCAGAAGATTGGAAGAATTGGGCGGTGACTGATCCTTATGAGCCAGGATCGACTTTAAAAGTGGTGGTGGCTGCTGCGGCTTTGGAAGAAGGAATCATGGAACCTGACACATTGGTGTATGGAGGGAATGGGCAAATGCCCGTGGCAGGCACGATTGTCCATGATCATGCAAAGTCTAGTTGGATCACATTTACGGAAGCGGTGGCGAAGTCGAGTAATGTCGGAGTGATTAAAGTGGCGCTGGAATTGGGGCAATCACGGATGTTGACATATCTGAAAGCGTTTGGTTTTGGAGAGAAGACAGGCATTGATCTCTCGGGAGAATCAGTGGGAATTTTGCGGGGCTTGAATAAATGGAGTGGTCTCAGTCTATCTTCAATCGCAATGGGGCAAGAAATTGCTGTGACGCCGATCCAGATGGTGACAGCCATGTCTGTTGTGGCTAATGGAGGATGGCTGATGACTCCACATGTTGTGTCTTCGATTGTGAATGGTCGTGGGGAATCAATTCGCATGGAAAAGCTAGAGCCAAAACGACGGCCCATTTCTGCTCAAACGGCGAAACGTCTAGGCCATATTCTTGAAACAGTTGTTGAGGACGGGACGGGCACGCGGGCCAAATTGACGGGGTATCGTGTTGCCGGCAAAACAGGGACTTCCCAGAAAATCGATCCAAAAACCGGCGCCTATTCGTCTTCGAATGTTATTGCCTCGTTTGTGGGGTTCGTGCCGGTTGAGCAGCCACGCCTCACGATGCTCGTTGTGATTGATGACCCCGAAGAGGAAAAGTTGAGATGGGGCGGAACAATTGCCGCTCCTGTTTTTGGGAAGGTCGCCAATCGGGTCCTGCCCCATTTGGGTATTTTGCCAGGTGGATCTGAATTGATGCAGACCGCGTCCTCTTCAAATTTGTCTTCGCAGTTGGAACATGTGCAGTAAGTCGTGACGATTCAAGAGTTACTTGATCCGTGCGATGTGGTGAAAACTTCTGGAGATCTCCAGTCTGAAGTCGTATCAATAACTGAAGATTCCCGTGTTGTTGGCCCAGGATCAGTGTTTGTGGCAATTCAAGGTACACAGCAAGATGGACATCATTTTGTGAAGCAAGCTTTCGCCCAAGGAGCCACGGCGGCTGTGGTGGAAGCCGGTTGTTTTCAAGGCGATACTGCTTTGGTTTTACCGGAAGATTCAGTATTGATCCAGGTCGAGAATTCCCGAAAATCATTGGGATTGATGGCATCCCAACTCAATGGGAATCCGTCGCTGCAACTCAAAATGGTGGGCGTGACGGGGACGAATGGAAAAACCACTGTGACGCATCTAGTGAAAGCACTTTTAGAAGCTCAGAGTCATCGAGTGGGGTTACTTGGGACTGTAGGTTATGTGTTGGGGAAAGAACTTCGTGCGGCCTCGCATACGACGCCGGCTCCTGTGCAACTTCAGGAGATGTTAAGCGAGATGGTGCGTGTTGGCATAGATGTTGGGGTGCTCGAAGTCTCCTCTCATGCATTGGCATTAGACCGTGTCGCGGGCTGTGAGTTTGATCTCGTGGTGTTTACCAATTTGACTCAAGACCATTTGGATTTCCATCAAACGATGGAACAGTACTTTCAGGCTAAGCTTCGTTTGTTGACCGACTATGTGGCTAGTGAGCGGAAGTCTGGCCCTAAGCGGGCTTTAGTCAATTTTGATGATCCGTGGGCTCCAATGATTCTGCGGCAATGCCCCGTGCCGGTTTGGACGTTTGGCATTCATTCCAAAGCGGATATTCAAGCTGAAGCCGTCCAGCTCAGCATGGATGGAACAAAATTTTTGGTGAACAGTCCTCTTGGTCGTTTGGCGATTACGAGTCAATTAGTTGGAGAACATAATGTATCCAATATGTTGGCAGCCATTGGTGTCGGGTTAGAGATGGGAATGTCTCCTGAATTAATTGAGGAGACGTTGACGGGAGTGTCAAATGTTCCTGGTCGGTTTGAGCGCATTCAGGAAGGCCAAGATTTTACCGTGGTAGTGGACTACGCCCATACTGACGATGCGTTGCAACGATTGCTTGAGGCTGCACAGACAATCAAGCAAGGCCAGATCATCACGATATTTGGTTGTGGCGGGGATCGAGATCCAGGGAAACGATCCAAGATGGGGCAAGTGGCCGTTAAAAAAAGTGATCGAGTGATTGTCACATCTGATAATCCGCGAACCGAAGACCCGCAAGCCATTCTGGCTGATATCGAAAAAGGCATTGAAGCTTTGCCCTTGGAGGAGCGATGCTCGTTTCAGGTCATATCTGATCGAGCTGAGGCTATCCAGGCCGCCATTGACCTCGCGCGAGCAGGGGACCTTGTGTTGATTGCAGGAAAAGGACATGAAGATTATCAAATACTTGGGACACAGAAAGTTCATTTTGACGACCGGGAAGAAGCTCGAAAGGCCATTCTTCAACGACGGCGTTCGAATTAGCTTGGATTTCCATTTCAATGGCAACTTTTGAGGTGGATGAAGTGCTCACGGCGACACAAGGAAGATTGCTCTCGAAGGGGAAATTTGCTGGAAAATTTCGTCGTGTGGAAACAGATTCTCGTGCTGTTAAGCCAGGTGATCTTTTCGTGGCCTTAAAAGGCCCCAACTTTAATGGGCATAAATTTATTAGAAAAGCTTGGGGCAATGGAGCTAAGGGAGTTGTGGTTGATGAGGCTGGCGTCGACAGTCTGTTGAAAGACTTGTGTAAGACGAATCAGAATCCTCTCGCTGTCATTCATGTGAAGAACACATTGCGAGGCTTCCAAGATTTGGCAAGTTTTCATCGCGCGCGGTTTTCTATCCCAGTCGTGGCCATCACGGGGAGCAATGGAAAAACAACCACCAAAGAAATGGTGAGTCGGGTGTTGGCGACGCGCTGGCGTATTCTTCAAACGCAAGGAAATTTCAATAATGCTATTGGGGTGCCCAAAACGCTTTTGGGGCTACATTCTGGGCATCAGGCGGCTGTTATTGAAATGGGTGTTGATCAGGTCGGGCAAACAAGTCGACTCTGTGAAATGACCAGACCTACTTTGGGAGTGGTCACGAATGTCGGGCCTGACCACTTAGAGTTTTATGGAACCATGGCTCGTTCCGCAGCGTCTAAGGCCGAATTGTTTTCTTGGCTTCCTCAAGATGGAGCGGCCATTTTGAATGCAGATGACCAGTATTTCCCGAAGTTTCATAAAAAAGCCAAATGTTCAATTGTTTCGTTTGGCTTGGCCGATCAAGCTGATGTACGAGGAGTCAGGCCGGTCTGGGATGGGAGACGAACGAACTTTCACTTATGGTTACCGAATCGGAAAAGAGGCAAGCAGATCTCTGTGCGAACAATGGGTTTGCACAATATTTCCAATGCGTTGGCGGGAGCTGCCGTAGGTCATGCGCTGGGCTTTTCCGCTGTGGATATTGCGGCTGGATTAGAAAAATTTCGACCAGCGCCCATGCGCTCAGAAATTCGTCGACATGGAGGGGTGATCTATCTCTATGATTGTTATAACGCCAATCCGGCTTCGGTGAAGGCCGCGTTAGACGTGTTGGTGACGCTAGATCCGATGCGTAGAACAATTGCTGTTCTCGGTGACATGCTCGAACTCGGTCCTCAAGAAGGACGGTTTCACCAAGAGATTGGCCGCTATGCGGCACAGAAGGATGTCAGCCATGTGATTGCCTGTGGAACGTTTGGTCCCATGATTCACAAAGGGACCCAGGCTTCTCGAAAGAAGGTGCAGGTCAGGGTCGTGAAGGATGCGATAGAGGCAGGAGAATGTTTAGCCACCCTGGTGAATCGTGGCGATATCGTCCTCATCAAAGCCTCAAGAGGAGCGCAAATGGAGCGTGTCTTCGATGCTGTTCGTCTTGGAGGTCGTAAGAAATAATCCTATGTTGTATCTCTGGCTGTATCCCCTTCATGACGACTTCGCGATCTTTAACGTGTTTCGGTATCTCAGTTTTCGAATGATTTATGCCGCTATTACGGCTTTTCTTATTGTATTTTTTTTAGCTCCTCCCGTCATTAAAAAATTGCAAACGCTGGGCTTGGGGCAAAAGATTCGGAGTGATGGCCCGCAATCACATCTAGGGAAATCGGGTACGCCGACGATGGGAGGCATGCTAATTTTGTTTTCGGTGTTATTGGCGACGCTGCTGTGGGCAGATGTATCGAACTACTATGTCTGGTTAGTTCTGTTGGCCATAGTGGGTTTTGGGTTAATCGGATTTGTGGATGATTACATCAAAATTTTGCGAGGGCAATCTAAGGGCTTATCACCATTGCAAAAGTTTGTCGGGCAGTTAGGTGTGGCCATGGGTATTGGATTGTTTTTTTATCTTTCCCCGGCCTATTCCACCGAACTGAGTGTTCCATTTTTTAAGAATTTCACCCCCGATCTTGGGGCGTTCTATATTCCCTTTGCCATATTGGTCATTGTGGGTTGCTCCAATGCTGTAAATTTAACGGATGGGTTGGACGGCTTGGCGGTTGGCCCGGTAATTATTTCCGCGATGGCCTATACCGTTGTGGCCTGGGCTGTCGGGAATCGAGTGGTTTCAGAATATCTTTTGATTCCACATATTGAGGGGGCAGGAGAATTAGCGATTTTAACAGCATCCATTATTGGGTCCGGTCTCGGGTTCCTTTGGTTCAATACCTATCCTGCATCCGTCTTTATGGGTGATGTGGGTTCCTTGCCATTAGGTGCCGCACTCGGAACAGTGGCCGTCGTCTGCAAGCATGAACTGTTATTGGTTCTGGTTGGTGGTGTCTTTGTCATGGAAGCTGTGTCGGTCATATTTCAGGTGGCTTCTTTTAAGTCGCGAGGGAAGCGAATCTTTCTGATGGCACCGTTGCATCATCATTTTGAGATGAAAGGGTGGGAAGAGCCTAAAGTCGTGGTTCGTCTGTGGATCATTGCGATTATTCTTGGATTGTTAAGTATCAGCACGTTGAAGTTACGCTAAGTATGGGATTTTGGTGACATTCTCTGGAGTCATGGAAACGATGAGCGCCACTCTGGCAGTTCCAACAAGAACTTGGGAGGAGGCAAACGTGACGGTCTTTGGTATGGGGCGCAGTGGTCAAGCGGCTACTGATCTCCTTTTAGACCGCGGTTCGAACGTGACGCTTATAGAAGAACATCATCGTCCGGAATATGAAGGTTTGAGAGAAGCCTATGAGCAACGAGGGGTTCGAATATGTATCGGAGGTAACTTAGAGCCTGTCTTGAACCAGTCTGAGCTTCTTGTGGTGAGTCCTGGGGTGCCACATGATCATCATTTTCTTCAACAAGCTCGCCAGAAAAACATTCCGGTTATTGGAGAAATTGAACTAGCTGCTAGGTTTCTTCAGGTTCCTGTGATTGCGATTACCGGAACTAATGGGAAAAGTACAACGGTCCGTCTTATTGGGGCCATTCTTCAAGAAAGCGGGAAGCATGTCTTTGTGGGAGGCAATCTGGGTCTCCCCCTTTGTGAAGCCGTCCCTAAATTGGCAGAGTCTTCGCCGGCTCAAGGCTATGACTATATTGTTGCGGAGGTTTCGAGCTTTCAACTTGAAACCATTCAACAATTCAAGCCCTGGATTTCAGTGCTATTGAATGTGACACCTGATCATCTCGACCGACATTCTACTCAAGAAGAGTATCAGTTGGCGAAACAGCGTATTTTTGAAAATCAAACTGAACAGGATTGGATGGTCATTAACGTTGACGACCCTATCGTGAGGGCGCTGACTCTCAATGCCAAAGCGCGCGCGTACGAATTTAGTTTTTGCCAAGAAGTCATACAAGGTATGTATTCAAAAGGAAACGTGATTCATGTGCGACAAGACGGAAGAGAGGATATTCTTTTTGATCGTGACGATATTGCTATGCGTGGACAACACAATGTGGCAAATGCGATGGCTGCGATAAGTGTTGGGCTTCTGTGTGGCTGTTCGAAGGAAGATATAGTGGGCGCCCTTCAGCATGTTCCTGTGTTTGAGCACGCCTTGGAACCTGTTCGAACATGGCAAGGCATAACCTTCATTAATGACTCAAAAGGCACGAATGTGGATGCCACGCTCAAGGCTTTGCAGAGTTTTGAAGATCCAGTCGTATTGATTCTTGGTGGAAAAGACAAAGGAGGAGACTTTACGCGTCTTTCGGAATCTATTCATCAAGGTGTGAAAGGTCTCGTGGTCATAGGAGAGGCGACGCTTCGGATTCTTGATGCGTTAGGAGGGAATATTTCTATCAATTGCGCGATTAGTCTGGAGGATGCTGTTTCACAAGCCGTTTCTCTGGCGTCGAGCGGGGATGTTGTGTTGTTTTCTCCAGCTTGTGCGAGTTTTGATATGTTTCAGAACTATCATCAACGCGGCCTTGAGTTCAAACGTGTGGTCCAGGAGCTTCAATAAGTGAATATGACGTTGCTTCGAAGAGGTAATGCGCATCGTGAATCACGTGCTTGGGCTGATTTGTTTCAAGGGTCTATGGCGTTGGGTAGGCGTCGAATTGATCCATTGATTTTAGGGATTACGGTGGCTCTGTCGCTTGGTGGCTTGATCATGGTGTTTAGTGCTAGTGGGGTTGTTGCAGAAAAGGAGTATGGTGATTCCACTCATTATCTTCAGCGGCAAATCGTATGGATGGTACTGGGATTTTGTGTTCTCTTCATCGGATCCTATATTGATTATCGGCAATGGCGGCAGTGGGTACCCTGGATTGTGGCGAGTTGTGTGGTCGGTTTGCTCTTGGTGTTGGCATTTGGACCACAAATTAACGGAGCTCGTCGATGGTTGACCTTTGGGTTTTTTTCCATCCAACCCACGGAAATGGCCAAGCTGGCTGTGGTGTTGTATCTGGCTGCCTTTTTAGCCAATCCGAACCGACGCGTCACGGATTGGCGGCGTGGATTTCTCCCACCGGTAGCCGTAGTGAGTGGTCTTTGTCTCCTAATTGTGGTTGAGCCGGATTTAGGAAGTATTGTGGTGATCGGGTTGGTCTTCGTCTGCATGATGTATCTAGCGGGGGCTAGGCTTGGACATTTGGCGTGTTTAAGTTTGCCGATGATCTTGGCATTTCTTGCGCTCATTGTATTCAGCCCAGAACGATGGGAGCGATTTACCACATTCTTGAACCCTTTTCAGGACCGAGAAGGCGCAGGATGGCAGTTAGTGCAATCCCTCTTAGCTTTAGAAAATGGGGGAGTATTTGGAGTGGGACTTGGCCAAGGCAAGCAAAAGCTTTTGTATTTACCCGAGGGTCATACGGACTTTGTCTTAGCATTGGTTGGAGAAGAACTGGGGCTCGTTGGCACATTAGGATTATTGGGCTTGTTTGTCATTCTTGTGTTTAAAGGATTCCGAGTGGCCGCGTTGGCGCCAGATGTGTTTGGTCGATATTTGGCTCTGGGAATAACGCTGTTGCTCACTATGCAAGCGATGATCAACGCTGGAGTGGTCAGTGGAATGTTGCCAACCAAAGGCCTGACGCTTCCTCTTGTGAGTTATGGTGGTTCTTCGCTTCTTACGACGATGTTGGCTATTGGAATATTGCTGAGTATCGCTCGTCAAGGACGGACGGGCTCTGGCTAGGGATTGGAATGAGAGTGGTCATTGCTGCGGGTGGAACTGGAGGGCACATGTATCCGGCTATTGCCTATGCCAAAGCTTTTCAACGGCATGACCCTAAGGGGCATATTTTGTTTGTGGGAACCGGCAAGGACGTAGAACAGAATATTCTCTCCCAAGAAGGATTTTCGATTGAACCGATTCGAGTGGAGGGTGTTGTAGGGAAGAGTGCCTTGAGCATGTTTCGCGCACTGTGGCTTCTCCCTCAATCTATTTGGCGATCTCTAGAGATTCTTCGAGCAAAACACACGGATTTGGTCATAGGGACGGGCGGCTATTTCAGTCCACCAGTGGTATTCGCGGCATGGTTGCTTCGAATTCCCAGAGTATTGTTGGAGCCCAATGCTATGCCGGGATTGGCGAATCGAATGTTGGGTCCGTTGGCCTCTCGCATTTTCTTGGCATTTGAGAGTGCAATGTCATTTTTTCCCTCATCCAAAGTCCGAGTTATTGGAACGCCTATTCGTCAGGCTTTTGTTTTGGAATATCCTCCGGCTCTCCCTCAACGAGTGAAGCACCTTTTGATTTTTGGAGGGAGCCAAGGTGCACAAGCGATTAATACTGCGGTGCTTGAAGCCACTGAACGATCAGCAATTATCCGAGAATCTGTCACCATGACACACCAAACAGGAGCAGCTGATTGTGAGCGAGTTCGGCAAGGCTATGAACGCCTTGGAATGCAGGCTGATGTGCAGCCATTTCTGTTTGATATGCCAAAAGAACTAGCCAAAGCAGATCTTGTCATTTGTCGTGCGGGTGCAAGTACGCTGGCTGAACTAGCTGCCTATGGCAAGGTTGGGATTTTGATTCCGTTTCCACATGCCACACACAATCATCAAGAAATGAATGCCATGGCGATGGAACATTCAGGAGCTGCGCGAATGTTGCGACAATCGGAGTTGAACGGACAGCGATTAGCAGAAGAAATCGAATGCATGATGCAAGACATTCCAGCGTTACAATCTATGGCCGGAAAAAGTTGGGAGGCGAGGAAAGTTGACGCCACTGAGCAAATGGTTCGCGAATGTCGTTCTTTAGTTCCTTGCTAAAAACCGAAATTATGTGGGAGTGGCTCCGAGACATTTCAATACCTATATCAAAGTCATGAGTTCATCGTTCATCTTTAATGAGGACGGACGTGTGCAGAGAATGAGGGAATGTTAGAAAAGAGATGAGTGCTATTAGCTCTCTTGCTGCCGTGTATGTGATCGCATTTGTATGTGAGTAGAGACATCACATCGAGGGAACCAAGAAACTGTTATGAAGCAACAACCTGTTTGCTCTTTCGCCAGCGAGTTGATCGTCAAGCCCTCTGTAATTCTTTGCCTTACCTCTAGGAGTCTAGGAAATTATGTTTCGAAAAATTCAGCACATTCATCTCGTTGGAATCGGTGGAAGTGGCATGAGCGGCATTGCGGAAGTGCTCCTGACGTTAGGGTATAAAGTCACGGGTTCTGATACGGGATATTCCGATAGTATTCGTCGGTTGGAAGGAATGGGGGGGACGGTGCATATCGGCCATCAGGAATCGCATGTTGAGGGCGCGCAAGTGGTTGTCATGTCGTCGGCTATTGCGACATCAAACCCAGAAATTCGTGCAGCACGAGCCAAAGTGATTCCAGTCATCCCACGTGCAGAGATGCTAGCCGAATTGATGCGCTTGAAATTTGGAATTGCCATTGCAGGGGCCCATGGCAAAACAACGACGACCTCCATGGTGGCGTCCATACTGGCTGAAGCCGGTCTTGATCCGACCTTTGTGGTAGGTGGGAAAGTGAATGCCATGGGGACGCATGCTCGTTTGGGGCGCAGTGATCTCCTCATTGCCGAAGCTGATGAAAGTGATGGTTCGTTTTTGCGTTTGTCTCCTTCCATCGTGGTGGTGACTAATATGGACCGGGAGCATCTCGAGCATTATGGAAGCATGGAGCGACTGCAAGAAGCATTTTTGGAATTTATCAACAAAATTCCCTTCTATGGCGCCGCAATTTTGAGTGCAGATGATCCTTGGATTCGTGGGTTGTTGCCTGGAGTAGTGAAGCGTTATCAGACCTTTGGCATGAGTGATTTTTCTGGTGTCCTGACGCCAGATCTATTTGCGACGGATATTGAACCTAAAGCCTTAGGTATAGAGTTTCGCGCTCATTATCGAGGCCAAAAAATTGGGCCGTTTCGCATTCGCATCCCCGGTGTTCACAATGTGTCGAATGCGTTAGCCGCGATTGGCGTTGCGTTGGAGTTAGACGTGCCTGTGGATCTCATTCGATCGGGTCTAGCCGCGTTTTCTGGTGTGGAGCGCCGGTTTCAAATACGGGGTGAAAAAAACGGGATTATGGTCGTAGATGATTATGGCCATCACCCTACCGAAGTCCGTGCCACATTGGCCGCAGCACGAGCGACGTGGTCTCGACGTTTAGTGGTGGTCTTTCAACCTCATCGATATTCTAGAACAAGGGATCTAGCTGATGATTTTGCCAAGGCATTTGAACAAGCTGACGTGATTTATGTTTTGGATATCTATGCCGCGGGGGAAAACCCAATTCCTGGAATAAGTGGACAGACGTTGGTCGAAAAAATCAGTGGGTCTGGTCATTCTTCTGTTCATTGGGTCAACGGTGATCCTGGATTCGTGAGCCGGCTGCGAGATGATCTCCGAGAAGGCGATGTGTTGTTGACATTAGGTGCTGGAGATGTGTGGAAAATTGGGCAAGAACTTCTTGGAACGATAGGTGTAAAGCGTGAGGAGTGAACAGGAAAAAGTGAGAAACAAGAAAAAACCTCTCAGTAATGATTGTCTCTCATGCTTTTGACTTTTTGTATTTCACTTTTGAGGTGAATGATATTGGGCTTTGGATGTCATGGTAGCAAGTCAGAGGCGCGTACCCTTTCTGTCTGTCCTTCGTCGAGCGCTACTTCAGGTGGAAGGAGAAATTCGATGGCACGAACCTTTGGCCCCACATACGTCTCTCCAAATTGGAGGTCCAGCTGATGTTTTCGTAATTCCTTCAGATGTGGAGGATGTGATTCGTGTAGTACAGGGCGCACGGATGAGTCGCATTCCACTTATGGTGTTGGGTGGAACGAACGTGGTTATTCGAGATAAGGGGATTCGAGGCATCGTAATGCAGTTGAAACAATTGACAGAGATTCGTGAAGAACCCAACCAATTGGTGTATTCGCAAGCTGGTGTACGGTTACCACGACTGATGCAATTTGCCCTTGGCCGAAAATTGTCAGGTATGGAATGGGCCGCTGGAGTTCCAGGGACAGTAGGCGGTGGTGTGGCAATGAATGCGGGAACTCGTTTAGGGGAAATGCAGGATATTTTGCAAGCGATTGATTTTGTCACTCTACATGGAATTCGGAAGCGCATAGAGGCTTCAACCGTTTCATTTCTGTATCGTAAGACGATGCTTCCGAAAGGCATTGTCGTGGGGGCTTGGATGCAATTGACGTCCGCAGCAAAAGATACAATTCAATCTGCCACGAAACAGTATCTGCAGTATCGCAAATCTACACAACCGTTGACTTTGCCAAATGCCGGATCGGTTTTTAAGAACCCCAGCGGAGATTCAGCTGGACGTTTGATTGAAGTGACAGGATTGAAAGGGTTGAGAGTCGGTGATGCTGAGGTTTCCACGAAACATGCAAATTTCATTGTGAACAGGGGAGCCGCAACAGCAGACCAGGTCCTTCGATTAGTCCGTAAGGTTCAAGATTCTGTTGCCATAAAATTTGGAGTCGCTTTGCAATTGGAATGGAAGGTGGTCGGGGAAAGATGAATGCGGGGATTGCTGCACAGGGAAAAGCGAAAAAGAAGAATAGAGGCATCAGAAAGAAACCATAACACATGAGGTTTTGGAGGCCATGTTGAAAGCCAAGAAATCATGAAGGCGAATTCTTTACGCGTTGGTGTACTCATGGGTGGAGCATCTGCTGAGCGAGAGATCTCCTTGAAGACGGGTCGGTCTATTTGCGAATCGTTACGGCGTTGCCGATACACGGTTGTTCCCATTGATGTGAATGCCATGCTGCCTCAACAACTTCGTATGAAAAAAATTTCAGTAGCCTTTTTAGCACTTCATGGAGTGGGCGGAGAGGATGGCACCGTGCAGGGGTTGTTGGAGGTGATGAAGATTCCCTATACGGGTTCCGGTGTCTGTGCGAGTGCCGTGTGTATGGATAAAGGCTTGACACGCGTGATTCTTCAATCGGCGGGAATTCCTGTACCACCCGGCGAAACATTACAAGCTCCACTGGCCCCAACTCGTCCAGGCGGTAATTTGGGTTGGCCGGTTGTCGTCAAGCCTTGCACGGAAGGGTCGAGTTTTGGTGTGTCCATTGTGAAAGATTCTTCCGGATGGAGGAAAGCGGCGAAGAAAGCTTTTCGATATGGACGGCAAGTCGTTGTTGAAAAGTATATTCCCGGTCGTGAAGTGGCTATTGGGGTGTTGGGAAACACGACATTTCCTGGAGTCGAAGTGATTGCTCCAGGTGGATTTTATGATTTTAAGGCAAAATATGGGAAGGCGGCAACGCGCTATCTTTGTCCCGCCCCGCTCACCTCGCGATTAGAGCGATTGCTGGGGGAATATAGTATCCAAGCCTATCAGGCTTTGGGATGTCGAGGTGCCGCTCGAGTTGATTTTCGGATTCATCCCAATGGACGTCCTTATGTTTTAGAGTTGAATACCATTCCTGGCATGACCGAGCGAAGCCTGTTACCAATGGCTGCGGCGCAACAAGGTATGACATATGATGCTTTGGTCCAAGCAATGTTACTGGCGGCGCTGCCAAAAGGCAGGCGACGCTCAGGGGAATCGAAGAACGTGAACAAGGGAAAGATGTAATGGGTTTTGGCGAACTATTTTCCTCAAATCACCCTCGAAAAAATCGGCCTCACAAACGTGGAGAGTCTTTTGGGAAGAAAACACAATTACGCAAAAAGTCTCCTACTCGGCGTGTGGTATTGGGGAGTCTTCTGGCTTGTCTGATTGTTTTGGTCATGATTGGTGGGCGCTCAGCAGTGCGATCACTGAATGAATGGACAGTGATTCAACAACTTACGGTTGTCGGCTTAGATCGAATTTCGCGAGAAGAAATCATGTTGAAGCTTGATCTATCCCCGGATTCGAGTTTGTGGTCCATCGACACGGATCACCTCTCAGGTCAGTTAGAAGCGCATCCCTGGATTCGCTCGGTTACCTTTGATCGAGTCATCCCCCATTCCCTGGTTATTGAGGTTGAAGAACGTCGACCGGCAGCGCTCTTACGAGCTTCGAAACAATCCTATTTTCTCGATGCGGAAGGATATTTGTTGCCTGGAGAAGTCACCAAGGCAAGTCAATCGTTGCCGGTACTCGAAGGGATGACATCAAAATTTTTTTCGCAGCAAAAGGATGAAAGCCATCGGCGGGCCAAACAAGGCATTCATTTAGCGGAAAAACTGGCTGAACATTTTTCAGGACGGCCCCAAGTGAATGTGTCTCATGCCCATACAACGATTGTGAATTTTCCTCGTATTCGGGTGCAATTCGGGCAAGAACCTGAACGCCAATGGGAACGATTTTTGGTCTTGTACCCAACACTCAAAGATTCAATTGAACGACGATCACAAGAAGTGGATTTGAGATTTTCTCAAAAAGTCATCCTTCGCAAGAGGACACTCTAAGCCATGACAAAAAAAGAACACATTGTGGTAGGGCTAGACATTGGAACGACGAAAATTTGTGCAGTTGTTGGTGAAATTTTGTCTGATCGTTCCGTCAACGTCATTGGAATCGGATCCCATCGTTCGACCGGATTACGCAAAGGTATGGTAGTCAACATGGATAGTACGGTGGAATCCATTAAGCGAGCCGTAGAAGAAGCGGAATTGATGGCAGCCGTCCAGATCAATTCTGTCTATACGGGGATTGCAGGCAGTCATATTGGCAGTGAAAGTGCGCAAGGGGTGGTGGCGTTGAAGAAGCGAGAAGTCACCAAGAGCGATGTCCGACGTGCGGTCGATACGGCTCGTGGTTGTGCTGTGCCTCCTCCGGATCGACAGATTTTACATGTTCTTCCGCGAGAATTCATTGTAGATGATCAAGAGGGCATCCGAGACCCCTTAGGTATCGCTGGATCACGTCTGGAGGTAGATGTCCATATTGTCACGGGTGCGGTGACCTCTGCTCAAAATCTTGCGCGATGTGTAAGCCGCGCAGGATTAGATGTTGTAGATATTGTCTTGCAGCCCCTAGCGTCGAGTGCCGCCGTGCTCTCACCAGAAGAGCGAGAGTTGGGTGTGGTGATGGTCGATATTGGAGGAGGGACCACCGATGTCGCTATTTGGGTGGAGGGATGCATTCGGCATTCAGCCGTGATCCCTATGGGTGGACATCATTTGACTTCAGATCTTGCAATTGGCTTACGGACCGCTCCAGAAGATGCTGAAAAAATAAAATTGCAATATGGTGTGGCGAGTAGTCAATTATTAAATGATGATGAAAATATTGAGGTACCGAGTGTGGGAGGGCGACCGCCACGGGTGATGCCAAGAAACATCGTGGCACAAATTCTCTCTCCTCGTGTAGAAGAAATGTTCGATATGGTGCGTCGCGAAATTCGTCGAGCGGGATATGACGGAATGCTGGTGGCAGGTGGTGTCTTAACGGGAGGGACTTCATTGTTACCAGGGATGCCTGAGGTGGCCGAGCAGGTGCTTAATTTGTCGGTGCGGTTGGGACGTCCATTGGGTGTCGGGGGGTTGAAAGATATTGTGCAAAACCCTATGTATTCCACGGCGGTCGGCTTAATCGTGCATTCCGTGAGTCAGGAGAACGAATTCGAAGTGGTGGGGGCTGGAGGAAGTAAGTCGAAAAAGCCTTCGCGCTGGGTGGGAGGAATGGTGTTTAAGATGAAGGGTTGGGTCATGAACTTTTTTTAACCCATGGAGGGAAAGGAGAAGTCGGCATCCATGCCCCCTTTACAAATGGAATGGAAATAACAATGAGAATTATTTGTCACATCAGTCTGCCAGCATTATGGCAGGAAGGAGGTTCCCATGTTTTCACTTTCTGATGATGAATTATCTGCGATTAACATTAAGGTCGTCGGTGTTGGTGGTGCAGGCTGCAATGCTGTCAATACGATGATTGAATCTGGCTTGAGTCGTGTGGAGTTTGCGGTCGCCAATACGGACTTGCAAGCGCTGGGACGTTCCATGGCTTCCTACAAAATCCAATTGGGCCCTGAGCGTGCGAGAGGTTTAGGTGCTGGTGCACGGCCGGAAGTCGGCAAAGAGTCAGCCATGGAAAGCGAGAACCAAATTCGTGATGCGTTAGAAGGAGCGGATATGGTGTTTGTCACGGCTGGAATGGGTGGTGGCACCGGTACCGGTGCGGCCCCAGTTGCAGCGAAGATTGCTCGTGAACTAGGAATTCTCACCGTGGGCGTGGTGACCAAGCCTTTTCAGTATGAAGGAAATCGTCGGGCCAGCTTTGCTGAAGAAGGTATTCGCGAATTAAAAAAACATGTGGATTCGCTGTTGATTATCCCCAATCAAAAACTACTAGGGTTAGTGGATAAAAATACGCCCCTGTTAGAAGCGTTTAAGATTGCCGATGATGTGCTGCGTCAAGCGATTCAAGGCATTTCAGATGTGATTACCACTCCGGGTTTAGTCAATGTCGACTTTGCAGATGTTCGGACCGTGATGGGCTATTCCGGTCGGGCGGTAATGGGTATGGGTGTGGGACATGGGCCGACGCGAGCCGAAGAAGCGGCGAAGCTGGCCATTGCGAGTCCATTGCTAGAAGACGGCAGCGTAGAAGGGGCTCGAGGCCTCTTGCTGAACATTACGGGTGGACCAAGTATGACGTTGCATGAAGTGAACGAAGCTTGCAATATCGCACGAGATGCGGCTGATCCACAGGCCAATATTATTGTCGGCCAAGTGATCAACCCAGAGATGGGCGAAGAATTGACTGTGACCGTGATTGCCACTGGGTTTGAACAGGCGGAATCAGTTTTGCGGTTCCCGAGTGCCCATCAGCCGACACTCGTAGTGGAACCAGTGAAGGCGCCAAGCTTGGTCTCGGTGAGTGGAGATCATCACGACGACAATGGTGTGGATGAGATGGATCGTCCAACGTATTTGCGCCGGCAGGCTGCAGCACGGAAGGCCACTGAAAACGGGCATGGCAACGGGAATGGAAATGGGAGTTTGCTCGTGGATGATGATTGGGATGTTCCGACATTCTTGCGGAAAAAATCCGATAGCTAAAGTTTAGACACAAGAACGGATTTAGAAGGTTGGTACCTGTGCACCCTGTGATGTCTAAAAACGGATTCACGAGTGCCGTGATTCCCATTCCTCATTTCTTTGGTACACGTCAAGTGCCGGAAGGGTTTCAGACTTCGATTCAATTAGGGGAAGTGACCACTGGGCCTCCATCATTTCCCTTTATTGCCAACTTAAAACAAATCCATAGTACCCGGGTTGTTATATTCGACAGCCCGGTCAAGACCGGAGTGATACCGGAGGGTGAAGGGGACGCGTTAGTTACTAATCAACCACAATTATTATTGGTCGTTCGGACGGCTGATTGTGTTCCCGTATTGTTGATTGATCACAACACTAGAGTTGTTGGAGCGATTCATGCAGGTTGGCGAGGAGCCGTTGGCGGTATCGTCCCTAAGACCATTCAAGCGTGCGTAGAACATTTTGGTTCAGATGTGGCTCATATGCATGTGGCCATTGGTCCGTCGATTGGCCCCTGTTGTTATGAAGTTGATGCCCAAGTCATTGAGCCTTTGAAAATCGGCTATCCTGATTGGCTGGGAGTGCTTCAGGAAACGACAGCAGAGAAGGGCATGTTGGATCTCAAAAAACTCATCTGGCATCAAAGCCTTGCGAGTGGGATTCCAGAACAACAAGTCGATCGAATGGAGCATTGTACGTATTGTCGTGACGACCTATTTTTTTCCTACCGTCGAGAGGGTCAAGTTAATGGAACGATGATGACTGGGGTGATGCTGCCAGGAGACAAAGGTCGAAATTAGAAGTCAAGAAGTAGAAGAAACCCTTAAGCGTTCGCCTCAGACTTTCTAAATTTCTTACTCCACTAACCTCTTCCTGTGACTTAAGAGCCAATCCTGTTTAGAATATATCTGTGTCGTCGTTTGATGAATCATCTGTTTCTGTAGATATTGCTAGCAATGTACAGAGTATTCGGCTCGGCATACGACAGGCCGCTCTTCGGGCAGGCCGAGACCCTTCCTCTATTCAATTCGTGGCGGCAACGAAGACAGTCGCACCTAGTGTGCTCGTTGAAGCCTATAGAGTAGGAGTGCGAATATTCGGAGAAAATCGCCTTCAAGAAGCCCAAGAAAAAATGCCGAACATTGGCCTACGTCAGGGACTAGCCTGGCATTTTATTGGCCGAATGCAAAGTCGAAAGCTGAAAGACATTGTGGGGAAATTTTCTTTGCTTCACTCCGTGGAAAGTGTAGAGCAAGCACATAGAATTGACACGGCTGCAGAAAAATTGGGAATTCAACAGGATATTCTTCTTGAGGTCAATGTGGCCGGGGAGGGCACCAAAGGAGGATTTTCCTGCAAGGAAATGAAAGAAGCGATAGATCAGGTTGATCGGCTTCCACATGTTGCCATCCGAGGTTTGATGACTATTCCTCCGTTTAGCGACAATCCAGGGGGGACCAGACCCTATTTTTCGGAATTACGCCAATTGCGGGATTCCCTGGCACAACAGCGTCTCATTCATGGAGGAGTTGAGGAATTGTCCATGGGTATGTCTCATGACTATCAGGTTGCGATTGAGGAGGGGGCCACGATGGTGCGGATTGGGACGGCTCTCTTTGGCAAGCGGGGGTAATTTCAAGGTGTACAAGAGGAAAGTTATTGAGAAATAACAAAGGAGCGTCATGTTTATTGCTGGAAATGTGTTAGAAGGTATCGCCACGATTTTAGATACAGTGCTATGGTTATATATGTGGGTGATCATTGTTCGAGCATTAATTTCCTGGGTGAATCCGGATCCGTACAACCCCATTGTGCAATTTTTGCAGCGGGTCACCGATCCGGTTCTGTATCAAATTCGGAAGCGATTGGGGATGGGAAGCATGGGGTTTGATTTTTCTCCAATCATTGCTATCCTACTAATTATGTTTCTACAAATTGCTGTGGTAGGATCTTTGAAAGACGTAGCGATTCGTTTGCACTAAGGAGTGCCGAGAAAGGGTCATGATATGAAAATTACGCCGTTAGATATTCAACATAAAGTGCTGGATACGCAGTGGCGAGGTTATCACAAAACTCAAGTCGATCAGTTTTTAGAAGAGATTGCCGAGTCGGTCGAAGAACTCACCAAAGAAAATATTGTACTCAAGGAAAAATTATCGGGGAAAGATGAAGAGCTCGGGCAGTTGAAGCGAGCCGAATCTACTTTGACTAGCACGCTAATTTCCACACAATCTTTCGTGGACCAATTAAAGCGTGGTGCGCAACGTGATGCAGATCTTGTCGTGAAAGAAGCTGAATTGAAAGCGGAGGAGATATTGTCTCAAAGTCGTGCTGAGCTCGTCGAAATGCGGCGAACAATATCTGGCTTACGGCAACAACGTGCGTTGGTGTTGGATCGTCTTCGTTCCACATTGAGCTCTTTTCATCGCTTGGTTGAGGTAGAAGAAGAGCCAGATACTGCTCTTGATTCTTCGATTGAAGAGCCAGAAGAACCGGCAGATTCAGAAGGTCCACAATTGAATATCGAGCCCACCCCTCATCGAGAAGCGGGATAACCGTTTTCTGTACCCATGATTTGTGGATCAGACTGATCCTATTACACGTATACTTCGTGAAGGAATTCAATCTAACGTATTCCCTGGGGCTGTGCTATTTGCCCGTCACAAGGGTCAAATACGATTTCATCAATCCATAGGTCTCACATCAGGTCTTCCCGATTCCCCTTCCGTCTGCATCGACACCATTTACGATTTAGCTTCTCTGACAAAACCCCTCGTAACGGCTTCTTCTATTCTTTTCCTTATTCAGGAGGGACGTTTAGGTCTTTCCCAACTATTGGGAACGCTTTTAGAAGAGACTAAACGCTTTCCCTTAGGACAGGTTTCCTTGCGAGACTTGTTGTCTCATCAGAGTGGACTCCCAGCTTGGCGTCCGTTCTATCAATCTTTTACTCCTGTTCTTTTTTCTGAACCAAGATTTTTGAAAAAAAGAAATCAAGTCGTGCTGGAGATGATTCTGAATGAGCCAATTGTGCAATCGTCATCGAAAACCAATGTGTACAGCGATTTGGGGTATATGGTGTTGGGATTTGTTATTGAACGAATGACCGGGCAATCACTCGCAGTGTATTCTCAAGAGCGAATCTTTGCTCTTTTGCAGGCAAACGAACTTTTTTTCGGCAATCAAAATGTTAGGGGGAATCGGTCACTCAAGATTGCGCCTACAGAAGAAGATCCCTGGAGAGCGCGGTTGTTGCAAGGGGAAGTGCATGATGAAAATGCTGCGGCACTTGGAGGAATTGCCGGACATGCAGGCTTATTTGGAACAGCACAGGCAGTAGGGCATGTGACCAAAGCTTGGCTGAATAGTTACTTAGGCCACCCAAGTATCTTCAGTCAAGACTTAGTCAGACAATTTGTACAAGCTCAATTTGGAACAAGTTGGGGGCTGGGCTGGGACACTCCCTCGCAACCCTCTTCTTCTGGTCAATGGTTTTCACGGGAATCATTTGGACATTTAGGGTTTACCGGAACTTCGATTTGGATTGATCCTATCCGAGAATTAGAAGTGATTTTCCTGTCGAACCGTGTACATCCAACACGAGACAATCAAACTATCAAAGCCTTTCGGCCAAAACTGCATGATGCGATTATTCATGAACTCTGAAGATCCATTTCAGAAGAGGATTCTCGCGTTACAAAATCTTTCCAAGAATAGCATCTTCGGTTGTTTAGAGTGCAAAGAAGGGGTAGTTGTCAATAATGAGAATTGTATTAATATAATCTTTTGATTAGAATTCTTGAATGGGTCACATACCTCTGTTATCTGCTCGGGGTAATTATAATGAGAACTCCTAACTATTGATTTGTTGAATCCCCTACTAGTTGCGGCGCGGGATTTTGATAAGCCTTCGGTCGACACAGTTGCCCTTTCTAGAAAACGTTTCCTTTCACCCCTTTCTGTTATTGGAGAACCAAAATGAGTAAACGGATTTCAACCCCCAAATCGTTAATTCTTTGTGGATGTGTATTATTTTTACTCCAACCCGCCTGCGAGTCGGTTAAATCAAATGTATCTAGCTTAACAGGGGGAAATGAAGAAGCGGAGTACGAAGAAACTGATATTCCCATGAAACCTGTTCCTCAACTGAATGATGCGTATAGGGGGAAAGCAATAGTGGTGTCGTCTTTTGCTGAAAAGGACTTACGAAGCATATACAGTCGATATAGTTATTTGCGGGGCTGGTTAGGAAGCGCATCGACTGAATATGCCGTGCAGTTTTTAGCCGAGGCGGGTTTTGACGTTCTGGAAGGGCAAGGTGGCCAATTAAGTGAAGTGTTCGAGGAATTGGAATTGCAACAAAGTGGAGCTGTTGATTCGTCTCAAGCCGTCGAGATGGGGGAGATGGGCGCAGCGAGTTTAATTTTTGTCGGAGCTATTACAGATTTTACTCAGGTGGATAATCGAAAGAAAAATGATGTGTGCCTGCCAGGTATGGGATGTGTGGGTTTGGGGGGGGGCAAGCTTCAGTATGAAGTTGAAACAAGTGGGAGAATAATTGATATCAAAACCCGAAAAATTGTGGTTTCTGACACAGCGTCCTTTAAGAAAATTTATAAGGATAGTAGTTTTAATGCCAAGGTGGCTGGATATAAGGTGGGTTCAGAAGAAGATAATCGGGTAAAGCGAGAAGCCAGCGGGAAAATCTTTAGGAAGGCTCTCAATTCTCTAGCGATCAAATTAGTGAACAAGCTTAATAGGAAAGCCAAGTAAATTCAGTGAACGTGCATTTTGGTTTCTAGAATACATCAATTGCGAACAGTCGGCTTGTACGTTTTCCCAGGAGAAAGAGCTTTCCTCCATTTGAAAAGCCCTTTCATTTGAGAGAGTCTTATGGTGTTAACATGAATAAATTGTTCAAAATCTTTGGTCTATGCATTTTTCTGCATGGCATTGTGTCTGTTGGGTGGCACGGTGACAGTATGGCTCAAGAAAAAAAAGCATCCTGGCAATCTTCATTGGTAAGGGAAATGGGTACTGCTGGGGCGATAGTCCCAACTGCGAAGTCTTTTCAGCATTCGTTGAAAAGTTTTGATATTGCTTTTGCAAAGGAATCTCCCTCGAAACGAGGTATTCAAGTAGAAGCAAATGTGAAACTACATGAAGAAAGCGTGAAGAGGTCTATCGGGAAACGTTGGGGGGTGGTTATAGGTATTAATGACTATCAACGAGTTCCTGGATTGAATTATGCCGTCAATGATGCCAGAGCAGTAGGGCATAAATTAAATAATTTGGGTTTTGATGAAGTTATTTTGTTAGAGAATGACCAGGCGACTAAAGCTAGTATTGAAGGGACCTTAAATGGATTAGCAAATAAAGTTGGTTTAGATGATACCGTCGTGGTCTTTTTTGCTGGGCATGGGAATACTCTCGAAATGCCGAATGGCAGTCGGATGGGATATTGGGTTCCATTCGATGGAAATATGGAACAGGGGATTGCGACGGGCATTTCTATGGATACGATTCGGTTACTTTCACAAGCGATCCCCGCTCGGTACCTTCTTTATCTTATTGATGCATGCTATTCAGGACTGGCTCTTCGTCAAATGTGGCCGGGAGATGGTGCCAACGGATTTGTTCGACAAATTATAACTGCGGGACGCAGCGGTGAGGAAGTGGTAGAGATCGACGGGCATGGCGTTTTTACTAATCTATTGTTACGGGCTTTTGATGGGGCAGCTGATGCAAACCGAGATGGTCAAATGACCGTCAGTGAATTAGGTGTCTATTTACAATCTGAGGTGTCGAGGCAATCTCAGCGCGAGCAGAATCCTTTATTTGGGAGATGGGCGGGAGAGGAGGAGCTAACTTTTCGAGTTCCACATTTCGTGGATGAGCCAACGAGCTTGGCGGTAAGCCCAAAGCCTATTGCTGCTGAACCTCAAAGAACGATGAAGGACGAGAGCTCTTCGGCCCGAGTATTGGTCATGATCCCTGAGACCTTAGACCATATTCCTGTTCGCTCACCACGAGCAGAGGGCATTATTATGCAAAAACTTATTGAAGGCGGGCTTGTGGTTATTGATCAAGAGCAAATTGATGAAATTCGCAATCCAGATGAAATAAAAAAGTTTTTGCAATCCGGAACCCGCAAACAGGCTCGATGGCTTGGGAAGCAATTTGGTGCACATATGGTGGTCATCGGGGAAGCTATAGGACAAACTTTTTATCCCAATATCGCAGGAAGTCGGTTTATTTCGACGGATGTACAGTTATTAGCCAAAATTATTTCGGTCAAAACAGGAAATGTCATTGATACTTTAAGTGTTGAAGGAAAGGGAATCGGAAAATCTCCTTTGATTTCTGGGAAAAAAGGCTTTGAGAAAGCTGGAAAGAAAATGAGTAAATTAATCTTGGAAAAAAGCAAAAATTTTCTTCGTTAAGGCTAGTTATGAGGAATTTGGTTCAGGGGGAAACCCTGGAATGGAATTCCTGGTCTTGATTCACTTGGAGAGAGAATATGATGTACTTATTTAATAGGAATCTTTCTTGATTTGTTCCTATATTTGTAAAGAAAAGCCACTTTTCCCTTCCGTTAAATTGATCTCCCCGTAAAAAATCAAAGCCTCAAAACCTTTGCAACGAACTAGAAAGGTTGCCACGTAAGAGATTCGCTATAGCGCATTTTAGGATGCATACGATAGCTGGTGCCTTATTATTTCTATCATTGAAAAGGGTTAGAAATGTTTTGGAGGTATGACTCTTTCTTGCAAGTTATTTTTGGCTGGCAGATACACCAAAACTTGGTGCCATTCATACTTGACGCAAGGGGAAATTGGCTATGGATTAACGAAGGGGAGAGTGGGTTTAGGTGTCAGGATATTCCATCCAGGTTTCTTTTTCAGCGAGGTATTTTTGGCCTTTGAAGTTAAGGCGAGTGCGTATTTTGGTGAAGCCAAATACATGGAGTTGATCAACGATATCTTTCGTGGTTTCTTGCACGGTTCGGTGAATCTGGGAATCAATGGTTAGGGCCTCATACATGATGGACCCGTTATAGCCTCCTTCAACCCGTTTGATCGGGATTAACCGATTGAAGTATCGATCACTGGGGTCGGTTCCTTCCAGTTGATGTCTTTCTACAACAGCATTTTTGACTCGAAACGATAAGGGTAAAGAGGTCATAGGTGTTAGCTCCAGGTAGACAGAGGCTGAACAATTTTTTGTGGAATGCACAATAATAGATTACGGCCTTCGCGGAAAGGATTATAGGCTGCTCTGAAATGGGCTGCAAGCCTGTTGACTTGTGTCAGAAACGGCACGTACTCTTGACTATTCCTAGGACAAACTACGGTAGTGGAAAGGCCGTGTAGCGAAATGGATCGTGAATCATCGGTTCCCGATATTCCAATCAATATTCCTAATAGTTTAACCGTCCTGAGAATTCTCTTAGTCCCTGTTTTTGTTGGACTTTTACTCTATGGACACTACGATTCTGCTCTCATTACTCTCCTGATAGCGTCCTTAACCGACGTTCTGGATGGAATGGTCGCCCGCATGACTGACCAAAGGACTCGCCTTGGCGAATATTTGGATCCCTTGGCCGATAAAATCTTGTTAATGTCGGCGATTATTACCCTTTCCGTTTTGGGTTTCATTCCGATCTGGGCAGTCATTATTGTGGTCAGTCGCGATGCCATTTTACTGGCTGGTACGGTCGTGGCAAATTTGACTGAAACTGATATCGATATTTCTCCCACCGCATTGGGTAAAGGGACCACCTTTTCTCAAATCTGTTACGTCCTTGCCATCATGTTGTTCATGACGGAAAAAGTGCCTGTTATTGCTCTGGATCCTTTCTTATGGATCATGGTGGCAATGACGATTGGCTCAGGGGTTCATTATTTGCTTCGTGGGATTCAGAATGTGAATGGCTCCAATAAGAAAATGGATTCAGAAGGAGCGCCACCGTGATTCGCGAACGGGTTGGTCATCAGTTAGTAGAAGCGAAGGTGGTCTCGCAAGAGGATTTGGCTCAAGCATTGGCAATTCAACAGGGCGAAGGAGGGCGGCTTGGGAGTATTCTTGTTCGCATGGGCGTACTTTCCGAATCAACCTTGTTGGAATTTCTAAGCCAGCACTATGGTGTGCCCACCGTAGAGCTTTCCACTTGCTCCTTTGATCCCGACCTTTTGGCACTTCTTCCCGAAGCTCTTGTTCAACAGCATTTAGTTGTCCCGGTCAAACAAACGACTTCCCGCTTAACGTTGGCGATGGTTGACCCAACTAATTCCTCATTATTAGACGAGCTTCGTTTCAGAACGGGTCTCCACATTATTCCGATGGTTGCGTCCGAATCTGATGTTCGTACGATCATTCGTCAGGCGTATGGTCAACCTCAAAATGGGTTTTCGTCAAAGAAAAGAGTGGCATCTGGAAATGGGGTAGTTGCTCAAAAGACAAAAGAGGTTAAACCCTTGTCAGCATCATCTTCGGCGGTGTTTGATCGAGGGAGGAGTGTTGCCTCAATTACTGATTCCGTTTCTACGACGGACCACAATTTTAGTATTGAGCGTGATGCTTCGGCTGTGGATGTGGTGAATGCTCTGGTTCAAGAAGCCATTGAGATGGATGCTAGCGACATTCATGTTGAACCCCTGGAAAATTTGCTCCGGATCCGTTTTCGGTTGGATGGCGTATTACGGCCGATTCACAATCTTCCCAAAGATCTTCATCAGTCGTTATTGGCTCGGCTCAAAATCCTATCTAACCTAGATATTGCTGAGCGGCGGTTGCCGCAAGACGGCCGTATAAAAATAGATGAATTTCCGCAGGTCGATATTCGTTTGGCTATTTTGCCCTGTTTGTTTGGCGAAAAAGCGGTTTTGCGTCTTTTAAACCAATCTGGCCTGGCTTTGCATCTCACCAATCTCGGTTTGGATCAGGCTGATTTAGATCGAGTGACTACAGCTCTAGAAAATCCTTATGGAATGATCTTGGTTACCGGTCCCACTGGGTGTGGGAAGACCACAACTCTTTATAGTGCGTTGCAGTATCTCAATACACCGCACATGAATATCGTGACCGTAGAGGATCCTGTCGAGTTTCAGATTCAGGGGATTAATCAATTGCAAATTCATGAAGAAATTGGTTTGAGTTTTTCTACGGGATTGCGATCATTTTTACGTCAAGATCCGGATGTCATGATGGTTGGAGAAATTCGTGATCGTGAAACCGCTCAAATTGCGATTCAAGCTTCATTGACGGGTCACCGAGTTTTATCCACGCTCCATACTATGAATGGGCCAGGGGCTATCACCCGTCTCATTGATATGGGGATTGAACCCTTTTTGGTTTCTTCAGCGATCTCTCTCATTATCGGCCAAAGGCTTGTCCGGAAAATTTGTGAGCGTTGTTCTGAGCCCGACATGGTCTCGCCAATTCAATTACAAAAGGTAGGGTTTGATAAGGACATGATTGGAGCGGTGCAAGCAAAGAAAGGGGGTGGCTGCGAACAATGTCACATGACCGGATACAGAGGGCGGATGGCGTTGTTTGAAACTTTGCCAATTGTTGACACGCTACATGACAAAATCTTAACTCGTGCCTCAATTAGCGAAATTCGAGCCTGTGCGAAAGAGGAAGGGTTTCGAACGTTGCGTCAAGCGGGGTTGCTTGCGGTCCAGCAAGCTCGCACGACGATAAGTGAAATTCTGACAGAAACGAGCGCCGATTGAATACCAGCAACTCTAACAAAGAATCTGGAAAAGAGACGCAATTGGTCGAATTGTTACGGGAGTTACGTCAGCAAGGAGGCTCGGACTTGCACCTTGTGGCGGATAGTGTGCCGCGTTTTCGTATTGATGGTCATTTGCGACCCATGAAGACCGTAGTTCTCACGAGTCAGGATGTGAGCCAATTCGCTCACCATCTGCTTACTCAAGAACAACAACGGCAATTGGTGAAGACTGGTGAATGGGATTTTGCGCGCAACATTCCAGAAATGGGTCGATTCCGGTTCCATTTGTATACTCAACGGGGTTCTTTGGCTATGGCGATTCGTGTCGTTCCAGATACCATTTCGTCACTAGAAGAATTAGGGTTGCCATCCGTTGTGAAAGATTTGATGCAAAAGGCTCAAGGCCTTGTTCTCGTTACTGGTCCGACAGGCAGCGGAAAAAGTACAACCTTGGCTGCCATGTTGGATCAAGTCAATCAAGACCGGCAGGCTCACATTGTTTCGCTTGAAGATCCCGTTGAGACGCTCCATTCGCATAAGCAGAGTCTGGTTTCTCAGTTAGAGGTGGGGTCTGATGTTCAAGATTTTCATATGGCACTTAAAGGTATGTTACGACAAGATCCGGACATCGTGTTTTTAGGAGAATTGCGAGATCGTGAGACGATTCAAGCGGCTCTGACAATGGCGGAAACTGGGCATTTGACCGTGGCTACATTGCATACCAATTCTGCCATTCAATCCTTAACGCGGCTTATTTCTGTTTTTCCAACTCATCAACAATCAGAAGTACGTGCCCAATTGTCAATGGTGTTGGAGGGGGTGTTGTCTCAACGACTGCTGCCTCGGCGTGAAGCAGCCGGGAGGACGTTGGCCATGGAAATTTTAATTCTTTCTCCCGCCATTCAGAATCTCATTCGCGAAGATAAGTTGCATCAAATCTATTCGATGATGCAAACGGGGAAGGTGCAATACGGTATGCAGACGATGAATCAGGCGCTAGCTGATTTAGTGAGCCAAAAGATAATTGCCTCGGAAGTAGCATTCGCGCTGACGATGTTTCCTGATGAATTAACAAAGTTGATAGAACAAACCGGGCGTATTCGATCTTCGTCAATGTTTCTAGCGCAGTTCTGAGCAGGATTGTAGGGCTTGGTGAGGAGTTCTGGAGTGAAAAGTAAAAAGTGAGGAGTAAAAGACGAGAAGAGCTTGCTATTCATGCTTCTTGCTCCCGTCTGATTGTTTCTTTTTCTTACTTTTTACTGCTGGCAATTCACTGGTTTAATTAGGCAAGTTATAGAAACGATTGAGAAACTATCAGATGGCGATGTTTCAGTACATGGCGAAAAACGTAGTGGGGCAGTCCATTCACGGAGAAATTGCCGCGACTTCTTCTCAGGAAGCTATTCAATTGCTTCGCCGGCAGGATATGTTCGTGACACGCCTCACAGAAAAAATGGGCGGTGCGATGAATGCCAGTCAAAAGAAAATTTCTTGGAGAAATCCACATGTGACGAACAAAGAACTTGTGGCCTTTACCCATCAATTTTCCACATTGATTCGAGCAGGCGTTCCGTTGTTGGAATGTTTGGATATTCTGGGAACTGAGGTTGAAAATTCAGCTTGGCATTCGGTGCTTCAGCATATTCGTGACGATGTTGAACAGGGTGCATTGTTAGCTCAGGCTCTTGGGCATTTTTCGACCATTTTTCATGAATTCTATCGAAGGATGGTTGAAGTTGGAGAAACCACTGGTCGGTTGGATGAAAGTCTGTCGCAGCTAGCCATCTATCTAGATAAACAGGCACAGTTGCGAGCCAAAATTATTTCTGCCCTGGCTTACCCTGCTTTGCTCGTGACCGTGGCCTTACTGGTCTTTGTTTTTTTGCTCATCTGGGTTGTGCCGTTATTTTCTGGGCTTTTTCAAGAGTTTGGCGAATCTCTTCCATGGTTGACTCAGATAGTTATTCATCTTGCAGATGGCCTACGTGAGCATGTATTTATTCTGGTAGGGCTGTTGGGAGGTCTGGTCCTGGCAGGCCGAATCTTGTCGACCAAGGCGATGGGCCGACGGTTTATAGATGAGATACTTTTGAGTCTTCCCTTGGTTGGGGCAATTTTCCGAAAATCGGCCATTGTGCGGTTTTCTCGAACATTGGGCTTTTTAGTTCACCGAGGAGTCCCGTTGCTAACCGGCTTGTCGGTGGCGGCAACGGTGACAGGTAATTCTGTGATTGAACAAAGCATTAAAGCCGTAGCGACTGAAGTTCAAGATGGGAAGTTGCTTTCTGAAACGCTACGGGCCAGCGGCATGTTTCCGCCCATGGTGACGCAGATGATTAAAGTTGGCGAATCAACCGGATCGTTAGATACGATGCTTGAGAAGATTGCAGATTTATTTGAGCAAGAAGTAGATCGGGTAGTTGTCGCAATGACATCGGTATTAGAGCCTTGTGTTATTGTGGTTGTGGGGAGTGGGATTGCTCTTGTAGTCGTGGCCATGTATCTTCCCATTTTTTCAATTGGATCGATTATTGGATAGAAGGAGAGTGAATCTTGGTTGAAATTTCGGCTTCTGAGCAGGAAATTATCGTACAGGCTCCCGCCAAGGTAAATCTCTGTATTCGTGTTTTAGATCGGTTGCCGAATGGCTATCATGAACTGTGGTCCCTCATGCATTCAGTAGATGTGTTTGATCAACTTTGCATTCGTTTGAATCCCAATCACGATGGTATTCAATTAACGTGTGACAATGTTGCTTTGCCGGTTGATCAGAGAAATCTGGTGTATCGAGCTGCCGAGAGCGTGATGCGTCATAGTGAAGAATCGGTGGGAGTGGATATTGCCCTTCGGAAAATCATTCCTCTGGCCGCGGGGTTGGGCGGTGGGAGTAGTGATGCGGCAGCGGCCATTTATGGGTTGAATCATTTGCTGAAGTTGGAGTGGGGCCTTTCGGAAATGAATGAAGTTGGTGCTGAGTTGGGGAGTGATATTCCCTTCTTTTTTCAATCTCCGTGCGCCATGGTCCGAGGCTGGGGGCACGAAGTGACTCCCTGTAAGATCACCGGTCAACGCTGGGTCGTGTTGGTTAATCCAGGATTTCCGATTCAGACCAAATGGGCGTATGAGCAATTGGCAGGTTCCCGGTCTGATGTTCCTCTTTTGGGTCCTTGGCCTAAAGCGGTGGAAAGTGAGTTGCAGATATCTTGGGAAGAAGTGATTCATGCCATGGAGAATGATTTTGAAACTCCTTTGTTTCCCGTCTACCCCATTTTAGAATTTATGAAAGAAAAATTGCGTGCACTTGGAGCCCAAGCAGCGCTCTTATCAGGAAGTGGAGCCACAGTCTTTGGGGTATTCGCTACCGCAGAGGATGCTCAGGCTGCAGCTGCTCAGTTACAACGTGACACGCAATGGCTCGTCTTCAATGCTCCCATGGGAGTTTCAGGCTTGCCACATACTCCAATTCTGCATGAAGCCTCTCCAGAAGCCCTTCCTATCTGAATCCAAGAATATGAGTTGACAAGACACAGATTTTCGCATTAACTTTCCTCTGTTTTTCTCTAAATTTGCTCGGTCAAAATAACTTGTTCCATTTCATTTGGAAGGTAAGTGTACTTCATGCCACGTGATCTTAAATTATTAGCAGGCAATTCAAATCTTGCGTTAGCCAAGGAAATTGGTGATTACATTGGGCAAGGTTTGAGTCGGGCTACGGTCACGACCTTCAGCGATGGGGAAACTCGAGTCCGGATTGATGAGAATGTCCGTGGAGGGGATGTGTTTCTTATTCAGTCCTGCTGCAATCCCGTGAATACGTCTATTATGGAGCTTTTGTTGATGCTCGATGCTGTGAAACGCTCGTCTGCTTCACGGATTACAGCAGTCATCCCGTATTATGGATATGGTCGGCAAGACCGGAAAGATCAACCGCGTGTGCCGATTAGTGCCAAGCTCATAGCCGATCTTTTGACCGTGGCCGGGGCTAATCGAATTTTGACGATGGATTTGCATGCGGGCCCCATTCAAGGATTTTTTGATATTCCAGTTGACCATCTGTACGCCATGCCGGTCTTGTTGGATTACATCAAAAAGCAGCAAATAACTGATATGGTGATCGTTTCTCCAGACGCAGGGGGCGTGGAGCGAGCGAGGGCGTTTGCTAAACGCCTCAATTCCTCTTTGGCGATTATCGATAAACGACGAGAATCACCCAACCAAGCCGAAGTGATGAATATTATCGGTGATGTGAAGGGCATGCATGCCCTCTTATTTGATGATATGATCGATACGGCTGGTACTATTGTTCAAACGGCCCAAACATGCTTAGATAATGGAGCCCTTTCAGTGTGGGCGGGTTGTACCCATCCAGTATTGTCAGGCCCCGCCTTGAAACGGCTAGAGGGATCATGTTTGCGGGAAGTGGTAGTGACGAATACCATCCCGCTCAATGGTAAAGAGCAACAATGCGCGAAGTTAAAGCCTCTATCCGTTGCTCCGTTATTGGGTGAGGCAATTTTGAGAATACACCGTGAGGAGTCTGTGACATCCTTGTTTGTGTAGAGCATAAGAATACATAATAGCGAGTAAGAAATATTCACATTCTATTGGTTGAAGAGGAAGAGGACACCACCATGAAATATGAACTTGAAGTAGAAAAACGAGAGAAGGCTGGGAAAGGCGTTGCACGGCAGTTGCGACGTGAGGGGAAGATCCCAGGAGTCTTATATGGGGGTGGGAAATCGAAATTTTTGGCATTAGAGCATAATAGGGCCAGGAAGTTAGTGCTATCTCAGGTTGGTCATACGGGTTTGTTGACAGTCAGAATGCCAGGGGAGTCAGAGAAAGTTGCAGTATTGCAAGATCATCAGCTTGATCCGATAACTGGGGCAATTTTGCATATTGATTTATTTGAAGTGTCAATGGAGAAGCCCATTCGAGTGAAGGTTCCGATTTCAATCATTGGCGCGGCGCCCATTGGTCTTAAAGAGGGCGGGATATTACACCAGCCACTTCGAGAATTGCATATTGAATGTTTGCCTGGACTCATTCCTGACCATATCGAAGTCACTGGTACAAGCCTTGGCGTGGGTCAGGGCATCCATGTTAAAGAAGTGGAAGCGCCAGAGGGGGTCAAGATTTTAGATGATCCAGGTTTGATGGTTGTTCATGTCACAACCAAGATTTCAGAGGCAAAATTAGAGTCATTGCTCACTCGTGAAGCTGCTGAGGGAGCTGTCGCTGCTCCAGCTGACGACAAAGACAAGACAGAAGGAGGCGCGGAGGCAGTTTCTGAGAGTAAGCCGAAAGAAGGTAAAAAGTAATCCTTGCATGTGGTCGTGGGGCTTGGAAATCCTGGCCGAATCTATGAAAATACGCGGCATAATCTTGGATGGATGATTCTTAAGCATGCTTCCCTTCATTGGGGAATTGCATTAACTCAAAAAGGGCAAGCACTTCAGGGGCAAGGAAAAGTTTGTGGACGTTCAGTGTTGTTGGTTTTGCCCTTGATATGGATGAATCAGACCGGAGAAGTTGTTCATTCCCTCCTTCAGTCTACAAATCTCAGCTCATCAGATCTCATTCTTGTGTATGATGATCTGGATCTTCCCCTCGGAGTCCTTAAAATTAAAACTCGTGGGAGTCCAGGCGGGCATAATGGTTTACGCTCCGTGTTGTCCCACCTAGGAAATGAAGACTTTTGTCGTCTTAAGATGGGAATCGGCCGACCTTCAAATGATGAAGACTTAGCTGATTACGTGTTATCACCATTTTTACCTGACGAATGTGGAAAGGTTGATGCTGCATTGCCGAAGGCGGTGGATGCCTTGGAATGTGTGATGTGCGAGGGAATTCCGGCAGCGATGAATCGATTTCACATGCGATCTTCAAATCCCGAGATAGAGAAACCCTGAGCATGATTTAGAAGGAAATTTTCTCCTGGTATTACGGAGTTGTGCTATCATTTAGGGAGTTTGACAGCATATTTCCCCCTATGGTACTTTCGTTTCCCTTTTCTGGTATAAGGCGATTGGTTTGTCTGTTAACGAGTTAATTATTCATCGAGAAAGGCTGTTATGAAACTCTACGAATCAATATGTATACTTCGGCCTGTTCAAGTGGAAACGGAAAATGATCGGGTCGTCGATAAAATAAAGGACATTTTAGCCCAGTCTGGGTCCAATATCTTGAAATTAGACAATAGCGGAAAGAAGAAATTAGCCTATGATATTCAACATGAGCGAAAAGGCACATTCATTACCGTTCAGTTCGAAGGTCCACCAACTGTTGTTGCGGAATTGGAACGCTTTCAGCGTATGGAAGATCAAGTGATGAAATTTATGACCGTTCGTGTGAACCCTGCTGACTTGGTAGCTGTGGCCGAAGAAACTGAGGGGGGAGAGGATTCCGAGGATGGTGGGATTCAATAAAGTTATTTTAATTGGTAATCTGACGAGAGATCCCGAGCTTCGTTATACTCCCAGTGGGACTCCTGTTGTGAATTTTCCCTTGGCGGTAAATCGTCGTTATCGCCAAGCAGATGACCAAAAAGAAGAAGTATGCTATGTTGATATCGTTGTATTCGGGCGACAGGCAGAGCATTGCGGCCAATACCTTAATAAGGGTGATGGAGCTATTGTCGATGGTCGCCTGCAGCAAAGGCGTTGGGAAACAGACGATGGACAAAAGCGAAGCAAGCATGAGGTTGTGGCTCAAACCGTAACTTTCTTACCAAAAAAGACATCAGTTGGGAGTTCTGGATCGGGGGCGGCTGAAGAACCGTCTTACGACTCGGAAGATTACTATCCTGAGCCCATGCCCTAATTTTTAGCGGAGGAGAAGTTTCTGTGGAAAAAGGACGATTATTTCAGCGGAAGAGAGTGTGCCGCTTTTGCTTTGACAAGACACCATTGGATTATAAGGATGCCAATCTCTTGAGAGGTTTTCTCACCGAACGCGGGCGCATTATTCCTCGTCGAACCTCTGGCAATTGCTTGCGACATCAACGTCGTCTTACACAGGCCGTCAAGCGAGCTAGACATATAGCCATTCTCTCTTTTGCAGAAGAACTACGTTGAAGAATTGAGTGGTCTGTCATTATTAATACCAGATAAAATTCGCGGTATTTAAGAATTCTTCTGAATGTGACCCATGCCTCTACTAATCAATTTAGTCGACATTCCTTCTGAAGGATTGCCTGTTCAGTATGAGGTGCAGGCTTCGGAAGTCATGTTGCCGCGTGATGATGGGAAAGTTGTTGGTTTTCTTAATTGCTCCGGGCAGGTTTTTTCAACTGATGACCATTTGGCCAATTTTCGCGGAACACTCACTGGAAAGGTCATTCGTGAATGTGTTCGCTGTTTAATGAGATTTGAAGAAGATGTATCCTTGTCTTGGGATGCGGAGTTTAGACAATCAAATGAATCTTCAGTCGTGCCAGTTTCTTCTAAAAAAATGAAAAAAGGCAGTCGAAGGCATAATGCAGCCATTGATGAGGAAGATGAACATGCAATCGACGCATATCCTATACAGGATAATCAGATTGACTTACTTCCTGCCTTGCAGGAACATCTCATTTTAGCGACTCCCTTGCAACCCTTGTGTGATGAAAATTGCTCGGGATTGTGCCAAGTGTGTGGAGCCAACTTAAATGAAGGCGTATGTGGATGTTGTTTGCCAGTAACCGAATCCTCTTCCTTAATTGCTGATACCAAAATTCCTATGAATATAAAAATTTCTCGACATTCTCTAAGTCCCCTTCCTGAAGAGGTTTAAAGGAATCAATAATCATCTCTTAACGATTAAGTTGGAACACCATGGCAAATCCGAAACACAAAACTTCAAAAGCCCGTCGAGATAAACGACGATCTCATCTTGCTCTCACGCCTCCAAATCTCTCGATTTGTCCTCAATGTCATGAGCTGAAACAGCCTCATGTGACCTGCATGAATTGTGGAACTTACAAAGGGAAGGCGATCATTGCCGTTGAAGAAGGATAGAGACTGATTCTTTTCGCACCGACCTTTTCCAAGCCAATTCCATGAAAATAGCCGTTGACGCGATGGGAGGAGATCATGGTCTATCTCCCGCCGTTGAAGGAGCCCTCCAAGCAACGAGAGAAGCATCTCTTTCTGTTATCTTGGTTGGAGATGAATCCGCTATTCAAGCTCAGCTAGACAAGCTTAACGGTAAAAAGCCTAACATTGAAATATTCCATGCGTCTCAAGTTGTGGGGATGCATGAATCCCCAGCATTAGCCGCACGAAAAAAACGTGATTCTTCCATATGGAAAGCCACGGAATTAGTCAAAACTCAACAGGCAGAGGCTTTGGTGAGTGCCGGGAATACCGGAGCGACCATGGTCTCGGCCTTTTTTTTATTAGGATTGATTGAAGGCGTTGATCGCCCAGCCATTGCCGCGACTCTGCCAACTCGACAAGGGAAGGCGATAATGTTGGATGTGGGGGCGACAGTTGATTGTACGGCGCAGCAACTTCACCAATTTGGCATTATGGGTCATGAGTATGGAAAACATCTTTTGGGTGTGGAGCGGCCGCGTATCGGACTTTTGAGTATTGGAGAAGAAGACACCAAGGGCAATGATGCGACGAAAGAGGCCTTTAAACTTCTCAAAGAAAGTCGGATTCATTTTATTGGCAATATTGAAGGGCGAGACGTGTATAGTGGCAATGCTGATGTGATCGTAACCGATGGCTTTATCGGCAATGTGGCATTAAAAATATCAGAAGGATTGGCAGATGCCATAAAAAAAATGTTGATGAAAGAAATTGCGCAGTCTGCTCTTGGGCGGTTTTCCTATCTTTTTGTGGCCGGTCCGCTGCTCCGCCTACGTCGGAAAACAGATTATGCCGAATTTGGTGGAGCTCCCCTTTTGGGTGTAGAGGGGATCAGCATGATTTGTCATGGGCGATCTTCATCAAAAGCTATAAAGAACGCCATTTTACAAGCTCATTCCTTAGCCAAGGGTGGCTTGATTGAGGCCATTCGAGATGATATTGCAGAAGGTGTCATCCCTCCGACAACTGAATCCAAGATTGTCTCTTGAAATCCCATGAATAGTGCCATTCTCGGAACAGGAAGTTTTGTGCCCAAACGAGTGTTGACTAATGCTGACTTGGAACGGATGGTGGAAACATCTGATACCTGGATTGTGGAGCGGACAGGTATCCGTGAGCGTCGTCTGGTTGAATCTGGACAAGCCTGTTCAGACTTGGCGTTAGAAGCCGCTCAGCGAGCATTGGTTGCTGCCAATGTAAAGGCGAGTGATGTTGGTTTGATACTCTTGGCAACGTGCACAGGAGATATGCCGCTTCCATCAACTGCCTGTCTTCTGCAATATCGATTAGGCGCAACCCGAGCGGCTGCCTGTGATATTTCAGCAGCCTGTTGCGGATTTGTGTATGCCTTATCCATCGCCGATGCGTATATCAAAAGCGGGATGCGTTATGTTCTTGTTATTGGTGCAGAAGTGATGTCAGCCATTACTGATTGGACAGATCGAAATACTTGTGTGTTATTTGGTGATGGAGCTGGAGCTGTAGTTCTAGGACCGGGCCCCCAACATTCTGGCGTTCTTTCCACACATTTGCATGCCAATGGGCAGTTGTCTGAAATGATTCATGTGCCTGGTGGCGGGTCCAAAGAGCCGGCCTCGAAAGAAGTCTTGGACAATAAGCGTTGTTTCATTAAAATGAAGGGCAATGAGACCTTTAAGATTGCCGTTAAATCTATGGAAGAGGCGGCTCAGGAAGCTGTCAAAGCCAATGGTGTCAGCATAGGCGATGTTGATGTGTTTATCCCTCATCAGGCTAATATGCGAATTTTGAAGGCGGTGAGTCAGCGCTTGGGACTTGCGCAAGAAAAATTGATGATAAATTTAGACAAATTTGGTAATACTTCTGCCGCATCTATTCCTTTGGCTTTAGATGAAGCCGTTCACAGTCAGAAGATTCAAAAAGGGCATTTGGTCTTGTTGGCTGCCTTTGGAGCGGGTTTGACCTGGGCGTCTGCGTTGGTACGTTGGTAAAGAGACGGGCCAACAAAAGAAATTAACGAAGAAGGGAATATTATGTCTGACATGCAATGGGGTGAGGGGGATTGGGCTTTAATTCTTGGGGCATCCAGCGGTTTTGGTGAAGCTGCCGCCTTAGAGCTGGCTGGCTTGGGATTCAATATCATCGGTGTGCATTTAGACCGAAAATCAACCCTACCAAATGCTGAACGTATTGTGACGCACATTCGAGAGTTAGGGCGTGACGTATTATTTTTTAATGCCAACGCTGCAGACCCAGAAAAACGAGGAGACATTTTGCAAGCAGTGAGGCAACGAGGCGAAGAATCTGGAAAGTCGGTCAATGTTCGAGTTCTCTTGCATTCATTAGCCTTTGGAACCTTAAAGCCATATATTGCAGAGTCTGTAGCCGAAGGCATTAACAAAGCCCAAATGGACATGACTGTGGATGTGATGGCTAACTCTCTTGTCTATTGGACACAAGATTTAGTGAGGGGAAAGTTTTTAGGTCCGGGAGGTCGAATTTTTTCGATGACCAGTGCAGGAGGGGCTCGAGTGTGGAAAGCCTATGGTGCAGTATCTGCCGCTAAGTCGGCTCTCGAATCTCATACACGGCAACTGGCTTTGGAATTGGCTCCGTTAGGTATTACCGTCAATTCTCTCATGGCAGGCGTCACGGATACTCCAGCTTTGAGGAAAATCCCTGGGTCTGATGAAATGATAACCATGGCTCAACGAAAAAACCCATCAAACCGTTTAACGACGACACAGGATGTGGCTGATGCCCTTGGTCTCTTATGTCATCCGAAAGCGCATTGGATCACGGGTAATGTGATTTGTGTCGATGGCGGAGAATTTATCGTCGACTAGTTGTGAAAAGACATTGATTTTTTAAGGGAATGAGATTCTACCCTTTTTCATTTTCAAATACTGAACGAACCGCGTGAAATCAACAATAGGATTTTTATTCCCAGGGCAGGGCTCTCAATCCGTTGGAATGGGGAAAGCCCTGCATGCGACGAATTCCCATCTTTCTGCATTGTATAAAGATGCTGAACAAGTTTTGGGATATGATCTGGGAGCATTGTGTTTTGAAGGTCCGGCAGAGCAGCTGAACCAAACGGAGTATACGCAACCAGCCTTATTGGTCACGAGTGTCGCTGCATTCCAACTCGTAAAAGATGGTCCTATTATTCCATCCGCTGTGGCTGGCCATAGCTTGGGCGAATACACGGCTCTCGTGGCAGCAGGAGCGATTGGGTTTCGTGAGGCTGTCCGTCTCGTGCACAAGCGTGGACAATATATGGCAGAGGCCGTTAGTCCAGGGAGTGGATTAGTGGCTGCGGTCTTGGGTCTTTCTGAGTTAGAGGTTTCTGCGGTGTGTCAAGAAGCAGAAGTTTTAGGCGTTGTCGCTCCGGCAAATTTGAATTCTCCGGGGCAGACGGTCATTGCCGGAGAGAAAAGCGCCGTGGAGCGAGCCTTAGAATTGGCGAAAACCCGTGGGGCGAAGCGTGTCAAAGCCTTGCCGGTGAGTGTTCCGGTCCATACGTCCTTGATGCAAGTTGCAGCGGATCGATTAAAAAAAGATATTGATTCTTTGGAATGGTCAGATTTAAAGGTACCGTTGATCAATAATGTCGATGCCAAAGCAATATTTTCAGCCGATGAAGTGCGGGTGTCCTTGGTTCGGCAACTGCCATCCTCGGTTCGTTGGCAAGAGACAATTCAGACGATGTGGACAATGGGCATTACCCATTTTATCGAAATTGGTCCTGGTAAGGTTTTGACGGGATTGGTGAAACGTATTGTGCCCGAGGCAGAGACGTGGAATATTTTTGACCAAGAATCGTATGACCATGTTCTTTCGCATGTGGCATAATACCCGCGCGTTCCATATTTTATCGAAAGGGAAGCGATGTCATTGACAGGAAAAATTGCTGTGGTGACAGGAAGTGCACAAGGGATTGGTCAAGCGATTGCCACAACGTTGGCTCAAGAAGGTGCAGATGTGGTTGTGGCCGATCTGAATGCCAATCGCTGCGAAGAAACCGTGACTCGTATTCAGCAATTGGGGCGAAAAGCTATGGCTGTTTCGGTCAACGTTGGCGACTGGAACCAGGTTAAGGGTATGATTGATCGCGTATTAAAAGACTGGGAACGAATAGATATTTTAGTGAATAATGCTGGGATTACGCGTGATGGTCTACTTCTACGCATGAAAGAAGAAGATTGGCAGTCGGTGCTACAAGTTAATTTGACGGGAACATTTTTTTGTGTGAAGGCCGTTGTCCCCACCATGAGCCGACAACGGAGTGGTCGTATTGTGAATATTGCCTCAATTGTTGGGGCGATAGGAAATGTTGGACAGGCTAACTATTCCGCTTCCAAGGCAGCTGTCATTGGCCTCACTAAAACCGTGGCGCGGGAATACGCCAGTCGGAATGTCACGATTAATGCGGTTGCCCCTGGATTTATCGACACGGCGATGACTCAAGATCTTTCTGCAGACACTAAGGAGGCTTTGTTAAGTCAGATTCCTTTAAAGCGATTAGGACAACCGTCTGACATTGCAGGTGCTGTAAGCTTTTTATGTTCTGAGAAAGCCGGATATATTACTGGCCATGTGTTGCACGTGAATGGTGGAATGCATATGGCCTAGACTCATAAGTTCATGAGATTGTTTACTCAATACACTTTGGCAGGAGGAGGTTCCAACGATGGCTGTGGAAGAACGGATTAAGAAAATTATTGCAGAACAACTAGGGGTTGAAGAAGATGATGTGGTTGCTGATGCCAAATTTGTCGAGGATCTTGGGGCTGATTCCTTGGATACGGTAGAATTGGTGATGGCCTTAGAAGAGGAATTCGAGATTGAAATTCCTGATGAAGATGCGGAAAAGATCCAGACGGTCTCGGCTGCTATCGATTTCATCAAAGAAAAAGCCTAATTTTTTTATCCCACAGGTATCAGGATCGCTGCAATGAGTGAATGGACGCCACGTCGAGTTGTTGTGACAGGGTTGGGGCTTGTCACGCCCTTGGATATTGGTGTGCCCAAGACGTGGGAAAAGCTTTGCCAAGGGGAGTCTGGTATTGGACCAATCTCACGGTTCGATTCGAGTCAGTATTCTGTGCGTATTGCGGGGGAAGTCAAAAACTTTGATCCTTCAGTATACATTGAAAAAAAAGAGATAAAAAAAATGGATACCTTTATCCATTTTGCTGTGGCAGCTAGCCAAGAAGCGGTTGATGATGCCAGGTTAGTCGTTGATTCTCACAATGCCGAGCGAGTGGGTGTGTATATTGGCGCAGGCATTGGCGGTCTTCCTGCTATTGAACATTATCACAAGATATTATTGGAACGTGGTCCCGATCGCGTCACACCGTTTTTTATCCCAATGGTCATTATCAATCTGGCTTCGGGGCAAGTGGCGATTCGTCATGGTGCAAAAGGTCCCAATGCTTGTACCGTGACTGCTTGTGCGACGGGCAATCACTGTATAGGAGATGGGTTTCGACTGATTCAACGAGGAGAAGCTGATGTCATGATCGTCGGCGGCGCGGAAGCAACAATTTGTCCAACAGCTATTGCAGGTTTTGCTGCAGCCAAGGCTCTATCGCGGAGAAACGATGAACCGGAGAAAGCTAGCCGACCGTTTGATAAAGATCGTGATGGTTTCGTCATCGGTGAAGGGGCAGGGGTGTTGATTATAGAAGAACTTGAGCATGCTCAAGCTCGAGGCGCCAAGATATACGCTGAGCTCATTGGGTATGCGATGAACAGCGACGCGTTCCATATCACCGCCCCATCTGAGGATGGTTCAGGGGCGGTGACATGTATGGAGCGGGCAATTCAGGATGCAGGAGTGTCAAAATCATCGATCGGTTATATCAATGCTCATGGGACATCGACAATGGCCGATCGAGTGGAAACACAAGTCATTAAAAAAGTGTTTGGGGACCATGCCCATTCCATCCCGGTGAGTTCCACCAAGTCGATGACTGGACATTTACTAGGAGCAGCTGGTGGGATTGAAGCGGTCTTTTCCATTTTAGCGTTGCAACAAGGCCTCATTCCTCCAACGATCAATTTAGATGATCCAGACCCAGAATGTGATTTGGATTATGTCCCCAACCAATCTCGCGCCTGTTCTTTTGACGTGGCCATTTCCAATGCGTTTGGATTTGGCGGAGTCAATGCCTGCCTAGTCTTTCGTCGCTGGCAAGAGGCCTAGAACCAAAAGAATTGTAGTTTTCCTCATCGTGCCCTTTCTCTTTATCCTGCGCCATTTTGTCTTGCCTCATTATCACGGTTGTGCGATATGATACAATGAAAATATTTTTAGAGAGGAGAGATTGAGAAGTTTCTGTATTTTAGGTACTGGCTTGATAAAAGAGGATGATGCGTTGTGTTGCAGATACATGATATACAAACTTCACTCGATTATGTTTTTCAAGAAGAAGCCCTACTGCTAGAGGCCTTGACGCATCGATCTTTCTCCCAATCACAAGAACATCCAACAGCCCAACATAATGAACGATTGGAGTTTTTAGGAGATGCAGTTTTCGGCCTCGTAATTAGTGAAAGTCTTGTGGCGATGTTTCCCACGTTTACAGAAGGGGAACTATCAAAGGTAAAAGCCGGCTTGATTAGCCGAGTCACATTGGCAAAAGCCGCCGGGCGACTTGCACTCGGGAAATGGTTGCGACTTGGGCGAGGTGAAGAAGCGTCATCGGGACGGGAAAAACATTCATTGTTGGCTAATACGCTTGAAGCCCTTATCGGAGCCGTGTACCTTGATAGTGGATTAGAGTCGGCTCGTACATTCATTTACCGAGCTCTGGCAACCGAATTTTCTGAATTGCGGGACCGCCCTGAGTTATCTGCGGGAGGAGATTGGAAAAGTCGTTTGCAAGAATGGGTGCATAAACATGATGGAACAAATCCAGGCTATTGTTTGGTTAGAGAGTCAGGCCCGGATCATCAAAAAGTATTTAGCGTGACCGTCGACATTCGTGGGCATGTCATGGGTCATGGTGAGGGAAGCACAAAAAAAGAAGCGGAACAACGTGCAGCGGAACAAGCTTTCGCACAGGTGAGTCATCAGAGTTCTGGTACAACAGGAAATTTACATGAATAGCAATGGAGGAGTGACGATGAATGTTTTTTCAGGGGTATTAGTAAATATTTTTCGACGAGGCATCGTGTTGTTCGGTGTGTTGGCCATATCGAATGTTCTATTGGTTGGAGTGACCTGGGCGGATGATTCACCAACTGAGAAGCAAGCGCCTCATGTAATGTTAAAAACAAAATTTGGTGAAATGGAAATTGTCTTATTTCAAGATTTAGCTCCGAAGCATGTAGAAAGTTTCCTCAAGTTAACAAAGTCAGGGTTTTATAATGGCACTATTTTTCATCGGATCATTCCAGGCTTTATGATTCAAGGTGGAGACCCGTTGACCAAAGATCCCGCGAATCGAAATAAATTTGGGACTGGTGGTCCAGGCTATACCCTTCCTGCAGAATTCAGCAAGGTTGTTCATGAAAAAGGCATTCTCTCTGCCGCTCGAACGGCAGATCCTAACAGTGCAGGCTCCCAATTTTTTATCATGGTTGATAAAGCCCCTCATTTAGATGGCCAATACACGGTGTTTGGAGAAATCCTCAAAGGGGTTGAAGTTGCGGATAAGATCGTGAGTCAGCCTCGTGATTTGCGAGATAATCCTGTAGAACGGATTGAGATGACTGTTGAAGTAATGGAGTAGGCGGAAGACCAAAAGGTCTAGAGTGCTAGCATCAATATTAGTGAAAGTGGGTTAGGACGAGCTGGATTCGGTTTGGTAGTCAAATCCACTCGGGATGACAATTCGTCCACCGGCTCCGGTTTGACGGGCGAGTTGTTCGGCGACATCGGGGTGGCGTTCCCGGACATAGCCTAATAATCCATGCAAAAATCGATTAGAGCGAAGGCCTGTCCCCGAAAAGCCTTGGATAAACGTTTGAGCTCGATCCAACACTTCCGTGACCATTGCCGGTTCCAAGTTTTGACGTTCGCCAAAGACCTTAAACTCCTTGCGCAACTCTTCTCCAAAGGCTGGGAGTCCGGTTTCAGGGATTTGAATCAAACTAAAACTTCGGCGGAGACTTTGTAGGCCTTCCAGAGCTTCGATATCTTGTGCGTCGCGACGATCTTGAAAGTATCGGAAGGCTAAGGCTTCAAAGACATAAAAGATTTCTGTCGCTCGTTCTCCTCCAAAATCTAAGAGTTCTCGATAAAAAGTTCTTCGATCTAGTTCAAATCGCCCGCCTGCTCGTTTTTGTTGATAATCATCATTGGCCTCTAAAAATACACATGAGGCGGGACAAGAAATTTTGCTGATCCGATGCTCGCCACAGCATTGACTGCAAATCATGCCATTCAAGGCTGGGCATGATCGTTTCCCCTTCCGTTGATGACAATGGATACATTTACTCATTTGGCTGATCTTTCCTGGGAAAGTTTAATCCATAGTCAGAAAAGGTTCGTTTCTTTTTGTTGGGCGTATCGTTGGAGGGGCGTTCCAAACCGTTGATTTCTGCGCCTTTGGCATAGAGATATGGGACAAGAATGAGATGGTTGACTCGGTCTACACCGATACCTGATGGCGAAAGCAAAAATTCCGCAATGGCTTCTTTCTTTAGGTTAGGACGAATCCGCCAAACTTTTCCCGCTGTCAGATCTGATATATACATGATTCCATATTGGTCGAAATCAATGCCATCAAGGTTATGGAATCCACCAGAAAAAAATGAGCTGACAAACAGTTCGTGAAGGATGCCTTTTTCATCAATCTCAAACACTTTCCCATCGTCCCATCCTACACCCATCAGATGGCCATTGCGTGGATGAATGGCTAACCCATGAGGATGAGACAACTTGGCATCCTGAATGAATTGAGTAATGGCATGGTCGTGTTCGGGGTCGATTCGAAAAATGGTGTTGGTGTCAGCATCTGAGACATACAACAATTCATGCGAATCTACAGTCAGCCCTGTTAAGGACTCAGCATGAAGCTGCGAAAAAGGAATAGTGAGGAGAGGTTGCCCAGTGTTCTTATCAAATCCTCGCACGACGTCAAGGTCGGCGACATACAACGTGGAACCGATAATGGCCATTTCTTTAGGCGAATGCAGGGTTACTGATTCCTTGCCGCCTTGGATGAAATGGAGGTCGGTGACCTTTCCCTCTTGATCCGCTGTACTGATAAACCCTTTATTCTCACGGGTGCCAGGATCACCGTTTGCATTGGCAATATAATAGACTTGACCGTTGTCTGCGATGATGTTTTGTGGAAACTGGAGGTTGGCAATTTCATAGGCGAGGCCATGAGGTATTCCCACGACCAAAAACCCAGCGAATGTCATAAGAGCGAGTGTCATGCTGAGGCGAGAGCCTTTCACACGAACTGGAGTGAGCCAAGCGTACTTAGTGTTGTTCATAGGTATAAAATGACAGCCGTATAACGGGTTTCTTTCAGTGGATACGAATAGGATGTTGATGGTTCAAACTATCCAGTGCGAGTATGTTCGAATACTGACAAATCGTCTCCAGTCAGTCTGAATGCTTTGCCAAACCCCATCACAAACTGCCCACTCATCGGTGTCAAATGAAACAGGATAAAGTCCGGCAATTGTCGTAACAATCCGGCCATTTTGCCATGCCGTTGCTGATAGTTATCCAGCAACAGGGCATAATCCTGATTGTCGGGCTCGACAATCTTGGCTTCACACAGATAATTGACCCTGGTTCTAGCGAAAATTTGTGATGTTGATTGCTCATCGGCAATGATCATGATCGCGACTGTCTTGTTTTCGAGTAAATGACGTGTGTGTGCTGCTAGCTGACTGACAAAGATATAAAAGCTGCTAGGAGCTCGGTACAGGTAAGGCGTATACCCACAGTGGGGGATGCCATCGGGTCCTAGGGAGGAGAGCTGTAAGCTGTACATTTCCTCTATGAGAGTAGCACATACACTATCCGGTTGCTCATCGGGCATGGAATCGACGACCTCCATTTACGGTCTTAGTTGAGAGTCGGAACACAGGTGTTATGACGAAATGCCAACATGATTCACATTGATGTGATAAGTCAAAGTCACATGCAATAGGTGCCTACTGGTTAGTGAAGGGCATGGTAAGTGAGGGTTTCTAAGGGTGTCAAGAAAGGTGCACCTGCTTTGCGTTGACGAAGTTTTTTGGTGACTGATATCGTAGAATTGTTTTATCCATACCATTTGAGTCTTTCTAATGAAGGACTCCATAGCGTTGAAAAAGGAAAGACATGCCTGCCAAAATTCTTGATGGAAAAGCTTTAGCATTGAGTCTTCGAGAAGGTATTGCGCGAGAGGTGAGTGTGCTCGCACAAAACACTGGAGTCAAACCTGGCCTGGCTGCAATTCTGGTCGGAGATGATCCAGCCTCGGCGGTCTATGTCAGAAATAAGAAAATTGCCTGTGAAAAAGCCGGGCTGTATCCGGAAGAACACCTTTTGCCAACTTCGACATCGCAAGAAACGTTGTTAGCACTTATTCATCAGCTCAATGCGGATTCCAAAATTCATGGGATTTTGGTTCAGTTGCCGCTGCCATCTCACATCGAAAGCAAGGCGGTTTTACAGGCTGTCTCTCCAGAGAAAGATGCCGATGGTTTTCATCCCGTGAATGTCGGACGTTTGGTGGAGGGTGATCCTGTGTTTGTGCCCTGCACACCGAAGGGTGTTATTCATATGATTGACTCCACGGGGCTCGACATTTCCGGGAAACGAGCGGTTGTGATTGGCCGCAGTAACATCGTCGGAAAGCCGGTGGGGATGCTGCTTCTGCATAGACATGCCACGGTCACTATCTGTCATTCTCGAACGAAGGACCTTCCCTCGATCGTCCGTGAGGCGGATATTGTGATTGCTGCGATTGGTAAACCTTTCTTTGTCACAGCGAATATGGTCAAGCAGGGGGCAGTAGTCATTGATGTGGGGATTAATCGATTAGACAATGGGAAGCTCGCCGGGGATGTGGATTTTGAACATGTCAAAGAACACGCCGGCTGGCTCACGCCCGTTCCGGGTGGAGTTGGGCCGATGACGATTGCCATGCTCCTTCAGAATACCTTGGAATCAGCTAAACGGTTTGCCAAACAATAAGAAGGCTACTGAAACGCTATGAGCTATCTCACTATTCCAGAATTTCAGCAACACAAAAAGGAAGGCAAGAAAATAACGGTTGTCACGGCATACGATGCGTTGTTTACCAAAATTGTTGAGCAAGCCGGCTTAGAAGTTATCTTGGTTGGGGATTCGTTAGGCATGGTCGTGCAAGGAAAGCCTAACACCTTATCCGTTACGATGGATGAAATGCTCTATCATACGCGGATGGTTGCACAGGTTTCACAGCGAGCGTTGGTGATTGGAGATATGCCGTTTTTGTCTTATCAAGTGAGCGTGGAGGAAGCGGTCAAAAATGCAGGGCGATTTCTTCAAGCAGGTGCCACTGCGGTCAAGATTGAGGGAGGCCTTTCAGTTGTTGATCGTGTCGAGGCGTTGACGGGTTTTGGTATTCCGGTCATGGGTCATCTTGGTATGACACCACAATCAGTCAATCAATCCGGAGGCTATAAAGTCAGAGGCAAGGAACAGGCAGAGGCTGATACCATTTTGCAAGAAGCGAAGACGCTTGAAGCAGCAGGTGTATTTGGGATAGTGCTGGAATGTGTGCCGAGTGAGTTGGCAAACACGATTACTCAAGAGCTGGCCATTCCGACTATTGGGATTGGAGGTGGGCAAGGCTGCGACGGACAAGTACTTGTGCTGTATGATATCTTAGGATTGTTTGACGACTTTGTCCCAAAATTTGTGAAACCCTATGCTCATTTAAAAGTCGATGCGGTGCAAGCGCTCAAGCGATATAAAGAAGAAGTTGAATGTGGAAAATTTCCATCCGATGCAGAAAGCTATCAATGAAAAAACCGTAAGGCGTGAAGAGTAAGATGTGAAAAGGAAAAAGTGCAATGTAAAAAGCATGTGTTTAGGAAGCCTATCTGCATGTTTTCTCCCACCCCTATTATGCCCTGACCACCAAAACCGAGGCATTTCGTATTAGCGATATTCGAGTCGGCAAGCATCCTATCCGGGTGTGGCACGAAAGCCTGGGTATTTTTGAGAAAATCGCGAACATTCCGGAAAAAGATACCGTTCAGGTCAAGTTTCCCTATTCCTAATTCCTGCCTCTGTTCCCTCCTGCTATCATTCAAAGTGTGCTCTCACGTTCTGCCAGGCACTTAGCTCATACGCTGAAATATCCTTCAGAATCAATATTTAGTAGCCGAAAATGGTTACGAAAGAGTAGGTCGACCTTGGTACGCCTAGTGCGGCTGTACATGATGTGCGCCAGGGTGAAGAGGTCTTCATGTGGCAATGATGTCATCTATTTTGAGACAGCGAGATGTTTGAGAATAAGAATTCAGCCGTCATCTGGTTTTTAGGGAAATGGCGGAGCAGTTTGGTCTTCCGTATTTCCACCAATTTGACCTTCTCTATAGGTCTGTTGGTATTAGTTGGTGCGGTCTTGATCGGCTATGGTCAACGCGAATTACTGCTAGAGGCGTTTCGCGATCGGGGAGTTGCAGTGGCCCGAACTTTTTCCACGGTAGGGGCTGCTGCCATATTGGATAATTTGTTTCGCATTCAAGAGTCTATGTCAGCCTATGCTGAAGATGATGATCTAAAAGTCTTAGAAGTTCTGGACGAAGACAATATGATCATCGCTTCCATTCGACCGACTACAATTGGAACGATGGTGGAAGACCCACAGTTGAAGAACGCGCAGAAGATGGGCTCAGAATTACACATGTTTGTGGATACCACTGATGGCGGGACGATGTTTGTGGTGATCGAGCCCTTGTTGAATGAGGACGAAATCGTCGCGTGGGTCCGTATCGGATTTTCGCTCAATCGTCTTCAGGAACAAGAACGGGAATTGCGGATCGGGCTAATGATCATGTCGGTCGTCTTTATTGGACTTGCAATTTTTGGAGTAAGAAAAGGAATTTTTCAGATCTTGCCAATTTTAGAGGAACTGATTGAGAAACTCCAAGCGGTGGCTCAAGTCACCGAAGGGAACGTCCTCCACAGTACTGAGGGGTTTCATAAACGAGACATAGACTCCAAAGACGGAGAGGTGGAGCAATTGGTAGGCGTGGCCACACAAGCGGCTAGCTTATTGGAATATCGGACCAAAGCCCTCAAGCGGCTCATGGTGAGCCAAGAAATAAAAAATCGAGAATTTGCCCGTTTGGCGTCATTTCCAGAAATGAATCCCAATCCGGTCATCGAAATGGATTTTCAGCAGTGCATTTCGTATATCAATCCCTCGGCAAACCGAATGTTCCCTGAGTTAGCTCAGCTGGGCCTTGGTCACCCTCTCTTCATACAAGTGGCAGATTCATTGGAATGCATTATTTCCAGGAAGGAGAAGACGGTCCTTCAAGAAGTGACTGAGTCTGATCGTATCTTTGAAATACGGATGACCTTGGTGGAATCTAGTCAGGTGTTGCGGCTGTATTTGCATGAAGTGACGCAGCGAAAATTGGCAGAGGATCAAGTTCGGCAGGCAGTACGAGAGCTAGAAATCAGCAATCAGGAGTTGGCGCTATCTCGTGACGGTGCTTTGAGTGCTGCGAAAGCCAAGACCGATTTTTTAGCGACGATGAGCCATGAAATCCGAACTCCCATGAATGGCGTCATTGGCATGACAGGACTGCTTTTGGATACATCGTTGACTCCTGAGCAGCGGAAGATGACGGAGATTGTGCAGATTTCTGGTGAATCGTTGTTGACGATTATTAATGATATTTTAGACTTTTCAAAAATTGAGTCGGGAAAGTTGGAGTTAGAGAATATTCCCTTGAATGCTCAGTCTTGTGTGGAGGAAGTATTGGATCTATTGGCCGGGCACGCCAACGCCAAGAATCTTGAATTGACAAGTTGGGTTTTCCCTAATGTTACGACGGATTTGTTGGGGGATCCTGGGCGGTTTCGTCAGGTCATGATGAATTTAGTGGGGAACGCCATTAAATTCACGGAAATAGGAGAAGTGTCAGTTCAAGTCTTATTAGAAGATGAAACCGAGGATGACGTGGTGTTGCAAGTCAAAGTCATCGATACAGGCGTGGGAGTGTCACCAGAGCAGCAAGCCAAGTTATTTCAGGCGTTTACTCAAGCGGATAGTTCCACGACTCGAAAATTTGGAGGAACAGGGTTGGGTTTGGCGATCTGCAAACAGTTGGTAGAGCATATGGATGGGACCATTGGAGTTATCAGTGAGGATGGGGAAGGCAGTTGTTTTTGGTTTCGCATACGTCTTGATAAAGCGCATAGCGATCAACCGACTTGCCTCACAGATCAACCCCTGGCTGGAATCAAGTTGTGTTGTGTCGATGATAATGAGACAAATCGCATGGTGCTTTACCAATATGCGCAGACGTGGGGAGTCGAAGTGGAGGTTGCAGAAGGAGGCCATCAAGCTTTAGCCCTTCTTCGAGAGAGTCATGCCCAAGGTAAGCCCTTTGATATGGTCCTTATCGATATGAGCATGCCCGAAATGAATGGAACGAAACTGGCCAAGGTGATTAAAAATGATTCTGAGCTGTCGAATCTGAAATTAGTATTACTCACGTCTGCTGGTTTTCGTGGAGATGATAAAAAGGCACAACAAATAGGTTTTGATGCCTATCTATCCAAACCAATTCGTAAAAAAGATCTCCAAGTGTGTCTGGCAATGATTATGGGTCGACATGATATGTTCGTTCCCCCGCTTTCTGACGGGGCGCTTGGAAGTCCAATCAATTCGGAGCAAAGGGCTCGAGTTGGCCATATCCTTGTGGTCGATGATCATGTGGTGAATCAACAACTTGCAGAAATGATGCTGCTCCGTTTAGGTCATCAGGTTGATCTGGTGGGCAATGGGCTTGAAGCGATAGAAGTCATAGGGCGTATTCGGTATGACTTGGTATTGATGGATTGCCAAATGCCAGAAATGGATGGGTATGACGCGACAAAAAAGATTCGTGAAATAGAAAGCATGAACTGTGAAGCGTTAGACGTAAAGGGTGAATCGAATGAAGAATGTTTTACTGACGTTTTACGCCTCAGACCTGAGGGCACGCTTCGCGTGCCGATTGTGGCTATGACGGCCAATGCAATGCAGGGTGATCGAGAAAAATGTTTGGCAGTTGGTATGGACGATTACATCAGTAAGCCCATCAAATCAGAGGATTTAGCTGAAATAGTGAACAAATGGTTGCACGCGAAAGGTACTGCTGAAGGGACAGATGAGCCCAAAGTGGAACCAACATCGCGGATCGATGCCCATTCTTTGGTTCCTGTTCAGGTGGAGGCGGCGGAACCGCTGCTCTCCCCACAATTGGTTGCTGACTGGAGAATAGCCGGAGGCAGTGCCTTTGTCTCGAAATTAGTGAGTCAATTCGTTTCGGATGCCACGGCCAGTGTCGAAAAAATTCAGGCGGCCTTAGAATCGGAAAACGCCAACGAAGTGCTTGAAGCGGCGCATGGCTTGAAGGGGATGTCCGCGAATATGGGGCTCACAGAGTTAGTCAGAGCGGCCCATCACATGGAAACTCTGGGCCGGCATTACAATCTTCAAGATGGCTCTTCTGTTTTTGATTCAGTGCAGAAGGAGTTTGCTCGTGTCCATGAAGCACTTCAAGATGTGCTAGAGCAAGAAGAACTCTCTTCTAAATAATATTTTTCATGCGTTAATATTTTCATTTCCACTTCACTTTTCCTCATTTGATCGCAATGTGTTGGTGATTGCGTAGGTCACCGATCCTGTAGTTGCTTGGAATAGCCTTGTCTTTGGATGTGAGCCAAGTCAATTCCCATACTTAAAGAGAAGAGGGGACAAGTAGAAGGCGAAAAGAATGGAATGAAATTCTTCTGCCTTGACATGCTGGATTAAGCTTGCCACAGCAGGGTATTCTTAGTATGCTCGTGGCTAAATTATCTTTGGTAAGTAGAGAGAAAAGGGATTCATGGACATTCCTGATGATATTCAAGGGTGCCGAGAAGGCATTGATCGACTTGATGATGAAATTCTCAAGCTGTTAAATGAACGATCTCAATATGTCATACAAGTCGGGCATCTGAAAAAGAAACAGGATGCGTCGGCGCATCTTCATACACAAGGCCGGGAAGTGGCCCTTGTGGAGCGGCTCATGGCGAATAATCCAGGTCCATTCCCTAGCTCAGCGCTTCGTCCCGTGTATCGGGAAATCATGTCGGCTTCCCTCTCGTTGGAAGGCATGCAGACGATTGCCTATTTAGGGCCGCCTGCTACGTTTACTCATTTGGCAGCGATGCGGAAATTTGGAGAATCTGCTGACTACATTCCTGTGAATAGCATTAAGGATGTGTTTGATGATGTTGAACGTGGACGCATGCGATTTGGTGTCGTGCCAATTGAAAATTCCACGGAAGGGGTCGTCAATCATACATTAGATTTGTTTGTGGATTCACCATTGTTAATTTATGGTGAAGTCATGTTGGAAATTTCCCATCATTTCTTATCAAAAGCCCAGAAGGTTGAAGATATTAAAACGGTCTATTCGCATCCGCATGCGATTGCGCAATGTCGAAATTGGTTGGAAACGCATTTACCTTCCGTGGCTATCGCCGAAGAGCCTAGTACGGCGCGCGCCGCAGAACGGTGCGTGAATGACCCCACGGCTGGAGCCATTGCCTCAGAGCTCGCCGCCCAATTATATGGCTTAACTATATTGCGGTCTCGTATTGAAGATAACATCAATAATTTCACAAGATTTTTAGTTCTGTCTCTTCGGGGCGCCGAACAGACGGGTCGAGATAAGACCTCGTTTTTGGTTTCAGCCAAAGATCGTGTGGGAGCGTTGTATGATCTCATTCGTCCCTTTTCATCTTATGGCATCAACATGACAAAAATTGAATCGAGACCCACTCGCCGAAAAGTCTGGGAATATTTATTTTTCATGGATCTGGAAGGGCATCAAGACGATGATCGTGTAAAGAAAGCCTTGGATGAGGTGAAGTCCCGGTGCTTGTTTCTGAAAGTCTTGGGCTCTTATCCCATCCACCAATAATCTCCGTTCACCGAACATTCTTCATATCGGATTACTTGAATATGGCCTTGCACGTTCATCCCACCATTGCTTCCTTGAAGCCCTATTCTCCCGGAAAGCCTCTTTCTGAACTTGAACGGGAGCTCGGGATTCGGGAAGCCGTGAAGCTGGCATCTAATGAAAACCCTTGGGGCCCCTCTCCGAAGGCACTTCAAGTGCTTGAAAAGGCATCAGCGTCGCTTCATCGATATCCTGATGGCGGAGCACATGAGTTGCGGCAGGCTTTAGCGAATAAATGGGATATGCCCAATGATCAAATACTTGTGGGCAATGGGTCGGATGAAATTATTAGTCTGCTCGTTAAAACCTTTCTAGCCCCAGGTGATGAAGCAGTAATGGCCGACCTGACCTTTGTGATGTATCGCTTGTCGGTGCAGGGTGGCCATGGAGTCTCTGTTGAAGTGCCCTTGAAGAATTGGACGCATGACTTATCTGCCATGGTCGAGGCCGTGACTGCTCGCACAAAACTATTTTTCATTTGTAACCCGAACAATCCAACAGGCACGATGCTATCTACGAATGAAATTGATTCCGCTCTAGCTAAGATTCCCGGGCATGTCGTGGTTGTGCTGGATGAGGCTTATTATGAATATGTTCGAGATGCTGGGTATCAGGATAGTCTGCGCTATGTTCGAGATGGAGGATCGGTTGTGGTCTTGCGGACTTTTTCGAAGATCTATGGTCTGGCAGGTTTGCGTGTGGGGTATGGAATTACGACACCTGAAATAGCAGGCTATGTGAATCGCGTGCGTCCTCCCTTTAATGTGAATAGCCTGGCCCAGGAAGCAGCCAAGGCTGCACTGTTGGATGACGAACATGTAACAAAAAGTCGTGCGATGAATGAAGCGGAAATGACCTTTCTAGAAGAGGGTTTGAGTAAGATGGGTTTCAAGACCGTTCCGACCCAGGCTAATTTTATCTATTTTGATGTCGGTATCGATGGAGCTGCCATGTATAACGCACTTCTTAGGGAAGGGGTGATCGTGCGTCATATCCGTGGGTCGATGATTCGTGTGACGATTGGGCAACCTACTGAAAATCGACGGCTCTTGGAAGCACTTGAGCATGTGATGCCAAGCCTATCCAAATCCGCATGAGTTGAAAAATCCATGATTATCGTTTTAAAGCCTGATGCAACTGAACAAGATATTGAACATTTAGTTGAACGTCTTCGTTCCCTCGGCTTGAAATCACAGATCACAAAAGGTGAAGAACGAACGATTATTGGCGTGATTGGAGATGAGCGCGTCCTGCAAGGTCAGCCCTTGACCGTGTTCCCTGGTGTCGAAAGCGTTACGCCCATTTTGGCTCCGTGGAAGTTGGTCAGTCGAGAGTTTCAACCGCATGATTCTGTGATTGATGTGGCTGGCGTTCAAATCGGGGGTTCGAAAATTGTAGTCATGGCTGGTCCCTGTGCGGTGGAGAAATTAGAGATTACTGTGGGAATTGCCAAGGAGGTCGCTCATGCCGGTGCTACCATTCTGAGAGGAGGCGCTTACAAGCCGCGCTCATCGCCCTATTCGTTTCAGGGGTTGGGACAGGAAGGGCTAAGTTTTCTTGCTGAGGCGCGTAAGCAAACTCAGCTGCCAGTTGTGAGTGAAATTCTTGATGCGCGCGATCTTGGATATTTTTTGGAGCATGCAGATATCATTCAGATTGGTGCTCGCAATATGCAGAACTTTGAATTACTGAAAGAAGTTGGGGCGTATGACAAGCCGGTTTTATTAAAGCGCGGGTTGTCTGCCACGATTAAAGAATTTCTGTTATCGGCGGAATATATTATGTCTCGTGGTAATCGCAATGTGATGTTGTGTGAACGTGGAATTCGAACGTTTGAACCGCAGTATCGCAACACGTTGGATCTTGCGGCGGTCCCGACGTTGAAAGAGATGTCACATTTGCCCGTCATTGTAGATCCGAGTCATGCGACGGGTAATTGGAAGCTTGTTGCCCCGATGGCCAAGGCTGCGATTGCTGCGGGTGCTGACGGTTTGTTGATTGAGGTGCATTCTAATCCTGAATGCGCATTGTGCGATGGAGAAGAATCGCTGAAGCCCAGTCGGTTTCAAGCTCTAATGGGTGATCTCAAAAAGGTTGCTCAGGCCGTTGGGCGAGAATTCTAATGAATCCCCCCACCTAGTTCTAACGTTCTTGTCTTTATTCTCATGGCTCGTTCCTCTTCAGAATATTTGTTTCAGCAAGTCACGATTATTGGCGTGGGTCTTCTGGGAGGTTCACTCGGGCTCGTGTTAAAAGAGCAAGGGTTAGCTAAGACGGTTGTGGGAATTGGTCGCCGACAACCAAATCTCGAATTGGCTGTCCAGCTTGGGGCCATTGATCGTTTTTATTCGGAACCGCAGGAGGCGATACGAGACTCCGATTTCATTGTTTTAGCTACGCCTGTTGATACCTATGTTTCTCATGTCCAGCAGTGGGGACAACATGTACCTTCAGGCACTATTGTCAGTGATGTGGGTAGTGTAAAAGGCCGCTTAGTGTTTGATTTGGAGGCAATTCTTCCTACAACCGCAAGTTTTGTTGGCGCTCACCCAATCGCTGGTAAAGAAAAATCTGGTGTTGCTCATGCCACGTCTAGGTTGTTTGACGGAGCACGTTGCATTGTGACTCCAACTTCTCGTACCAACCTTGAGGCCATATCGAAAGTTCGGGGTTTGTGGGAAAAGGCAGGGTCTGAGGTCTTATCGATGGATCCCATGGTCCATGATTGGGTTTTGGGGGCGGTCAGTCATCTTCCCCATATCGCGGCGTTTTCTCTTATGCATGCCTTGAAAGACGTGCAAGATACAAGCTCTGAAACGTTACACTTATTAGATTTTTCTGGTGGCGGCTTGCGAGATACGACTCGCATTGCCGCGAGTTCCCCAGAGATGTGGCGTGATATTTGTTTGGCGAATCGCGAAAATTTATTAAAGATGGTTGATCAATATATCGGGCAGCTTCAAGCTTTTAAGCAGCTCTTGAAGAATCAAGATAGGGCTGGTTTGGTAAAAAACATTGAACAGGCCAAAGTGTTACGAGAAGGTTTGACATGAGCCAATTGTCTATTGCGCCGGCTACTCGGCCACTTCGTGGAACAGTTGTGGTTCCGGGCGATAAATCTATCACTCACCGAGCGTTAATCCTAGGAGCACTCGCTCATGGCCAGACTCGAATCACAGGATATTCGCGAGGCGAGGATTGCTTGAATACCCTTGCAGTAATTCGGGGATTGGGAATCAATGTTCAGGAAATTCCAACAGGGTTGGATGTCACAGGGAAGGGTCTATGGGGGTTAACAGAATCTTCTAATGTCCTGGATTGTGGGAATTCCGGAACAGGGCTTCGTCTTTTAGCCGGTATGTTAGCTGGACAAAAATTCTTTTCGGTCCTGACCGGGGATGCGTCGTTAAGAAGTCGACCTATGGGGCGTGTTGTGAAGCCTTTGCGACAGATGGGCGCAACGATTTCAGGAAGACAGGGCGGGGATTTGGCGCCTATAGCTATCCAGGGCCAAGAGTTACAGTCAATTACATATGAGTCGCCAGTCGCCAGTGCGCAAATTAAATCATGTATCTTACTTGCCGGAATTTTTGCAAAAGGCACGACCACGGTCAAAGAGCCAATGAAATCTCGTGACCATTCAGAACGCTTGTTCACTTATTTGGAAATTCCTCTTCAGGTTGATGATTGTACGGTGCAGATAACAGGGCTACAGTCTTTCGTAGGAAAACCTATCGCTGTGCCTGGCGACATTTCAGCCGCCGCCTTTTTTCTCGTTGCTGGGTCTGTTGTTCCAGGCTCAGAGTTGTTACTCACTGGAATTGGCTTAAATCCTGAGCGGACCGGAATTCTTGATGTGTTATTAGGCATGGGAGCTGATATTGCTATTCTTAACACACGTGACGAATCAGGAGAGCCAGTGGGTGATTTGCGTGTTCGAGCCACTACACTGAGTGGGACCACGATCGGGCCTGAACTGATTCCTAAAACCATTGATGAATTACCAATTCTGTGTGTTGCAGCAGCCTTAGCAGAGGGGGAAACACGTATTACAGGTGCGCAAGAATTGCGGGTCAAAGAAACAGATCGTATTCATGCCATGGCGGTGGAATTGGCCAGGATTGGAGTAGTAGTGGAAGAGCAGCTAGATGGTCTGATTATCCAGGGTGACTCAACTCTGCGAGGTGCGGTGTGCAAAAGTTATGGCGACCACCGAGTAGTTATGTCCTTGGCCATTGCCGGCTTAGTTGGGAAGGAACCCATTGTGATTGAAGATGTGGATTGCGTTGAGACTTCATTCCCTGGGTTTCATAGTAAACTATTGGATTTATTGACAAATTCAAAGTGACGTTTATAATAGGAATGCAATTTTTTATTATGAGGAGAAGAGCACCGTTCAACCCCGTCGATTAGTTATTGCCATTGACGGTCCAGCCGGGGTTGGAAAAAGTACGGTTTCCAAATACCTGGCAGATCGTCTTCGCTATGGGTATCTTGATACCGGGGCTCTCTATCGGGCTCTTGCGTGGAAAATCCAGCAAGAGCAAATTGAATTCAACAATCTTGCTCACATTGATGCACTCCTGTCTCGGACGAATCTCCAGTTGATAGCTGACCACAATAGCTTTTCTATTAAGATTGATGGTCAGTCTGTTCTTCAACAAGACCTTCGTACTCCCGCCATTAGTCAATTGGCTTCTTCTATAGCGACCTTGCCGATTGTGCGAGACTGGTTACTTCCTGTTCAGCAAGAGGTCGGGAAAGCTGGAGGGGTGGTGGCTGAAGGACGGGATATGGGCACCCGAGTCTTTCCAGAAGCTGACATCAAGTTTTTTTTAGAGGCTGATGTGAACGTACGGGCTTCTCGTCGCCAGCAGGAATTGGCTGAAAAGGGGAAGCCCGTTGAGCTAGATGTAGTACGTGACGAGATGGTTACGAGAGATGCCCGTGATCGGAATAGATGCATCGATCCCTTGCAGCCGTCCCCCCAAGCGATCTTGGTTGAGACCTCGCATCAGTCAGTTGAGGAGGTGGTTGGTCACATGATGGGTATGATTATGGAACGTTTGTGAGTGGAGCAATTTATTGGGGACTTTGGGTTCTCTTTCGACTCCTGGGTAGCCTGTTTTTTCATTTCCGAACCGATGGTGAGCAATTGTTTCCCCGAACCGGGGGGGTGATTGTTGCGGCTAATCATGCCAGTTATTTGGATATTCCATTATTAGGCTGTGCCATCCGCCGCCGTGTCGTGTTTTTAGGGAGGGCGAGCTTATTCCCCAATCGATTATTGAGTTGGGCCTTGCAAAGCTTGGGCTGGATCCCCTTAAAAACGCATCGGTTGGATCGCAGAGCTTTTGGTGTGGCCCTGGAGCATTTGAAATCTGGCACACCCGTAGTTATTTTTCCTGAGGGAACGAGAACTGAAGATGGACAATTGCAACCGGGAAGGCCGGGGATAGGTTATTTGGTAGAAGAATCGCAATGCCAGGTGATTCCTGTGTATATTTCTGGTACCTTTAAGGTTCTTCCTATGAGTGCCAAGCGGCCCAGGCTGTTTCCGGTGTCAGTTTCTTTTGGCAAATCAATAGATTTTCCAAAAAATGACATGATCAGTAAGAAACAGGAGTATGAACAGATTGGTCGATCAGTCATGGAGCATGTTGCCCAAGTCGGAGGCACATCTTCTCCTTATCATGACATGTCATAAGTAATGAGGGGCCAGATTAATGATATTAGTGTTCTGTTTAATCACCATTTAACCCGTGTCTGTATTGTTGGAGGTATGAAGTCGAATGAATACGCTTTCCGCACAACCTGAAAAAATGGATCGAGAAACGCTAGCTGCGTTGTACGACGAAACGTTTAAAAATATTGAAGAAGGAACGATTACCGAAGGTCGGGTGATTGATATCCAACGAGATCGGGTTGTGGTGGATATCGGATATAAATCTGAGGGTATGATTCCCGTTGATCAATTCTCTCAAGAAGAATTAGACACGTTGACAGTGAATGATCCTGTGCAAGTCTATATTGAGCAATGTGAGGATTCTGAAGGGAATCTGATGCTTTCTAAGGAGAAAGCCGACAAAATGAAAGTGTGGGAGGACCTAGAAGTCGCCCATAAAGATGAGGAACAGGTACAAGGTAAAGTTATTTCACGGATTAAAGGCGGCATGATTGTGGACATTGGCGTTAAAGCGTTTTTGCCTGGCTCACAAATCGATCTGACACCAGTTCGAGACCTAGATGGTCTTGTCGGAAAGACCTTCAATTTCAAGATCATTAAAATTAATCACCGTCGTGGAAATGTGGTTGTCTCACGTCGAGCACTTTTGGAAGAAACTCGTGATAAACGGCGGCAAACGACATTGTCGACATTATCAGAAGGTCAGCTCATCGAAGGAACCGTGAAAAATATTACGGACTATGGTGCGTTTTTAGATTTAGGTGGTATTGATGGCCTCTTGCACATTACGGACATCTCATGGGGGCGAGTTGGGCATCCTTCTGATATGTTCTCCATAGGTGATCGGGTCGAAGTCTTGGTCCTGAAATATGATCGTGAAACTGGTCGTATTTCGTTAGGTGTTAAGCAAAAGTCTGCTGATCCTTGGACGAAGGTTGAAGAAAAATATCCAGAACGAAGCCGCGTGAATGGCAAAGTTGTCAGCTTGACAGATTATGGGGCCTTTGTGGAACTCGAACCGGGAGTCGAAGGTTTGGTGCATGTTTCAGAAATGTCCTGGACCCATGAAGTGCGGCATCCATCGAAAGTGGTTTCTGTTGGTGATGAAATCGAAGCGCAAGTGCTACACGTTGATCAGCATAGCCGGAAAATTTCTCTAGGGATGAAGCAAACTGCTCCCAATCCGTGGGACATTATTGAAGACAAATATCCTGAGGGTACTCAGATTGAAGGCAAGATCAAAAGTGTGACTGACTTTGGAGCTTTTGTAGGGTTGGATGAAGGCGTAGATGGGTTGATCCATATTTCAGACATGTCTTGGATCAAACATATTAAGCATCCTTCCGAATTGTTTAAGAAGGGGCAGTCCGTGAACGCGGTGATTCTCAAGATCGATAAAGATAAAGAGCGTTTGTCACTGGGTTATAAGCAATTGATTTCTGATCCTTGGGTCAGTGAAATTCCTCAACGATATCATGTTGGGGAAAACGCGACTGGCCAAGTGTCGAAGGTTGCTGATTTTGGTGTATTTGTGGAGTTGGAAGGCGGAGTAGAAGGCTTAATTCATGTCAGTGAGATTGGGCCAGATATGCAAGAGGGCTTAGAAGATAAATTCACAGTCGGGCAGGAAGTGATGGCGAAGATTGTGAAGGTTGATTGTGAAGATCGAAAAATCGCACTTAGTCTGTGGGAGCATTTAAAGGATGTCGAACAAAACCAAGTTGAGGAATTTAATAGTAGCCAAGGAACGGTTGATCAAAGTTTAGGCCGTGTGGCTCAGACTTCAGAGGACCAGACCGAAGGGGGCAATTCTGAACCCAATGGTTAGGGAGACGTATCACAGATTCCACCAAGACCTTAATTCTCATGAGTGACGGATATCCTCGGTGGAAGCGTGTGTTCTGGATGCTGATGGCTGGTTTAGTCATGTTTATGATCGGAAAAGCCGTGTTGCCAGAACTCTTAGTCGCTGGAACAGATGGTGTCGGTATCGTTCGGGTTGAAGGCCCTATTATGGATTCTTCCCAAGCGGTGGAAGAACTAGAAGCTTTTGGGGATGATCCATTGGTGAAGGCCATTGTAGTAAGAATTGATAGTCCAGGTGGTGGCGTCGCGCCTTCCCAAGAAATCTATAATGCGGTGAAGCGAGTCAGGAAAGAACAAAATAAAACGGTAGTAGCCTCGATGGGAACCGTTGCAGCATCTGGAGGCTATTACATTGCTGTGGCGACTGACCGAATATTGGCGAACCCTGGGACGTTAACAGGAAGTATTGGTGTCATTATGCAAATGGCCAATTTTCAGGAATTGTTAGAGAAGATTGGTGTTAAAAGCGTGGTGGTAAAAACTGGGAAATTCAAAGACCTTGGGTCGCCATTTCGTCCGATGGTGGAAGAGGAGCGGGAATTATTGGAATCCGTCATGAATGATACGTTAAGCCAGTTTATTGAAGCGGTTGCTGATGGTCGGTCGATGGATGCAGCCGAAGTCGAGCAGTTGGCAGATGGACGAGTTTTCACGGGCCGGCAGGCCAAATCAGTATTGTTGATTGATGAGATCGGGGATTTACACGATGCGATAAAGTTAGCTAGTGAATTGAGTGGTATTGAAGGCACTCCTCGAGTGTTGGAGACAACAAAACCTTTTTCATTTCAAGAATTCCTTGAAAGTAGTTTTTTAGGGGGCGTACGTAGTCTGACGCCTTCTCGGTTTTCGGCTCCACTGCTCTATCTGTGGGTGGCATAGTTAAGACAAGGAGGATTGGATGACAAAAGCGGACCTCATCGAGAAGTTGGCGGAAAAGGCTCCCCAATTAAGTCGACGACAAGCCGAGATGGTCGTCAACACCATTTTTGATTCAATCCGGGATTCGTTGAAGCGCGGTGAAAAGACTGAAATTCGGGGATTTGGGAGTTTTCGTCTGCGTCATCGTCAAACTAAAGAGGGGCGTAATCCAAAAACAGGAGAATCAGTTTCTGTTCCAGAAAAACGTATGCCATTTTTTAAAGCGGGCAAAGAAATAAAAGAATTACTCAATCCTGAGGAAAAAGTCGCATCGTGACTTATGTCAGACTCTGAACCATCGCCGACGGTACAAGACATTCCCTGGACTCAGGATGCGCTCACACGACTTGAGCGGGCTCCTAGTTTCTTGAGAGGAATGGTCCGTCGGTTAGCCGATAAAAAAGCCAAAGAACTTGGCTTTGCCGAAATTACCGTTGATATTTTGGATCAATTCAAAAGCCAAATGATGGGACAAATGGGTGGGGAGGCCGGAATGTCTCAGGCTGCCGATGATATGGCTGCCGGCAAGCTACCATGGACGGCCGAAGCAAGGAAACGACTAGAATCCATTCCCGAGTTCATGCGAAGTATGATTGCGAATATTGCCGAAGATGTAGCGAAAGAGCGTGGCCATATGGAGGTCAATGTTGAATTGTTTGAAAAGGTCGAAGCCTTAGGTGATCTGCAAGAGCAGATAGGTCTTCCCTTAGAATGGACAGAAGAAGCCTTGGCGCTTTTGCAGCAAAAAATAGAACATTCTCCTCCGATGGCGAAGGAATTCGTCGCCGATATGTTGAAGCATGATGCGGAGGATCTTGCCCGTGAACAAGGAATTACGTGCATGGATGCTGAGTCTCTGCTTCGTCTGTGGGAAGCCCCTCAATCACAAGTGGCGTGGGCTGATGATGCATGGAAACGACTTCAAACCTCTCCAGATTTTGTCCGGAGCGGGATTCGAAAAGCAGCCGAACGTCGAGCGAGGAAGCTCGGACTGAAAGAAATTGATTCGGAACATCTGACGGTGTTTCGAAATGAAGCCATGATGAAAGCGGTCAAACGCATTCGAGCCTTTGGATATAAAGAACTCACGTTTGATGCCTTTGATGATGCGCTCGGCAAGGTCAAACGGCTCAAGGGTAATGACCAAGCTGAACACCGATTAGAAGAAATTCGGGATTATATGAAAACGAAGCCTGATGTTGGGGTGCTCGGTGAGGAACTGATGGGGCGCTTCCGAAGCTATTTAAAAGGGGAGGGGAAATTATAAGAGCGGAAGCTCTCTGACATTGAATTTTTTGCATTCTGCCATTTTTCTTTCTTTTTTCTTTTCTAACCCATAGCCCCTTTTTTCGCTAATTGATCAACAATTTCGTTTTCGGGAACTCCCGAATGCGCTTTAACCTTGCTCCAATGAATTCTAACGCCTGATGTGTTCACCGTTTGGGCATATAATTGGGTAAAGGGCAATTTCGCTTGCCAGGCTCCTGTCGCCCAGCTTTCTAAGCCTTGATAATCAAAATAGAGTGTGACCTCTGCAATGCCTTGCTTCTGGCACCATTCCAGGGCTTTGAGAACCCCGAAAATTTCACCTGCCACGTTGCGATGGTTAGTGGCTTCAGGTGGGATGTCATTCCCATTCGCACGGTAGATTTCTTCACCATCTTGTTTGACAAGCAAGCCCCATCCAATACGAAGGGAGCCATCACTTTGGGGAAAACAGGATCCATCCACCCAAATCGCAGTGAAAGTGTCGGATGAGACGTCGGATGGGTTTGTTTGATTTTTCCGGGGTGGAGCAGTGGAAGAGACAAACGCAATAGCTTCTTCTCGTGTAGGGAAGGCTTTATATTCAGCGTTAGGGAATTTGAACACTTGTTTCCGGCAAGCGTCCCAACTATCAAATACTCCAGTGGCACGGCCTCGTCGGACTGCATAAAATTTCATAGGCGATCACATAGAAGTGTTCTCATTCTCTAATTTTGTTTTTCAACAGAGTTCTTCTATTGTTGTAACGTCTTAATTTTTGATCTGGCAATAGCTACTTTTGACGTTTCTTCTGGATTGTCTTCGGTCAACACGATAAATGTTTCGTATTCTTGAATGGCCCGTTTTGGGTTGATCAATTCAAAAATTTTAGCCAAATTGAATCGGGCTTTCGCATATGCCGGTTGTAGGGCCAAGGCTTGTTCATAAGCCTGAATGCCTGCAGGAATTTTCTGAAGTTTCACGAGTACGGTGCCATAGCTGTTCAGAATATTTGCGGCATGAGGTTGGATTGCCAAAGCGGCTTCAATCGACGTTTGAGCTTCAGGTAATTTCTCAAGATGCGAAAAAGCGAGTCCCAGACGATGGTGCGCTTCGGCAAGTTGCTTCGGCTCGGAGAGTCCATACAGAATTGTTTTTTTGTAGGCATCTCGGGCGATGTCAGGATGTTGCGTTCCGCAGGAGGCAAATAAAGAAATCTCACCTCTGGCAAATTGTTGTAACCCTAAAAAATCTTTGTTCGTCGATGAGGGTGTTGAGGCTGCAGCGGTCTTTGCATCATTTTGCGCAGTGGCACCCTTCAAATAGGAAAGAAATCTTGGGTGGTTTCCATCTAATAACGCTTCGTAAGGGTCGAGGACAAAAACCGCCATAATCAATTGGTCATCTTGTCCGGACCGATGGCGAATATAATATTGGTGAGTCGTGTTGGCTTCTCCGGTGCGGAACAACGTGGCTGAATCTGGAATCTGTCCTTCAAGAAGCTGAGAGGATGTGAGATAAAATTCACGAGCTGGGGGCAATTGCGACAGTGTTTTCCGAAGTGTGGGATAGTCATCGAGTGATAAGCCATCTGGAAAGACGGTGATGACACCAACGAGTGTTTCATCTGTATTGAAAACGACCCATTGCCCTTGTTTATTGGGTAAGGAAATTTCTTGAAAATGTTCGCTTCCATTCCCCCAGGCAGTTTTCTGGCTCTCTGCTTTTAACCAACTAGCTTGGGCCTCTGTTTTGGTCTGGCAAAGGTATGTTGGTCCTAATAAGTTGAGGTCACTTGCCGATGGGGGCAAGGTGGATGGTGGTGGACCGCTTGAACAAAAAGTTAGTAGACAGAGGGAAAGAAGACTGGTGATGATTGCCCAGTAATGTGAGAAATTTTTTACTGAGGCAAGTAGTTGGTTGGGAGCCGCTTGCATCGCGAATAAGCTATGATTGATGATTCTTTTTTGAAAAAGAAAACGACGATGAAATAGAGGAATGATGTAATATGGTGGGCGATACTGGGATCGAACCAGTGGCCTCTGCCGTGTGAAGGCAGCGCTCTCCCACTGAGCTAATCGCCCAAAGGCGTCAATGTATCATGAGAATGTTGAAAAAAGCCACCAGCGGCGTTCTCGGGCACTGGTAACGTTTGTCTGACTGATTGTCGTTATTTTCTTGGAGGACGAGGCCCCAACGCCTTCTTTCCTTCCACTAAAAACGCCACAAAATCTTTTGCGCCATTATATGCTCGGCCAAGATTTTCGTGGCCTTCATCATAGACGTTCTGTTCGACAAGAGCCCTTTTGAAATCTTGTAAAGCACTATCTAGTAATTTTTGAATTGGATGATCTCTCATATGCCCCCCCCTCAATACGTTTGATTTATTTCGTGAAAAATAGCAATATAGATAATTATGAGCCAAACCAAAATGCATATCTTTTATGATGGGCAAGCAGTTCAGGAGGGCACAATGGATGTCCGAGATTTGGCTCCCGCTCTTTATTCCATTGGGGAACTTTGCCAGAGGGCTAATAAGATTGCAAATGGAGAAGAGTCAGAGGTTTCCGTTCGAGTAAAGGCTGAATTTCAGCCGGGCTCTTTTGGTATCGACTTAGAGGTTGTCCAAAGTTTTCTAGCACAAGCAACGAATTTATTTTTAACATCTGATCGAAATGCAGCAAAGGATATTGTTGGCATTCTTTTTGGGAGTGGAGGGTTATTTGCTCTTTATAAGTTCCTAAAAGGCCAAAAAGAGGGAAGCATTACCACACTTGAAAATGGCAATTTGAAAATTGACTTTGAAGGCAATAATAATTCAATTGAGGTTCATAATCATGTGCATCAGTTATATAATGATGATTGAGCAAAAAAGGCTGTAGATGCGATTACTCGTCCGCTGCGGAGTGAAAGAGAAATAGACAAATTTGAGGTGCGGAGTGATGATGCATCAGTAATTGAGCAGGTTAATAGGCAAGAAGCCGAAGTGTTTTCTTTGGCTAAATATGAGGAAGGGCTAATAGACGATCAGCTAGAAACTCCATTGCTACCAGATCATAAAAGGCTCGTCGCACTACAAATTCTGAGGCTGTCCTTTAAAGATGGAAATAAATGGGTTTTTTCAGATGGCTCAGGTGGAACCATTAATGCGGATATTTCAGATGTCGAGTTTTGGGAAAGATTAAATAATCGAGAGGTTGCCTTTGGCAAGGGGGACACCCTAAAGGCTGAAATTCTTACAAGGACCTCTGAAAAAGGCGGAAAACTTCATACGACCCATACCGTAACTAAAGTTGAGAAAATTATTCCACCAGAACAACTTAAATTATTTCCTAAATAGCCATGCCAGAAAAAAATAAACACCCTACTAAAAAGCCAACATTAAAACGCCCAAGCCAAAACCCAACCGATCCCAGCCTCCTAGCTCGTGACGTGATGGAGGCGTTCCTGGGGGAACCGCTCATCAAAGAGCCAAAGCCGAGACGTAAAGTACCAGCTAAGAAGAAGTAGGATTAGCCATAAATGGTAACTGCAACGTATCCCCTCTCTTAGGAAAGGCTTGGTCGAGCATTTCCTTAAACTGATCCCAGTCCTTTGCCACGCGCATTAGCGCCATTACCGCATGTATATGTTGAGCGAGTGCAGGATGTCCAATGTCCTCTGTGAGCCATTGATGATGCCTGGCCTTCCTCCTCCAATTTTCATTAGGAGGATTTTTCTTTTCTAATTCCTCCAAAATCCCTGGTGCTAATCGTGCGTACACAATGTTTTTGGTATCTTTACCTGCTTGCCTTGGCCTACGCCCAGACTTACTTTCCCAGTCCCACTTTCTAAGCCGAAAAAGTTGTTCATAAAACTCATTCGGAAAACGACTGGCCCAAGCCGCAAGTTCCTTTCTAAGAAAGGCATCTAGTATTGCTTGGAGGGCTTGCCTGTCTCGTACATCCTGATAACCTGTGGCCTCATCAACAAGAGCTACAACTCCAACAGTAGAAAATCCATCATTTAGGATTTTGCATCGTTCTGCAATATGTATTTGTCCTCTGTGGATCGCATTATTGAACTTCGCATCTAAGAAAACATTACAAACCTTGGGCAAGATAGTGACCCTATATCCATAGGCCTTAACTCCCTTTTTGGTCTTGTATTCAATAGGAACCGAATTCTCTATTAACTCCTTGGAAATAAAGGGTAAAAGGTTAGAAGCCGCCAAAAAAACCGGCATATTGAATAAGCTAGCCTCCCTACCTTCGCTTTTCGCTCCACCTCGCCTTCCAATGGCCCTAAGGAACCCACTCCTGGAAAATACTCTTGTCCCATCTTCTAGGACAGCACAAGGTAATTCTATTTCCCCGATTCTAAGGTTCCCAGAATGGGTTTCCATTAGTATTTTTGATTCTCCCCATCTAGCCTGAGCGGCCCTTTGGGCGATTTCACTTCTTTGTTGTTTGGACAATACGTTCTTTCTAGCTTTACCGCCTTTTGATGAGCCTAATTTAGAAAGTGCCTTCCCTGCCTCGCTAGATCCAATCTTTGCCAAAAGCTCTTGCATGATCCCTCCTCAGCTAAATATATACTATGCTTGCTTGACTATGCATAAGATATTATCATAGTATTCATTCACGAGCAAGCATAACAAAAAACAGCTGCCATGAACAAACTTTCCACATCCAAACGAATCCAAGTCATTTCAGCATTAGTCGAAGGCGCAGGGGTCAATAGCGTGTCTCGAATGACCGGCGTTGGAAAGCCCACCATCCTTCGCTTACTAGCCAACCTCGGAAAAGCTTGCCGGGAATATCAGGATAGAACGCTTCGCAATCTTACTTGTAAGCGAATCCAGGTGGATGAGATTTGGAGCTTTTGCCATGGGAAGGATAAGAACTTACCCGATGAACTGAAAGATCAGTTTGGCTATGGTTCGGTCTGGACGTGGATGGCTATTGATGCAGATACCAAATTGATTCCGTCTTGGCTGGTTGGGGGCAGAGATGCTTCTTATGCAGAGAAGTTTATTTCTGACTTAGCTGGCAGGTTAGCCCACCGAGTCCAACTCACGAGTGACGGGCACAAGCCCTATCTAGAAGCTATTTGGAATGCGTTTGGAAATGATATTGACTACGCCATGTTAGTGAAGTTGTACAATAACCCACCTTCTGGCAACCAAACGCGCTATTCGCCTGGTGTGTGTTGTGGAGCAAGGAAAGATCGTATTACGGGGAAGCCTGAGAAGAAGCATGTGAGTACCAGCTATTCAGAACGGTTGAATCTTCAACTACGAATGAGTAATCGGAGATTTACCAGGCTGACGAATGCCTACAGTAAGAAAGTGGAGAATCATATTCACTCTATGGCCATCTACACCATGTACTATAATTTTGTGCGGATTCATTCAACGTTGAGGGTTACGCCAGCTATGGAAGCCGGCGTAGCCAACCACTTGTGGAGTTTAGAAGAAATGATTGGGCTGGCTTCGTGAAACGTTACCAGTGCCCGTTCTCGCCATTATGCCGTGCTCACATACTGGAAGTACGCTCCGTGCTTTCAAATCGCTACGGCTTTGCTGGGTGATTTTGATTTTTTTTGACCATACCAGATAGTGACCGATACTAGAATTTGTCAGGAGTCTCTATGGGCTATTTTTGGGAAATGCTCAACAGACCCATCACATGATTCGAGGAGGAGCAATTGATGTTTGGTGGGCACTGGTGACAACAATCTTGACGCTTTAGGAAAATGTGGAGTAGGCTGAATTAAGGTGTGTCATAACACTTTGAATAGGGGGTGTATCATGGACAAACATGATCAAACGCAGAAGTCTAGGAAACCAAGCGCTCCTCAAGAATCTGATCAAACTCAAGCCAATCCTAAAGTGGCGGAAACTGGGCAACAGCTGAAAGAAGAAATGGACGATCTGGTAGATGAGATCGATAAAGTCCTCGAAGAAAATGCGGCTGAGTTTGTGAAAAATTATGTGCAAAAAGGTGGGGAGTAGCCTCTAGATTTTCCGTCGTGCTTGGCTCTACCTGCCTCTTCTCCCTTTCTATTTTCCTCACAGTCTTTCGACTCATCCGCTTTCGTCATTCTTAACATTTTTAATCGCGAATGCATTGAAGAGCTTTCAGCAATTTCATGAGTTTTTTGTTATGATTTTTAAGAGAAATAAGTAGTATTGTGGTGATTGAGGATTCCACTCAATGAATGTCGTTCATCTGACAGACATAGAACAGCTAATGGAGCAGGTGGTGGCGTACCATCCTGAGGCTGATACGAGCATGATTCGCCGAGCTTTTGAATATTCGGTTAAAGCGCATGAAGGGCAGACCCGTCAAACCGGTGAGCCTTATGTTCAGCATCCTTTAGCAGTCGCAGGAATTTTAACTTTTCTGAAATTGGATGTGCCAGCAATTGTGGCCGGGCTCCTGCATGACACGCTTGAAGATACCGTGGCCACACAAGAAGAATTAGCCCAAGAATTTGGTCTGGATGTGTCGCGATTGGTTGATGGAGTGACGAAAATTGGACAAATCTCTTTTGAAACGTACGAAGAAAAGCAGGCCGAGAATTTTCGAAAAATGGTGCTGTCCATGGCTGATGATATTCGAGTGGTTTTTATAAAGCTGGCGGATCGGCTCCATAATATGCAGACCTTAGAAGCGCTATCAGAGGAGAGGCGAAAAAAAATCTCACAAGAAACCATGGAGATTTATGCGCCTTTAGCGAACCGGCTTGGAATGAGTTGGTTTAAGCAAGAATTAGAGGATTTATGTTTCCAGTATCTCCAGCCTGAGGCCTGTGCACTTTTGAAGCTGCGATTAGCTAAAAAAGATGATGAGCGGCAAGCATTCAGCCAATCTCTCATTCAGATTGCCCAAAAAGCTCTTGCTGAAGCTGGTCTTTCAGGGCTAGTCGATGGACGCCCAAAACATCTTTTTAGCATTTACCAAAAAATGGAACGGCGGTCGGTGTCGTTCGATGAAATTTATGACTTGACAGCCATTCGCATTGTCACGGATTCCAAAATGAATTGTTATGCGGTCCTGGGCCTCATTCACTCAATTTGGCCTCCGGTTCCTGGTCGAGTGAAGGATTATGTGGCCACGCCTCGATCCAATCTCTATCAATCGTTGCACACGACGGTGGTTGGGCCGCAGGGGGAGTATGTAGAGTTTCAGATCCGAACCGCAGAGATGCATCGTATTAATGAATATGGCGTCGCTGCCCATTGGCTGTACAAAGAGCCAGGAAAAGCTAGAGGAAGAGATGAAGAAGTTTTTAGTTGGCTTCGGCAGTTCGTCGAGTGGCATAAAGACCTTTCAGATAATCGTCAGTTCATGGATTCCGTGAAATTAGATTTATTTCATGATGTGGTATTCGTGTTTACTCCAAAAGGCGAAGTACGAGAAGTGCCGGTGGGATCGACTCCTTTAGATTTAGCCTATGCCATTCATACAGAAATTGGAGACCATTGTGTTGGTGCAAAAATAAACGGAAAGCTGGTTCCGCTTCGGTACAAATTACATAGTGGAGATATGGTGGAAGTTTTGACTTCTCCTGCTCAAGTCCCGCATCGCGGGTGGCTGAAATTTGTGCGAACTTCAAAGGCCAAAACTAAAATCAAGCATTGGTTCAAGGTTGAAGAACAAAAACGAGCGCTGGAACTTGGTAGTCGCTTATTAGCACAGGAACTTCAAGCGCAGGATCCTTTTCCTGAGAAATTTTTGAAATCCGAGAGGTTGTTATCAATGGCTAAGGGAAAGGGCTGTGAGACTGTAGACGAATTGATTCGAATGGTGGGATTTGGACGTCTTGCCCCTGATCAAATTGTTGGGTCGTTCAAGGAAGAATTTGAAGGTTCATCTTCCTCAACTACCCAAAAAGAGTCGTTAGTCCCTGCTCTAAAATCGCCGGGCCATTTTAGGGAAGGGGCAGTCAAGTTTAGCGGCACGAATGATGTCTTGATGCAACTGTCAAAATGCTGTAAGCCTGTTCCTGGAGAGCCTATTCGTGGGTATATTACTCGCGGAAGAGGGTTGACTATTCATGCGGTTGATTGTCCAAATTTCCAATCATTGGAATGGGAGCATAGTCGACTTGTGAAAGTAGAATGGGATGGAGATGTTGAAGGCTCTCATTCTGTTGATGTTTCGGTGCTCACGCTTGATCGTCCTGGAGTTTTAGCCAAGGTCTCTGCTGGAATATCTCAGTGCAAGGCGAATATCACCAAAGCCGAAATCGCAACAAGGGAGGATCAAAAGGCAGTCTTGGATTTTGTTATTGAAGTAAAGGATACTGCCCATCTAGAGTTGATCCTTCAGGAAATTCAGCGGGTTGATGGCATTCTTTCAGCAAAGCGCGTGCGAGGTTGGTTGTAGATTCTCTTCGGGACTGTATCAGGTTAGTATGGGAAGCTCATTGGAGGAAGATCGATCTTTAACTGCTTGCCCACTGCCAAATCCAATTTTTTAGCCATGCCGGCGTTGAGCTCAAGGACTTGGATTGACTTAGAGTCTGCTCGAACTCGTGGGCAGCTATCGTCTTTTCTGGTGCAAATAGGAACATTCGTTTCCATGTGAAGAATAGTTCCAGATTCGTCAAGCCAAAAAATATCTAATGGTATCAGTGTATTTTTCATCCAAAATGTGTGATCCCCACGTTCGGGGAACTGGAAGAGCATGCCACGATCTGGTGCCATCGATGGGCGAAACATCAAGCCTTTCATGCGTTTATCTGGTGAATCAGCAATTTCCACCAAAATAGTCTTCCCGTTTGGAGTGCCAATTGTTCCTAGTCCCTTCCCTCCCAGAGCATGTACTTGTGCATAAATGGGCAGAGATGTTACCCATGTTTCTATGGTGGGCAGTCCTGCCAGCAGAAGAATGATGGTAACCCATCGACCGATGTTTGTACTAATTGCCATGGGTTTGTTGAGGCAGAGACTTGATTGAGCAGAGCATTGTCTGCTTGCTTGTTTGATTTGGCAATGTGTCTTGGGTGATGGGTGTTTGTCAAATTCCCCACCTATTTTCGTCGTTAGATCTTCAGGAATAAAGATCAGGTTTTGGCCTTGACCCAAACACCTGAGAAAATTATAATACTCTGTTTACAGGTAAGGTGAATTTTTTCCGTTCCTGTACTTACGAACAAACCTTTAAGTTTTATTGGTTGTTGAAGGGGGTCATCAGGAGAGGATGTTTACCTTGCCTCACGTCACAAAGATCTTCATCTAATTTCCATGATGTAACTCAAAGACGGTTTGCGTAGAAATCAGCCCTACTTGGTCATAATGGGCAGGTACCCAAGTGGTCAACGGGGGCAGACTGTAAATCTGCTGCCATCGGCTTCCAAGGTTCGAACCCTTGCCTGCCCACCATGTCTAGCAGGCTGAAGACATAGTTGAAGTGCCTCGGTCTTAAGGTTTTTTAGATTTGTTGACTAATGAAGCTTTTGTCTGATGATTTTTTTGAAAACTGCGGGCGTAGCTCAGTGGTAGAGTTCCAGCCTTCCAAGCTGGCTGTCGTGGGTTCAAATCCCATCGCCCGCTCCATTTTCGTTTTAGGGTTGACTTGTCTGTGGATGACATAAAGAAGATTGTTATGAATTATTGCGAAATCATGGCGAGGGCCCATGTAGCTCAGTTGGTAGAGCACGTCCTTGGTAAGGACGAGGTCACGCGTTCGATCCGCGTCGTGGGCTCCATTGATCTCTATTGATTTTTGAAATGAGGCATTCAATTTTTTGGATGCTGCTGTAAGGAGAGGTAGGATGGCGAAGGCGAAATTTGAGCGGAAGAAGCCGCATCTGAATGTGGGGACAATTGGGCATGTGGATCATGGGAA
>CAKZPV010000011.1 GCA_937139405.1 uncultured Nitrospirota bacterium
CACCTCAAGATCTTGAGGTTGACCATGGCAAGACCCCAGGTTCAGGCTTTAAATCGGCCACCGATGAGGACATTGCTAGAATGGTCCGGGCCGAGAAAATCGTTGACGGGAAATACTTGCAATCAGGTTTGATCCTCCCCGATGAAAAGCGAACCGAAGAACTCGCCAGGGAATACCGGCGTTTGACAGAGCAAGATGAACGTCTACGCTTAACACAGAGCGGCGCATCCTAAATATAATTTGGTTTGGCCACCTCTGGGAAATGCGACGGGGCATAGTCGTGGAGAAATAGTTTTGACTATTCCATATGAATTCGAGCGAAATAACCCGCTTGAAAAGCCTAACCAGTACGCATCGACGGAGCTATACTTCGAGGCGATGACAACGAGGTATGGGCTTCATATCCCAAGAATACAATGCATCATGGAAGCGTCTGGACAGACTGATGAATCCCTGATGAGTGACGATGAGCATCAAGATTTTCGCATGCGTTTCATGAGGACCATAGCCTATTATCTGGCTATGGATGAGGACTTCCAATGAGGTTTGAAACCCAGGATTTGGATATTGCGGATCTTGAAAGAGCCCCACCTTGTCCGCTTCAAGCCACGTTGTTTAAGTTCTGGCGTGAGACAAAAGGAAAGCTCCCGGAGTTCGAACAATTCAAAGACGCACCGCTGGCCCTACAGCTCACCATTCCTCACATCATCACCATGGGGTTCAGTCCCAAGACTGGTGATCTAACTGCACTATCCAAAGGGCCAAAGAGCCTTGCAGCGAAATGGTTGGGTGATGATTGGCAGCAAGAGTTAGCACAAGCCGAAGGTAAAGAAGCGATCGTTGCTGCTTATCAGGCTGCGAGTGAAGGATATGAAACATTCGACTATGTGACGTATCAGGGATTGCGCGATTTCAAGAATTTCCATGTTTCAAATACGCGACTGGTTCTGCCGTTTGTGACATCTGCCGGCTATCCGATGTACATGAATCTATCGACTTTGGTGCGCATAACTCGAGATGCTGCTGATCAACAAAGTCCATGTAATCTGTCCGGTCCATCCCTACTAGCCAGTAGTCCGATTCTCCTTGGGAAGGATGTTGCTCCCAGTTCAAAGCTCGTGGGATTTGCGTCGTAAACCAGTGTTTGGATCCAAGCCCAATGTTGGCATGGTGATCTGCCATGTATGCATATTGGAACTCCGCTGATCGCCAGAATGTAAAGCAGTATACACGTAGCAGTAGAGCTAAGCTCAGCGTCATCCCATCCATCCGGCGAAACAGCTCTAGATTGTCTGTTTCTCGCCTTGCGCGGTAGTCTTTATGTATCTTGAACTCACCTTCATAGATCGTGTCGCCGGTGATTTTGGATAATTTCGTCTTTTGTTGCTGGCCAAGAGAGAACTTGTTCTCAGAACCCGGGCCGTAGGTTTGCTGCCAATACCGGGTAATCCAGTCTATGAGCGGCTCTCCGTCCAGCCTGGTGAGCTTTGCGGCAATGGTGGCTATGCATGTGTTCCCATCCCAAACACCGATCCACAGCGCCTCATTGCGGGCGAATGTATTCACCTTGGTCGAGAAGTGTGGGGTAACCTTGCAATCCTCACTACTCATGTTTGCCACGGCTGTTTCCAAGTCAACAAAGTTGCTCGAAAAGGTCACATCGAAGCCACGCTTTTCAATATTCTCAAGGTAATAGTTGGCTAGACGTAACTCTTTTGGAAAGAGCATGTTTCAATCTCGCAGACGTTTCATGTTGCGTGATGGGAGCATAACACTGATAATTCTATCTGCTGGAATAATCAAATGGATGATCGAACATCGAACAGAATAATTGATGGATACATGGCTTGATAGTCCGCTCCATGTTGGGATAACTTCAAGTCGCGGAGCCTTATTGATGACCAACAATCGACTATGTTTTTGTACAGTTCTCCTAATGCTTAGCGGATGTGTTTCATCCGATGTAGGAAAATTTTGGTTCCCTCTACATAGAGATCCAACCGTAACAAAAAGTGCATATCGAGATAAATTCGAAGTAGATAAACAAATTTGCCAAGCTTATGCATTAAACGGTACCCGACCCCCGAGCCAAACAAATATCATCATTAATTCACCTGTCATCAACACTCGTCCTCGGACTGCGATGGACTCCCTAAACTCCGGCATCAACGCAGGATCTCGGCTTCGAGCTGGAGTTGATAGGCGAAGGGCACAAGAGGCTAATTATGCTGCCTGCATGGGGCAATCCGGTTGGATTTTTCGAAAACCTAGACCTGGTGATACTAGTCTAAAAGATTAGCCTATCAGAGTTCAAATTATAGATCTTTCTTTTGTTTGTTTTGACTGATGGTGAGTCCCGAACCGTCCAAGCATAGGAGGAATTAAGCCCAAGGCTGATACAGCCCGGTGCTTAACCCCATCCAGGTTGTGATCTTGACTGCCGGAGCCGTCCGTCACCGCCTTCGATCACTGTGGCAACTTCGAACCCAGTGATATTGATCGCTACTATTTCGGCACCTCGGTGTTAGTACCGGCGACATCCCTTCGATCGTTCGGAGTGGGATTTACCTTTGTCGCGCCCCGTGGTAAGTAAGGAAACCTGACGCATTCAGGATTGAACTACCCCACTGACTTCACTTCTCAGTAGTTCGTTTTTTAGTTTCAAAACCCTCGTCGGATCATTCCCTCGGGGGTTTTTTGTATTCTGATTCTCACAAGGTCCGGCGCCTAAGCCCCTTCCCTCGCTGTTTTTGAGACTTTCCCTGTCACTTTTGGGCGACAGATGTGGATGTTCTCTATCGCGTTATGCAAATATTTTATAACTTTTGTCAATAATTATAATTTTTGTGATTGACAGATTATAACTATTGTGAATATTATTACTCCCATCAGCAGGACGAAACCACCCGGAGAAATCCTGTCTGCCCCGCCAAAGCTTCAGTCGTTCAAGCGGTCTGCAACTGGCGGGAATAGATGAAAGGGAATGAGATTATGAGACCTTATTATCTGACTGTCTGGTCGAGCGAAAAACACGACATCACAGCCGGTGAGCAGTATTTGCATCACACATTGGGTGGCGCTGTAGCTGGTGGCCTTGAGCAATGTGACAGTCTCGAGGGCTCTTTCTCGATTGTCTTTTTCGATACAGCCAAGGGAACTTCTGAAGATAAGACCGAGGAAGGTTGGAGAGACTTTCAAGACGATGGTTGGTTCCGTCGCATTGAATTCAAAGACGGTCAGATATTCCTTGGTGAGCTGAAATCAGATTCCGCGCCCATTAGTGAGCGCCGTCATGGTCATGATGCTTATGGCATTCAGGCGAGGGCCTGATTATGACCCCTTCCCCCATTACAGAGCGCCCCAGATCAACAGATATCAGCGGCTTGCTGAAGCTGGATAGCAATCTGTCGGCGCGTGATTTCTCAACTGATATTCAAAAACTCAAAACAACTTAGAGAGGAAGAAACAATGCACCCTTCGAGAAACATCTTTTTGCTGCGCAACGACGTTCGAGTAATCGGAGCAAGCTATGAGCCCGACAAGTCCAATATACGAGACATTGCGGACGTAACTAACACATTCAAATCACTGGATACTGAGATTGTCGTTGGTGATTTCATTGTTGTCCCCACTGACACCAGGCACGGCATGACGGTCATGCGCGTTGAAGAGGTTGATATGGAGCCTCTTATTGAGAGCGACAGCAAGATCGAGTGGGCGATCGGCATTGTTGACAAGAACGGCTTTGAAGAAATGGAGCGTATCGAACGTGAAATTCAAAGCAAAATCGCCAGCGCTAAACGACGCAAGAAACAAGAAGAGCTTAAGGCCGAACTTCTGGCGGACATGGAAGAAGCGGATCTGAAAGTTTTGGATTTCGCGGGTGATACTCAAACAGAGACAAAGGAATAAACAGATCGAAATTGCTGTGACCCCGTGCCTTATCTCAGGGGAGCGGCAAGATCACCATTCGATGATCTTTATCTAACGAAAGAAAGAGAAGAACTCGATAAATCGCGGGGTCTGATGTGCCAAAGCAAGAGATTTCTAAGGCGAAGTTTCGGTTCAGAGAGACCCGCACGAATTCAAGTATTGGCGGTTTCCTTGTGCTGAAACCATAGAGGCGCCGCTAAAGCCCGCATCCAGTCGGATGCTGAACAATCGCAAGCGAATGTTCAAATCGCGAGTCGGGAAGGCAAATGGTTTCAAAAGCGAAGTCTGTCCCGACAACCGATGAAAGAATATGAGGATCAAAGCAATGGCAAGCTGCCACAAATGCGGAAGACTAAAGCTTCGTAAAGCAGCGGACGGGAACAAATGGTGTCGTCGCTGCGGTGTGTTGCCGGGCCAAGGCAATCTTGATCGAAGCGCTCTGGCCTCCTTGGTCAAACTAGATACCCAATTATCCGTCCGCGGTGACTCCCAACAGATAGAGAGGCTTCAATCCAATGGATAGTTTTGATCAAGTTGGAGAGTTGACCGACAATGTCGTCAAGCAAGCCGATGCCCAAAGAACTCATTTCGATGAGGTTGAATGGAGCGGCAAGCAGATCACGAAGCCCGGGATTTATAACGGGGTTCCGATTGAGAAATATCATCACGATACATCACTGTTTGACCGTTGGTCGATCAGTTCGAGCGGGCTGAAAGTTCTGTGTAAACGCCCGTCTGAATACTGGGCATACAGCCCCTACAATGAGCATCGGTTTGAAAGGAAGTCTGCTGATCATTTCAAGTTCGGGAAGGCTGCCCACATGCTCCTATTGGGTGAAACGGGCTTTGCTGAGCACTATGTGAAACGTCCAGAGAAGGCCCCTGATGGCCGTGGTTGGAATGGTAACAACCTGACCTGCAAAGAATGGTTGGCTGAGCAAGACAAGGCTGGCCTGACTGTCATCACTCAAGACGAGCTGGACCGCATTCAGTTCATGGCCGAGTCCCTCGATCGCAACAAATACATTCAATCTGGAATCCTGAATGGTCGGATTGAGCGCACGATGATTGCGCATGTTGGATCTGTGGCACTGAGAGCCCGCCCTGACGTGATCCCGATGCATGGGGGAGACTTTACCGACCCTAAGACCGCGGCGGCTGTAGACCACGATTCCCTGATGAAAGTCATCTTCAATTCTGGTCTTCACATTCAAGCGGCTCTTGTTCGCATGGTGGCCAAAGAGGTGATGCCGGCCGGTTTTACCTTTGGAGAATTCACCTTCGTATTCATCGAAAAGGAACCGCCTTTTGATGTGTCTGTGAAGGTTTTGAAACCGACAGATATCGACCTGGGTGAAAGACAAGTCTTGGCGGGCCTGAAAACTCTTGAGCGTTGCATTTCTGAAAACCGTTGGCCGGGTGTCGATGGTTGGGATGAGACGCCGACCTTTATTGAAATGCCCGGTTGGGCCCGAACTCGGATTGATACCGAGCTGAACTTGGAGACACAGCAATGAACGACCTTACGAAAATAGAACAGAAGATCGAGGCCAAGATCAATACAGACGTATCAGGTCAAATTGCCATCAGTGATCAAGGTATTTCGTTCTCCAATGCCGGTGAGGTGATGGAGTTCGCCAAGATGATGGCAGTTTCTCAGTCAGCCGTTCCAAAGCATCTTAGGGGAAACCCGGGCGCCTGCCTTGGCATTATCGATGATGCAATCCGGTTTGGCATGTCGCCATATGGGTTGGCCAGAAAGAGCTTCTTCGTCAACGATAATCTGGGCTACGAAGCGCAGGTTCTCTCAGCAATCATCAATTCACGAGCGCCCATTAAGGACCGACCTGATATTGAATTCATCGGTGAAGGCGTTGAGAAGATCTGCAGGGTTACAGTTGAGCTACTTTCCGGCAAGGTTCGGACGGTCGATAGCCCTAAGCTGGGCAGCATTCACCCAAAGAACTCCCCGCTTTGGAAGACTGATGAAGACCAGCAGCTTTCTTACCACACGCTAAGGCGTATGTGCCGTCGTCATTTCCCAGAGGTTCTGCTGGGTGTTTATGACATTGAAGAATTATTGGCTTTCAGAGCAACCGATGTGACGCCTGAGCGCCCTCTATTGGCTGATCGTGTCAAAGACGCTGCTCAGAAGGTCGAACCAGAAGACAACGAGGGTTTTGACAGCAACTTCGTCACTCAAGAAATTGAGACGGTAACAACCGAAGAAGAACCCTCCGAAGAGGTCGCCACTGACGCGCCTAATGATGAACTGGACCTTGGGGCCACAGAAGACGCTGAAGCGAGTCCTGACGCACCTGAGCCGGATTATGACCCAATGGCAGAGTTGCCGGGGGAACGTCGTGAAGCTGTGTCTCTATTTGCCAAGGAATACTATGGCGGCATGGGCCCATCAGTCCGTGAGGATATCCGAGCGAAGCACGATGAGTTGTTTCAGGACAAGATTACCGCGGCGCCCAAGATTGCAGCTCAGCTCAAGGATCTAATCGACAAGCGCCAGATTGATCAGGTTTGCCAGATACTCGGCAAAGATGAGGCTTGGCTGAAAGGCACCGAAAATGGAGCCTGATGATCCCGAAGATGTTTGCGAAGAATGCGGTCAAGCTTGGTGTGAATGCCAAGAATGCGGAATGACCCCAGATGGCTTCTGCACCCTCGCTGGAACTGAATTCTGTGATTGGGATTGTCCAATAAACCCAACTGATCCGACAACTTAGGGATTTTAAGGATGCCCATCTCAAAAGAACGCATGAAGCTTTACCCGGGAGGATCGATCCATTCGAAAGAGTGGAAACAGTTTCGCGCGTTCTTGCTATTTCGTGCTGGCAACAAATGTGAGGGCACTCCCCAGCACCCAGATTGCCGAGCCCAGAATAGTAAAGCTCACCCTAAGACTGGCGGCAGGGTCGTGTTGACGATCGCCCACATGGATCATGATGAAAGCCATGCAGATCCAGACCGCTGTAGAGCCCTCTGTCAGCGATGCCACAACAAATGGGATGCACCACACCGCCAGAAGAATGCCGCCCGTACACGGCGCCGTAACGCTCCACAGATTGACGTTGAAGACTATCTGTCACTTGGGGGCGCGAACTGATGCCGAGAGCTGTCAAGGAATGGATCGCCAAGTCTGACGATACGAAGGTTCCTCCCCGGGTCCGCCAACGTTGTTTTGATAAGGTGAATGGCGTTTGCCACATCTGCAAAATTCAAATCAAGGTTGGTGAGACTTGGGAAGCTGATCATATCATTGCCTTGATCAATGGTGGTGAGAACAGAGAGAGCAATCTGGGGCCAGTCCACAAGCATTGTCACGTATCGAAAACAGCAATTGACGATAAAATCAAATCCAAGACTGCGAAGGTCAGAGGCCGGCATACAGGCGCTATCCGACCCAAGGCACAGTTGAAGTCAAAAGGCTTTGCCAAATCACCCAAGGGGAAGTCTTTGGCTCAACAGGCCGGTTTGAATCCCCTCCCACCCAAACAGCTATATGGAGCGCGGACATGACACAATCAGTAGACAAAAGATCAGTTGCAACAGATGCGCTAGAAACACTCGGCAATATCATTGATGAATCTGCGGGTGGACGAGATGCAATTCACATCGCAGTTGAGCCTGTGATTGCAAATACCAACCTGTTTCCTGGGGCACATGTTGGTATCACCACAACCGATGGGAAAACCTATGCTGTCCCAGTTGCTCCGGGTGTCGAGGGAGTGGGAATTGTGGACCCGTTTATCAATTGTCCCGTTAAGCCGGGGGATATGTTCTGGCTGCTTGTATATCCAAGAGAAATCACCAGTCTTCGCCATGTATGGGCGCACCCCGCGTTTGATGACCCAACAGAAGCACCCCAGACTTCTGACCCCAAAGAGGAATCCATTGCTTGGATCAAAGACTACGCCGCCAATCTAAATGTCGGTTACGACGATTTGATGGATTCGGCGGGGGAGTGGATAAAATACGAAGACTACATGGTGCGCGGCGGAATTCTTGAGGGAGAACACACCTCAGACGAATTTTGGAGACATTTCGAAACTGTCACAGGGACGCGGGGAGCGGGTAACTTCTTCTCCTGCTCTTGCTGACATGACCGACCTCACCAAGCTCAATCCTACAGACCTGCTATTGGCCATAGAGAAGGCTCACAACGGCGAATATCCTGTTTCTGGTCCATATGCAGCCAAACTCATGATGGACGCCTGTGAGCGATGGGAGCCGATAGCTACAGCTCCAGAATATACAAAGGTTCTGTTATTTGATCAGAACTCAATGATTTATATTGGGGCATATGATCCTTACTTTCGTGAAGATCACGGTGCTTGGGTGGAATCTTGTGACGAGATGTACGTCAGGGCTCCCACTCACTGGAGGCCCTTACCAAATCCACCAGATCTGGGTGAAGCGCATTTAATGGGAGGGAAGTGAGATGAGCAATTTAGTCGATGTAGATATGTCCCCGCTTTTCCTGCGAGTGGACCATGTTGCCGCTGATATGCCGCCTTCTCACGCAGTCAAACATATGTGTCGTTTAGCTGATCGAATGGGTCTGATGGTGTGCTGTGAAGTTAATGGGGTTGATGTGTCCGTTCATCCTGAAACCAATGAGAATGTGATGATGGATCGCTATGATCGAGCATTGGAGAAAAATGCGAAATGGGTAACTTCAAACATGTCACCCATCACGCTCAACCAAGCGGGAGGGAAGTGAGATGGAAACCGATGGCCCAGACTTTGAAGCGCACGAGAATTTTGAGGTGTTCTGCGACGGCTCGTACTACGACATGTGGTGCGTAAGACCAAAGGGATCAAAGGATTTCAATTCCACGCTTCACTTCACGAAGGAGCGAGATGCAATCCATGCATCGCACACGATTGCTGGATGGATGAAGCCACCCCAATCCCCTCCCCGCAACACCGATAACGAACTGACGAAGAGCTGAGGAACAGAAGATGAAACCTGATATTTGTATTTACCACGCCAATTGTGACGATGGATTTGCCGCTGCTTATGCTGTCTGGAAACGATTTGGCGACGAAGTTGAATTCATCCCTTGCCAATACGGTCGAGACGCACCTGACGTTACCGGCAAAGACGTTTTGATTGTCGACTTCTCGTTTAAGAAACCAGAGATGACCGAGATGGGCAGACAGGCTCAACGGGTGATTGTTCTTGACCACCACAAGACGGCTGAAAAAGAGCTTGAAGACTTCCTCAAGATGGATTGCCCAAACGGTCCATTTGAGAAGCGTTATGCAGACAGATTGACGGAAGGTGTTGGCGTTTGTTTCGACATGGAGAAATCTGGTTGCCGACTGGCCTGGGAGTATTGCTTTGGCAGTGACCCGATGCCTGACTGGTTTGCGGCGGTTGAAGACCGGGATCTGTGGCGCTTTTCCCTCCCCCACACCAAAGAGATTTGCATCTCAATCCGCTCGAACCCACGTGATTTTGTACTATGGGACACATTCGACGCGGAGTCGCTGAAGCAAGACGGAACCGCAATCCAACGCTATGTCGACATGATTGTGAGCAATATCTGTGAGACGGCTTTTGTCGAGAACATCGGCGGTCACAGCGTACCGGTTGCTTCTTGCTCATATGACTTCGTTTCAGAGACAGCCCATCAACTTCTGCACAAAAACCCAGAAGCACCATTCGCGGCGTGTCTGGTCAGATCACATGACGGAATGACCTATTCACTTCGTTCTATGGATGACCGGATGGACGTTTCAGAGATTGCCAAAGCCAATGGCGGCGGTGGGCATCGAAACGCTGCTGGCTTTCGAGTGCAGCTCTAACCCCAAAGTCAGGATAGGAGACAACGATGGGAATCACATTTGATGAGTACCAATTTCTAAAGCTAATCAGGCGCAGCCCCACAGGACCCAACGGATACGCAAATGTATCAAAAATTCTCTGGAAGTTTGTTGTTGGGTTTAGGCACCAAGAACTGATCGACCACAGCGAAAACGAGGATGGGACAGGTTATGTCCGTCTGTCAGAAAAAGGGAAAACTGTGCTGGAATACTCACCGATCCCGAACTGATTTAACCACCCTCATAGCGCCATAGGAGAAGACATGGCAGAGATCGCACAAAAGCTGAGACCCTTCAACACACCAAATTATGTGATTGTCGAAATGCCCCCAAGGCCAAGGCAAGAAGGCTTTGTCGAAGGACCCAAGTATCATCTGCGCGACGTTCCCGAAGAAACGATTGTTCAAATGTGTGAGGACTTCAAAGCCGAGGTGCTCAGAAAACACCATTCGAAGCCCGCCTAACCCATGACAGCCCGTCTACCAGTAACCAAACATGTGATGCGTAATGGCCCGTAAAAAGTGCGCAATAAGCCAGGATGAAGTTGCCAGAATGCTCAAGGGCGTTGCTAAGGCAGGGCTCGATGTGCACAGCGTTACGTTGGAAAACGGCCGGCTTGCGGTTGTGATCAACGGGGATGATGGGGAAAAACGGGATTTAGCGTTTGACGGGAAAGCAAAGGAAGAACCTCTATTGAGGGAACCTGTCTGATGAATCCCGATGAAATGAAACTGGATCTGCCCCACATTACAACTCGCCCTAAAGGTGGTGGTGGACTTCGGTATTATTTTCGCAGACGTGGGCAACCTGCCGTAAGGCTCCCTGACGAGCCTCTATCCCCTGAATTTATGAAGGCCTATCACGCTCAGCTCAATCGGAAGGCAGAGCCCAAATCGGGCTATGAAGGCACGTTCGAATGGCTGTGTGATCAATACATGGATTGCGCAGGCTTCAAAGGATTGGCGAAAGCCACCCGCGATGCCAGGTCAAGAGTAATCAGATCCATGATCAACGAGCCCATTGACCCCAAATATCCAGAGACGTTCGGCAGAGAGAAAGCAGCCAGTTTTAAGGCTAAACACGTCCGCGCACTGCGAGATCGTAAGTTTGACGTGCCCAATGCTGCCAACGAGCGAATCAAGATCCTCAATCAGATATTTGGAATGGCTGTAGCTCGGGGCTGGCGAGATGATATCCCATCGCGTGATGTTGAGAAGATTGTTATCAAATCAGATGGCCATGAAACAGCCACAGATGCCCACATAGAGCAGTTCTTTGCCTATCATGCCGAAACCATGCCTGTGCTCGCTATGCGCCTCCTGACGGCCTTTGGTATGCGTGTGAGTGATCTACGAAAGGTTGGGCCGCAGCACGTAAATGACGGTGTCCTGGTCTTTGTCACCGAAAAGACGAATATGAAGTGTGAATTGCCAGTACCGAAAGAACTGTTCACTGATCTGCAGCCATCGGGTGACCTCGTCTTTATGAAGACAACCTATGGCCAAGCTTTCAGAAGCAAGAAAGCGATGTCGGCCAGAGTGTCCAAATGGTTCAAACAGGCCGGCATTGAGGGAATCACCGCCCACTCGGTCAGAAAGTGGCTGGCAACGCGCATGGCTGAGAACGGCGCTACCGAATATGAATTGATGTCTTGGTTTGGATGGAAAGACCCGAAAGAAGCGCGCCCCTATATCCAGAAAGTGCAACGTCAAAAGCTGGCTCAAACAGCCGCAAAGGCCACCAAATTCAGAGGTTAGAGGACCAAAGCCGTGACAGTAATGTTCCCTCAGATCACAATTACACAGAATTTAAACATCTGCCGAAACGATGACGACGTTTGTTTGCAAATAGACAATGACATGGATGGCGGGATGGAGACACATCTAACCGTCGCACAGATTCAGGTTTTGATTGATCAATTGGAAGTACTGAAAAACGACATCGCTGAGCGAGACAGGAACGCTATTGAAAGGGGTGGCAAATGATCGAATGTGTAACGTTTCCCAGAGCATTACACCCCATTCCGTGTAACGTCATTACTAAGATTCTGATATTTAATAAGAAAAAGTGGTAGCTGGAGGCCTCGCCCGGTCTTCCGACCTTTTTGGCCCTAAACGTTTTTCTGTGTAACAGGTGACGTTGATTCGCCCGTCATTCGATATCAATGTGTAACGCTGACTTGATCCCCTCACCTATTCCAGATATCTCAGTCAACGCGGATGACGAGGCCCGCTCCTGACAACTGAATATCTGGAGAAGCCTCATGGCCCGACGTGGCACACTCAACACATTTGTAATCTTGGAAGCTTTGAGAGATGGGCGGCGCGGTACTGTATTGGTATCAAGCGCGGCCAAGATCAATGGTCCTGCCTATCGAAAGGCGGATATTGCCAGAAAGGCAATCGATGATCTTGCAGAAGAATTAACTGGTGATGGAAAAGTGCTTTGGGCTGGGCAGCATACGATTGGGAAAGTGAGTTAGTTCCAGAACCTCGATCGAGTTCGCCACATTGCCGGTAATCCGAAATAGCGACACTCGTGCAGGACATCAGTGTAAGTTTGATGAAACTGATAGATCGGCACATTCGCAATCCATGGCCCTGCTGAGAACTTACCGTTGTCTCTTAGCTCCGGTGGGCCTGGTGCAATCGTAATTGGAACAGATTGCCCGCTACGGCTCCCCAGATGCCCGTCAAGAGCCGCATAGCTGCATTCTGGCCTCAACCTTGCTGATTCCAACCAGAACGCTGTGTGAGTGCCCATCGGGTCAATATCTGCATCGGTGAACTTGAGTGGATTTGTTTGGTTTGTGCCAACGGCTTTCACAAGTACCATGGGAGCGGCGGCAGGAAGTACCCTGCCCTCTACATTGACGATCCATGCCCATGCAAAGAAGACAAGCAAATACCAATATGCAGGCCGAACACGAAAGCGGGCCATCATTTTTTCCCTCTCAGTGCATTGATGAATTCAAGGATCTTCTCACTGCTCGAGGTGATGGAGATCAGGGACCGCATGATCCCCTCGCCGGTCAGTGCCCAGACAGCGGCAACCAGAACCTCATATTGATCTGGGTTGAGTTCCAGATAGGCAATCGTCGGCTTGGTGAATGCCCAGGCTGAGAACAGTGCACAGGCCACCATTGCCGCAATACGGCCCAAACTGTGATTTTCGGATGTGACCAGCTTCACAACCGTCGCCCCCGCTACAGCCAGCCAAAAGCCACCTTCGTGCCCCAAGAAGTTCATTGCTCAGTTCCTATGTCTTAGGTTCTTTTGAAGGTGTTTTGGGCGCCGCTTGCCAATCTCGGCCAGCAGCAACGATACATGCCATTTTGGGTGACGGCAGTATGATCAAGATTGTGAATGTGTTGGCTTTGTCAGAATGCCAGAATTCGACCGTAGCCTTGCCACCGGACGCGATCCCGACTGCCTTATTCAGTTCCCCATATTTTTTGGTGATGTGATTGGTCATCCGCTCATATGGCGAGCATGCAAGAGTTCTGCTTAAGGCTATCGCCGGTGCGGATATGAGCATTGCGGTCGCGATTATGGCGATTCCGGCCAGAATATTCCCAAATCGGGTCATTTTATCGCCTACTCTCTGGCTTTATGCACCCCGGATGAGTCCGGCATGTGCGATTGTTGGATGCGATCACCTCGACAGCCCGTCGATTGCCGTTTTTGGCCACCAGGTCGGCGTCAGAGCGCGTTAGAGGGATGTGTTGATATCCAGTGCCCTGGACAAGACCACCCGTTGCTGAGCAGCTAATCAGTAGGAAACTCGTCAAGCAGATCATCAAGAGGCTTGTTGCTGAGTTCAGCATCGTTCTTCACCTTATCGTTGAGGGTCTTTGCGTCATTGGCTTTCAGCTTGTTTTCGAGCTTCTGGGCACCGCGTTGCTCAGTTCGATATTCCCAATATTTGTAGGCACCCAGGGCCAGTGTAACCGCGGCTATTCCCGCAATGACTTTTTGGGGAAGGCCAAACGCAAAGCCCATCATTGCAAGGCTCGCTTAGCCAGTGCAGCAAGTTTGGCTTTTCCTGTGCGGGATCTCCAGATGTAGAATCCAACACCAGCAGCCATCAAAATCATCAATACCCATGGTCCGGCATCTAATACCGACGAAACGCCATCTTTCGCCTGATTGATTGCATCAGTCGCTTCTTTGATGCCTACACCAGTCGAAACAACGGTTCCCACCCCAATGGCCTTATTCGTATTGGATGCCTTCTCACTGGTATCAACGTTTTCGATCAGCTCTTTGACTTCTGGGGGAACTTCCAATTCCACTTTTGGCTCTGGCGGCAAATCGTGATTGTCGATCAGAACATAGTAGAATGTTTTCTGCCCGTGCTGCTTGAGAAGCAGGTTGACCAAGCGTTCAAATTCATCCCACTGGTGGGGTGGCACAGTCTGACAGCCGGCACTTGATGTACCGTTGATTCCGCCACGATGCAGGTTGATCCAGAACATGCCTGTATCGTCGCCCTTTTGGTCGCGGACAACAGTGCAATTGCTGTTTTGTCGGAAGGCCGGATAAGGACCGTTCTTGCGTTTGAACCCATGTGGACCAGGTACATATCGAACCGACTGCGGCGCTTTCAGATTGGCGATACCTTTGCGGAAAGAGCTGGGGTCTGTGTTGCCATTGAATGGATGCGCACCATCGGGCTCCATGATCATGATGGCATCGTCATAAATGCCTCGATCGTTCTGTCTGGGGTTGCCCATGGATTTTTGATAATAGCCACGGATACCGATCACCATCATGGCATCACCGCGCCGGTCTTCTGGCACAAGATCAATGAATTTGTTCTGGATTGCCAAAGCCCAATCATCGGAAATCTTGGGCCTGAATTTGGGGAGTAATTGGGATTTCGGATTAGCCAGAAGTTCTTCTGTGCTCGCATCCTCATCAGATACCGTCATATCTCCCAATAGGTGCTCGACACTGGCCAAATCGATAGTTCGGGGTGTTGACCCCTTACGATCAAATACCGCTATTTGTGGGGAGCCATAATCACCATCGGCAAACATGGCAGTTTCACCCTTGCGGCGATTCACCAGCCCTTCGACAACATTGCCCTTCGCTTTGTTCCATCTGGCGAATTCTTTGGCAGCCCCATCCCAATCCTGGGCATTCACCTTTTTGGTGAGTGTGGCTGTTGATATCCGACCGGTATTGAAATGCCAGGATACGAGAGCATCGAATTGCGATTGCGTCACCTTCACCTTGACGTGCTTGTTGACCGCATCTTCGTACTTGACCATATCACGCTTGAAGATCGACAGCGCATCATCAAGCGATATTTCCATTCCTTTGGCTGGAGTGGGATTGCCGGCCGATTTGGTATGACCGGCGCCGATCGTGAGAACCCCAACACCATCGTCATAGGTGCGCAGGACTATGGCCTCGTGCGCCAGAATAGCACACAAGCCTTTGAGACTTGTTTTCATGATTTTGCTTTCAGTTAAGCGCGCGAGTTCTGGACATGCGAAGGCATGCAGATGGTCTCTGTCAAAACTCGCAGCGATGTTGGGTTTTGCCGCTAGCCGGCAGGCTTAGTTGCCAGAAAGGATTTCTATCAATTCGAAACTTCAACGGCATCAGATCGGATGGCGCTCAATAAGCCTTGCGCGCCTCCGACATAGACCTCACCTGGGTTTGAAACGTCGACACTAAAAGTATCCGCGAACGTCAAGCTTCCGCTATCGGTGCGCAAAATATCGTCGACTGGTAGCCAACCTCGTGTTTTCACGCGGCCACGCTCTCCGTCCTTGATATCCTCCCATGCGACCCCAGCAAATAACGTCGCGGCATCGGTACTGGTCATCTGACGTATCGCCTCTTTCGAATTGTCGAAGGCGAGGACAGATCCCATGAGAATGCCTGAACCTGTACCGTTCTTAAGGCTGCTTTCTTCATCTGAGATATGTGGCCGATATCGCGCACCAGGCTTAAATATGCTGGCTGTTGCAGATGCACCAAGGGCCGTGTTGATATCAGCCAATATGTCAACATTGCTTTGTGCGGTGTAGTCCTCATCGAATGTGACAGCAATGGCTGAACCGCCATCCGGAGTGACATTCAGCGTCTTGTTTGTACTCGTGCAGTCTCCGAGTCTCTGTCCCAGCGTCGTGATAAACACATCGCTGGAAGGCCCCACTGCCGTTCCAGAAACATCTCCCCAACCATAAACATGTCCGGAAAAACCCGGAGACCCATCTACGGTGAAATATCGATCGTTCGCCCCGTCACCGAAGATATCTGCTACGGCGTTGCCCGATATAGTGATGGTTGAAGAGGTGCCCGTAGTATCACTGTCAATCCGTAGAGACTCACCCCAATCAGTATTTCGAAACACAGCAGGGCTGTTGCCTGCACCACTGATATGAATTTCCGCGTGATTGGCTGGCTGTTCTGCCAATGTAATAGGTAGCCAAGGAGAAATTGAATAGTGGATGTCACCGCCCAAGATACAATCGTTGATGTGACACTTGTCTGCCTGGAATGATCCGATGGGAAAGATCATAATCGCCGCACCGTCGCCATGAGATAGGAACGTGCTGTTCGACAGATCGACCTTCGTTGGCGCGACAAATTCTGTATTCGTGTGATAACTGAAAGCAGTATGGTTTTTCGAGATGATGGTGCTGTTCTTAATTCGAACAACTTGGCCGGATGACAGCCCGGAACCAATACCGTTCTGGCTACCCCATGTGTCATTCACAGCGTCATCATTTCCAAGATGCTCAATGTGACAGTTGATAATATCCTGTACTCTGTTCGGCCCACCCTTGGAACTTTCAAGATGAATTGCATAACGACAGTTTCCAGCTTGAACGGTGAGGCCTTCCATGCGACTTGTGCGTCGCATGTAGAGCGCTGAAAATTGGATGATATCCGCAGATGAGGTGTCATTTGCTTGCTGAAAATCAATGATGCATTCTTTGCGGCTCTCGCCGATGAAATCTACATAATCTTTGTCAAACCACTCGACATCTTGATAAACCCCAGGCGCAATCCTGTTTTCATATCGATTGATTGCAGATGCGTCTCCAATATCCGCAAGGGCAGCAGCAGGACTGGTATAATCACCACCTGTCGGCGCAATTGTTTTGATTTTATCCGGCACGGCGGCAGCCACGCCTTGATAGGCAATGATGCGTTCAGCCATGGGCGTCACATTGGACGAAGTGCGTTCAACCAGCACCTCGTCCATCACGGTCAGCACATCATTGCCACCCGTTATATAATAAGGCACAAATTCTGTGACCGTTATGGTCTCGTCTGAAAGAGCAGCTCCGCCACCGGATATTTGAACATAGGGCTGTAGCGTCAATTCATCGCCCTGCAGCGTATACAAAACGGTATAGATGATCCGGGTGCCACTTGATTCCACAGTGACATCTGCCGCCCGGCTTACAATCCCGCCTGATGTTTGGATTTGAAGCACCAGGTTCGCCAACGTTCTGGTAAAGGCTACCGAAGTGTCAAATGCAAACTTCAGCATGATTTCACGTCCGGCAACAGCGGATGTGGTCGGAGTCCACAAAGCTTGCAAGAGGCTTACATTGCCCACCTGTCCAGTTGGAATGCTGATCGTGTAAGGTGAGACTATCACCGCGCCATTAAATACCTGCGGCACCCAAACAGATGCGGAGAGGATATTTCCAAAGCCAAAGAAGTAGGACACGTCACCGATCGACTTAACTTCGCCTGGTATTGACGCTCGCAATTGATCGAGAGCTAGATCACCGGTTGTTTTCACATCACTGGTGCTGTCGGAATAGTAGGGTAGGAAATCAGCAAGCTCGATCGTTTCGTCAGTTGCAGCTACTCCACCGCCGGTAATCTGAATATAGGACGTCAGCTGCGTTTCATCGCCCTGCAGCACATAGTCTATTTCGTAGACCCTGCGCGTTGCAGTCAATGTTGTCGTGATGGTGGCTGAGGATGTTCGAGTAACCACTCCGCCTGAAGTTTGCACTTGAAAAACAAGGTTTCCAATTGTGCGGGTAAACGTAGCGCTGGTTGTGAACCCCAATCGCAATTTGATGCGAAATCCGATCTGTCCAGCGCCATCAATGTCCCATTTGGACTGAAGTAACGTGACATTACCAACTTGCCCTGCAGGAACCCGGGCACCGTAAACGCCATCAATTACAGCCCCATTGAAAAACTGCGGGCTCCAAGTGAACCCCGACAAGCCCTTTTGATCTCCCAGACTGAGCGCGCTCTTATCAATCGCCTCTGAAAGCAGCTCGGCTTCTCGTAGGTCAGTGGTGACGTCTTCTGCTGTTTTTACAGCATCTGCATTTGACAAGTTGGAAGGACGTAATTCAGTCACTTCCATTGTCTCTTCGACTGTTGTGGCGGTACCAGTTACACTGATGTATGGCTGCAGCTTTGTCTCGTCGCCCTGCAGTGTGTAGTCAGCGGTAAACACGGTCTCGCCGCTCAATACTTCTTTGGTGATAGTTGCTGTGCGGTTTACGCTTGTGGTGCCGTTGATACGAACTTGAAATGTCATGCTCAAAGTGCGGGTGAAAGTAGCTGATGTTATCAGCCTGAATTTAAGCCGCACCACATCTCCAACTCGACCGCTGCCAACAAAGGGCCAGAGGATTTGGATGAAGGACGAGACCCCGGTCACACCAATTGGAAATGTGAGACCGTAGTCCGTACCTGATGTAGCAACCGCGCCATTGACGACATTCTTTGATGCAGTGGTCTCGGAAAATTTATCACCAAGAGATAGAAGCCGCTCATCCATAAGGTTGGCAGATGTGGCGGCATCACTCGCACTGATCGCAGCCGCATCTTTGTGGCCCTCGGCTTCATCACGAGCAACGATAGTGTTGTCATAAACTGTGGTGACCTCTGACAAGGTAATGCCATCGCGTCCTCTTAGAACAAAGCTCGTATCTCCAAGGGCATCAATTGATACCGCTCTCAGACCACCTCCAATATCGGTAAAAGCCGAGAAATCTCCCGAACTGCGAGTAGCATGCTTGAACAGATCGATTACACCCTCACCAGCCAACTCCCATGAGCCCGCTGTAGTCTCCATAATTGAGAAGACTGCAGAACCTTCATCCAATGTCTTGTTGTCTGCATTCGGCGCCTGCATAAGAATGTGACCGGTAGTTGTTCCGGTAATAGTTGGAGTGACCAGGACCGTATCTCCATCGGCAGTTGATCTTATTTCCCCAACAAATGTCCGACTTGAGAAATCGATTGGATCTCCATTGGCGTCCTGAAATTCTCCAAGGTCCAAGTCCCATTGGGAATCGATATACCCTCGGAGACGCGCCCGAAAAGCTAAAGTCTGTGTCATGAGTGACCTGTAATTGTGTTGTTAGGAAATGACCGTTGTGCTGGTCGGTCGAACGAGCTTGATGAGACCACGACACTGAACGGTTAGAGATAGTCCAATGTCATCATCAATATACAAATCGTAATCATGCGGGTTGGAGTCAGACAATTGATAGGTCAAAGGATCGGTATTGAAACTACCAGCCCCATCGATAAGGCTAGGTGCCCCCCCCCTGGAAAGTACGTCATGGATCTTAGTCTGATCCACCCTGAACTCAACCCTCGCCCCAGCCCCATAAGTTCCTGTATTTGGAAAACCAATTCTGGTTTCATCCATCAAGCTTCTCGTAGCCTGAGTTGAAAAAGATGCATTCACCCAAATCAGTTTGGGGAATATCAAAAGATCTCCAGATTGACCGGTCACATCACTGAGGCCAACAGCTACCGCGTTATTCGTTTGGGTATGAACATCAACACCCCAAGATTGAATTATTGTACCAACCTCTGAAGCAGTATCCTGCTCACTAGCAGCCTCATTGTTGGTGGGCCCATCAAGATAGGCGATTGAGGTTTTGAGGGTGAATTTGACTAACTGCCCGGATTTCCAATCCCCAGCCTTGATAACGGTTCCATCTCGCCTTTTGACGGGGATAGCTCCAAGAGAACTGATGTTGATCGTCGTTGCACCTGCCGCTGCCGAAGTAGTGAAGAACCGAAACTGCATGCCATCAACGTAGGCAAGTCCGTCCGGCACCGAAGCAACCCCTGTAATGACCGTTGCCGTGCCGCCGATGCTGCTGAGCTGCCCACCTTCACCATCAAAAACCGCTTTGATCGCATCGGACGCTTGATCCGTGTGATCAATGCCTGACAGAATTCCGTCACCATCGATCGACTGTTTGTCGATTTGCCGCATCGTTGCCATTAGGCCACCTTCTGCATCTGTTCGTAAATGATATGAGCCTCTGGCACTAAGGTCAGTGTCGAGCCGAAATCCCCGGATCTGTCGATCTCATCAACCACCATCCGAAAGTTCCCATTCTCTTCAGGCCCGATTGTACAGTGAGTGCCAATGAGACTGGCGTCATCCGCCGTAGAAAAGGCGCTAGCAATAGTGATGACATCATCAACCACATTTGTGATTGTTCGCATTTCTGGGCCATCTGAGGCTGTTATGTGGATGTTCTGCTTCATCCCGGCCTCGTACATATTGTCGAGGTTGTACAAGTTGGTTTGAGAGTAAATCTCAACTTCTGATGGTGTCGGGATTGGAACATCAATCCGATATTGAGTGGCACTGATCTTCTCTCGAATACGCGCTCCGTATTGAAAGTCTCCCGCTATATCAGTCACAACGCCGACGAGAGACCCTTTCTCCAAATTATGACCTTCGACACTGGTATCCACCACAGCAACAAAGTCTTGATGATAGCGAGAATAAGCATCGAACAGGATGCGTCGTTTGGCGTCGATCTCTCGCGACACATTGACCAGCTCAAGGGATTCAAACCCCTCATACGTTCGCTTGAACGGTGAGGCGAATGTGAATTCCTCAACTTTGTAGGAGTTCAATTCATTGGCCAGCTTAACGCGCCATGAATGAGGAAACTCTGGTACACGCTTTTGAAACGCAATGCGTCTCGAATTGTGCGGACTAAACGTCATGACCGGTGTTTGGCTTGATCGATCGTGGAAATAATCCACTCCGTACTTCCCGGCATCATTGGTTATCCGAGCAAATCCAGCAGCGGCTATTTGTCGAAGCGTCTCGAATTGATCGCCACCCGTGTAGACATATGAGAGCCTATAATCTTGCGCCGCACACTCTTCATACCAATCCTGAAGGATAGATGAGTTGATCAAGTTTGTGTTGAGACGCTCTCGCGCTACAATCATTTTTAGGACGTGGCGAAAATGGGCGGCGGGATTATTGGTGACACCAGCGCTGCCCCAAACCGAACCATTCCAGGTTTCTACGTGCGCTTCAAGTTCAGCGGTAACTGATTTTAGAGTCTGCTTTGATCGAACGTCAAACACACCAGTGCCCGGCTGATAGACGGGCAAATCGTCTTGTACGACCTGGGCGCCATTGAGAGTTAGTCTCGTTGGGTAGGCACCTTGCTCAACATCGACAGACCATATGCCAGCCAGATCCCTACCCTTAAAGAAATGCGGAACATTTCCGGACAAGGTATATGAATCATCGAATGATGCAGCGGAATAGATCAGTCCGCGTTGAATCTTGAACTCGTATTCACCTTTTGGAAACAACGTTTCATCAAGGGTGATGCGTAAACCCGACCGTCGTGAGCGAATATTAGTGCTGGCAAGTGGTGTGGTCGCGCTACTTCTAAAGTAGCTATCAGCAAGAAATTGATCGCCGGTCTCTCCATCGGAAACTGTGTAAGAACAAGGTGGCACACGAGAGAAAATCCGATAGGTCAGCGCACCATCAATATCGCTACCGCCGTCTTGTTCGTTGAACTTGTTATCCCAACGAAAACGAATGTCGCGAGCAATCTCACCCGGCTCTCGCCCCGTAATGTGTATTTCTCCAATTGCATCCCATGAAGACGAGCCCTTGAGCCTGAAATACAATCTTAGGGGTATGGCCACCTCAGAACTATCATTGCCCGTGTACATCAGCCCCGTCATGGTGAACCGAATGGCCATTTCCTCCATATTCTTGCGGAACGGGAGGGCAAACTGCACCTCGCGTGGTTCTGAGTTGGCTGGGGTTGCCTGGTCTTCAAGTTTCGCACCATCCAGGTCGAATGATGGTAGCTCCTGTTGAATAGCGGTTGTCTTTGCGACTTTGGTGACCAAAGCTTCGACCGGCGTAGCGTCATCTCCATCTCGCGTTTGCGTTGCAACAACAGTTCCAAATTCGCTCAGTCGGTTACCATCTCCCTCTGGATCCGTGAGAGTATGCTTTCCTTTCCAAACGAAAGTACGATCAAGGTTGATCTCACCTTCTTTGATGTAGGTTCTGGGCTGACAAGCCTCCTGAAGTAGAATTCTACGTTTACCGAATACGGTTGTGAGATAACCACCCCGAGCAATGATATTCTGATCGGTTTCAACTTGAGTGAGGGTTCTTGCATCCTGATCCGCCCTGGATGCCGCTTCCTGCTCTCCCGTGGCCGGCGGAAACAACACAGACCCGAGATATGATGCCCCTACTGTAAGAGCAGCCCCGATCAATGCTGTGGCCGTTGCCTCGGCAATGCCAACAAGAGGGGCCAAAGCTACTCCCAATGGTCCGGCAACAGCAGCTATGGCCACCGCTGCCAAAATGCCGAATATACTCCTAGCGGTACCACCTCCGCCTTGCATGGGTATTGTAAAGCGGAGCATGTTTTCTAGTTTGGGGCGGATGAAACGCCAGCGCTCACGCGGCACAATCTCCCACCCTTCTCCATTGAACATTTCGCACCACATATGGCTCAACTCAGCTTTTGCTAAGTTGGCAATATCTTCAATGCTCATCCCAATGATGTAGCGAACCTCTTCCGGTGCACTCAGTCCTGTAATCAGCTCACTTGAGACGCAGGGTGTCGATAGAGTCCGGCCAATCTTCTCTGGATTGAAGGGTGCGAGAATCCGCTGTTGCATAGACCGAGCCCCCTTTCCATGTGAAGCACGTTTGAATTGAAATAGATGCCGCAGTGCCCTTCTCTTGGGACACGCGACTCCTCGTCGTACATGATGACGATGCAGTGATTTTCCGGCTTATTTAGGCGAACACACTCTTTCCGAAATCGATGATATTGCCTGAGCATTTCAGCAGGCTGCGATTGCCCTGACTGGCGCTCGATCAACGTCTTGCGAAACCAATGCTTGAACCAAATCTCTACCAATCCCCAACAATCAAAACCGCCCAGATCAGTGCCACCCGCCTGATAGGGTACTGTTCGAATACCCGCAAAAAACCGATCAAAGTCCAGGGAAAAACCGGTCTTCAACACCTCCATAGATGGGTTCTCCATATCTCAATATAGGAAGCAATTCACCACTCACTGTTTCCGCATCAATTGTTGGATTACTCAAATAAAAACCGTCATACGTATCTTGAATGATGGTGTCCGGGTCCGCTGAATTGATTGTCATCACTCTGCAAATGAGCGCCTCTTTCAATGCCATAACTTGCCACCCAATCACGCGGTCAATATTGGAAACCGAAATATCGACAGACGATATCCCATCATTGCCATCCGGCATGGAAACATTGAGATGCGCTTCCGAGTAAACGAACGTATTCGAAGTGATATTCTCATTGTTGAGAGCTAATCGAATCTTGGTGCTCTCATCATCGCGGACCCAGAATTCCATTAGATAGATATAGGGCGTTTGAATTGGATCTTTGTTGATCCTGTTCAGTTCGGCAGATGCAACAGTCATTACTGATCAATCAACTCGATCGATGCTATGCGGAAACCAACAAACTCGCTGTCTGTGAATGTTGGTAGCGTCTCAAAATAGACAGTCTTGGTGGCTGCATCATCCGGGCATGTCCATGTAAATTCCCCTGTCCCGCCAAGCAGCGTCGTCTCATAGAACGTTTTGAGCAGGGCAACATCTGCTTTGGTCAACAGCAGGTTGAAGCTGTAGCGATAATCGACGCCCGTTGTCCGGCGTCTAAATCTCATCTTTCCTAGTTCAGATGAATCCCTGGCGACAGTGTCAATAATTGATGTTGCATAGGTGCCGAGCAGAGGTTTCTCGAGGTACGCGGGTGCCGCGGTCATCGAGCTACCACCATTGGTTTACTGCTGAACCGCGTCATTGATTTATCGAATTTACCACTGCCGAGCGCACTACCTGACTTGGCGACGGATTGATCAACAATTGCAGGCGTGGCAGCCCTAACAGTGCTGGCTGATATCTGGGTCATCTGAGCGGTGAACTTCTCATCATCGGATGAGACCATGATGCTGCCCGTAATAATCACATTGTTGTTGGCTGCTGATTGGCCTTTGGTGTGGTCTATTACCGTCTCATTTGGATGGAGAATGGCGGGGAAGCCGCCGCGGCCATCTACACCGCCCGAACGTGCTCCCGGTCCTGTGTGACCACCTCCGTCAAAAGTAATGCCCAATGCTCCGCCTATAAACGACTGCAAGAAACCACCACCAAGAATACCTTTGCCACCCCCAGCAACATTTACCTGGTTGAGATACTTGAGGAGGGACTGAACGGCTTGAAATGCCGCATCCTTCCAGCTCAGCGTGTTATCAAGCAAGCCTTTGAAGATACCCCCAAGATCAGAGCCAACTTGTTTCATACCCTCCATCTCAGCCTTTGCCCGGGCTAGGCCAAATTTCACCTGAGCGCTTTGCTCAGCAAGGTTGGCTATCTCTTTGGCCCGTTCTGCAGTGAGCTTTATGCCGGCATCTTCCAATTTGTTGATTAGCTTGGCTTCAACGGTCATACGCTCACGTTCCATTGCACTTTGACCAAGCAACGATTTTTCTAGTTCCAAGCCTGCTATGTACTGTTTTTGGTCACGGACAATGGCCGAGTATCGGTCAGCGAGTTTCTGGGCGTCGGATTTGCCCTTCTTACCTTTATCTTTTTTGGCATCGGTCTTGGCCTGCCGTTTTATGGCCTCTGCCTCGATGTCATTGAACAGGTCACCAACGAAGTCCTGCCCCAGAGCTTTCTTGAAGGCACTACCAACACTCTTGCCAACTGCCTTGCCGGAGAATGGATTGTCCAGTTGCAATGAGCCGGTAATACCGGAACTGTCCAGTTTGCCCATATCGACGCCGGGAATCTGGTTCATGTAGTCGACAATCTGGTTTACTCCATCGATCGCGGATTTGACCATGTTCTCAATCCCCTTGAGGAATGAATTGGCTATTGCAAACCCGATGAAGCCAAAGGCATTGGGGAGATCAGCCCAGGCAGCACGAATGGCAGCGGCGGCTCCAACCATTCCACCAACAATGAGGTTGATCACAAATTTGGTCGACGTTTTCACGGCATTCCATACCGCGGCAAACCATGGGGAAATAGCGAGGATGGCAGGTTGCAAGACCGAATAGATACGGCCAGCAATCACGCTGACCGTCGCGAGAAACACGTTGCCAAGACTGACCGTATTTTTGCGACCTTTGTTGATTTCGAATGCTAATCCAGCAAAAACTGCACCCGCCAATCCAACCGCTGCTGTGACCAATGGAAATTTGGTTAGCACACCAACTATTAACCGGCCAGTCTCTTTGAAGGCACGACCAATACCACCTTCATTTGGACCATAGATCTGGCCAATCTGTGAACCCTGTTGGATAGCAACCATCATCGGGTTCATTCCAGAAGCCAACGAGACGAAAACGTCATTCAACTGGAACACGAGGTTCTTCTGTTGGAATGATGCAGCCCGAGCAGCTTTCGCGTTTATTTGCAAGGCGGCACTATTGGCCCGGACAGCGGCCGAGGTTGATGTCATCGATGTGGATACAACGCCTGATGTGCTGTGAAGCGTGTCCATTTGGTTTTCAGCGCGAGCAGCAGCACCCGTCAGGTTTTGCAGCTCAGCAGCCGCTTTCTTTGGGCCCACTGTTTCAACAGCAATACCCAGTCTTGCTATGTCCATTGCATTTCTCGATGTTTATTGACTACGTTGGTGTCACTGCGGAAGGCTAAGTAAATTGAAAAAATCCACACTAATCGCTTGTCTATGCTTGTTTCCGACACCAGCAATGTCCGATGGACCTGAACTAGGTTGGAACATTTCTTACTATCAAGACACCTTTTCTCAGGACATCACAGCGGTAGGCCACGTCACCGAAATTGGTCAGGTATTCGATAGCGGAACGATCTACATGCTTTGTGATGCAGGCGAATTGTCTGTCGGCTTCTCTCCCAAGCGGCTCATGATGTTTACTGACACAGTATCCGCTCAATTTAAGAGCGGCGACACTACTGAGGAAATAACGGTTGTCGCCCGAAAATTCCCTATCGTCGGGAACAGGTTGGCCGCATCGTCCAAAGACAATGATCGGTTTATGAACTTTTTATTGAAGGCTACGCAAACAATCGCCTTCAAGAGTGACGACAAGCAAGGGAAGTTTCCAATAGTAGGATTGAAGAAAGTGTTCTCAATCCTGAAATCGGAATGCACTTCATCATGAAGACTTTTCCCGTTCACTGATCGCCGACATCTCCCCACCTACCGATCGACACCAGGCAGCATCTATTTGCCTCAGTATTGCGACCTCATGGGCATTCACCGCTGTTTTGGTACACATCATCCAAAAGGCTAACTCTGCGTATGTGAGGCGCTGTGGGCCCGCCTCTGTCCATACCCGAGAACCATTGATCTCATAGAACCAATCCAGCAGAAACGAGCACGGTAGCCACTCAGATTGAACAGGGCTTTCTACCCCAAAGTTGTCATTGCGCTCGCGCCGGGTGAGCTTGTCGCTATCCGATACCGTGTCATAGCGACCTGCGATCTCAACTGCATTGCTGAGGATCTCACCTACTTCGAGGTAAAATTTCCTCTGTCTTCGGACGCCCTCGACACTTGGTCATAGATCCAACCATGCGTATCTAAAACGAGTCTGACATTCTCAAATGAGTATTCTAGGTCCAAATCACCAAGGGTGTTTTCGCCCCAATCCCAAGACGCAATTGACGTTGTAGCTTTATCCAGTAATTCGGCTTCAAGTTGAGCGGTTTGCAGCTTTGGGCGCTGTTTTCCGAGGAACTTGTCAGCATGTTCGCGGCTAATGTCTTTTACTTCTTTGCTCTCGTAAGACCGTATTTCAAAGGTTACGCCGAGAGGTTTGTCGCTGATGGGATGCACCAATTCCAAGCGGTGAAGCCCATCAGTTTTTACAAGTGTACCGAGATCCATTGCTTATGCGTCCTCAAGAACCAATTGAACCATACCGACGTTGAACTGCTCGAGAATGAAATCCTCATTGGCTCCGCCTGGTCGGCTTGGACCACCAATAATAGCCCGAGTGTATTGGTTTGTACCGTCCGGCAATGTCCGTTTCAGGGCATAATACAGGGCGGAGTTTGCAGCAATGCGCAACGTATCTTGACCAGTATCGGCCGCATCACGAGCAACCTCAATGACGGGATCTCCCGCATTTCGAATGCCTTTCTGCTTTTGCGATACATCCTCATCAACAGTGTTGTATGAGAGAATGTTGTCCTCAGTGGACCATTCCCCGGCATTACCGACGCCGTTGATTTGTATCCATGTGAGGGCTTCAAAGCCAGTTTGGTCGAGGTCCGCCGCCTGCGTAGTTGCGCAGATGAAAACGTCGGTTCCGTTATATGTGTACTTAACAGCCATTCCTGAGGTTCCTTTCGTGGCTAGTCAGAGAAAAGTCGATAACGGATTGTCACCGGCAGTTCGTAGGTAGTTTTGGTATTGAACCCCGGCGCCACAGATGGTTGCCGAGGTATTTGGATATTCCCAGATAGGCTGGATATTTCCGTCAGATGCTTGAACAATTGAACGACCAATGAGGCCTGATCAGTCGCCTTGATGTCGCCTTTGCCGATACCCTCAACAACGGTGACCTGTAGGAGCCCTTCATGTTCCTTTTCACCAGCTCTCAAAAACGGGGTCTGCGTCTCATTTGGTTGATGAGAAACGCGCAGATATCGTTTGTTCGAAGGAACGGTGAATTTGACATTTGGGTATGCCACAGGCCAAAGTCCGATGGCGTCTCTAAGGCGATCGAATAACGCAACCTTGATATCCGACTCTACATTCGCGCCCATGGCAGGTTTTCCAATATGTCAAAAGAACTGACCGATAACGAGGTGCATGAAAAGCTCGTAAAGGCTCAACAAGAACTCGGTGTCGATACGGCAGAAACAGAACACGGCAAGACCGCCCTTGATGGTGCAAGGAAGGTTCTGACTGGTCTGCAGTTTGGTGTATTGGCAGCCTCGGAGAAGTCTAGCGACTGAACTCTTTCGCCACCACGTTAACAATTGCATTCCATTGCATGGCAGCCAGCGTCACCCATTGGACTCCGCCCTCACCATAGTGAACGAACCCGGCATAGTTGGCCGTGTACATTCCGTAAATCGTATCCTCGATCGATGCACCAGCGATTACGAAGGCGTAATCATCTCCTCCGCCAAATGCCGCCCCACCAACCTTGAATTTCACATCAGATACAGGAGCATTAAGCGATGCATGAAAACTGGCCCTGAGAAAGCCTGTGTCTACAGGCAGATTGCCGCCCTTGCCTCTTGGTGTCTGCATTCTCTCCATAAGTCGCTGAGTGCTCTCTTTGAGGATTGCCTCCTGCAATTTGACCGTTTTCTTAGCGAAACCTTCGACCTGAGCGGTGAATGATTTAGCCACTGACTCTTTCCACCAGGAACCAGAGACCGCCCAATAAACCAAGCCACTTGATCATTGATCCGAGCCACCAACCAAATCGATTGCCAGCTCTTTGATAGTCAATATTATCGTTCATCGGTTCGGCCTGTAGTTGATGCGCCACCTTGCGACACAGCGACAATTGATCACCTCAGCACCACCACCTGCGGGATCTCCCGGGTGTTTCATTAGGACACCGGATGGCATTACCCAGCTCTGGCCAAATCTGACTTTCTTTCCATCCACCACAGCATGAGAAAACCTCACTCTGAGGTCACCTGCGCTATCCCATGTGCCCTCAATATTCTCAGCATCGACTTTACCGCTATCGATGATCTGCTGCATGGCTTGGTATGCCCCCATATTGAGCGCTGTGAGCGATTCCGTGCGCCCGATGGTTACACCCCTCAATTTTAGCAAGCGGTCATTGTAGCGCGCTATGATCCGGTTGACTTCATCCGCAGTGAGGCTTCGACCCTCTATTGCGGCTTTGTTCAGTACGCTGTCAAAACGCTTGTCTCTCAATTTCCTCTGTTTAAACGCCGAAAAGTCGCCACTCTCCAACTGTTCACGAGCCTTTAGCACTGCTCTTTGTTGAGGTAGATTCAGGCCGATAATACCACCGGTCCGGCGTTGACTGGCTCGGTCAATTCTGCCCACAACATTCAACGCAGTAGACCTAGGGTTGTTTCCTGCCTCCATGCCGGCCGTGAGATGCTCTCTGATGCCCTGTCTTTGTTCCCTGATGATATTCGTCACCATGTTGGATGAATGCTCTCTGAGGATGCGTTCTGCCCTCAGGTTGCGTCCATTGAAGCGAATTATAGTGCGTTGCCCGTCCGTATCACGGATATCGCCAGCATCTTCAATCCCAACGATACCACCCTCGCCGTAAGCTTCTTCAATCAAGGCTTCAAACTTGGCGTAGGCCGCTCTGTCAACAAAGATGGCTTCAACAGCGGCGTTGATATCACCTTGCTCAAGAGCACGGGTTATCTGACCAATCTGCGCCCTGCTTGTAATGTCTTTGATCGACTCCAGGAATGCGTTGCGCAGTCCCCGCTCGTATCGAGCCAACAGCTCCTCAATTGTCATTGAGTATTAAAGTTTCAAGTTCTCCACCGGTCCAGACATCACACTCTGCTGCGATTACTATCGCCTCTTGAGCAGTAGCACCGTGCAACATGGCGCCGATGGCGTATTCCTCTCCCGACCCGATGGCTAAACAGTCGGTTTCGATTGGGCCTGAAAACGCATCTTCATCATTGAAGTAAAACACGTCACCATTGGGTTTGATGACAATGGCCTGGGCGAGCACCTCTTTCTCAAAGGTGTGTTCAACACCAAATTCTTCCACCAAACGGCGGAACTTCTCAGGTTGACCCACTTTGCTTGAGCTGCAACCGAACAACGAGCCGTCGGCCAGACGATGTATTTTCGATTTCCGTCCCAGTGGCATCTTGGATCCGGCATATGATCGGCTGTTAGCGACTAGGACGCCGTCTTTGTAGGCAATCGTTGTCATGCTGCTCTCACTTGCACTTTCCAATAGACAACCGTTCCGGCCGGAGCCAAAGGCATGATTGAGATGATGTTCAGATCCACAGAGTTGATCGTAAGGGTGTCATCCACTTCTGGAATCACAGCCAACCCCTCCGTTGAAATGTAAACCAATCTGTCATCGGTTTGGATGAGTGTTCCGTCGATATCCTTTTCATTGTAGTTCAACTGAGCTGCCTGAACCGTATAGGACGTTTCTGTCTGCTTCGGATCGTAGGCGATGAGTGCATCAGTCGTTTTGGTCAACGTAACTGCCTGCCCGAACCGTTTTATTAGCCGTTGAGCCGTCGTCTCAGCCCTTGCATAGTCGAAGGTGCTCATGCTCGATTAACAAACACTGTTTCGCCACCACCTCCAACAACGAAACATGCGATCATGTCTTCAACCATAGATATGATTGGCTTGGAGGAATCAGCACTAATTGGAGTGTCAGCATAGGTCGTTTGCAGATCCCCAATCTTCTCCATTTTCACTCTTTCAGTGAGGGTGACATCAGGAGTGAGAGAGCCTGGAGTTACAATTTCCCTAAGGGCCAACTCTGCAGCTGCATTGACCACCTCAATCGGAATTTCAGTGGTAAGGATAAGGGTTCCATCACAATCATAGGTGCTAGATCTGGGCCAAGCCAGAGCTTGTGATCTAAGGTTCGCTCTTGCTCCGACCCAATCGACTGAATTGCTGAGATAGGCAGTTGCTCGCCTGATTGCTTGTTCTTTGAGTTCATCCGTTCCTGTCCATGTCGAGTTGCCATGGTTGGTGTGATACGTGTCGGCATCAGCCAAGCTAATGAATGCATCAGCAGTTGCGGAACCTGTGCCAGTCTCAACAGTCAAAGCCATGACTATGCAGCAGTCTCAGTTTCAGCAATTGCGGCCTCTTTGGCAGCGAGCTTGTGCTTTTGGACACCAGCAGCGTGTTGCTCGGCCGTCACCTCAACACCGGCCTGCAAGCCATCCTTGTTGATCTTGCCGGTTTTGCGCGGGGCGGTTTTCTTCTTTGTTGCGGGCTTCTTAGCCATGATAATAGTTCTCCGGTTGAAAGAACATCGGGGCCAGTTTCCCAGCCCCGATGTTAGTTGTTCTACTCTCCCCTCGGGGGAGATAATGGGACTTAGTTAGTCCAGAGGAACGCCATTGGGACGCTTTTACGTGCAACGACGCGGTCCCATTGTGCGGCCAATTTCAACTCAGTTGTGGTAAAGCTGGTTGCTGCTGGTGTGCCGGTAGCCTGGAAACCGAAAGGATGCGTAATCCAAGTCTTACGCTCCCAAAGGGTCTCAACGCCGGCACCATCGCCCTGCGCTTCCTCCTCTTGGACAGCCACAGGTTTCACCGGAGAACCAGAACCAAAGCCCCAAGCACCTGGACCATAAAGAATGGACAGATACTTGAAGCCATCAGTTGAACCAGCAACTATGGGCAGAGTGTCATCGACAATCATGCGGCGATTTTTGTATGCCTGATACAAGAGGTTTCCCTCACTATCACGCACATCCTCAGCACCATTCTGCTCAGTGATCTGCTTAGCAATCATAGAGTGCATGCCGATAGCAGTAATGCCATCCACCATGTCACCCATGGTGAATGCAGCGTCGATGAATGCTGCTTCTGACCAACGAGTTGAGGCGGATTGGCCAGCAATGGATTCAGACGCGATGTCATGAACCATATCACCACTGTCATTGGCCACGTTATCCGCAAGAACGCCTTGCGATGAAGCCAATAAACGGCGTTGCTGTTGACGTGTCCAGTAAGTACCGAAACGGTTGCGGATGTGCTGCAGAGCATCATCACCCAAAGCCAATTCGCGAGCGAGGTTGGAAGCCGATAGGCCTTTGTTGAGGAAGGCCTTGCGGGAGATTTGCTCACCCTGGTCGACTTTATCCGCGGTTGCAGATGATGCTGGATCATCCGATGAAAGGTTAGGTTCATCAGTCGGATCGATATCGTTCCAGAATGGCAACTCAGCAAGCTTACCAGCAGCGCTGGCTAGTCCATTGAGCATTTCATCATTGACGATGATGCCTGCCTCAACCAAGTCTGATTTCTCAGGGTTATTAACAGGCTCAAGGTCCTGATAGACGGTGACATCAACGATATCAGATAGTTGTACGGTAGCCATTTGTATTTAGTCCTTGTGGTAAGGAAGTCAGGCGGCCTCTTTGACGCGCTTGTATTCTTCCGGGTTTTCTTGGTGGAGCCGAGTTTTCTCACCTGAGGTCATCTCGCTCCATTTTTTGGAACCCGTTTTGTTGTCATCCTTGCCTTGCTGGCCGCCGCCCTTAGCAGGGGTCACGAAGGCTTTGCCCTCACCAGCAGCCCAACGCTTAACGTGCTCACCCAGAGGAACTGGCCCCATATCGGTGTCAACGTAAGCTTTGCCCTCATCACTGGTTTTGACGGAACCAGCCAGAATGGCGCGGGCACCCTTGACCAAAGCGGCATCAGTGACCCCTGCTTCAAGCAGAGCGCCATCTAGATCCCGTTCAGTTCCAAAGTTTGAGAGTTTTGCCTCGGCCTGATCGGCTCTGGTCTTCTCTGTATCGCGCTCAGCTTCGAGCTCTTTGCGCAATTCGACCAGGGCAGTGTCATCGACTTTCTTGCCGGCCTTAGCATCATCCCACTTTTGCTGATCAAAATCAGATGGGAATGTTTCCACTTTGGTTTTGAGGGTGTCACGTTCAGTTTTAATCGCATCGCGATCATCTTTTACGCGGGTGTAGGCATTTTTCAGATTAGCAACATCTGGCAGACTATCTGAGCCCTCGACCTGAAGGATGAATTTGCCATCCTCATTAGCCTTGTAGTGCTCTTTCAGTGCTTCCGGGACATCGTCCAGGCTGTCCAGTACGGATTTGAGGGCCATCGGCCTTCCTTTCAGTTAGGGAGCCGCCTTCGGCAGCATTTTTGCCATCATCGATGGCGGTTACTCAGGCAGCGGCCTGGAGATCATCATCCTCATCAGCATCATCAACGCTGTTTATGAGAACGATTTCCTCCTCAAAGGTTCGCTCTTTCGAGCGAATGCCGCCCCGCTGCAAATTCTCATCAAGTGTCTGATGTGACACACCACCAGCCTGCCAAACCTCAACCAGTGCTTTGGCATCTTGTGGGTTTAGCGTCTGATCCATCAGGTCTTTTGGAGGTGTGACAGACACGTCATCCTCATTGAGACCTTTCATCAAGGCCACATCACGCAATGAGCGCTCGAGTATCTGAGCAGAGACGTTTACAATTGACTGCAAGCTGGCTGTCTCAGACGTAAATCGAAGCCCTCGAGCCTCACCGCTCTCTTGCTTGTTGCCGTCCTGCTGCTCCAATAACCGAGCACCGGCCGTTGCTGCTGTAGATCGATTGGCCTGCATAGCTTCCTTATGGGCTTCGATGCCCGAACAAGTAGGCGAAACATACTTCAGGTCTGGATCGATACCCTCAGCACCTTGCATTTCATGAATAACACCAGCTCCAACGGCGGTTGGGCCCTTACCATTGATGGCTACCAGCGTTTCCTGGCCGCTCATAAACAATTGATGGCGATAATCCGCTGATAGCTGATAGTTGGCCAACGCAGCTTGAGCCACACCAATGAGAGGAGGCGTTTGAATGTCTGGAGTCATATCCAAAGCATTCGCCACCGCAAACGGTATTCGGTCCATTGCCTTGTTGCCGAGAGCGGTTGGCTCTATCTGCTCTACAGCCTCGACACCATCAATGTAGATCTTTTGGACATATTTTCCTTCGACCAGTTCAAGAACGATGTGACGCTTTTGATCAGTCCATTTGAAGCCATTTCGTACTGGCCCACTGTCGTCAATCACATAGAACTCAGAACCCTCATCCCAATTGATGAGTGTTTCACCGATAAAGCCACACAGAATGGGCTCACCACCATCAACCGGTGCATCTGTTAGAATACAGTAACGGCCGGTAGTGAGTAGATTTCGAGTGATGCTTTGATGAAATGCGTTGAGAGTTAGGCCTTTTTTGTTGGCCTTCTCAATGATGTAGTTCATCGATTCTGGCAGCTCAATCTCAGTTTCCTTGTTGTGAGCAAGGCCGATCAGGGATGAAATTGTTGGAGAGACGATTTCCTCAAACTGTGCTCTCTTACGATAGGCATTGTACATAGCGGTACCACCATCCGACGCCATGGTGAACCCGCTGGGCTTAGGTAGGTACAGCTCAGCCTTTCGCTTGATCTCACTCTCACCTTTTTTGGTAGCCCTCATCAACGCCCATTCATTGATTGACTCGGTGGTGTAATCGGGATGCTTTTCCTCTACATCAGCCATTTAATGCATCCCAATGATGGTTGTTGTTGAAGACTTCGCCTGGCGGGGCAGTGCCAGCTCATTAAACGCGCGGCTTGATGCGTCTACTTGGTCCATGAAAGCCCCATTGGGGAAATTGCACAGCTCATCAAGGTATGCCTCATTCCATTCCCCTTTTAGGATAGTCACATTGCCTGCCTCAGCCTGAGCCGACAGGGGTTCTGCCCGGGTTACTTTGTCGCCCGTCTCCGGTGTTGCTTTAGCCGTGTAACCAGCGAGTGCTTTCACCAGATGCTTGGCTTGTGCCTTACCTGCTTGTCCTGGGTCCTGAGGCAAGGATATTGAGCATTCCACACTGTCTTGACTGGCCGTATTCTTCATCAGTCGTTCAACGCCGCCTGGGGACAGCCTGTCTCTAACTGCATGGCCAACGATGTATGAACCATCTGGCTTTTTGCCAATCTTTACACCGGACGTGTATGCAGCCCTTTGGGTTGTGCTGGCGGCAAGGTCCCAACCTCTTAGCCATTTGGTGCCAACCGGCGCCGCATTCACTATTTCAAACCATGCCCGCTTAAACAGACCGCCCTCTCTGGGTGCCGGCCGTTGCTGGTTCTGGCCAGCGTATGCATATGAACCCATCGTTGCCTTATCGCGTTCAACCACTTCCACAGGAAACCGTTCGGGAAAGAGTAGTTCCCCATCCTTTTTGCGGGGGTCTTCAAACCCGATCGAAGTGTGACATTTACGCTCCGGCTCAAACTCCATGGGCAACATGAGATGTTCGTAGCCAAAGTTCTTTTCCAATATCAGACCAGACACGTCCCTTTCATGGAGGCGCTGCATAATCACAATGATTGCGCTGGTCTTTGGGTCGTTTAAACGAGTGGTTGCCGACTCCCGAAATGTTTCATTCACACCCTCCCGAACAGGTTCGGAGCTTGCATCATCAACCGACAATGGATCATCAATGATGAGGCGATGCCCTCTTGACCCTGTCAGGCTTGTGAAGGCCATCGCCTCGCGAAACCCAGTCAATGTGTTCTCAAACTTGGTCTTGGCTCTCTGATCGCCAGTCAGCGCCACATGAGGCCATCTCTCTCGGTACCACTCACTTTCAACAAGACGTTTCATCTTGAGATTATCTCTGATGGCCAAGTTGCCACTATGTGACGTGCCCAATATGCGATGATGTGCGAGGTTTTGAGGCCCCCACTCCCATGCTGGCCAAAATACCCCTGCAGCCATGGATTTCATGGTTCCTGGCGGGACATTGATCAGCAGTCGGTTTATCTCGCCCTCAGTAACCGCGGTTAAATGATCTCCAATTGCATCGATGTGCCAACCATGATGATAGGGTGTCCCCGGTTCTAACACATGCCAAGCTGCTTTGATGAAGGATGATAGGTTAGCCCCCGCGCTGAATATCTCGGCATCAAACCGCTCAGCTTCAATCCGCCTCTGCTTCTCCGCTTGGATTGCTGATAGCAATTCCGACTGTTTCAGTTGCACGTTCAAGGGCGGATAGCTCCTCGTCTGATAGATCTTGCAGTTTGGTTGGGTCGAACACTGCCATTTGAACCGGTCCCCCGTTTGGCCCTGTTACGGCTTGGGCTGGTTTCCCGTCAGTTCGGTCCGCGATTTCTTTGATGGCCGCAATCTCTCCATCCAATGCCTTAGCAATGAGAACGTCTGCAATTTTCAGCAGCTTCTTGTAATTACCCTCACCTTTGAGCTGAGCATTGAGCGCCTGTTTGAAAGGATTATTGCGTGATCCTTTGGGCCTTCCGGGTCCGGCTTGCATGGCTAACCTTTTTTATTTGCTACTGTTTTGATCAAAAAAGGCCGTCTGTGAGCCGCTTCTCTCTTGCCCGGCCATAAAATTGACACTGATTAAAAGTTGCGAACGGTCCCTTGAACTGGGATCATCGAGTAAGCGACATCGTCTGTATGCTCGGTGCAGGTTAATCTGATGGGGAAACCTTTCGTCTCAACATTCAGGCTTATTGATTCGGTGTGCGTTTCCGCCAACCGCCAATTTACTCCATCAATTTTTCGCTCAATGTTTACCGATGCAACACCCGCGAACCCAAGATCCATCGCGAGAAAGTCGGCAATAATTTGGGCCGATGAACCGGTGTCACTGAACGTTCCTGTTACAGGTTCTGGCATGTGAATTTCTCCTTTTGGAGGTCATGAGATAGCTTTGACCGAAATATCGTCGACCAAGGCAACGCCGATGGTGTTGAAATTTAGAACTGAAACATACGTAGTTGTGGCTGTAGCCGTGAATGTTGTGGTGATAACCTGGCTATCGGTATTGCCTGATTGAAAGAGCGCACCATTGCCTGCTGAATTGCCAATTTGGAATATGGAATTCCCAGTGCCTTGGCGCCCTGAAAAGGAATATTCCTGACCGATGACTGTATCGAAGCTCGTATTTGCAGCGCCACGGTTAGACGAATCTACCGTTGTTACTGCCATAGCCCCAGACGCATCCCATGCAATGCTACCCGTGCCTGTTGAATGAGATGACCAGCCGATAATGTCTGCGTTGAAGGTACCGTTAGAGATTAATTCGGGGTCAGGCGTTGCACCATATTTACCCGCTGTAGGGCTAAAACTGATTGAACGCGTGATTGCTCGCGCGATTGGGCCTGTGATCATAAACGATGCCTTGATTTGAATTTCTGGGGGCGACGGTGGTATGTCCGAATTGCTACACCCGATACCAAGAAGCCTACGGCCCGCCGATCCTATTTGAGGGCTGTTGCCCTACTCTTTTCCCGATCCCGATTTTGTCGACGTTTTAATAGCGCCGTTTCCAAGCGAGCCCTTTGCTCTAACTTGGTTCCCATATGGTCCGGTGATGTCTGAATTTCTGAGTGCCAGACCCCTTTTGGCAAAGGAGTGTCGCATTCTACCTCTGGAATACCCGTATTTTC
>CAKZPV010000012.1 GCA_937139405.1 uncultured Nitrospirota bacterium
AAAAATTAATGAGACGTATCACGCATGGCTGATCGGGCGAAAGATATTCCCGTCGCCAAAGAAGGTATTCCCTTTATTGTCATAGGTGGCCTCCTCACCCTGGGTGCTTGGATGATAGGAGGGGTCTGGGCGACCTGGTTTTTCGGGTTTCTCACTCTTTTTACGACCTGGTTTTTTCGAAATCCTGCTCGGGAAATTCCTCCAGGTGAGCATGTGATTGTATCACCAGGTGATGGCACCGTCGTGGCTGTGGAATCGGAATTCGAACATCGCTATTTGAAAGAACAAAGTATTCGCATCAGCATTTTTCTCAATGTGTTTAACGTGCATATCAACAGAATGCCTATTGGTGGAAGCGTGGAAAATATGGTCTACCAGCCTGGAAAATTTATGATGGCCGATCATCCTGAGGCTTCGTGTGGCAATGAACAAAATGCGCTGATGCTCTGTCGATCTGATGGCGTCAAAGTCTTGTGTGTGCAAATTGCTGGTTTAGTTGCGAGGCGTATTGTGTCCTGGGTGGTGCCAGGCGAACAGGTTGAAAAAGGTGAACGATTTGGTTTGATTCGTTTTGGGTCACGAATGGATGTGTATTTGCCTCAATCAAGTAGGATTCACGTGAAGGTTGGGTCAAAAGTGGAAGGTGGCTCATCGATACTAGCGGAGGTACCATGCGTGGAAATTTCATGAAGCAGCCACGAAGACGAAGGGTTGTCTCCTTAATCCCCAATATTTTGACTACGGGAAATTTGTTTAGCGGGCTCGCTTCAATCCTGTTTGTGTTTGGAGCAAATTTTGAAGCCGCAGCCATCGCCATTCTTGTGGCAATAGTATTTGATGTGTTGGATGGCACTACTGCGCGCCTCATGAAAAGTACCAGTGATTTTGGCTTACAGTATGATTCATTAGGGGATGTCGTGTCTTTTGGCGTGGCCCCAGGGTTGTTGGTGTATGTCTGGGCACTTAGTACACCGAAAATGTTGGGAGCAGCGGTGATGTTTGCGTTTGTAGCCTGTGGGGCGCTTCGCTTAGCGCGGCACAACGTGTTAGCCACCACAAATAATAACGAGAAGCCATTCACGGGGCTTCCGATTCCTGGCGCCGCTGGTGTCATTGCTACACTGGTAATTTTTGATCATCATGTGGTGGCCTTAGGTGAAAGTGTTAAGCCGATTCTAGGTATTGTTCTTACACTGTCATTAGCGTTTTTGATGGTGAGTACATTTCGCTATCGCAGTCTGAAGGAATTAAAAGCGCAAGAACACCACCATTTTAATTATCTAGTCTATGCGGTGCTTATTCTGATGGCCGTATTAGCATATCCTCAGGCGATGTTGTTTGTTGTCTTTGCCGTCTATGCGCTTTCTGGAGTCGTCGAGCAAGGGTGGAAACTTGTTGCAGGTATGACCGGTGAAAAATCAAAAGCCGATGTGCCATCGGACGAGTTTCCTAAATAACTGCTATGAAACAAAGAGCCATGAAGCAGAGTAATCAAGCTCAAGAGGGAGGGCCGCAATCATGACACGAATGATTCGGATCTTTGATACGACGTTGCGTGATGGAGAACAATCTCCAGGTGCCAGCATGAATATTGAAGAAAAACTCCTCGTGGCAAAGCAATTAGCGCGCTTAAATGTCGATATCATTGAAGCCGGGTTTGCCTTCAGCTCACCTGGTGATTTCGATGCCATTCATCGCATTGCCCAAGAAGTCGAAGGCCCGGTGATTTGTAGCTTAGCTCGAGCGAAGCCTGAAGATATTGATCGAGCATGGGAAGCACTAAAAGATGCACAAAAATGCCGTATCCATACCTTTTTGTCGTCGTCGGACATTCATCTCAAGCATCAGTTTCGGATGACTCGTGAGGAAGCGCTGAAGCGAGCAGTGGAAATGGTTGGTCATGCGCGAAGTTATGTCTCTGATGTTGAATATTCTCCAATGGATGCGACTCGCTCGGATATGTCGTATCTCTGTGAAGTGGTGGAGGCGGTTGTCGAAGCGGGAGCGAGTACTGTGAATATTCCTGACACAGTGGGGTACACGACTCCGCAAGAGTTTGGAGAGATTATTCGGACATTGTGTAAACGGATTCGAGACAAGGGTGCGACCATCTCTGTGCATTGTCACAATGATTTGGGATTGGCTGTGGCTAATTCTATGGCGGCCATTCATGCTGGCGCTGGTCAAGTTGAATGTACGATCAATGGGATTGGCGAACGGGCAGGAAATGCGTCATTGGAAGAAATTGCCATGGGTTTGCGTACGCGGAAAGATTTTTACCAAGCCGATACGCAGATTCATACAGAGGAAATTTCTAAGTCTAGTCGTTTGGTGAGTAATATCACTGGGATGGTGGTACAGCCTAATAAAGCCATTGTGGGGACAAATGCATTTGCTCATACCTCAGGGATTCACCAAGATGGGTTACTGAAAGAAAAAAATACGTATGAAATTATTCGTCCTGAGTCGATCGGCTTGACGCAGAGTCGCTTAGTGATGGGGAAATTATCCGGGCGTCATGCGTTTCGTGAGGAGCTTGCGACGTTGGGTTACACGCTGTCTGATCAGGAATTGCAAGAGGCGTTTGAACGGTTCAAGCATTTGGCTGATCAGAAAAAAGAATTATTTGAAGAAGATTTAGAAACCATTGTGAATAGAGCGGCCACCAAGGTTCCTGAACGTTTTTCATTGAAGGGATTACGAGTGGAAAGTGGGTTCAATGAACCTCCGTCGGCTACGGTGGAATTACTTATCAATGAGAAATTAGCCAGTCAAACTGGAACAGGTGATGGACCTGTGGATGCAGTCTATCGTACGATTGCCTCTTTGACAGAAACAAAAAGCCACCTGCGGGCGTACAGTGTGAAAGCGATTACTGGGGGTACCGATGCACAGGGGGAAGTCTCTGTCCGGATTGAAGAAAATGGAGAAGTGGTCACGGGCCATGGTTCCGATACGGATATTATCATGGCGTCTGCACAAGCCTACCTCAATGCGCTCAATAAATTAGCAGATTTAGTGGAACGACATGCCAGAGCCGAACAAAAAATTGGGTTGTGTTAACGAGGAGTCTTATTCCACGAAATTGTCGTTGCGGCGCATGTCCCACCTTTCTCTTCATCTATAAGCCTGGAATTTTCATTGTTGAGTTTTTTGATATTGAGGGATCGTGCAGAACGATCTAAACTTTTTTTGATTGTTGCTTGTTGGAGGAGTGATGAAGACACGAATTGCGATTTTGCCTGGTGACGGCATTGGTCCTGAAATCATGCCACAAGCGGTTCGGGTTCTTGAGGCGATTGGACAAGTCTCTGGGCATACGTTTGAATTGACATCGGCGCAAGTTGGAGGTGCGGCGATTGATGCGACTGGATTTCCTTTGCCACAGGAAACGTTGGAGTTAGCCAAGGCCAGTGATGCCGTGCTGTTAGGGGCGGTAGGCGGTCCAAAATGGGAAGGATTGGACTATGAGCGACGACCAGAACGAGCTCTTTTAGGCTTGCGTGAGCAACTTGGCCTTTTTGCCAACCTTCGACCAGCAAAAATGTATGCGCCTTTGATCGAAGCATCCAGCTTAAAGCCAGACATTATAGACGGGATCGATGTACTCGTTGTTCGTGAACTGACGGGCGGCATCTATTTTGGAAAACCGAAAGGCATCGAAGAAATCGCGAATGGCCATCGTGGGTTTAATACCGAGGTGTATACAACTGAAGAAATTCACCGAATTGCAAAAGTCGCTTTTCAGGCAGCTCAAAAACGACGAGGATTAGTGCATTCGATTGATAAGGCTAATGTCTTGGAGTCTTCTGAGCTGTGGCGTCGAGAAGTGATCAAAGTACATCAGAATTTTTCAGATGTCGAATTACGACATATGTACGTAGATAATTGTGCGATGCAATTAGTCCGTTATCCGAAACAGTTCGATGTTATTGTCACAACGAATTTATTTGGAGATATTTTAAGTGATGAAGCCGCCATGTTGACCGGTTCTATTGGCATGCTTCCCTCAGCGAGTGTGGGTGCCACGGTTGGGATGTTTGAGCCCATCCACGGCAGTGCCCCGGATATTGCGGGAAAGAATCTAGCGAATCCTATTGGCATGATGGCGTCCGTCGCGATGATGTTAACCTATGCCTGTGATTTACCCAAAGAAGCTCAATTGATTGAAACAGCGATTCAGAAGACGCTTGAGCAAAGCTATCGAACCAAAGATATTGAAGGTCCAGGTACGACACTTCTCGGAACTCGAGAAATGGGCGACCAAATTGTGAAGCAATTGAAAGAGCTCGTGGCATGATGGATCAATGTCCAAAGGGAGTCATGTCGACGGTAGCTGGAGGTGGAGAGCCAGGGCATCGCGGTGATGGGGCGCTGGCGACGATGGCCTGTTTGAATGAACCGAAAAATCTTTGCTTTGACGCAGAGGGAAATTTATATATTGCTGATTCAGAGAATCATGCTATTCGTCGTGTGATGCGAGTCACGGGGCTCATCGAAACGGTTGCTGGGTCTACCCCACAAGCAACAATGAGTTCTGAAAGCGTTTTAGCACCTGTTGTGAGTGATGGACCAGTGGAAGAATTCGATCCACTAGCGGATGTCGAAGATAGTCCAGAAAAGGCTTACACTCAAACACCTGATCTGAGTGGGACGGTCCGTTATATTATTGGACAAGGAATGGGAAGAGATCGATTTGCTGGAGATGGTGGATTAGCGACCGAGGCCTTATTGAATTTTCCTTCTGCTGTCGCTGTCGATCAGACTGGGGCATTGTTTATTGCAGATACATTGAATCATCGGGTCCGTCGAGTTGATCCTCAGTCTAAAGTTATTCAAACGGTGATAGGCACAGGACAAACCAAATGGAGTGATGACGGTGGGCTAGGCCAAGAAACGACGTTGAATGAGCCAGTAGCCTTGGCCATCCATGGGACGCAATTATATATTGCGGATCAAAGTAATAATCGTATTCGCATGTTGAACCTTGAAACGCACATCATGACCACGGTTGCTGGAACAGGCGATTCCGGTTACAACGGCGATGGTATGCCCGCAACTGAGTCAGGGTTAGCAGGACCAAGTGGCTTAGCTCTCGATGCCAAAGGTAACTTGTATGTAGCAGATACCTTTAACGGGCGTATTCGAAAGATTGCTCAGGATACGGGAATCATTTCAACATTTGCCGGAGATGGAGCAGAGTTTCGTTATGAACAGGGCGCCAATGAGCGAGCCACAGCGTTATCTCGACCGTATGGCATTGCGATGCTGTCAGAAGGACAGGTGCTTATTACTGATTCAGATAACCATTTGCTCAGGCTATGGAATCCAGAGAAAAAGGAAATGAGTCTGATTGCTGGAACTGGTCAGGCAACGTTTTCTGGTGATGGTACCGTGCCTACTAAGAGCGCTCTGAATTTCCCCTTTGGTGTTGCCGTCGATTCATCCGGTAATATTGCTATTGCGGATACGTTTAATCATCGTATTCGATACATTGCAGCTTCATAGGCACATATGAAAACGAAAAAGTCAGCATATTCCGTTGCCGTTGTTGGAGCGACTGGAGCCGTCGGAACAGAAATGATCCAGGTTCTAGAAGAACGTGGATTCCCTGTTGGAGAATTGCTTCCGTTGGCCTCGGCTCGCTCGGAAGGAAACGAAGTCACCTTCCGTGATCAAGAGCTTCCGGTGAAGGTTCTTCAGGAGAACTCCTTCCAAGGAGTTGACCTGGCCTTGTTTTCTGCCGGGGCTGGAGTGAGTAAAGAATTTGGTCCCATCGCTGTTAAAGCTGGTGCGGTCGTCGTCGACAATAGTTCGGCTTGGCGGATGGATCCAAAGGTGCCACTGGTTGTTCCAGAAGTGAATGCCTTGGCGCTCAGTCAGCATCAAGGGTTGATCGCGAATCCTAATTGTTCAACCATTCAAATGGTGGTGGCACTTAAACCTTTGCATGATGCCGTGAAGATCAAGCGGATTGTGGTGACCACCTTTCAGTCCGTTTCGGGAACGGGTAAAGAAGCTATGGAAGAATTAGCTGAACAAACTCGGAAGTTGTTGAACATGGGTGAGGCACAAGCAGAGGTCTATCCTCATCAGATTGCTTTTAACTGCTTGCCACATATCGATGATTTTCTACCGAACGGTTATTCCAAAGAAGAAATGAAAATGGTCAATGAAACGCAAAAAATTTTTGGCGATTCATCCATGCAAGTGACAGCTACGACTGTTCGTGTCCCGGTTTTTGTCTGTCATGCGGAATCGATTAATATCGAAACTGCGCGAAACGTCAGTGCCAATGAAGCTAGAGCGTTGCTGGCAGCAGCACCGGGCATACAAGTCTATGACGATCCCAGTCGCAATCTCTATCCTCTTCCTATTGATGTGGTTGGAACCGATGACGTCTATGTTGGACGTGTGCGAGTAGATGAATCGATTCCCAATGGGTTGAATTTATGGGTAGTGGCCGATAATTTACGAAAAGGCGCGGCATTAAATGCTGTACAGATCGCTGAAGCTCTCTTGTGCTGATATAATGTGAGCGAAACGGCAAGATTGAGAAACATTCACGTAATCTAGGGCATTGATTTCAATCTTGAGCACCGGCCTCATCCCCTTGGTTCTCTTATCATGCCTATTAGGCTTTCGTGGTATATGCTTGTGAAGGCATGTTTGAAGATTGTCTGCAGCCTAGTCATCCTTATTGTTTCTTGTGTTCTGCTTCCTGTTTCTAGTGTCAATGCCTCTGAGCATACCATCCGGCTTGGATTAACCGAGTCGGCTTGGGTTCTTTCTATCCATTCTTCATCACCTTTTTCTCTGAAGCTTCCATCCGGTAAGCGGTTTAAAATTTCAAAGAAAGTGACGATCGCACGACAAGGCGAAATATTGCTCATCAATAATCGACCAGTTTCTACAGCTGTGGTGTCTGTGCAGGGGGGTGGTAACGTTTTTCGTATCAAGGTTCTTGCTCATGCAGCCAATTCGATAGCCAAGAATTCCAAAAAAGAATGGATGGTTCGCGGACCTCTAGAAATCCACCGCGTTCCGTCTGGCTTAGCGGTCGTGAACCGCATTAATCTGGAAACGTATGTCGCGGGTGTTGTTTCTGGGGAAGTCAGTCCGAAGTGGCCACTTGAAGCGCTGAAAGCTCAAGCGGTGGCCGCTCGCACGTACGTGCTCTATAAACAGATGGAGAATCAAGAACGACCCTTTGATGTGTTTGCCAGCGTTCAAGATCAAGTCTATCATGGCCATGCGGCTCGTCAGGAGTCGGTCCTTCGTGCTATCACCGAGACCAAAGGACATGTGGTGACGTATGATCGTCGTCCCATCTACGCGGCCTATTCTTCAACGGCAGCCGGTCCGACAGAAGACGCATTATACGTATGGGCGCTAGATCTGCCCTATTTGAAAGGGGTGGATTGTCCATTTGATGATCAAGCCCCGCGATACAATTGGCGAGCAGCTTTTACATTTGAGTATCTGGAACATCAATTGCGAAAAGAAGGCTATCCCGTTGGAACTGTCGCCACACTGACGCCGTATACCTTTACACCATCTGGACGTGTTGATCGAGTGCGTCTCCTCCATTCTCTCGGGGAAATTATTTTGCGTGGGCAAGACTTGAGACGCATTGTGGGGTATTCAAAAATCTTCAGCACCAATTTTTCGATTACATCAATGGGTGCGAAGGTGGAGGTGGTCGGGCATGGTGCAGGTCATGCCGTTGGTATGTGTCAGTGGGGTATGCGGGAAATGGCTGAGTTGGGATATGACTACCAATCTATCTTACGACATTACTATCCTGGAACAACGCTCCTTCCGTTGAGTCGCGTCAATCTTACCTCTGCAGCCAAGTCCTGAACGAAATTTTTGGGGGTTGGCCATGAATCTTTCTGATTTCAATTTTCCGTTTGAGCCAACATTAGTTGCGAAGCATCCAGTTCATCCGAGAGACCATGCGCGTTTATTGGTGCTAAATCGGCATCAAGGACAGATTGCTGATCGTCAGGTGCACGATCTTCCAGATATACTTCGATCTGGAGATTTGTTGGTGGTGAATGATACGAAAGTTATTCCTGCTCGTCTCTTGGGGAAAAAGGTACCAAGCGGAGGACGGATTGAGCTCCTGTTTGTCCAACGTATTGATGCTACACATGCTGAAGTCTTGATCAATGGGAGGGTAGGAGTTGGACAGCTCGTTGAGTTCCAAGGCTCGCGGCAAGCACGGGTTGTCGAGAAACAATCTAGTCGAACGGTGATTCATTGGCTGGGTCCAGGAACGTTACAGACCTATTTGCAACAACATGGAGAGATGCCCTTACCTCCGTATTTCAAGCGAGAACCCACTATGCAAGATCGAGAGGATTATCAAACGATGTTTGCGGAAGTTGAAGGCGCAGTAGCTTCTCCTACGGCCAGCTTACATTTTACGCCACGGTTGCTTCAGGCCCTAGAGAACAAGGGAATACATTGTGGCACAGTCACCTTGCATGTTGGCCCTGGAACGTTTCAGCCAGTCAAAACAGAGGTTGTAGAAGAGCATGCCATGCATACTGAATGGTTTGAGGTAGCAGAGAAGATCGTTCAACAGATTCAGGAGGTTCGGAAACGTGGTGGCAGAGTCGTCGCAGTTGGAACCACTGTGGCTCGTAGTCTGGAATCGGCTGCCAAGGAACGGGGCGAGGTGAGGGTTACATCTGGAGAAACCAAGCTTTTTATCCTTCCAGGGTTTCAGTTCAAGGTTGTCGATGCCTTAATGACCAATTTCCATTTTCCTGAAACAACGTTGCTCATGCTCGTGTCAGCTTTTGCGGGATTAGAAAAAGTTAGGGATGCATATGCTCATGCCGTACGGGAGCGTTACCGGTTCTATAGTTACGGCGATGCGATGCTAATTGAGTAAAAAAGGAAAATGAAAGATGACGGTAGTAGGGAATGAGATGGGCAGTACGAAGCTAGAAAAGAAAGGTCTTTGAAGCAAGTTTATTTCTAACGTTTCACTCTTTACTCCTGTTACAGCAATTCTTCATGAATGATTACATCTTGATGGGCGCGTAACGTTGCCTGAAATGCTTGCATGGCTCGTTGTTTCTTTTGTAGAACGAATTGCATCTTAATTTGTTCGAACATGGTCATGTCGGGTTCTGCTCCATCCAGGGTTTGGCGGGCATGTAGGTCTTTGACTTCTTGCAATTCGGTTGGGGTAAGGGTCGTGGCTTCAGAGACCAGCAACCGAGCTTTTTCAATCAGTAAGGTCTCTCGGCGTTGTGCTTCATATTCATGAGGTTTTAGTCGGTTAGCGGCTAGGAGGCGTTGATAATATTCTGTATCAAACACGCCGTCTTTTTGGAAATCTTTTTGATTGACAATAGCGTCGTGGAGTTCTTGAGGTGAGACGACAAGGCCAAACTCCTCAGCTAATAATTTCCATGATTTGTTCGTAATCAAGCCATCGATCGCTAACTGTTGGAGCGTTTCATCTTTGACGTCTTCCTGCTTGAGTTGGTCGCGATAGACTTGGTACACACGTTGTTTGGCTCGACGATATTCTTGTTGCGTCACTTTATAGGGTCCAACTTCGGCCACAGTATTAGACGCGGATCCTTGATAGTCCCAGGCTCCCACGATGACAAAGGTGACAGCAATGGCAATAAGAATAACCCAAAGAATCCAGGGATGTTTTTGTGAGCCTTCCCGCATAGTGCGAAGCATGAACGGTCCTCCGTTTTGAACTCAATGATTGATGTGAAACGATTGTAAGTTGAGTGTTTTATAAACGCAAGCTTCAATAAAAAGGTAGAACTTTACATCGACTTTGACAGCGTGGTAAGGGAATATTCTATACATCTATATGATCATGACAGAAAGAAGATACCTCATCTCGTTGCTCCAATCCTTCGCATGGTATTCGATCTCCTACTTGGTATGCTTTTGGTTTGATAGGTCAGGATTTATCGATGTCTAAGATTCGGGTACGATTTGCACCAAGTCCGACAGGATTCCTCCACATTGGAGGTGTGCGAACTGCCCTATTTAATTGGTTATTTGCACGGCATTCAGGAGGAACGTTTATCCTACGAATTGAAGATACAGATAAAGATCGGTCAACGGATGAGGCCATTCAGGTTATTATGGACGGCATGAAGTGGACAGGTTTAGATTGGGATGAGGGGCCGATTCGACAAACTGATCGCTTGGAAGTGTATCGAGAAAAGGCGATGGACTTGTTTCATCGAGGACTTGCTTATTGGTGCGTCTGTACACCAGAAGAATTAGAAGCCAGAAGGAAAGAGGCGCAAGCCCGAGGCGAATCGATTAAATATGATGGACGGTGCCGGAATCGTGCACTATCTGAACCCACCGAGCCCGCAGCACTACGGTTTATAGCCCCACAAGACGGACAGACGGTGATTCATGATCTTATCAAAGGGGAAATTATCTTTGAGAATAATGTACTGGATGATCTGATTATTCTGAGATCGAACGGCTATGCCACCTATAATTTTTCAGTGGTCGTGGATGATGGCCTGATGAATATTTCCCACGTTATCCGAGGAGATGATCATGTCAATAATACCCCACGACAAGTCCCGCTTTTTCGGGCCTTAGGATTTCCTGTTCCAAAATTTGCACATCTCCCGATGATTTTAGGGTCGGATAAAGCGCGCCTCTCCAAACGGCATGGGGCCACGTCGGTCTTAGCGTACCAGGAAATGGGGTATTTGCCGGAAGCACTGGTCAATTACCTTGTGCGATTAGGCTGGTCCCACGGAGATCAGGAAATATTTTCCATCAAAGAAATGGTCGAACATTTTGATTTTAAACATGTCCAATCCTCAGCCGCCGTTTTTAATCCCGAAAAGCTCAAGTGGGTCAATGCGCAATACCTTCGGAAGACTGAACCTCGAGAAGTTGCGAAGGCTCTCACCCCATTCTTGCAAAAGGCGGGATACGATGACGCGGCGATAGCCAGAATTCCTGGAGGGGTTGAGGCGTTGATTCCTCCCTTGCGAGAACGATCCGAAACCCTTGTAGATTTTGTGGATGGGGCAGCTCCATTTCTCGTGGAGTCGATGACGATGGATGAGGCTGCTGCCACAAAACATCTCACCGTAGCCATGGCTCCAACCTTAAAAGAATTTGCCGACCTGATAGAAGCAGATTCAGATTTTTCTAAAGAAACGCTGGAACGTATTCTACATGGCCTCATTGAACGTCAGGGATTGAAAATGGGAAAAATTGCGCAACCATTACGTGTGGCCTTAACGGGTCGAACCGTCAGCCCCGGCATTTACGAGGTCATGGCTTTACTGGGGAAAGACCGAACCCTTCAGCGAGTCCGTGCTAGCATCGAACGCGCCTTGGCTCAGGCCTAATCGTGAATCTGTCTTTATCTTGACTGCATTGCAGTCCTGAATTAAGCTCAATCTACGTTGGGGGATCGTCTAAGGGTAGGACGTCAGATTCTGGTTCTGATTGTGAGGGTTCGAATCCTTCTCCCCCAGCCAAC
>CAKZPV010000013.1 GCA_937139405.1 uncultured Nitrospirota bacterium
CAGCCCCACCGCGGCCCCGCCTTCGGTGAACGTCGGGTCACTGCCCGTGGCCGTGAGCGTCGGCTCGTCATTGACGGTGACCGCTGTCGCATTGAGTCCAAACTCAGAGGAATCGCCATAATCTCCTCCGCCCAGGTCTTCCGTGGCAACTGCGGTGATAAACTCGCCTGCGGCCACGGTGGCTGTCAGTGTGGTGCTGAACGTCGCATCGCCTGATCCATCAGTAGTCACGGTCGCAAAGCCTAGATAGTTTTCACCCTCGCCCTGGCCCGACCCGTCTTCGCCTGTAGCAATGGTATTCCTAAAGAACTCAATCCGGTAATCTTGATTCAGGCCATCGGTATCGAGGGTACCGGAAAGCGTAATTTGTGTTGCAGAATCAATATCCACCTCGGTCAATACCGGGAAGTTTTGGAGAGTATTTGAACCAGAGTCACCATCTCCGGCGTCATTGTCTGTGACGCCAAACCCGTCTTCGGTTCCGCCATTCAGATCGATCCCCAAGCCCGTATTCGAGTAAATATGATTCCCTAAACTAGAATTACCCGTTCCGCCACTGCTTACTGAAATCCCATCTAAAGCATTAAAGGCAATCACATTCCGATCACTGACTGTTGTCCCACCAATAGTGTTGTTATTCGAGTCAATATAAATACCATGGCCATCATTACCTCTATCTATCGTTCCACCTTCATCCAGACCTATGTAGTTGCCCAATATGGTATTCGTATCTCCACCGTTTGCGAGATGGATCCCATCGCCTGCATTACCGCTAATCACATTACGTTCGTTGACCGTCGTACCACCGATCGTATTATTGCCAGTATTCGTGAAAACTCCATGACTGAGGTTGCCAAAATCGGTAAGTCCATCGGAACCGAGTCCAATCGTGTTACCAGAAACCGTGTTAATACCTGCTCCAGCATCCATAAACACGCCGGAGCCCGTATTGCCACTGATATAGTTCTTGGCACCCGCGACATTACCGCCGACCGTGTTGGAAGTAGCCCCGCTCGCAAGCCACACGCCATGGCCGGTGTTACCGAGCATCCCATCACCTGCCTCATTGAGTCCGATGTAATTCCCTTGAACACTATTGGTATTCCCACTCAGCACAATGCCATCACTACTGTTGCCCGATATGAGGTTGCGCGCGAGAGTGGTGGTGCCGCCGATGAGCGTATTGTTCGCGCCGACGGAAATTCCCTCGCCGGTATTAGCAATCATCCCCGTGCCTGCGGCATTCGTCCCTATCTTATTGCCCTGAATGGTGACACTATTGGCCCCTGCGCCAATCGAAATACCGGCCATGTTATTGCCGGAGATAAGGTTACCGGCGTCCGCGACATTGCCACCAATGGTGTCCGCACCTGACCCCGCAAATGCAATCCCATTTTGTGTATTACCCAAGTCCAGCGTTCCGGTCACATCGCTTCCAATATAATTGCCTTGGATGACAGTGCCGCCATTCGAACCCTGGCGCAAAATCCCACTACCTTGATTGCCCGAAATCAAATTCCGGTTTGCTGTGGTCGTGCCACCAATAATATTGTTCTGCGCACTAAATAAATAAAGACCGGCACTTCCATTGCCCAGATCTACCGTGCCCGTTACATCCGTGCCAATATAATTCCCGACAATGGTATTACTATCCGAATTATTAATTTCAATTCCTTGTGAACTAAACTGATTTATCACCAACCCTTGAATCGTACTGCCATCACTGCCTGCTATGAGCCGTAAACCATCAACCGCACCCGCACTCGTACCGTCTAGCTCAATGATCGGCGTGCTGCCAAAATCAGGTTCCGTCGTGCCATCGATAATGACCGCATCAATGACATCAGGAAGCGCCCCGTTATTGCCGTCAGTCACATTGCCAACCTGAATGGTATGGGCTCCATCAACCAGTGGTTCTGTGATATTGAAGTAGATCGTATCCGTTCCCGCGGTGTTATTGGCCGCAGTGATGGCTTCTCTTAGCGAAATGAACCCATCCGCACCACGGGCAGCCAGCAACGCCCCGATGGATGTTGTCGTTCCATCGATGACATCACTGGTTGTGTCCACCACCAGTGTTGACCCACCCGTCGCAGCAAAGTTGGTTCCGAATTCCGAGGTATCACCGTAGTTTCCACCGCCCAGATCCACCGTGGCCGTGGCTGTAATGTCCGCCCCCACTGCAATCGGCTCCGTAAACACGATGCCACTGAACGTGCCGAGACCAGAGGCATCCGTTGTAACCGACGTCGCCCCCAGGTAACCTGCACCTTGGCCGTTACCCGATCCATCACCGGTAGGATTCCAGAAAAACTCGACCCGGTAGGTGGTGCTGCCTGTGCTATCGAAAGTCCCGCCGATAGTAATCTGCGTGCCAGTGGTCACCGCCGATGTCAGCACAGGAAAGTTTTGTAGGTTGTTCGCACCTGAATCGGGATCGCGATCCGTTCCAGTCCAGGTCCCGGGAAGATCGTTGGCAGTCACACCATCATTTTGGGCACCGATATTAATACCGAGTAATCCATTGCCGAAAATTTGGTTCCCCAGGATCGAGTTGCCGGTTGTCGGATTGTCGCGCACTTCAACCCCATTCATATCGTTCCCAAAGATCAGGTTTCCTTCGTTGACGCCAGCGCCGCCGATCAGATTGCCCGTCGCCCCGGTCACCGCATCGAATTGATTGAGATCAATCCCATCGCGGGTGTTACCCAAGTCAAGGGTCCCGGTGTAATCTGTCCCTATATAATTGCCTTGTACGATGTTATTGTCTCCATTGTCGATTTCCATACCGTCACTGTCGTTACCAGAGATCACATTTCGCGCACCAACTGTCGAACCCCCAATGGTATTACTATCAGCATCAGTAATATCGATACCCTCTTGAGTATTACCCTTATCTAGAGTGCCTCCAGCATCAGTACCAATATAATTCCCAAGCACTTGGTTTCCCGTCGCTCCCGCGCCGAAAAGCGCGATTCCCGCAAAACCGTTTCCAGAAATCACATTGCGGTCGGCAGCAGTTAGCCCACCAATGGTATTGTTGGCGGATTCAATCCGGATTCCACCTTGCTGTCCAGCTGCGGATGGGTTGTTAGCAGCCACGGTCGTCCCATCCGCGTCGAGTCCGATGTAGTTCCCTGTAATAACGTTGCTTGCGCTTTGGAGTAGGAGGCCGTTCTGTCCAAAATTTTGAATGGATAAGCCACGGATCGTCGTGCCGCCACCGGTCGCACTGATCAGGAGCCCTTCTGCTCCAACACCTGCACTGGTGCCATCAAGCTCGATCTTGAGGACCGCGTCAGTGCCTCCTGCCAGGGTATTGGCACTGGCGCCCGATTGGGTATAACCATCAATGATGAGCGCCTCGGTGATATCGGGAAGTGCCCCATTTCCCCCATCCCCCACATTGCCGACTTGAATCGTATGCGGGCCAACGCCGGCGATGTTGAAAAGAATTTCATCAGGATTGACTCCGTTGGTCGTATTGTTAGCCGCAGTGATGGCCTCACGGAGCGAAATAAATCCGTCGGCACCTTTGTCGATCATCAAAGCACCAATCGAAGATGTGTCGCCGTCGGCGACATCACTGGCCGTATCAACCACAAGGTCCCCTACCCCAATCGTAACGGTGGCCAACGAACTCCCACCGGTGTGGACATCATTAACTTCCTCTGCGCTCAAGGCTCGATTGAAGACATGCACGCTGTCGAGCTCTTCCCCATAAAACCGAGCGGAATCAAGATCTTCCCGGGCACCAAAAAAGACATTTGTTGTCGGATCAAACGAATCGCCACCTCGAGTATCTGTGGCTTGTTGAACTCCATCGATATAGATTTTGGAACCTGGGCCCGAAGCCACGGTGAGGGTATACGTATGCCATTGGCCATCACCGATTAGATGACTAATGTCCAGTTCTAAAGTGCCTGCGGCGGTAGAGTCGTTACTGTCGTGCAGGCGGGTAATGAGCAGGTTTTGGTCAGCCGTTGCTGTGGCACTAGCCTCACCTAGTAGAATGTTTAGACTATTTTGAACTCCCAATGCTCCATGACTATACAGATATTGGTAATCGGTACCACTATTGTCATCGACCTTAAACTGGAACGACACCGAAAACTCATTCCCAAAAGCAAAATCGGAGACGACGACTTTGTCATCGACTTCATCGAAGCTGAGGGCATTGCCATACGCTCCTGTGACTGTGGTCGTGCCGGTGAGAGTACCATCGTTGCTAGCGACGGCATCCGTGCCATTGCCATCCAGCCGCCAGTAACTGACCGTGTCGTCTAGGTCGGCAGCGAGATAAGTCAACCTATCCCCGCCGGTATAGCTGGTGGTTGGTGTGTAGGTAACGGTGCCGTCGTTATTATTCACGACGGTGCCGTTGATGGGATTACCGACATCCAGAACGGTGATCGTCTCGCTATCCAGATCGGTATCGTTGGCGATCACGTTGACATTGACCGCCGTATCAACGGCGGTCGTCGCAGCATCATTAATGGCAACAGGGGCCTCGGCCGCAAGCGCCGCGATATCGGCAACCGATAAGGCTGTGTTATAGATACGGGCATCATCGATAAGGCCATCAAAATTCCAACGTCCTCCGCCAGAATTTTCGTTGCGTCCAATGGCCATGACATCCAGGCCCGTTACATCATTGAAAAACATACTGGTGCTGGCTGAACCCGTATCGTAGACAAGGTCCGAGTCTGAAATTTTTTCTCCATCTAAATAAAAAGCATGGCCAGACGTGCTGACTGTGACGGCCACATGGTGCCAGGCTCCATCGTTGATTGCAGGACCGTTGCCATTGTACGTGGCCAACAAAGCCGAGCCACCTTCACATACTTCAAACGTCAAAAACCCTGACCCACCTAAAAATAGGGACGCATAACTATTGGTATCAGCTGTGTCAGATAGTGAAAAAATTGTTTGATTCGATCCGGTAGTTTTCACCCACGCGGAAATGGTTCCTTCCGTCAGACCACTGAAGTTACTGAGATGACTGGTGAGATCGACGTAGTCGTTTGTTCCATCAAGGGACAGCTTGGCGACTCCGACTTGGTCAGTGATATCCGTGGTGTCGACCGATGCCCCGTTCGTTAACGTGCCGTTGTATCCGTTGCCGCTAGAATCGTTGGCATTCGTATCAAACGTCCAGTGGCCCACTAGGCCGGTCGTCGGATCACCTCCAGTGGTCCGATATTCGACTGCGAGCTTGGGACGCAAACTGCTCGTGCCGTCTTCTGAAGAACTGAAATCCCATCCATTTGATGAATCAGTCTTAATCGCCCAGCCATAATTGGTTGCCCCATCGGCCCACGCCTGCAGGGAATTTTGCAAGCCAGTGATGGTGACGAACCCGGTTGAGCCTGGGTTTGGTACGATTGCGTCCGCGGTTGACGAAGCTTCGACGTCATTGGTTGAGATACCACCAGTCAGCGAATTCCAGGTGGAACTCTCATCCCATGTCGATAGCATTCTATACAGGCTGATCGTCGTTGAAGACGTAGATGGATTCGTGACATCGAACGTTAACTTAGCTGAGACAATAGTGGCTCCCACAGGAATCTGACCTGAGCCAGATCCAAAAAGGTTGTCAAACCTGATAAGCGCATGTTCATCGGTCCCAGGGTCATTCTCCACCCTGATTGTCGTGCCGCTTCCATGCGATGTATCTGGCATGGCTTCAGCTAAATACGCGTCCTGGGTGCCTGTGTATCCATCGGCTCCTTCTTGAAAAGACACCGTGGTGTCGCCATCTGCCAGGAGGCCGGACCAAACCTGTTGAACTTCTGCGTTGACAGCCACGATTGTTTCAATTTTTCCGGTCTCGACTTCGAGCTCCCAATCCCCGCCAAGGTTGGCACTTCCGGTCAAGTCGTTACTGGCTGCAACATCCGCACTCGTTAACTTCGCAAGCAAGGTCGTGGCTTCTCGACCAATTTCGCCTTCGCCGAAGTTACACCCATAGATAAGCCAATCGGCTTCCTCCGTTAACGCCTGATTAATCGTCGCCAACTCATCCGCGTATTCACTTTGCATCGAGGCAAGATTGAGCACGCCGGTGCCTAAGTGCAGTTCACCCTGATCGCCATGTGAAATGATATGAATGGCGTCAACGTCTGAATGGTCTCCTAGTATTTCTGCGATTTGTTCAATGCCGTCTCGGCTAGAATCGAGCAGTATTGCTTCGGCCTTCGGATCAATCCCGAAAAGCAACGTCTCGTAATCGTCGACATTCGTATCAATAAAAACGATTTCGTTTCGATCGGAAGGCGCGGACTGAGTCGTCAAAGCCGTAAAGAGGTCAACGCGATCGGTCAATGGGTTTGAAGCAATCTCTCTTGCTGTATTGGTATCGGGTGCTTGAGAATCCAGTCCTTGAGTGGTTTGATCTTGTGTGGTCTGGTCTTGGACCACTTCCGCCCCTGTTGCGATTGCCGCACCATCAAACATGATACGCTCTTCAAGGGCGAGTAACGTGCCGATCCTCCCAGACGTGTCGATCTCTTCCGACGTTTGCGTCTTTCTCTTTTTCTTGGCTCCTGCCCTAGATTTAGATGTCCCACCTTTCTTCTTTTTGACGACATCCATCTTGGCAGCTTTGCGCAGTATTTTTTTCATCGATCGCTTCACCGTAAAATTAGGACTCTTTTCAATTTCCTTACGACAGCCCACACCTCGCACTTCACGAGATCACACTCGTCGAAAGGAGATAGGTCCCCATCTCTTTTTCGGATGTTGAGAGCAGCTAATCAAGTAGATTGCGGAGGGTTTTTCCGCGTTATTTTTGGAAGGATGGTTGTTGGTGTCGGTTATGTCAGGTGAGGAGAAATTGCTAGAATTTGCGTAGAAGGAAATATATTGATCTTCATCTGATGATAAGGAATGACAACAAGCGAAAGTTTTCATCCATGCCAGTCCTCACCTTCCCTGGGATCTTGAACAATTTAAACTAGTTTGTTAAACTAGTTTAAATTAATGATTAATCTTTCCCCTTGGAAAGATCGTAGACAGACTGAATCCCATACAAGAGGTGATCCATGAAATCGACAACGGTCAAAGACGTGAGTGCATTTGATGCGAAAACCCACTTATCCGCCTTATTGCGAGAGACCGAAAAGGGACGATCATTTGTCATCCACCGACGAGGTAAACCAGTGGCTTACCTTGGCCCCCCCCCGACCTCCCAAAAGGAGCAGAACATTTTTTCAATTCACGAAACTCTGCAATCCATACGTGAAGAAATTCCTGGATCAGTCAATGTTCGGAAACTTATTGAAGAAGGAAGACGCAAATAATGAGCTGGGTCATTGATTGCAGCATGGCCTTAGCGTGGGGACTACCCGATGAACAATCACCCGCAGCCGATGATTTTTTTACCACCAAACATTTTCAACAGGACCTATGGGTCCCCGCTCTTTGGTGGTTTGAATTCGCTAATGCCTTGAAGATGGGAAAGAAGAGAAAACGAATCACAGAAGATCAATACGTTCGCCTGCTTCAGGCCTACGAGGCACTCCCCATTCAAACGGACATCAATTCCGGATTCGATTTTGTTAACACTCTTCAACAGGTGGCTAGCCAATTTGATCTATCCGGCTATGATGCGGCGTATCTCGAATTGGCCTTACGAAATCATGCAGGCTTGGCCACTCTTGATTCACATTTAGCAAGTATGGCACGCCGAGCTGGCATCACTTCCGTTTTTCCTTCCTAACAGCCACGTTTCACTACGTGCTCAGTAAAGAGATGACTTTCAATTCAAAAAGTCATTTATATCACTTGTCACCCTAAACGGAACACAGCAAAATCGAAGGATCTCGCTAAATCGTGGCCACGTTGGATTGGACACAGATCCTTCGCTTCGCTCAGCATGACAATGCGTTAGTAGCATTATGAAACAGTATTATGTCTACATCATGACGAACAAATCAGGCACACTGTATATTGGTGTCACCAATGACTTGACTCGTCGAATGTGGGAGCACAAGCAGGGAATTGGAGGACGATTCACGACCAAATACCGCATCACTCGATTGGTCTATTTTGAAGAAACACGGGATATTCACGCAGCACTTGCTCGTGAGAAACAACTGAAAGGTTGGAATCGGGCGAAGAAATTAGCATTGATAGCGTCAGACAATCCTCGATGGATTGATCTTTCTGATGACTGGGAAAACTAATACAGCGCTAGATTCTTGTGTTGTCATCCTGAGCGAAGCACAGCGAAGTCGAAAGATCTCGCTCACGTAAAGCGCAGTTGAGCTTGACACAGATCCTTCGTTACACTCAGGATGACCACGCAAAATGGCATCAGCATTCTAAGACCGCACCTCTTTCTTTTCCCTCTTCATTCCTTACGCCCCCCGCCTTACGCCTCACACCTAACGCTTCACAGTTTTCCTTCTCTCTTTTTTCTATTGACTCTTCACTGGATCACATCCCACTTTCCCGAATGAAGACTGCGGCGACATGCTCCCACAGTTGCCGCACAACACTGCGAGATTCGCCGTCGACATGCACGAGTCCCCGCACGGCTTGTGTCCAGACTTCTCCGGCATCTTCCACATCCAATGTCACACGGTAGATCGAGGCTTCCGGCTTTAATTTGCCTTGGTCGTCTTGTCGAACCGGCACCGGCCCAGAATACAGAGAAGCCAGATAGGTCAGGGAAAATTCCGACTCATCAACGTGACGAAGATTTTGGACGCGCCCATGCCTAGGCTGACGTGCCGGATCATCTGCATAAAACCATCCTTCGTTGCCTGCTGTTAACCGCACCTGTTGATCCTCCATGGCATAGGCTTGAACAACCATGTGTTCTGGATTAATCACATGCGCAAGAGGGAAATCGGTCTTCACCCATCGTCCCTCATGCAGTGAAGACGGCATATCCGTCACCAGGCCAGCAAACGGTGCGCGTAAGATTAATTGGTCACGAACCTTGAGCAGTCCTTCTAACTCTTTCCGTTCTCCTTGAAGCGTCTCCCATAAGATTTGATGATCATCGCGATCTTCTTGATAAGCCGCCTCCCGTTGCACACGGACTTCTAATCCTGCAAGACGCTCTTCCAGCTTATGAATCTGCTGAGCAAGACTTGGCGACTCCAGGAGCACAAGTATCTCATTTTTTTCGACCCGATCACCCTCGTTCACCTTCACCTCAATAATTCTAGCTGGCACCGATGAGAAAATGGTCGTGCGGTCACGAGCCTCTAAGACCGCAGGAATGGACACCATTCGATCTAACGGAATGAATCCAATGAGGAGCACAACAAGGACAACAGCACCCACGGCTCGTCCTCGCCATGATTGCATCACTTCCTCTCGTCGTTTCCACCACACTTGCACTTCCTGATACATGGGCCAAGCCAAGAACCATCCGATTTCCACAACAAACAGAAAGATCCCTAATACCTTGAAAAAGAAGTGATACACCAACACGGCAATACCTAAAAACATGATGGCCCGGTACACCCAGATCGCCCACGCATACCATGTCAATAGGCGTTGACGAGCTTGAGGAAGCGCCTCAGGTGGGGCATCCCCAAAGCCAAACAACCATTCACGCAATGTCCACTGTCCAAATGCGAAGGCGCGCGATTGCAAATTTGGCACACCCAACCAATCGGATAAGACGTAATACCCATCAAAACGAAGTAGTGGATTCAGGTTGATGAAGAGGCCCAGCATCCAACTGGTCGACGCTAAGACGAAGAGGACGCTCTTTACGACTCCTTCCGGGCACAAATGCCATAAGAAGGTCGCGATCATGGCAATGCCAAGTTCCACAACCGTACCTGCAGCGGCAATAGCCGCTCGTTGTTTCCGCGAAGTTAATTTCCAGGAATCGGTCGTATCGGTATACAACACAGGCACCATGATGAGAAAGCCCACACCCATCGTCTGAACGCGGCATCCATAGCGGGCGGCCGTATAGGCATGCCCCAATTCATGCAAAATTTTAATTCCAACCAATCCCAACACGTAGGCAGTCAGCCCTTGCGGGGAGAAAAAATATAAGAACGTATTCGCAAAGGATTCCCATTGACGCACGATCCCGATACAGCCAATGACACCCAACGTGACGACACAAACCAAAGCCGTTTTGGTAAAGAGCGGAGCCACGATCGGCAAGGTTCTCTGCAGAAAACGATCTGGATTAAAGAGGGGAATTCTAAAAAAGAGATAGGTATGAAGGAGCGTTAGAAGCCAATGCCGTTTGGCCTGCTCCGCTTGTGCGTAGAGCCCTTGACTCCCACCCATCGGCGCATCTCTCGTCAAATTGTGACGAAAGAGAAACTGAGTCAGTTCCATGACATCCCGTTGCGTAACCTTCGCCGTGGTACTACGAGATACGGCTTCAATCAAGCGGGCTTCAGATCCTACATGCCATTGAGAAAGTAATTGAAAGGCCGACCAGCCAATTTGGAAATATTGATGACGAACCGGATCTAAGATATTCCAGGTGGGTACGCCTTCTGCCGTCGGCGTCCCCGAAAGAATTTGCAGGTCATCCCGTAAAGGTGGAAGCGCCGCATCTTCTTGACGTAATGATGTCGCCATTACCAACCTATGGTTTGGCGAAACACAGACAAGGGTCGACGAAACAAATAGAAAAAGAAAGACACGCGATCGCCATAAATCTTCGCAGTGCCCTGCCAGCCAATGCGTATCGTTTCGGGTCGTTGAGTGACTTCAGCTTGCACCCGATAGGCTAATTCATTCGTGGGCAAGACCTCGGCATGGTAGCTGGCATGAGTCAGTATGGCCGGAATCGCTTTCAACGGATCAGCATTCAGAAAGACCTCCACCTCTGCACCTTCTCGCAAGACGATGGCATCCTCAACCGGTAGATCAATCTTCAACTCATATTCCTGAGGATTAGCAACTTCCATAATCCGTTCGCCAATCACAACCGGTTTGCCAACCCAATCTGATTTATCACCAAACAGAACAATGCCCTGTCGTGCTGCTCTCACCTCAACCTGTTGCAACACTTCCCACGCATAGTCTCGCTCTGCTTCTTTCAACCGGACTTCGGAAGCCTGCACCGGCATGCCAGCTCCCGTTTCTTCATCAAAAAATGCCTCTTGTGTCACTTGGCGATATTCCATGAACCCGACTGCTAAATTTTTCTCTGCCACTTCGTAGTCATTGCGAAATTTCGTGTCTTCATACCGAAAGAGAATATCTCCCTTTTGAACAACGGTATTTGGCTGAACAACCACGTCTGCAATCACGCCGTCAAGCGGCGCTGTGACCACAACGGGGTCTCGAGCTACCACCTCGACGGGGGCTAAAGTCGAGAGGTGCACTGGGACACACATGATCGCGACCAATAGGACCAATCCTACCCATAGCCAGCGTTTCGATATGGTCCAATTTCTTACCGAGGTCTTCGTTTTCCCTAACGCATTCCACGCATGCGCCACCGTTTCAACAAAGCGACGAATGAGTTGTATTTCGCCTTCTTGCCAGGGACGTTCGCGAGCTAACCACATACCGCCGATGACTTGGTGATCACCCCAAATAATGGGGCACCACAACACATGAGGAAAAGCAAAGCGTCGCCAATCGGATTGCAGATGTTTTGGGCATTGCGTGACATTCAAGTGACAAGGGGCTTGCAGACTTTGACTCTCCCAGAGGCTCGAAACCACTTCCTCAATCCATTGCACCATGGGCGATTTTCGATCGACCACCGCCACACTCGAGACCACTTCAACTTGGCACGTTGCTCCAACATGAGCCCCCATCGAAAACACACAGGCTTGCCGAAAGCTGACCAACCGTCGCGTTTCATTAGCCAAGAGAAAACAGAGTTCTTTGACGGTTTGGGCTCCGCGAGCTTGACTTTCTAGCTGAAGCAGCGCGACCAAAAGGTGAGGATCAACATCGGGCCCCTTCCCCGGTAACGGGACCGGGTCATCCGCAGAGGGAGGCACAGATGTGGGGCTCTCCGCTGGAGGGGGCATAACCTGAGCTCCACCAGAGGACCGACTGTCTTGTTGGAATTCCGGGTTCATATGGCTCATGCATCAACCACTTTTCTGCCCACCTGTTTCGCCCACGTTGATTCGTATGGTATCTAGGGCTTCAAACTAGTCGAGGCCGTTGACGAAACAGGAGTGATACTTGGGTTAAATGCAGGCTTGTCAGTCTTGGACGTGACTTTTCGATCCACAAATCTCGCACTTCCACTCATGCCCGCCAAAACGTCTTGGAGTTGTTCTTTAAATTTTCCAAAGACACGGATCGTCTGACTCACCGGATCCACTCGAGCTCCAATTTCAATGACCTCCGCGAGATAGAGCTCCTGTGTTTCATCGATAAAAAATTTGAAGGTACTTTTTTTCGTCACCCACCGTAAGGACGTTGAGGGCAAAATCAATTCAATCTCAAAGGTCTTGTCATTTAACAGACTCATCACTTCGTCATAGGGATTCACACTCTCATGTGGATGTACGAGGGTTTTCACCACTCGGCCCGAAAATGGCGCCGTAATCTTACAATGACGCACGGCTACGTTCGCACTGCGCACGGCCGCTTTAGCCTGTTTCATTTCAGCCTCGGACACGTCAACTTCTAATTGTCCAATACCATTCAACTTCGCCAGTTCCTGATTATTCACCGCTGTTTTTTCTCGTGCCTCGAGTTCAGCTTTTGCCGCAGCTAAGTCCGCCCAATATTTCGCGCAATCAAATTCAATGAGGAGCTCACCTTTCTTGAACCATTGCCCATCACGAAACGGCATTGTTTTGACACGCGCTTGCAATTCACTTGAAATCACAGCTTCTTGAGAAGGTTTCACAACCCCCCGAACCGCGTTTAAATCAGAGGATTGGATACCCCGACTTTTCCCAAAACTCATTTCACCAGTTATCAGCAACACACTCATCACCAAACACCCAAGGACCTGTCGAGAGAAATATCTCATGGGGCTACACCTCCGCCTTCTTGTTCCTGTTCTTTATTTTGCTCGCTCTTTTCGATTTGTTCAGATTCTACTTTCGAAATCGTTGCATGTCGTCCCAGCCATTCCCAGCGCTGTTGAAGATCCTGCGCTAACTTGTCCACTTCTTCATCTGATAAATTGACGGGAAAAGGGTCTTCGCCAATCGCTGCTAATAGATTGGCATAGGCCATTTCCAATTTTGCCAACGCCATCTCGTAGCGCAGTTCAGCTAATAACCCTTGAACCTTTTCTCGAATGACCATGTGCTCACTCAGTCGATTTAAGCCCCAAGACTGATGGACGTGCGCGGCAATTTTCATTTGAGTCTCGAAATATCGCTGAGTCAGCTTCACATCCTCCAATGCCGCCTCATATTGCGCCACGGCCACATGCACTTGCGTCATGATGGTCATCGTGAGAGCCAGACTTTGCACATCCAACACTTCTTTTTGCGCATCAATCACTTGTAAACGAGCGGGATACCGAAAGGCATTCATGAGATTCCAACTAATTTTTGCGCCATAACTCAGCCAATTGTTATGGAAGAGAAAACTATTACTGTCATAGTTCCCGCCCAAATAGACATTTAAACTTGGCATCAATTCCAATATCGCGACCTTCGTTTCATTCGAATTGATCCGCTTCTGATAATCAACCGTTCGAAGCTCTGGACGACTCAATAACGCTCGGCGTTCCAAATCATGCAAATTCTCCTTCACTTTGGAGGCAGGCGGAGTCCGTTTGGGTTGCACTAATTCATAGGGCTCTCCAGGAGCGAGATTCATGAGTTCTCCAAGTTCAATTCTTGCGACCGAGAGATCTTGATGCAGTTGCTGAATTTCCTGTTGAGCCTGTAAGAGCTCTCGTTCATATTGAAGAGAGGTCAGCGGCGCCTCCAACGCCCGAGCCCGAATGATCTGCGCTTCCGAAAGAGCATGACTCACCCAATCATCCAGAAAAGATAATCGCCCTAACACGCGCTCCGCACCTAGAGCTTTCCAGAAAGCCGAACGCACTTCTTGAATCACACGGTTCGCAATTCGCCGTTTGTCTTCTTCCGCAATGAGCACATCATTCGACGCTTGTTGCGCACGCACGTAGGACAGACCAAAATCCAGCACATCCCAACTCAACGTCAGATTCGACGTGAATATATCTTTCTCTGATGACGTTGACGGTTCAAGGGAGGTTTGCCCCGACAACAACGAACGACTGCGAGCTCCCGCAAAATTATTGCGCCCACTATAGCCAGCATCGGCAACAACTTTGGGCAACAAATCATAATGAGCGAGATTCAACTGACGATGGGCCACCATCTCCTTTAACCCTTGCACTCGCGCCTCGAGATTAAACCGCAATGCGCGTGCCATCGCTTCATACAACGTGATGGGGCGAGAAACCGGTTCCTGATACTCTGCCAGCTGAGTTAAATCCTTTTGGACCCGTTGATCAAGGTCTTCGGGTGTGAGTGGAACAGGGGTGACCGCACAGCCCGCCACAAACAAAACGATTCCCACGCTCATGACGCACGAAAGGAGATGTAACAATCTTGATGTCATCAATACCATCCGACTACACCCTCATGGAAGTACGCTGTATGTTCGCTTTGCCCACATCGCAAAAACGCATGGGGACCATTCCATTCAGGTTGTCGATCTTACCTGGGTACAGACTCGGGCATGATTTCCATGCACCTGTCTGTCTCAGCTCTTCGACCCCCTCACGACTAAGTAAGGACAGGGGAAACTCTTCCTTCACGTTTCCTGCCATTCCTACCAACATTCCTTGACTCTTCTGCAATAGAACCCATTGATAAATGTTTGCAGGATTCCAGTTACGTCTTTCGGTTTTTCTGAACTTCATATTGAATAAATGCCGTTTTTTTTTGAGAGACCTGACGTAGGGTCTCCAACAACATGACCCAATCTCCTGTAACACCTTGCGTCATGACGAAATGTGCCCCACCCAAACGCCTTCCATATTTCCTATTTGACTCATGGCTCACGACCCACAACCGCATCCCATCCTCAACAAGTTTTCTCAATTCCCCGCAACGCGATAAAGCTGAAGATAACGACTTCGAGTTAATCTCTTGATGGAGGCAAGATCCGTTGATGTATAGCCGAAAGGGAAAGTGGAGAACTATATGCTCTGGGAGTACGTCAACATAGGAAGCGATGTCGTCCGCAGCACGATAGCTGGGGTCTGCCTTGTGGTCGGACTAAGCCTCACTGCGTCAACAAAGGAATCTCGAGGCAAGACATGTCTTGGGGTTGCAGAACGTGTGAGGAACCTCAGGAGACAGAGAACCACCAAATCAGGCTCGCCCAAAAAGAACGACGAACACAAGGGATCAATGACATTGGAGAAATCTAAAGGTTTAGGTCTTCTTCTCGCTCTCGAACCCCGAATCATGTTTGACGGAGCCGCCTTCCTTACCGGGGCAGAAGTGGTCCACGACCAAGTCACCCAAGATCTGGTGCCCGTCGATCAAGAGATCCATGCTGAGCCGAAGACATTTGCAGACCCGTTCACCACCAGTCTTGATCTGCTTTCCGCTTTATCGGCGGTGTCCGCACCGTCCGATCGAAAAGAAATCGTGTTTATTGATACACGCGTGAAGGATTATCAGACCCTCATGGAGGGTATCGAGCCCCAGGCTGAAGTCATTCTGCTCGATTCTACTCGTGACGGCATTGAGCAAATAGCAGAATCTTTACATGGTCGCTCAAACATTGATGGCCTTCATCTCATTGCAGAAGGGAACGCAGCCGAGCTGCACCTGGGCACCACCTTCCTTACGAAAGACGCCATCAGCGGCCAATATGCCAACCTCTTCACACAAATTGGACAAAGTTTATCAGCCAGTGCTGACCTGCTGATTTACGGCTGTAACTTTGGAGAAGGACAAGCCGGCCTAGATGCCATGGATACTTTGGCAAAACTCACCGGGGCAGATATTGCCGCCAGCACGGATCGCACCGGACACGTCAGCGAATTTGCTAACTGGGAACTTGAAGCCTCGACTGGATTTATTGAAACCTCTATAGCCGTGAGCGAAGCCACTCAAGCGGCGTGGGAAGGCGCCTTGGCCACCTACACCGTCACGACCACGACGGATGGGGGCGCGGGGTCTCTCCGCCAAGCCATCCTCGATGCTAATGCGAATTCGGGCACCGATACCATCACCTTTGTGGGGAGTGGGACCTATCTGCTCACCATCACAGGAGCTGGGGAAGACGCGGCCGCTACGGGGGACCTGGATATTACCGAAGATCTCATCCTCATCGGGAACGGCGCGGGGAACACCGTGATCGATGCCTCGGGTTTCGGGGGAACACCGGATCGCGTCTTTCAGATCAAAGGAACCAATATTACGGCGACCATGAGCGGGATCACCATCCAAGGCGGGGATCAAACGAACAGTGGCGGAATCTTTGTGGATAATACGACAACCCTGAATCTTTCGGATGCCACCCTCACAGGGAACCACATCACCGCGGGGACCGGCGCCAATGGAACGGGGGGGGCGATTCACGTGCACGGCACCGCGAATCTGACTGATGTCCTGTTGTCCGGAAACACCGCCAACATTGGTGGGGGGGGCATTAGCTTCCACAACACGGGCACCGGTTCACTGACCAATGTCACGATCAGCGGAAATTCGACCGCCGGAAACGGCGGCGGCATTTGGAACGATTCCAACATCACGGTCACCAACTCCACCATAAGTGGAAATTCCGCTAATCTGGGTGGTGGCATTTACAATGAAGGCACGATTGATATCTCCAACACAACAGTGAGTGGCAATATGGCCGACACCGGCGCCGGCATATACAACGATATGCTTGCCACAGATCTAACGTTAACCAACGTCACGGTGAGCGGAAACATCGCCACGTCCGCCGGGGGCGGTTTGTGGACGCAGCAATCGGCGACGATTGTCAATTCCACATTCACCTTAAACTCAGCGGATGCCGGCGGCGGTATTCGCACGCAAGGTGGGTCGGGGACTGTTGACTTGCTGAACACCATCGTCGCAGGCAACACCGCAGGTAGCGCGAACCCTGACCTGCAAGGTACTTTCACCACCTCCGGGTTCAACTTAATCGGAGATGGAACGGGCCAAAGCAACCTGGTCGATGGCGTCAACAACGATCAAGTTGGGAGCGGCGGATCGCCTATCAACCCCCTGCTTGGTGGGCTGGCCGACAACGGTGGCCCGACTCTGACCCACGCGTTACTGGCCAGCAGCCTGGCCATTGATGCCGGAACGGCAACAGGTGCGCCGACTGTTGATCAGCGGGGAATTACCCGCAGCTCAACACCAGATATTGGAGCCTACGAATCGCTGGCCATCGCCTCCACGGCCGAGTTCACTGTCAACGATCCCTCCGGAAACAATGAGGAAACTATCGGACTCATACGCGGTGCAGAACGGGCTGTGGCTATTGCCCCGAACGGTGATTATGTCGTGGTATGGACGGACACGACCGGTAGTGACAGAGTCTTTGCCAAAGTATTGGACGCGAACGGCAATGAGAAGGTGGCGCAGTTTCAGGTCGACTTAACCGGCGGAGCCAGCGACAATGCCGGTGTCGCCATGGATGACAACGGAAACTTTGTCGTTACTTGGACACAGGGAAACGACATTCTCATGCGGCGTTTCCAAGCCGACGGCACGGCTGTTGACCTCGCCGACGTCACGGTCAATACCATCTCGTCCAACCAACAAGTAAACCCATCGGTCGCGATGAACGGTGGCGGTGATTTCGTCATCGCATGGGAAGGTACAGGGGGGGTGAACGAAGGAATTTTCCTTCGGCAGGGTTCCTTCGCCGGTGGGCTGATCGGGAGCGACATCACTGTCGACACGCTTGTGGCCTCGCAAGATCCATCCGTTGACATCAATGACAATGGGAAGTTTGTGGTGGTCTGGCAGAAAGGCAATGAGCCATACGCACAGCGCTTCGCCGCCAATGGCACCCCGCGCGGGTCGGCCATTGACATCAATCCCTTTGCCAGCTCGCTAGAACAGCATGCCGTGGTTGCCGTGCAGTCGTCGGGCGATTTTGTCGTGGCGTATCGCTCAGAAGTCGTTGGATTTGAGGGCGTGTGGATGAAACGATACCGCGACGACGGCACAGCTTATGCGCTTGCAACCAAAGTGAGTTCCGGCACGAGTCACGTCGCCCCCTCAATTGACATGGATTCGTTTGGCAACTACACGATCGTCTACGACGGCGACGGTGACGGCAGCGGCAAAGGCGTGTTCGGCAGAAGTTATAATTCCGGTGGGGCAGCACAGGGTGCTCAGTTCCAAATCAACCAGGCCACGCTCAACGCGCAGGACCGCGCGTCAGTGGCCATGCTAGACCCGAACAACTTCGTGGTCGTGTGGACCGGTAGCGACGGCGCACAAACCGATGTCTTCGCACGCCAGTTTGGCGCCACCGTTGGCAATACCGCCCCGGTCAACACGGTGCCTGCGGCGACGACGGTCGCGGAAGACACGGCGTTGGCCATGACGGGGGGCAACCTGATTAGTGTGACGGATGTGGACGGCAACCTGGCCTCCACCCAGCTGACGGTTCTCAACGGGACGGTAACGGTGACCTTGAGTGGGGCGGCCACCATCAGTGCGGGGACCAACGGCACGAACACCCTGACCATCAGTGGAACGGAGACGGACATCAATGCCACCTTAGCCAGCCTCCTCTATCAAGGCACCCTCAACTACAACGGCGCGGACACGCTGACCACGGTCTCGACGGACAGTGCGGGCACGCCCTTGAGTGACACCGATGTGACCAATATCACGGTGACGGCAGTCAATGATCAACCCTCATTTGCCGGCCTGGACAACGCCCCGACCTTCATTGAAGGCGGCGCGGCAGTAGTGCTGGATAACAACGCCACCATCGCCGATCCCGAATTGGATGCCGCTAACAACTACAATGGCGCCACGCTGACCCTGGGCCGCAATGGCGGAGCTAACGGCAATGATGTGTTCAATGGCAGCGGGACCCTAAGTACCCTGACCGAAAGTGGGAGCCTGGTGGTGGGTGGCACCACCATCGGCACCGTCACCACCAATAGCGCCGGCACTTTGGTGTTGACCTTTAATGGCAATGCCACCACCGCCCGGGTCAACAGTGTGCTTCAGCAGATTACGTACCGCAACACCAACGGCACGCCACCACCCAGCGTACAGATTGACTTCACGATTAATGACGGCAACGCCGGCGGCCAAGGCAGTGGCCCCGCACTCATCGATACCGGCTCCATCACCGTCACCATTACCCCTGTCAATACTCCGCCAGTCAACACCGTGCCCGCGACGGCGACGGTGGCGGAAGACACGGCGTTGGCCATGACCGGCCCTAACCTGATCAGTGTGACGGATGTGGACGGCAACCTGGCGTCGACGCAGCTGACGGTGACGCAAGGGACCTTCACGGTGACGCTCAGTGGTGCGGCTACCATTAGTGCGGGGGGCAACGGCACGAACACCTTGACCCTCAGTGGGACGGAGACGGACATCAATGCCAGTCTCGCCAGCTTGGTCTATCAAGGCACCCTCAACTACAACGGCGCGGACACGCTGACCACGGTCTCGACGGACAGTGCGGGCACGCCCTTG
>CAKZPV010000014.1 GCA_937139405.1 uncultured Nitrospirota bacterium
CAAGCTGCAGGGTACACAGGGTATGATAGTGCAAATGCCACTTGGGCTGCGGCTGACTGTGATGGCGATGGCGTAACTAATGGTAATGAAGTAACCAATGGTACGGATCCATGAGTATAGATATAGGGGGTTGGTGATGGGGTAAATGATGCTCCAGTCATTACCATTGCCGATGTAGGAATGGCAATGGGAGGCCTGGGAAGCGATGCAGCGATAGAAACGGCTGATGTCGTGATTCAAACCGATCATCCTTCTAAAATTGCTACTGCTATCAAAATAGGTAGAGCAACCAAGCGTATTGTGTGGCAAAACATAGGTCTGGCCTTTGGTGTGAAGCTGATTGTTCTGGTATTGGGAGCTGGTGGATTGGCAACTATGTGGGAAGCCGTTTTTGCCGATGTGGGTGTAGCACTTTTAGCCATCTTAAATGCTATCCGGTTGCAGAAAATGAATTAGGATAAATAATTGAACTTTAAAATAAACAATGGACAGCATAACACAAGCCGTATTGGGTGCAAGCATAGGGCAAGCTATTTTAGGCAAAAAGATTGGAGCGAAAGGTGCAATATTAGGAGCTATTGTAGCCACTATTCCCGACCTTGATATTGTACTATTACCGCTCTTTAATTCTGTAGAGCGAATTAGCATTCACAGAGGGTATAGCCACTCTATATTTGGCAGTATTGTTGGTGCCTTGTTGATTGCATATATCTTCACCAAGCTCAAATGGACCAAACAGGTTACGTATAATAGACTTGCCCTATTTACTTGGTTGGCACTATTTACGCATATGCTCTTAGATGCTTTTACCGCTTATGGTACGCAATTGTTTTTGCCCTTTTCAAATTACAGAGTCAGTTTTGATAGCGTAAATATTGTTGATCCAGTTTATACCGTGCCATTGATGATTGGATTATTTGCTGTAAAAACTGTGGTACACGATCGCTATCGGTTACCCCAATCTCGAGTCGTGATTGGATAGAGATCTTCCAGCCGACTTCAACTGATTCGTCGCTGCAAAAAGAGCACAAACCCAACTAAGGTTGGAACAGGGGCAATAAAAAATGGGACCAACCAGACCCAAATGTTTTTCCCACGAACACGAGCCTGATCGTACATCCACACAAACACCCAGATCAGCAATAAGAAATAATTGAGCACGATCCAAAGTGTTGTTCGTGTCTGTAACTGACTCCCTTCTCCTCCGCTGACCGTAAGCCAAAAGACGATCTCTAAAAGGCCAAAGACGATTACGAGCCCCAACACAAATGGCTTGTTCCACACATACATTGAGCACCCTCCATTGTTTCAATGCTCTCCACAGTTTATAGGACTTCTTGTGTCTTCATGTTGTCACGAACCTTATGTTCCTGCCAAGATTTAACGCTCCCCCATATTCACGTTCATGCTTATCTTCGAAACCGCTTCATACTGAGCGTGAATTCATGCCACACCGACATAATGTAGAAAATTTCTGATAAGACCTAGCCGAATTGCAAGAGAAATGTCGAACACTACGTATTTTCACCCTGTTCATAACATCATGTTTATCATAGCCAAATACCTAGAAAAAAAGGGGATTTCTTCTACCCACAAGATATTCACTTCTATCCACACAAATCACAGGTAAAACACAATATTTAGTGTTGACATTTACCATGAACCGCTATAAATTGGGGTATAGTACATTTTCAATGAACATCATTTACCTTCTTTCATTGCCTGTATTGTTCATTATTTCTAAGATGTTATCGCTATATTCTTCTGAGTTAATTTATTCCAGCCATCGGTCGAATTCCTTCTTTAATACAGAGTCCTAATCCAGCTCGGAATCATTTGTTTCGGATAGGAATGTCTTTCAATCTCTGTATCAATTGCGTGGCTTTTCATTCTTAAGGCCAGGAAATATGCGAGCCGAAAGAGCACGAAACTCACGTTGTTGCTGAATTAGAAAGGAGAGTCTTTGTGAAAATTGCACGTCGATTCACACTCACTGGAGAAAGCCCCTATCATACGATCCCATTCTCCACTCGATCATCAGAAATTCGAAACCCAGACGGATCACTCGTCTTTCAACAAAACAATATTGAAGCTCCCAGTCACTGGACACAACTCGCCATAGATATCCTGGCTCAGAAGTATTTCCGAAAAGCTGGGATCCCACAAGTCGATGATACGGGAACTCCCATCTATGATGAAAATGGTGCCCCTGTCATGTTCAACGCGTCGGGTGCAGAAGACCCGGACGGCACGCTTCTGATGTACGACCAGCTGTACTCCTACGGCACGCGTTCTCTGGCGATCTGGAATGAGGACGGTGAGCTGGTATGGGACTCCGGCGATGCGATCGAGCAGTTCCTGGCCAGTGAGGACTGTCGTCTGGGTACGGCTCGTTCTATTCCCTGCTCAGACCACTTCAACTCCGCCCATGACGAGGGCATGGCGTTCGATTCCCGGTCGGACGCCAAAGGTCCGGAACCTGAAGCCGTGACTGTGGCGACGTTCGGCAATAAAACCTTTGCTTTTCTGGGCCTTGAGCGCATGGGCGGTATTCTGGTCTACGACGTAACGGACCCTGCCAGTCCGGTTCAGGTGGATTACCTGAATACCCGTGACGACTGGACCACTGTCGACACGGCTTCAGTGCTCGAAACTGCAGGGGATCTGGGCGTGGAGAGCATCACTGTGGTGGCCGCCGATGACTCACCTACTGGTGAGCCGTTACTCATCACCGGTAACGAAGTCAGCGGCACCACGGCGATCTACCGTGTGAAACTCGAACTGACTGATTAATTCAGTTTCCGGAATAAAAAAGCCCCGTCTTCATGGCGGGGCTTTTTTGTGGTGCGCCAGGCATGGCGCGTAGCGCCTTGACGGGCGCTGTTCCGGTACAGGTGGTGCTGGCCGGATGACTTGGGGGTGCAAGTCCCCTGTGGACCCGGCAAGGGGAACCACTAGCCGAACGGCAAGGGTGCCCACCGCGAGGTGGAATCTGAAGGAAGCCGCAGGCAAAACACTGGCCCGACGAACAGAAATCGCATATGAGGCGGTCACACCGGGTAAGGCGGCCACTATCGCCAAAGCCCAGTACTTGCACGGGAGGTGTGGACGTAGATGCGGCGGGCATAAGTGTGAAGGTCACGCGTCTTACCCTGGGAAGTCTGGTTCTCTGCCGCTGTGCTACTCACTTCGCGAGAGGTGGGGATGGGGAGCCAGAACTCAGCCAAAGTCATAGTAGGTACGTTACCGCGTACTGAAGGACTGAACATGGTTGGCCGCTAGTAGGCGGTAAGTTCTCGCAGTGTGCTTATGAAGACAGAAGCGACCCGGATGGGTCAGGGCATTCAGGAAGGGGCCGGGCGGAACCTGGCAGGTACTGAAGTCCGTGTCGAGGCAGGCGCGGGGGCTCACTCGTGGACGAACGCGGAGCCGAATACGCTGATGGAACAGGTGCTGGAGCGCCCGAACCTGATGCGTGCGTATCAGCGGGTGGTGTCCAATAAAGGCGCGGCTGGTGTCGATCGGATGCCGGTGACCGCTCTGAAAAGCCACCTGCAACAGCATTGGCCAACGCTGCGTGAGCGATTGTTGGCCGGAGATTACCATCCTCAGCCGGTACGCCGGGTCAGTATCCCCAAGCCGCAAGGCGGCGAACGGATACTGGGTATCCCCACGGTACAGGATCGCCTGATCCAGCAAGCCCTTCACCAAGTGTTGAGCCCGATACTGGAACCGACCTTCTCGGACCACAGCTACGGGTTCCGTCCCGGTCGAAGCGCCCATCAGGCGGTCAAGATGATGCAGCAGCATATCAACGACGGCCACCGCTGGGTGGTCGATCTGGATCTAGCCCAGTTCTTTGACCGGGTCAATCACGATGTGCTGACGAGCCTGCTGGCCCGTCGCATCACCGACCGACGGATACTCACCCTGATCCGACGCTACCTGCGAGCCGGTATGCTCGACGGTGGGCTGGTCAGCCCGAGACGGGAAGGCACGCCGCAAGGTGGCCCTCTCTCACCCCTGCTCTCCAACGTACTCCTGACCGAACTGGATCGGGAGCTGGAGCGCCGGGGTCACCGGTTCTGCCGCTGTCCGTCCGACTTCACTAGCTACGTGCGCAGCGAACGCGCCTGCCGCCGTGTCATGGCCAG
>CAKZPV010000015.1 GCA_937139405.1 uncultured Nitrospirota bacterium
TTTACAGTGCCACCTCCTCGCCCTTCGGAGCCCATTCCTTAGCTAAACGCTTTGCTTCCTGAATCTGTTCCGGCTGTAATTCCTGCTCCAAAAACTGCAATGCGAGGATAGCTGGTTCCACTCCCTGCTCCGACGAGAGATATGCCCATTTATACGCTTGAATCTCATCCTTGGCGATACCCTCTCCTTCAAAATACATCAACCCTAGATGATTTTGGGCCCCACCATTCCCTTGCTCGGCTGAACGACGAAACCACCGTAAAGCCTCGACATAGTCTTGAGAGACACCTAAGCCCTGGCGATACATCGCTCCCAAATTGTTTTGAGCTCTGGCATGGCCCTGGTCTGCGGCTAAACGATACCAATGTCGCGCTCGCTCAAAATCCTGTGTAACTCCTTGGCCATATCGATACATATAGCCCAACATATTTTGTGCCTCAGCATTTCCGCGTTTCGCCAACGGACGCCATTCTTCTAAGGCCCTGTTATAATCTTCTCGTAAGTACGCGTCCTCACCAGCAAGAAAATTTGCCCAAACCGGAACTGCCACGACAACGGATAAAATCAGCATCACGATCTGCGCTCGTCGAACATTCTTCATGAGCATTCTCTCCATTACGCCCCCTTCGGCAAGCAACTGATTCACATATGCATGAACTTACTTTTCGAACTTCAATCCACTCAATAGCCACAGCCACCATTCATTCGCACACGGCCTAGCCAATTATGACACATTAGCATATTTTACAATGACAACGGTGGAATGACGGCATGCGACGTTACACGCGATACTGCCACAAGCGGCAGCTTCCCTTCCCTGAGTGACACTCTTTCCCACTCATAACTAACTACTCTGAAACAACTGATTTCTCTCTAAACTTTAGACATCCACCCTAGAGGACAAGCAGTCGATTAAAGTCATGTCCTTAAGGGGAGTCTTGAATCATGTGGATGCTAACAGCCACATTTTGAAGAGGAGCCCTAGTATTCCAAACGCCAAACGCTGTTCAAAACATGTCCGCCCTGCAAGGCCAAAGCCTTTTTTTTCGCGCGGAACGTACCTTCTGTCTGTGAGCACGGAAAAATCGCGAGAACCCTGCTGGCGCCTTTTTTCAACAACGCCTTAAGAAATCCTACAAAAGGCACTCCCAACTCATCATGTTATGCCTCTGGTTGTAGAACGTTTTTTCCTATTGAGGCAAGGTCTGCACGGCACAAGAATATCTGCCACATCTCAGAAGAGACAAACATAAGTGACACCCGACATTTTTCATCGACTTTCCTCAGGAATGCTCGACACAGCAGAACGTGAACGAAGAAAAGGACTTGGCACATAGGTTGCTGAAGACATCTATGAGATAGGACAAGATGGTCACGTGTATTTGCAAATGACAGAGACTTCAGCAAAGAGAAAGGGAAACCGCTCATGTTAGTGATGACACGATGGGACAAAAAGACTCGGATTTTATTGTTATCCGGCCGATTTGATAAAACGGCTCGTGTTCCCATGGAAACAGCGCTCGCCACAGCAGAAAACCGGTCTTGCAATCAAGTGATCCTCGATTTCTCAGGCGTATCTTCTATGGATAGTGCCGGTATTGGAAAATTATTGTTGCTCTATTATTCATTACGGAAAAAATTTGTGTCGTTAACCGTCATGAATCCGAGACCGATTGTTGAAGATCTCCTTCAAATGGTCAATCTCGCCAACGTGATTCCCATTGTGCAGAACAAAGAACCAATTCGTTCCGTTGCATAGGTAGCTGACCGAAGTAATGCGACCGTGACCTTAAGTTGCTTTAGAGGAAAACCGACAAGATTGGCCAAGTATGAATCCATTGTCACTACAATCTACTCATCATTCGAATATGCATATGATCACCCTCGGAACATGCCTAGATGCACAAGCCGAGAACCTCTTAGAAGCAGCGGTGTGTCAGGCACAAGAAGCACATGGTCGACATATTCTCCTTGATCTCCAAGCATTAACGACGATTGATAGTCGAGGGTTAGGTAAACTTTTTTTGACCTACCATCATCTCAATCGTCAAAAAATTAAAATGAGCATGGTGAACCCCCGCCCCATGGTTCGAGAAATGCTGGAATTTGTCAATTTCACAAAACTTGTTCGGATCTATGACTCCATTGACGAAGTCACGGCTCTCGAACATAACGTCCTGAAGCCCGCTGAGCTCCATTAAGATGCAATCTCACGAATGGTCTCTTTCAGCGCTCTCGAGCAGCTCCTAATGATAAGTATGCCTCCCGTCGCTAAAAGATGGGATTGTCTCAAGAAGTGAGAACAAAGCACCGATCGGCATACTACCAGCTCGTTGATTCTAGAAATGGAGAATTACCATGTACATTAAGACTGGTCCCAAAAATATTGAAGGCTCATCTCGTTCTCTCTTATTTCATCAAGATCCCGATATTCGCTTGGATGCAGCCATTGAACTAGGTGGCGATACGGCTGGTGTCTCAGAGCAACGTTTAGCTCTCGAAGCATTAACGACAGCCCTAGAAGACCCTTGCTCGACCGTTCAAGAAGCCGTACTACAATCTTTGATGCGGATGAGCGTGAAACACGAATAGGGCTTGCGTCCGGTCCAGTCACTCCCTTCTATTGGTTTAATTCGGCATCTATTTTCGATGAATGCTGAACACGGAAATCTGCACGTTCTCACCATCAACTCATTGTTTTTAATTCCTGCCTGACATGCTCAAGATCTGTACGCCTCTATAGTCGCTTAGCCAAAGAAACCTCATCGGCCTTCCTTACATTGTTGTTAGAACGGTTGAATCTATTATTCGACTGGTCAATGAATCGCCTGGAAGAAACCAGCATCATGAGCTAGAGGGCATGGTCAAAAAAGTCGGCCCAGCAAGGCCGCAGCCTTTTTGAGGCACGGAGTCTACTCTCAGGACGTGAGCACTCACGGCCCGAAGAAGAGGCCAAGCTTGTAAGCCCGAAGGTTCGGCCAACAGCGAGAACGCCGCTGGTGGCTTTTTTCAACATGCCCTTGTTAAGAACCCGGGAAAAACGGATAACGACCCAGATAGTTGGCTTGACCGTTTTATCCTTCTCCTACTAGACTTCATTCATGAATGATTTCCTGATACGTGAATCACGAAAGGGCGCCTCATGATCCAGCAATCGACCCGTCAGATTCGATCTATTTTCGGCTTCGCGCTCGTACTTTTCCTTAGTTGCGGTATTGTCGCGGCAGGACAAGATACCAATCTTCCCAAAGCTTATCTTGTCCAGATGCCCTATACGCCACCACTACAACCTGAGTTTACACCAGGAGAAGAAGCGACACCCGCTCCCGACGAATTAAATGAGCAAGAACAGAAACGATTAGATACTCTTTTACCACTTCTCGATGGGAATCAGGAGCTGTGGGCCATCGGCGAATTTGTGCATTTTGGGAAGCATTCTGTTCCTCATCTGCTCAAAGCGTTAAAAATGAAGGGGCCGCGCATACGGTTTAATGCCATCGAAACTCTCTCCATCATCAAAGATCCGTCGGCTGTTCCTGCTCTGGTTGAAGTAGCACTGAAGCCTGAGGAAGAATCAAAAGTTCGCTCTCATGCCCTGCGAGTCGCAACGCGTTTGGATCCGAATCAAGTCATACCAGCCATTGAAGGCATGGCCAAAGACCCCAATTCGACAATTCGCAGTACGGCCGTATTTCAAGCTCGCTATGTCCATCGCAAGGAAGTGTTGCCAATTATCATCGGCGTCATTCCTGATCCTGAGCAATATGTGTCAATTACAGCGCGTGATTCCTTTTGGATTCTCACTCGGTTTAGTGGCGCTATTCATGACTGGGAAATCTCAACACCGGAAAAACGACAAGAATGGGCGAAAGAATGGTGGGCTTGGTGGGAAGATAATAAAGACCGGTTTGGTACTGCTGCTGCAACAATCCCGACAGAACCACCGGTCACGTCGGAGTGAAATCATCCAACGTTAGGCTCCCACCCCCATTGATGTAAGTCTCAAGAAAATTTAAAGACTATGGATGCCTAGAACAAGGAGTAACCTGGTATGGCCGTGCTACCGATTGCAAAAGTTGGAAATCCTATTCTTCGTCAAATTGCCAATCCCGTTGATCCAGCATCAATAGGAAGTCGACAATTCCAAGAATTTCTGGATGATATGTTTGAAACAATGGTCAAATATGAAGGTATCGGGTTGGCCGCACCACAAGTCGCTCAATCAGAACAAGTCGTCGTGATGGAATGTGAGGGGGATGATGGCATTCCCAAAACAGTCCTCATCAATCCCAAAATCGTGTTTTACGGACCCACGCAAAGTGAAATGTGGGAAGGGTGCTTGAGTATTGATAATATGCGAGGAAAAGTCATCAGGCCATCAATGGTACGAGTTCAGGCCTATGATCGACAAGGAACACTCCAGGACATCGAGGCTAATGGATTGTATGCAGTCTGCATTCAACATGAAATGGATCATCTCCTTGGAAAACTCTTTATCGATCGGATGGCTGACATGTCCACCCTGACGCAGTTGGAAGAATTTGATGCCTATTGGCGCGAAGAGTCCGCCACAGTCATTTAGCAACTCGTTACAAACATCCTGTATCTATTTTCTCCAACGGCCCACGTCCACCTGCTCCAATTCATGAGACTTTGGCACGACCAAGTCTCATCACCTGACGAGATCCGCCTTGTGAGTCTATCGTGAAATCATTATTTCGTTTCTTGACCTACCTCCGTCCCTATCGGGGGTTAGTCACGTTGACGTTTTTCTTTGCTGCCCTCACTACCGCGTTGGAACTCCTCCCGCCTTGGCTGATTAAGATTGTGATCGATGACGTACTACTGGCTGAGAATACGGATGTATTGCCATGGGTG
>CAKZPV010000016.1 GCA_937139405.1 uncultured Nitrospirota bacterium
CAATCCAAGGGTCGCCATTTCAGCGCACTTTTTAAGTAGGTATATATAGGCTGGGCCTATAGCTCAGATGGTTAGAGCGCACGCCTGATAAGCGTGAGGTCGATAGTTCAAGTCTATCTAGGCCCACCATCTGAGAGTCTGAAGGGCTCTGCAATTGACCCCGTGTCTTTTAACGGTAAACTCCCGAATATGGGGCTGTAGCTCAATTGGGAGAGCGCCTGCTTTGCAAGCAGGGGGTCAGCGGTTCGATCCCGCTCAGCTCCACCAAATTTACTCAGGAAATTCATTTCCTGGTAAAACTGTTCTTTGACAACTGAATAGGCCAACATAAGGCCATGTGTATCAAGAACAAATGTTTGTTAAGGTATTAAGGGTGTACGGTGGATGCCTTGGCATCAGAAGACGATGAAGGGCGTGGCAAGCTGCGATAAGCCTCGGTGAGCCGCAAGCAGGCTGTGATCCGGGGATTCCCGAATGGGGCAACCCAGACGATTAATGCCGTCTATTCTCCGCTGAATTCATAGGCGGACGAAAGGTAACGCAGGGAAGTGAAACATCTCAGTACCTGCAGGAGTAGAAATCAATTGAGATTCCCTTAGTAGTGGCGAGCGAAACGGGAATAGCCCAAACCTTGTTTATGTCAAGCCCGTGTGCGTTGTAGGCAAGGGGTTGTAGGACTTCACTAGACGACAATACGGTGCCGTCGACAAGTCAAAAACCAAATTCTTAGTTGAATGGTTTGGAAAATCCAGCCACAGAAGGTGAAAGCCCTGTACGCGAAAAGAATTTGGCTTGTTGAGTGAGGAACCTGAGTACCACGGGGCTCGTGAAACCTTGTGGGAATCCGGGAGGACCACCTTCCAAGGCTAAATACTCTCTGATGACCGATAGTGAACCAGTACCGTGAGGGAAAGGCGAAAAGAACCCCGGTGAGGGGAGTGAAATAGAACCTGAAACCGTATACCTACAAGCAGCGAGAGGGCTATGGTCCGTAAGGACAATGCCTGATCGCGTGCCTTTTGCTTAATGAGCCGGCGAGTTATTCTGCGTAGCAAGGTTAAGTTGAAGAGACGGAGCCGTAGCGAAAGCGAGTCTGAATAGGGCGTCCAGTTACGTAGAATAGACCCGAAGCGAGGTGATCTACCCATGGCCAGGATGAATCCGCTGTAACAGGCGGAGAAGGTCCGAACCGTAGTATGTTGCAAAATGCTCGGATGAGCTGTGGGTAGGAGTGAAAGGCTAATCAAACCTCGTGATAGCTGGTTCTCTCCGAAATAGCTCTAGGGCTAGCCTCGTATGAACCGTGGCGGAGGTAGAGTACTGGATGGGCTAGGGGTGGTCAAACACTACCGAACCCAACCAAACTCCGAATGCCGCTACTGGATATACGGGAGTCAGACTATGGGTGCTAAGGTCCGTGGTCGAAAGGGAAACAGCCCAGACCGCCAGCTAAGGTCCCTAATGTAAGCTAAGTGGGAAAGGTTGTGGGAATGCAAAAACAGCCAGGAGGTTGGCTTAGAAGCAGCCATCCTTTAAAGAGTGCGTAATAGCTCACTGGTCGAGTGCGCCTGCGCCGAAAATGTAACGGGGCTCAAGCTTACAACCGAAGCTGCGGATTTTTATCGAAAGATAAAAGTGGTAGGAGAGCATTCTCTAGGAGTTGAAGGTTGACCGACAAGGACAGCTGGATTCTAGAGAAGAGATTATGCCGGCATTAGTAACGTTAAACGATGTGAGAATCATCGTCCCCGAAAACCTAAGGTTTCCTGGTCAATGTTCGTCAGATCAGGGTTAGTCGGGTCCTAAGGCGAGGCCGAAAGGCGTAGTCGATGGAAAACAGGTTAATATTCCTGTACCGCCGTAGTCGCGTTATCAACTAAGGGGGGACGCAGAGAGGTAAGCACCGCCGGGTCCCTGGAATACCCGGTCCAAGCGAGTAGGTGGGGTCTGTAGGCAAATCCGCAGACCTATTAACACTGAGACGTGATGGGGAGGCCGTTAGGCCATAAACGGGCTGATCCTGTACTGCCGAGAAAATCCTCGTAGTGAGTTGCTATGGTGTCCGTACCGCAAACCGACACTGGTAGGTAGGTGGAAAACACTAAGGGGCGTGAGAGAACTCTCCCTAAGGAACTCTGCAAATTGGCCCCGTAACTTCGGGATAAGGGGTGCCTCGACTAGGTAAGAGGATTTACTCTTCAAGCCGAACGAGGCCGCAGTAAAATGGCTCTAGCGACTGTTTACCAAAAACACAGGACTCTGCTAACTCGTAAGAGGAGGTATAGGGTCTGATGCCTGCCCGGTGCTGGAAGGTTAACTGGAGGTGTTAGCCGTAAGGCGAAGCTCCGAATGGAAGCCCCAGTAAACGGCGGCCGTAACTATAACGGTCCTAAGGTAGCGAAATTCCTTGTCGGGTAAGTTCCGACCTGCATGAATGGCATAACGACTGGAGCGCTGTCTCGGGGAGAGACTCAGTGAATTTGTTGTTCCGGTGAAGAAGCCGGGTGCCCGCAACTAGACGGAAAGACCCTGTGCACCTTCACTACAACTTGACATTGGGTGTTGGGCGAGTATGTGTAGGATAGGTGGGAGGCTGTGAAGCGGGAGCGCTAGCTTTCGTGGAGCCAACCTTGAAATACCACCCTTGCTTTTCTGATATTCTAACTTGACCCTGTCATCCAGGGTAAGGACATTGTCTGGTGGGTAGTTTGACTGGGGCGGTCGCCTCCCAAAAGGTAACGGAGGCGCCCAAAGGTTCCCTCAGGCTGGTCGGCAATCAGCCATCGAGTGTAAAGGCAAAAGGGAGCTTGACTGCGAGAGCGACAGCTCAAGCAGGGACGAAAGTCGGGCTTAGTGATCCGGTGGTTCTGCGTGGAAGGGCCATCGCTCAACGGATAAAAGGTACGCCGGGGATAACAGGCTGATTTCCCCCAAGAGTTCACATCGACGGGGAAGTTTGGCACCTCGATGTCGGCTCATCGCATCCTGGGGCTGAAGCAGGTCCCAAGGGTCGGGCTGTTCGCCCGTTAAAGCGGTACGCGAGCTGGGTTCAGAACGTCGTGAGACAGTTCGGTCCCTATCTGTTGTGGGCGGAGGTGATTTGAGAGGGCCTGTCTCTAGTACGAGAGGACTGAGATGGACGGACCGCTAGTGTGCCGGTTGTCGCGCCAGCGGCAGTGCCGGGTAGCTATGTCCGGTTTAGATAACCGCTGAAAGCATCTAAGCGGGAAGCTAGCCTCAAGATTAGATCACACGGAGGGTAACCTCCCTAAAGGCCACTTATAGACTATGAGTTTGATAGGCTGGGTGTGGAAGGGCTGTAAGGTCTGAAGCTAACCAGTACTAATCGGCCGTGAGACTTAACAACATTTGTTCTTGATAGACATGGTCTTAAAAAACGAAAAGTAAGGAGTGAGAAGGTAGAAGCGGAAAAGCTTATTACTTGTCCTCATAGTTCCTAACTGAAAAGAATTCTCGGTGACCATACCGGAGGGGTCCCACCCGTTCCCATTTCGAACACGGAAGTTAAGCCCTCCAGGGCCGATGATACTGCACCCGTGAGGGTGTGGGAAAGTAGGTCGTTGCCGGGTTGTTATTGAGAAAAAGCTCAGAGATGTAATTATCTCTGGGCTTTTTCTTTTTCATGGCATTTTTTTAGGTAGAAGCCGGGGAATATGCTGCATGAGGACGATGGAGAGCGCTATACAGGGATTCAAAGGTAGGAATGGCATCAGGAATATTTCCACGAATAAGCTCATTTCTCACAGAACTTAATGGGCTAACAAGGCAAACTGTTCCTTCATGGTCCTGAAAGAATTCTTGAGCAAAGAGCAAGAGACTTAAAACTTTTGGGTCCAAATAGAAAACAGGTGTCAGGTTTATGATGACTTGTCTCAAGCCTTGTTTATGCAGTTGTTCCAGAGTTTGAATAAAGTGGTTTGTGTCTTCTTCATCAAATCGACCAAAACATTCTAGAATTGTTGCCTCATTTCGCTTGCGTAGTTCACAATGCATGACATTGTCATTCCTGTGTGAATGGTAAATAACGCTCCTCTATAATGTTTCGGTAATTTATGAAAGAAAATAAATATTACGTGACAATTCAACCATAATTTTTGAAGTGTATACGTTTTAGGAGGATGAATTTAGTGAGAACGGAAAAATCCCGTGCAAGTTTTAAGACGGCCCAATTAGCCATTCCAGGTGGTGTGAATAGTCCAGTCAGAGCATTTCGTTCGGTAGGCGGAGATCCACTTTTCATCAAACGAGCCAAAGGTGTGAGGCTAGAGGACGTTGATGGGAATTCATTTATTGACTATGTTCTATCCTGGGGACCGATGATCCTAGGTCATGCCCATCCAAGCGTGTTGAAGGCCATCATCAAAGCTGCAAAAAATGGGACAAGTTATGGTGCTCCTTGCCAGGATGAAACAGAGTTGGCACATGTAATCATCCAAGCGGTTCCCTCTATTGATCAAGTTCGTTTGGTCAATTCTGGCACAGAAGCGGTCATGAGTGCCATTCGTCTTGCCAGGGCGTATACCAAACGAGACAGTATTCTCAAATTTGAGGGTTGTTACCATGGTCATGCAGATCATTTGCTCGTCAAGGCCGGGTCTGGAATTGCAACATTAGGAATTCCCGATACCCCAGGAATCCCAAAGGCGTTTGCGCGTCAAACCCTGACCGCACCTTATAATGATATCACCGCAACAAAAAAACTCATTCTCAAGCATGCGAAGGATTTAGCAGCCATTATTGTTGAGCCGGTAGCCGGAAACATGGGTGTCGTACCACCAGGGGATGAGTTTCTGCCTTGGCTTCGTATGATCACAAAAAAATATGGGATTCTCTTAATTTTTGATGAAGTCATCACAGGGTTTCGAGTGCATTTTGGTGGGGCCCAAGCTCGGTATAAAGTTATGCCAGACCTGACCTGCTTAGGAAAGATTATAGGCGGTGGATTGCCTATTGGGGCCTATGGGGGAAGAAAGGATATCATGCAGATGATTGCGCCGGCAGGACCGGTCTATCAGGCGGGTACTCTGGCCGGAAATCCTGTTGCGGTGGCAGCAGGATTGGAAACCTTGCGGCAGTTGAAAAAACCAGGAATCTACAAAGATTTAGAAAAAAAGTCCAAGATGATCGCTGAAGGTATAGGAGAAGCCGCGAGGCAAGCCAAAATTCCTTACTATCAAACTCGTGTTGGGTCGATGCTTGGGGGGTTCTTTACAGAAGGACCTGTCACTGATTTCGCGAGTGCAAAAAAATCAGATACCACTAGATATGCAAAATTTTTCCATGGCATGCTTAATCAGGGTATCTACCTTGCCCCTTCGCAATTTGAAGCGATGTTGCTGTCCACAGCGCATACTCAAGCACACATTCGAAAAACAATCCATGGAGGGAAAAATGTCATGCAGTTGTTAAGGGGATAAACCTCCTATTCGTCAATCGTCGTCATCATCATCTTCTTCGTCCTCAGCATCCATCGCTGCTTGCCGCATTTGTTCTTCCATCGCGTTGTGAATAAGCATTCGGATGAACATCGAAATGACCGAGCCTTTTTCTAAAGTACCTCCAGGAGGTACAGCAATTCGGCCTTCGTCTACCATTTTATCGAGCCATTTTTTTTGATCGGGTGCAACGTGAACGGGAATTTCGATCAACGGCACTTTGCCAAACATATCCATAAAGACGGTCTCCTGTTATTCAATAAGCATGAAAAGGCTGTATGAGAAATATTCTTCTCGATAACACCATGTGCCCTTTTGGTTTGTCAATCAACAATGTTAAGAAGATTTTTGTGAGAAAAAATAAGGAGAGTAGAAAGAAAATTTCTGATGAGAATTATTCTAGGCCGAGCACATTGTTCATGGAGTACAGGCCTGCGGTTTGTTTGACGACCCATTCAGCAGCGCGGAGGGCACCACGGGCAAAAGTGTCGCGAGTATGTGCACGGTGAGTGATTTCAATGCGTTCACCAGGGCCACCGAATAAAATGGTATGATCTCCCACAATGTCTCCGGCTCGGATAGTTTGCATCCCAATTTCGCGGGTCTTGCGCTCGCCTGTGATTCCATGCCGCGCATACACCCCGACTTCTTGTAAATCCCATTCCATTCCATCAGCCAAGGCTTCGGCGAGTTTGAGGGCGGTGCCGCTTGGCGCGTCTTTCTTTTTATTATGATGGGCTTCGATCACTTCAATATTGTAGGTTTCACCAAGAGATTTGGCGATTTTGCCAATCGTGTTCACCAAGACATTAATGCCCACACTCATATTTGGTGAAAACACGCAAGGAACCTTCATGGCTAGTGTCTTGAGTTGGGTGAGTTCTTGATCGGAAAACCCCGTTGTTCCAATCACCATAGCTTTGGAGGTGTTGACGACTTGCTCGAGATTGGCCAGACAGGAAGCCGGGCCCGTGAAATCTATCACGACGTCACTGTGAGTAAGGCAGGAATGTAGGTTCTCGCTCAGGAGTATTCCGGCTTTTCCAATTTGCGCGATTTCACCGGCATCCTTCCCAAGTGCAGGGTGTCCCTTCATCTCAATGGCGCCGGTTAACGACAGGCCTTCGCTTTCCTGAGTGAGAGCTACAAGCCGCATACCCATTCGACCTGCCGCGCCGGCAATGATTGTTCGCACCATGGAGTGAATCCTTACAAGATCCCTGCCTGTTGCAAGGCTTCTCTGAGTTTAGGCCGGTATTCATCGGCAAGAAGGGTGAGGGGAAGGCGAACTTCTTCTGGAATTTTTCCCATCATTGCCAACGCGGCTTTCACGGGAATGGGGTTGGTTTCTAAGAACAGTGCGCTGAATAAGGGTGTTAATTTGTAGTGAAGTGTTCGGGCCTGTTCATAGTCGCCTTTCAGGGCGGCCGAAACCATATGAGCCATGTCGGTCGGTGCGACATTGGCCGTGACGGTGATGACACCCTTTCCGCCAATTGCCATCATGGGGAGTGTTAAAGGATCATCTCCGGAAAGAACCAGAAAGCCTTGTTTGGAACCGTAAATGATTTCCGAAACCTGTTGCAGGGATCCACTGCCTTCCTTAATTCCAACAATTGAGGGAATATGAGACAGACGTGCAATCGTGGCTGGCAGCATATTAATACTGGTGCGTCCTGGAATGTTGTATAGGATTTGTGGGAGATCAACGGCCTTTGCCACGGCTTCGAAATGATGGAAGAGACCTTCTTGTGTTGGCTTATTGTAATACGGGGTAATGAGAAGTGCTCCGTCTGCTCCCACCGCCTTGGCATGCTTGGTAAAAATAATTGCTTCATCAGTCGAGTTAGAACCGGTGCCTGCAATGACAGGTACCCGTTTGTTCGCAACTTCGACGGTGACCGCTACGACCCGTTCATGCTCTTCTGCTGTAAGCGTAGCTGATTCACCAGTGGTCCCACACGGAACGATGCCGTGGGTTCCATTCGTGATTTGGAAATCAATGAGGTCAGCCATAGCTTTTTCATCGAATTTTCCATTGGAGAAGGGCGTGACTATAGCGACGAATGAACCAGAAAACATTAGGTTAGGGTATCCTCAGGTAAATATTTCTGGAATGGATTCCCCACGAATCAAATCCTCGTACGTTTCTCGTTCTCGAATCACCATGATGTTATCGTCTTTTACAAGTACTTCGGGTGTCTTGGGTCTGGAGTTGTAATTGGAGGCCATGGTAAAGCCATAGGCTCCAGCGCTCATCACTGCCAATAAGTCTCCAGATTGCGGCTGCGGCATTTTTCGATCTTTAGCCAAAAAATCACCTGATTCGCAAATAGGCCCAACCACATCAACGGTATGGACGGGAGTAGATTCATTTTTGAGTACTGGCTGGATGTCATGATGTGCTTCATACAAACTTGGACGAAGTAAATCATTCATTGCAGCGTCGACGATGACAAATTGTTTATTGGCTCCCTCTTTGTTGTATAGCACTTTCGTGACCAGAATTCCTGCGTTTCCAACAAGGGATCTTCCCGGTTCCATGATAATTTGGCATGAGGCCGTTTTAAGCAGGGGAGAGATAGCAGCGGCTAGATCCTTCGGGTGAGGCGGAGTTTCATCAGAATACGTAATGCCTAGCCCTCCTCCAATATTCATATAGCGAATGTTCAGGCCTTGAGATTGTAGTGTTTTAATAAGACTCAATACTTTCTTAATGGCGTCAACAAATGGTGTGACTTGTGTTAATTGTGAACCGATATGACAATGCACGCCCACGACTTCAATGTGTGAAAGTTGATTGGCTAGTTCGAATTCCTTCAGAGCTTGGTCTGCGGCAATGCCGAATTTGCTTTTTTTCAACCCAGTCGAAATGTAGGGGTGAGTCTTCGGATCAATATCAGGGTTGATGCGCAAGGCCACGCGCGCACGAAGCCCCATGGCTTGAGCCACCTCATGGATTTGTTGAAGCTCGCCAGATGATTCGACATTGAACATGAGGATATCGGATTTCAAGGCATATCGAATTTCTTCTGGTGATTTTCCCACTCCGGCAAAGACTATCTTGTTTGAGGGGACTCCCGCTTTTAGGGCTCTGAATAATTCGCCTCCGGACACAATATCCGCTCCGCTGCCTTCTTTTGCCAAGAGCCGTAATACGCCAATGTTGGAATTGGCCTTCATGGCATAGGCCACGATGTGGGGAATGTCTTCAAAGGCGTCATCAAAGGCGTGAAAATGACGGTGGATGGTCTGGTGGCTATAGATATAACAAGGTGTACCCACCTGTTCGACAATATGTTGAATGGAGACTTTTTCACAAAAGAGTTCATCTCCCTGGTATTGGAAATCATGCATGGATCGTGCTCTCTTCAAAAATATCCCAATCACCAAGGGCTAATTCAGCGACGGTAGTTTGGAAGGCTTCCTTCAATTTTCGATAGCGCAAATTTGCATGAGGCGTGATAGCTTTCAGGATCTCCCCATCCAATAAAGTTTGAATCGCCTTAGGTGTGGCATGCTTCAAATGTTCAAAGTTCACCACAATATCCATTTTCGCCTCTTGAGCTGCTTGTTTAATACGAACTAATAACTCACGTGCATTCAAATGGTCTAACGTGCCTTCTAACTCTATGAACAAGGCAGCAAAAGCATCGTGTCGCCAGGCTTTGACATTCAAGCAGAGCTCCTGTTTTTTCGCTGGTTGAGATGCTTGTGGGAATAAGGCGTTGGGAATCAATTGTTGCGTTTCGAATGTCGGAAGCTTGGCCTGGAGATTTTTGAGTACTTCCGCTAGTGGAGATAGTCGCCCTTTAGGTGTGGATCGGCGAATGAGCTTTCGAAATTCCCAATTCATTTCTAATCTCGGAATGAGACGTTGACTGGTATGAGCCACGCGTTTCCAGATACAAGGCCAGGAATAAAACTCATGGTTCGCCCAAAAAAATCCTTCTTGTAATTGTTCGGGGGTCATCCGCTTGGGCGTGAAGACGACATGTTTGCCATCATATTTTGCCCAATCGTGATCAAAGATTCGTCCTTCCTGCTGATACCGGTCAAATAATGCAGTGCCTGGAAGTGGAGTGAGAACGTTAAAATACGCCAGTTCCAATTTATTGCGAGTGAGGAAATTAATGGTTGTCTCAAATACCGATTCGTCATCGTTGTCAAAACCAAATACGATGCCAGGATTTACCATGATGCCATGATCGTGAAACATTTTTATTTGGTCTTCAAATTTTCGAACTTGGTTGAAGCCTTTATTGGTTTCACCTAACGAATCTTCAGATAAAGACTCCAATCCCACAAACACCGAGACGCATCCGCTATCGGCAGCTAATTTGACCATGTCAGGATCGTCTCCAAGAAACATGGTGGATTGGCAGCCCCATTTAATGTTGAGGGCTTTCAAGGCTTCCCACAGTTCTCGGCAGTAAGCGCGGTGGCTATTATGGAGATCATCTACAAACGCGACGATTGACCCTTCTTCCAATCCGACCCAAATTTTCAAAGACGTTGATAAGGCATTGAGTAAAGATCCTTGGGTCATGCGTTCGACGATATCTGAACGAAGCCATTCTTTTGCATGCTTCAATTCTGCGATGACCTCGGGTACAGGGCGGCGGCGTGTAGTTTTCCCATTGAATGGCGACACGCTGCAAAATTCGCAATCAAAATGACACCCACGAGTCGTGAAACTGCATAGTCTCGTCATGTATGAATCAGGACTCAGGAGTTCAATGCGCGGAGGTTTATAATCATTCAAGACTGGAAATTGATCCATCCGGTAAATACGTTTTAATGCTCCTGCTTCGACATCTGCAACCACTTGTGGCCAGAGATCCTCTGCTTCCCCGCAGACAATCGCATCGCAATGCTTTAGGGCTTCGTCTGGACAATAGGTGGGATGTACGCCTCCCAATACAACTTTTTTCCCTCGGGCACGAAATTCATCGGCAATTTCGTATGCGCGCGGAGCGTAGCAAGTCATGACCGATAAGCCGACTAAATCACAGGGTGTTTCAAAATTAATGTCTGCAGTCGCTTCGTCGACTAGCTCGATATCCCAGGATGTCGGTGTGTATGCGGCAATAACTGGCAATGAGAGTTTGGGAAACCATATAGATCGCCGTTCACTTGCTGTCATATGGTATGGGTTGTTGCGTGGGTAAGGATCTAGCAACAAGAGTTTGGGGCGTGAGGTACTCGGGGATTCCTTTGTCTGCATATCAAAGTTCCTTCACCAAATAAGAAGCGTTACAAATGGATTTAATTCTACCCTGCGAGATGTCTCTTGAACAAATGTTTGGAGCCGAATTGTGGATGATTTTATCGCGTTCCTATCGGATAGAAAACTGGAAGTTCAACGCCTTCTTCCTCAACAGAAATGTCGCTATCTTCTGGGATGATTTCTTCTGTTTGATTATTTTCTTGCTGCTGCTTTCTCACTTTCGCTTCGATACCGACATCCTCTGGAGGAATGGGAGACCCAACAGCCCCGCATCCCATAAGGACAATGCCTAAGACTAGTGGGCTGAGTAAATGTAAGCAAGTAAATTTGAAAGACATGGCATTCATGTTGCTTGTTTTTTGGAAGTCTTGGGTTTAGATCGTAACGCTGTTTTCCAAGCCTTGATTTGTGAAACCACTTGAGCCGAAGCTGTTCCCCCAATGACATTTTTCTGATTAATGGCTGCGCCTGGGGTAAGAATGCGACAGGCCTTGTTGTCAAAAGAAGGAGAAGCCTTGAATAAATCTTGTTGAGTCAGATCAAAAAGATCTTTGCCTTTGGCTATACATTCTCCAACCAACTTTCCGACAATATGATGTGAGTCTCGAAAAGGGATTTTCTGTTGAACGAGATAGTCTGCTAATTCCGTGGCTAAGAGAAAGCCTTCAGAGACGGCTTTGTTCATTGTTTCTGGGCGGATAGTCAGTTGGGCCAGTAGTTCGGCATAGATTTTAACCGATGTGGTGACCGTATCTATTGTGTCAAACAGTGGTTCTTTGTCTTCTTGAAGATCACGATTATAGCTGAGGGGCAATCCTTTGACCGTGGTTAAGAGACTAAATAAATGCCCATACACTCGACCAGTTTTTCCTCGGATGAGTTCAGGGATATCAGGGTTTTTTTTCTGAGGCATCATACTGCTACCGGTGCAAAACCCATCAGGAAGATCGATAAACTGAAATTCTTGTGAAGACCACAAGATGAGTTCTTCGCTCAGACGGGAGAGGTGCATCATAAGAATAGCGCATCCACTCAAGACTTCGATCACATAATCGCGGTCGGACACAGCATCTAAACTATTTTGAGTAATTTTGGAGAACTTCAATAACGCAGCGGTATAGTGTCGATTAATCGGATAATTGGTTCCTGCGAGTGCTCCGGATCCCAATGGCATCACATTGATTCGGTCTAAGGCATCATGGAGTCGGTCTTTGTCTCTTTCTACCATCTCAACATAGGCCAGAGCATGATGAGCAAACAACACAGGTTGGGCTCGTTGTAGATGAGTGTAGCCTGGCATTATGACGTGCTTATATCGTTCAGCTAGGGTCACAATCGATTGTTGGAGTCTCCTAAGGTCTTCTTGTAGATGTTGAAGGGCATCTCGGAGATAGAGTCGAAGATCAAGCGTAATTTGGTCATTTCGACTTCGACCTGTGTGTAGTTTCCCTCCAAGAGGTCCAATGAGCTGTGTCAAACGCCGCTCAATGCTCATGTGTATATCTTCGTCTTCGACTTTCCATTGATGGCGATCAGCTCGAATGTCTTCTCGAATGTGGTAAAGACCTTTGATAATGGTTTGACTTTCACGGACGGACAGTACCTTTGCTCGCTGTAAGGTTTTGCAATGGGCCACACTGCCTTCAATATCGTATTCGTAAAGACGACAATCAAATCCAATGGACGCCGTGAATGATTCAACTAATGCGTCTGTCTTGCCTTCAAAACGCCCTCCCCAGAGCTTTGCTTTGCCTGAGTTTTTTGTCTGCTTGCGTTGGGGGCGAACCTGAGTTTTGTTTAACGTTTTTGCTGGAGAAGTCTTCATTGTAAGGAGATATTGGGAGTGAGTGAGGATGAATTTACCACTTAGTTTTTTGGACGGACGTTCGAGTGGATAACCGTAAGGCATTGAGTCGAATAAAGCCACCAGCATCTTGTTGATCGTACCCTGACCCTTCTTCAAAGGTCGCGAGATGTTCTTGATAGAGTGATCGATCAGATTTTCGACCAGTTACGGTACAATTCCCCTTGTAAAGCTGAAGGCGAACCGTCCCGGTGACATCTTGTTGGGCTCGGTCAAAGGCTGCTTGTAACATCATACGCTCAGGAGAGAACCAAAAACCATTATAGATGATTTCCGCATAACGAGGCATGAGACTATCTCTGAGGTGAACGACCTCCCGGTCAAGGGTCAAAGACTCCAATGCACGCCGAGCTATATGAAGAATCGTTCCTCCAGGGGTCTCATACACGCCGCGAGACTTAAGTCCTACAAAGCGATTCTCTACTAAATCAACTCGTCCAATTCCGTGTTTCCCTCCCAGTTGATTGAGGCGGTACAGGAGGGTTGCTGGGCTCAATGCTTTATCGTTAATAGCGATGGGATTGCCTTTTTTGAATTGAACAGTGAGTGTTTGCGGAGTTGTTGGAGCATCTTGTGGGGAAACCGTCATTTGAAACATCTCTTTCGGTGGAGAGATCCAGGGGTTTTCTAAGACTCCGCCTTCATAACTAATGTGAAGCAAGTTGGCATCCATGCTATACGGTTTCGCTTTGGTGACCGTGATGGGGATCCTGTGCTGTTGGGCGTAATCAATAAGGTCTTGTCGAGAAACCATGGACCATTCGCGCCAAGGGGCAATGACTTGAACGTTTGGTGCTAGAGCGGCAAAAGTAAGCTCAAAGCGAACCTGATCATTTCCTTTCCCTGTGGCACCATGGCTTAAGAAGCTGGCTTTTTCTTTTTTTGCCAGCTCCACTTGTCGTTTGGCGATGAGAGGCCGAGCGATTGACGTTCCCAGAAGGTAAGAGCTTTCGTAGACAGCATTTCCTCGAAGCATGGGGAACACATAATTTGACACAAATTCTTCTTTGAGGTCTTCAACATAGGCCTTGACCGCACCCACTTGAAGGGCTTTTTTACGAATAGTTGCGAGGTCTTCTCCTTGTCCAAGGTCTGCACAGAATGCAATCACGTCGCACCCTTTTTCCTCTTTGAGCCAATGCAAAATGATTGACGTATCTAGCCCCCCAGAGTAGGCCAAAACAACCTTGGGTCTTGTCGATCGTGCCGCTCGAGATTTAGCCGTGGCACGACCTGAAATTGGACGGGGTTTCATCGGTTCTACTTTCCTAGCCATTCAAGTAAGATGGCTTTTTGTATATGTAAGCGATTTTCTGCCTGGTCGAGGACAACGGATTGAGGTCCATCTAATACCTCAGCAGTAATTTCTTCGCCTCGGTGGGCAGGCAGACAATGTAGGACTACTGCGCCTGGCTTTGCCTGTTTCATTAACAGAGTATTCACTTGGTAAGGTGCAAATGCTGACATGCGTGGTTGTTGTTCGTCTTCTTGTCCCATGCTGATCCACACGTCGGTATAAATGGCATCGGCATTTTTCGCAGCTAACAGTGGATCATGTGTGATTTCAATTTTAGCTCCAGTTTGAGTGCCTTCAATTTTGGCTTGCTTCACAATCGTGCTGTCTGGTGCATATCCCGCAGGACATCCCACAGAGACATGCATTCCCACTTTGGCTCCGATTTCAAGAAGCGAATGCGTAATATTGTTGCCATCTCCAATGTACGCCAACTTTAATCCTTTAGCACGCCCTTTTTTTTCCACAATCGTGAGAAGGTCAGCGAGTGCTTGACAGGGATGACAATGATCAGTCAGACCATTAATCACTGGAATCGACGTATGCTGAGCCCATTCTTCCAACGCAGATTGATCAAACGTTCTCACCACCAAGCCATCGACATAACGAGAGAGGACTTTGGCGGTATCAGCTAAACTTTCTCCCCGGCTGAGTTGTATTTTTTCCGAAGCTAAGAATAAGGCTTGACCACCCAATTGATTCATCCCGGCTTCAAAGGACACGCGCGTACGCGTCGAGGGTTTTTCAAATATGAGTCCGAGTGTTTTTCCTTTGAGAGGAAAAACCGGTTTGCCATTGCCATGAGCCGCTTTCAATTTTTTAGCCAGCGAGATTAAGCCCTCAACTTTTTTTCTAGGAATATCTGCAACCGTCAAGAGGTCCTTAGGAAGCGATATTGTCTTGCTTTGTAAGGCAGACGTAGAACGAGAATTTCGTTTAGACGGATGAGTGGAAGCCATGACTTATTTCCGTTTAGAAAAGACACTCGAGAGAACGGACAATAACCGGTCAATTTGTGTATGACTGATGATAAAGGGAGGAACGAATCTGAGTACATTGCCCATTGTGCAATTGATGAGCACTCGTTGCTCCAAGCATTCCATCACGAGGGGTTTCCCATCGATAGACAACTCTAAGCCTTGCAAGAGGCCCATACCTCGAGCTTCCTGAATACAAGAAAATTGTTTAGCCAGAGAGGCTAATCCTTTGGCTAAATATTCACCTGCTATGCGGCCCTCTTCTAGCTTATTGCCATCGAGAAGTAGGTCTAAGACTTTAAGGGCGGCCGCACAGGCTAGAGGGTTTCCGCCAAACGTAGAAGCGTGGGTGCCAGGCTCAAAGGCCGCGGCTATGGTCTCAGTGGCTAGGCAGGCTCCAATGGGGATCCCGCCACCAAGGCCTTTGGCTAACGTCAAAATGTCTGGCTGGACGCCGAATTGTTCATACGCAAATAGAGTTCCAGTGCGCCCCATGCCTGTTTGGACCTCATCAAAAATCAGAAGAATTTGGTGCTCATCGCAAAGCTTTCGCACCTTCTTCAAGTAGTCAATATCAGAAACGACCACACCGCCTTCAGCCTGAATGGGTTCAAGCATAATCGCTGCAGTTTGCGGGGTAAGTTTCGCTTCTAATGCCGTAAAATCATTAAAAGGAATATATTGAAATCCTGGAACCATTGGCCCAAATCCTTTTTGTAAGGCTGGCTGGCCAGTAGCCGTAAGGCTAGCGACAGTCCTTCCGTGAAAGGAGTTCAGCATAGTCAGGATTTCGATCCGCTCTGGACCTAATGCGTTTGTTCCATAGCGTCTCGCTAATTTGATGGCGGCTTCATTGGCTTCTGCTCCGCTGTTGCAGAAAAAAACCTTGTCGGCAAACGAATGTTCGACGAGGCGTTCAGCCAATTGGGTTTGTGGTTCGGTATAAAACAGATTAGATGTATGGATGAGTTGCCGAGCTTGACGAGTAATGGCTTCGACAATATCCGGATGTGCGTGGCCCAAGATATTCACCGCAATACCGGCCACGCAGTCAAGATATTCGCGGCCTTCAGCGTCGTAGACCAAGCACCCTTGGCCGCGCTCGATGGTGAGCGGGAGGCGTGTATAGGTATTCATCAAATACCTCGCTGCGTTTTCTTGAATTTCAGCCGCAATCATGTTTGCAAAACCCGCGTAAATACAGGCGAATCTATCATACGTCTTCTTCTCTCCGCAATTAGGATCTAAGGAAAAATCCAAATAACCCTAGGCTTTGGAAAGTTAGGTCCTCGGAAAGAGATATCGTGTGGAATGCGAGCTAGAGCTTTAGAGAGGACAAGGCGATACTAATTAGGCCTGGCTTGCTGGCGCCGAAGATCATAGGCTAATCCCAATTTGCTCAAGGTCCAAATTAACCATTTTGACGGGTCAAAATTATACCATAATGGTCCGTTGCGATAATCGCTTTGATACATATGATGGTAGTTGTGATAGCCTTCGCCGAAGGTTAACAGAGAAATAATCCAGCTATCACGGCTTGAATTAGAGTCCCCGTAGGGCTGAGTTCCCCAAATATGACAGATTGAATTAATAAAAAATGTGGAGTTGAGGACGAAAAACGTTCTGCCAACCCCAGCTAGTAGAAAGCAACCAATTCCCTCAATCCACCCGCCATAGAGAACCCCAATAACAAAAGGAAAGAGCAATCCTCCGATAATAATGGCTAGATAATTTCGATGTTGCCACATGATCAAGGGATTTTGTCTGAGTCTCGTCATATATTTTTCATCACGGTGAGGATCTTTCCGGAATATCCATCCGATATGACTCCACCAGAACCCTAGTTTCGCGTTATAGGGGTCCTCATCTTGGTCACACCGAGCATGGTGACGTATATGGTCTCCTGCCCACCTCAAGGCTGGCGCTTCTAGAGCCATACCTCCAGCAATCAACAATACTATTTCCATCCATTTCGCACACTTGAAGCTTCGGTGGGCGTACAATCGGTGATACCCTACGGTAATGCCTAAACCCGTAAATATGTACAAGGCAAAAAACATCGTCCAGGCCAGCCAGGAGAAATCATAA
>CAKZPV010000017.1 GCA_937139405.1 uncultured Nitrospirota bacterium
GGGGCGCAGAACGCGATATTCATGGGGTGGAAGAAGCCTTCATTCATCCCAATGTGGCGATGACCTTACCCGAGCGCGTGGGGGTGTTGTTTCAACCCGCACACACCGCCAAAATCTTGTATACCGCGTGGGTGCCGGTAGAGGTCTATCCCACGCCGATTCTGCCAAAACTTGCTCCCTCAACCCTGCGGCCCATCACCGCGACACGTCCACTCAGCACCCAGACTGTCCCGCCAGAATCGAGTCAACAGAGCATTACCGGAAACCTCCACCCCCTGCCCCACGATCCGTTACCCACAAAACCAGAAGCCTAAACAGGTCGACACAGAAAAAAGCATTGTCGCAATACAGGCACTCGGGTACGATACACCCAACTATGCCCACGAAACCGCCTGAATCCATCAAAATATTAGAAAAAGATCTCAAGCCGCTTCTGGCTTCCTCCCCTCCAATCACGTTTCACATCAGACAATCTGACACTGGCGGGTTTTTTATTGAATTTACCCATCAAAAGAAGAAATACATCCCTATCACCGTCCGTGGACATGTGCGAATATTTTTGGATGTCAGCCGCCTCATTACCTGGGCCGAATCCATTGGCGTGGCCCGTGTCATCTTGGATGTCACGTTTGACTCATCCTCGACAAAAACCTAACCCCTAGCCCACCGCCACACACCAGAAAAGCGCGAAGTCTCAGAGCACAGCCCTGACTACAAAAGAATGTCTGAATTTCACCCCCTCCAGTACCCGTTCTTGGAATATTGCCTTCTGTGCGTGTTCTGTTCGAATTCGGCCCCTTTGTCAACGCATCAACCGCTTCTTAAGACTCTGGTCCTCCTCTTGCGCGTGTTTACCTTTTTAAGCTGCATTCGTGAACAGCCCCCATAGAGAAAAGCCCGTGTTTTCCAAAAAATTTTGAGCAGCTGACTCTTAATCAGCGGGCCACAGGTTCGACCCCTGTACGGCCCACCATTATCTTTCAACCACTTACGCGTTCATCACCCCTTGTTCTGGCACAGGGTGTGATAGATTTGTGATAGCCCCTTCCCGATCTAAGAGATTGACTCCATCTCTCAAACTCTCCGAAGAATGATGCGCATAGCGTTGCGTCATCACCGGGGACCGATGCCCTAACAGTGTTTGCACCTGATATAAATCCACCCCGGCCTGCACTAAGCGAGTGGCAAACGTATGTCGCAGATCATGGAAATGCAGATCCTGGATGTTGGCCGTGTGTAACGCTTTCCGAAAAGCCCGCCTGAGACCATGTCCATCTCGCTTTGTCCCAGCCACGCTCGGAAAAATGAATCCGGAGGACGTCTCGCACTTCTTCAGTTTCTCCGTCAAGAGGGCTAACACGGTTTCATTGAGGGGAATCGTCCGCTTGTCTCCATTTTTCGACAGAAGAATGGTGACCGTCCGTCGAAACACATCAACAGCTTCCCAGGTCAACGCGAGTATTTCACCCATTCGCATCCCGGTATGAAGCGCCACAAGCACGACCTCCCGCAACCAGTGCGGACAAGCCGACAAAAGGCGCGCTTCCTCGTCCAAACATAACCACCGATCCCGTTTATTGTGCTCCCGTTCGAAGGAGACACGGCTAACAGGATTATCCTTCGCCCATTCCCACTCTTTGATCGCTAAGTTAAAGGCATGTTTCATGAGGGCCAATTCTCGGTTGATCGTCGCGGGCTTCACCCCATCCTGATACCGTTTCCCCTTATACTGGACAATGAGTTTCGGAGTTACCTCGACTAAGGTGTACGGCCCGAAAAAGGGGGCGAGATTCTTGAGATACCCTCGTAACGCCCGTTGACTCGCCTTCTTCGGAATATGCTCTTGTTCGTAGCGATCCAACAGTTCGGCCACGGTCCGCTCAACTTCTTCCCCCTGCTCAAAATATTTGCCTTCAATGATCCGCACATGCACTTTGGAATAGATGGCTTCTGCCAGTTTGCGATCCGTCGTTTCGGTTGATCGACGAATTTGCTTGCCTTGAAACGTGATATTCATCCACCAGATCCTATGGCGTTTATAGAGCCCCATGGGTCCCTCCTTTCGCTGAAGGGCTCGATTGGCCATCTGGTTTCCCGTGTCCGGCAGTATAGACCTGGGCTTTCACCCGAGCAATGAGGCGATCGAGATCAATGGCCTTTGGGCTGAGGCCCCGACCTCGTTCGGGAGTTCTTCTCGAATGCTCCCGGAATTGTTGAAGCCACGAATAAATCTCTTGTGCGTCAAAACGAATGAGTCTATGAATGTGAAGCGCGGGAATTTTTCCCTGCGCTACCCAGGCATAGAGAGTCGAGGGCTTGATCTGTAAATAGGCGGAAAGGGTGGGGATCGTCCACAGACGAAGGGATGGCTTGGGCATAGTAAAACGACTCCTTCCTGAGTGCCCGCCTACCCAAGAAGACACATTCATACATTAATAAGTATAATAAGCTAGATTATTATACTTTACGTATATTCAAGTATGTCAAGAGGAAAGCCCATGGCTGAACAATTTCTCGTTCCACATCCACACGATATGCATCCAGGGAATACAATGGCGATCTCCAGGAAATGAGTAAAACACACCAGAGATTCGAGGGAAGAGAAACTGAAAGATTTCAGAGCAGACTCTGGGAGAATCCAAGAGCAATATCCACAAAACCCTTCTGGTTTAGCAGCATAGTTGTGGGCCGTGAGAACCTAGCACGAGTTATTAATTGAGAATCTGTTTTAGGGGAGGGTTTTTATTCATGAGAGCAGAGAAACAATCAGAGAGAAAACTATGACCAGGGAAGGTTTCCTCAGAAAAACGAAATCATATGGAGAGTTCCAGATTTTTTTTGAAATAATACACTCGGGAATATTAGAGCCCTATTTTTTGGAGTCATAAGAAATAGTTCTTAAATTGGGTAGTTTTCGATGAGTAGAAAAAAAAACGTTTTTGGAAAAATCCTCTTGTGGGGAAGGATAAAACCGCTTTTCTCGTTTCTACTTTGAGGAAAATGGGTCAATAAAACTATATACAGATTGTACTGGACCTGGTTGCATCGATTCAAAAACCTGCGTACCCGTGGGGCTGTCCACACATAACCGTTATTCAGGAAATTTGATCTACATAGGCAAGGATCATAAAAGAATCTTATAGTGGGAGAAGCAGAATAGAAATGGAAAAAATAAAATCTCGTTAAAAATTTTCCTTGTCCCACACTGCACCTGTCCAAGAATTTTGATTTAGTTTAAAAAAAAAGTTATTTTCTCTAGGCCTTTCTCTAAAAAAGAAAATTTTTCCACTTTTCTTATTGTTTAGTTTTTATGTATTGAGAGGTTCTCAATGGATGAAACCAAAGTATGTCCCGAAAGGCCAAACTTTTGCATTGCATGTGGGGAGAAGCTTGAACCTAGTGAAAGTTTCTGCACCCAATGTGGGAAGGCAGTCCCTCAACGCACACAAGGCCATGAGAAAAAGGTTGAACCACAAAATAAATTTTATCGGAATAATCCAACGACGACCAACAAGGCAATACAGGAGATATATGAACAACAGCTTTCTCCACTTCAAGCCAATATTGTCGATTGTTGGCACGCGATGACTCAACTACACGGGTCAGTTTACACCTACCCCAATATCCCTGAAGGAATCTTCGATGATATTGAGGCCAATATTGAGCCTTTTGATGAAAATGAACCTATTGTAGGCGTCCAAAATAACACCCTGCTGAGCTCTACTTTGGATGGGGCAGTCTTCACCACAACAGGTGTCTATTGGAAAAACCGGGATGGGCACCATGGGCGTATCCGCTACACGGATATCCTATCCGAAGATGTTGTCTTTGAACTCTCAACACTCGGGGCAACCAAATTTTTTGTAACAGAAACCCAGTACATAGAGTTAGAGTTGCTTGACGACCCAGACACCCTGAAAAAATTGGTCTCTTTCGTTCGCAACGCGGCGTCACTTTCACATCAAGCTTTTCCTGGCAAGTGTGAGAAATTTGCTTTAGCTTCGAGTGCAAAGGTAAGGAATAATGAGACGAAAATTGAAACACAAAATGGTGAATTCCACCACGAACCTGAACTGGAGAAAAAAGACAACGGAAATAATAATACTAGTTGGTCAACAAATAAGCACTTAATACAGTGGCTAGGTATTGGTCTTTTTGGTGTACTTATTCTTTTTTGGCCCTTTTCTAAACCTCCGGTCATTCTGCTTGGTTTAGGCCTTGTGTATATAGTGTACCTAATGATTTCGATGTTTAAAGATGATGTAATGCATCGTTTCGCAACAGAATCGCAAGTCATTCCCTTTCATTGGTTTGACCTTTTTTCAGCTGGTATGCGTGGGGTGACTGACTTTGTTGAATCGGTAAAGATTTGGTTTGCTGTAGTAATTTTCTTCATAGTCCTATTTGCAATAAAGGGCCATTCTTTTAGAAGTAACTTTTCTTTTTTATTTTTTTTCACTTTAATCACGGTTTTAACTGTTATTCCCTTATGTGTGGTCCCTTATAGTGTTGGTAAATATTCTCGGAAAGTAGCTCAAAGTATATTTACAAGAGAGTTTGGTTTTTCTGCAGGAGGAACAACAATATTTTGTTTTCTCGTTTCCCTGCCTATATTTTTCCTGGTGATCCCATTGGTTCTTAATCTACTTAGTAGTTATTCAGGGGAACCAACTCCAGTGGATTTATTAAAATTCTTCAATCAATTGGGTTGGGGAGGTGCCACTGTGATTTCAGCAATCGCTTTCTTTTTTGGAAGATATCTGGGGGATTAATCAGTCTAGCCCAACAATGGATGATCGACAATGAAAAGTTAAGGGAAAAATTTTATGAAACTGGCTCGGAATATGTCTTTCAAAGTTGTATTTGTTTCCATCATTTTTTTATGTGTTAACGTTTACGCTGAAGACCTTCGATTAGCGGATCAGCAATATATAGATCCCAAGGGATTTTTTACGATCGTTCCCCCGGATGGGTGGAGCAAAACTGAATATCCGCAAGACCCGCGGGGAAAGGTTGCCTTTCTGACTGCCGGGGATCACGTGGATTTGCGGGTGTTGGTCAATGCAGTGGAATTTTCCACATTAGAAGACTTAGTCTCCTTCTGTCAGAATGTAGAAAAGCGCCTGGGAATAAATACTCATATCAATAGGACTACATTTGATGGAAGACCTGCGGTTCAACGAACATTTACTATGAAAGGGTCAAAATTCCTCTATTACGATTTTTTAATAGGCAATGTTGATCATAACCTGGCCTACAGTGCCCCTGTGGGTAGCTATGAAAAATTCCTCTCGCTTATATCTAAAAGCCTGGAAACCTATGAACCCGCGGTCAAGGTTGTTTCTGACAGAGTCGGTGATCAGCATCTGATCGCGAAGAAAAAGCGACTGACAGAGTTAATGCTAGAAAACGGCAACTACGATCTGGCAATCCATTATGCGGACGAAGGACTGAAAATTGACCTCGATAATAAAACGTTGCACGAGCTACGCATTCGAGCAGTAAGCAAAATGAAGGGGAAATAGTACTTCCTAATAACTGTCTGCTTGACTGGGGAGCCTGCTTCTGAACTGCAACTTGCACGGCATGAATGAAAATACACATAAGATATAGAGGTAGCTCCCTGGCAAAATACAGATGGGGAAAAATGAGCCTTCCCCATAGACTAAGTTTTGTCATACTCGGAGGGTTTTGGGGGGTGCTGCTGATTCTGTGCACCGAATTAGCACTGGCCCAAGATCCACCTATATATACATTTTCCTATTCCATTTCTCATGATGACCTAGCATTTTCAAAGCAAATTCCTCTTGAAAAGCATTTGACAGAAATACTGGAAAAAGCAGGTTTTGAAATTGCCACCCAAGAGGAAATACCGTCTGATCTTGCATTGGGAATAGAGGTGCGAGGAATTCCGGTGGGCGCCAGTTATAGGGTTATGTTTGAAGAGGGAACCCTATACACTGGGGCTGAAATTCAAGGAACCATTTCTGGCGAATCATCAAAATCAAAAGTCTTGGAAAAACCATTTTCTGGGAGAATAGCCCCGCCAAGTAGAATAGAATTTACCTCTTATTTGGGCATGTCCTCAATTTATGAAACCGGTTACATAAATAAAAAAAATGCACCCTTTCCAAAGGCATGGGCCATCTCAGATTTTTGGAATGTTTTGGGAAGAATTATTGGAAAGACGCTTGGTAGGAATGCCTCTATTTCATTTTGGATTGGCGTGATTCAAGCAACCAGTCTTGAATTAGGTGAGAAGGCAACTATTGGGCTAAAGGAAATTGGGCCTAAGACCGTTCCAAGTTTAATACCACTTTTTGATTCTCCCTATCGGGAACGAGCACTTACGACGATTTATCAAATAGGCAAACCCGCTGTCCCATATCTAATTTCTGGACTTGAAAAAAATAATATTCCTATTCAGATGGGAATTGCTGACGCATTAGGACGTATTCAAGATCCAAAAGGCATTCCAACCTTAACGAAACTATCGACCAACCGTGATCCTACAGTACGAGCCATGGCCATTAAGGGGTTAGGAGAAATTAGGGCTACGGAGGTTATCCCTTTATTAAGAAAAGCATTAAAAGACCCAGATCCTGTTGTCCAGAGTAATGCAGTAACGGGGATAAAAAACTTTGGGAGCAAGGGTCTTGATATATTAATCAATGAGCTTCACGTGGAAAATTATGACCATCTTAAAACTGTAGCCAATGCCCTTGGTGATATGGGTCAAAAAAAGGCCATTAGGCCGTTAATTGAAACGTTAAAAACACTGAACAAACAAAGTAGCGTACCGAATTTTTATCGTACACCTATCCTAGAGGCTTTAAAAAACCTTTCAGGCCAGGATCTTGGTGTAAGTTCTAAAACTTGGTTAAGGTGGTGGGAATCTGAAGGACAATTTTAAAAACCTACAATTTATCAAGTCATGCTCTTGAGATAACCTTATTCGATTTTTAACGATCAGGTTTTTGTCTGCCCTTTCTTTCTGTCGATTCCAAGTCTTATTTTTCAAGTCTAATACCATAATGGAATCCAATACTTTGCTCCTAACATTCCTTAACGTACGATATTGTCCGTTCTATGGAACGCCCTCAGTTGATCTATCCTGATCTCCAGCTTAACCCATCTGAAAATGGGGTCGAATTATCACCAAACAAAGCCCACGTGAAGGCCATTTTAAAAGCCCAATAAGCTCACGCATGTTTAAGCACCAGACTTACGCATAAACGGTACCGCCTGTGGAAAACCCCAGTGAATACAAGATGTTATCCACGCATAAACGGTATCACTCACTCTATATACCTATAATCCCCTATAATAAATACTCCTGTAGCTGTTCCGCGAAATGTGTGGAACAATTTCACCTACCCTCCGCTCGCAAGCTCGCTCCGCCCCGCGCGAAGACGCGCGGCCTTAGAAAAAGTGAATCCAGCCAAAAGGCTGGATAAGCATTTTGAGATAGAAAGAAAATGTGCTGGAAAAAGAACTGCGCATTTTATAGGTGATGCGAATGGTGCAGATAAAGCCATGCAAACGTATTTAGCAGATCGAAGGTATAGACAGGCAACAGTATTTCGTGCTGGCTCGGAATGCCGTAACAATATTGGTCAATGGGAAACCCGGTATATTGAAATGAACGGATAGGAAAAGAATTTTGCGTTCTACGCTGCTAAAGACAAGGCCATGATCGAGGAAGCTGATTATGGCTTGATGTTATGGGATGGTGTAAGCAATGGGGACGCTGAATAATGTATTGAATCTTGTTGAACGCGGAAAACAAGTCGCGGTGTATTTTTCCCCACAAAAAGAATTTCTCACCATCCAGTCATGGGATGATATCAAAGCACTCCTTTCAAAATGCCTTCCAGAAAACATTCGTAGCTTTGATAATAATATTGGTCTTTCGAAAAAGGTTGATGCACCCTCACGTCAGTTAAGCTTTATTTAGCTTCTCCATTTTCATGGTATAAAACGCTAATTATTCGAATACAGTCTTTGATGAAGGTCGTTGACGGCATCAACGAAATTCTCAAATTGTTCTTTGTTGTCAAACTCTGCGATTGAACCCGTATACGCGGCACCCACTGAGCCAATTCTTACTTCTGGTACTCCATGATTATCAACAACCTCAACCTGACATTTAGACCGATTACCTTTATTGTCATTGGCAGTTACTTCTTCATCAAAAAAGATTAGCGCTCCCATAAGCACCTCCTTTAATAAGCAAACAATTTAAATTTTCTTTTTCGCGGCACCGTGGCCTTGGTGCTTTGAAAGAGGTTCCTTGCATTCATGTTCAATTGTTCCTGTTTCAGGATTTGTAACGGTCTCGTGATATAAATCATTTTTGCGGTCAATGATTCGGCTCAGTTTTTTCCACATGCCGGTCTTACGGTGAAGATCATCACCATGAATCTGCTCTAAAACGGGTCTTTTTTTACCATCCTCTCTTCCTTTGAGACCTAATTTATCCCTGATGCCAATTGTTTCCTGAACCGAAACGTGAATCACACGCAGTGATGATCCGCAATGCGGGCATGGAGTTTCTTCAACTGAGTCGTCGCAAGACCCGCAAACGGAAGACTGTGTTGATTCAGGCATTGAGAATTTATTTCCGCCGGTTATAGGGACTTTGATTGGTTGGTTTGAGGGAAATCCCTTCATCGCTGGCCTTTGAATACACAGAGTCTGGAGTACGACCCAGTTTGAAGCCCATCACACGGGTTGGTGTGTTTTCTTTCGCTAGGGTTTTGAGCTCTTTGACGTCTTTCGGAGTCCAGGATTTTCCGTGGTTGGGGGGTGTTTTGGCCATGATGGCTCCTTTCGCATAACGTGAGTGATGTACAATCCTGCTGTTATTTCCAGATAACTACACTTAGGTAAAAGTCAAGAGTGGTGAGCGTCGGTAAATTGGTCTTGCCCAACACAGGTGCCAAAACGTCCATACTCTCAAATAGGGTATACCTCAATTGAGACCCATTTTAGGCGTCCTGCTCTTTTCCTAAAACCCGCCTCACATATTATCGTGACTTAAAGAACATCTATAGTCTCCATTTAATTACCCCTGTGATAATTTTGTGATAAACAATTCCGGAAAGAATAGAATTCATAAGAGATATGGAAATAATAGAAACCCTACATACTTGTTGTTTCTTGATAAAAAGGGAAACCAGAGGTCAATCAAGCCCTTAGCATTGCTGTGAGATTTCGACTCTGTCCCAGAATCCGTTGCAAAATTCTTTGATGGATATTTAGGTTTCATACCGTACATTTTTACACCAATACGTGTAGTGCCATCTTGTGAAAAAAACAAAGCAACGCCTTGGCGTTTCCCTGCTTTCGTTTCATACTTTCAGGATGAATGTGACTGCGTCATTTTATAAAGCGGCCAAAATCCCGCCCCGGCGTCACGGGTATAAATTCAAAAACCCGAAATTCCTGCCACGCATCAAAAGCAATCGACGCTATAAAATCCCAAAGCCGAAATGGGCGAAATAAGGCCTGCCTCTTTTGCTCATATATTGCTCATTGGCCTTCCAATAGTCTCAAATGAGGCTTGCTTCACTTCCACATTTCAAACTTAAGAAATGGGGAAAATCGAACCTTTAGCTCTGGCAACTGCTCGGTAAGCCACTTTAATGTTTTACTTCGTTCGCCAGTCAAATGACTTCGTTCATCACCAACAGATAGTGGTCGCATGGTTTCTCCGTCCGTGTGTAGCTTCAGACCCCTCTTGTATATTTCTTCAAGATATTCTGTAACTTCATCACCAAAGAGAAAGGATGCCTCACCTATAGCGGCCCTGTATTCCCAAAGCGGATCGAGGGTTTTAAGGTCACCGTCACGGAGAATATGACTTAGGAAGGTTCGCGCCCCTGCAAAAACCGTAAATCTTTTTTCGAAAAGATCGAGTTTGAATTTTTCACGGCTTAAACGAAATTGTTGAAGGCTTGTCCATGCGGCAAAGCAAGCTAAAACAATCGTTGCGAGCTTCCAGAAATCTAACCACGCCCAAAAATCAGCCATAATTACCCCTTGGTTACTCTCAAATAGGGTCCACCCGAAAACCGACTTTCAAAACCCGCATGTTCAGCGGGTTTCTTGTCTAGGTGACAGACTCTTAAATAGGGTATACCTTAATTGAGACCCATTTTAGCCGTCTTGCTCTTTCACTAAAACCCGCCTCACATATTATCGTGACTTAAAGAACATATATAGTCTTTATTAATTAACCCTGTGATAATTTTGTGATAAAAAAATCCGGAAGGAATAGAATTCATAAGAGACATGGAATTAATAGAAAACCTACAAACACTTGTTGTTTCTTGATAAAAAGGGAAACCAGGCGGTAATCAAGCCCTTAGCTTTTTAGTGACATTTTGACTCTTAATCAGCGGGCCACAGGTTCGACCCCTGTACGGCCCACCATCTATCTTAGACTTGGGAAATGACATGTCCCTCCTATTCGCAACGACAGGATTTCTCTCAAAGAGAGAAATCACGGAAGTAAATTGCCCAACAATTCCTAAGTTATGATACTGGCCAATTGGATCACAATTCTTTCAATACCTTCATCTCCTAGATCGTCCGCGCCAGCACCCCGTTCGGGGCAAAGCCTGTTTTAAACCTGTTTCTGGAAGTTGGGCGACTGCGTTTCCCTATATTTCATCAGCGGGTTTTGAGTTTTTTGACCATACGCCTATTCAGCCAGTTCCGCGCCAAGCCAGACCCATGCCTCACTTTCTTGATCCTTTGAAAAGGTTCGCATATCCATATCCTCAGAGGCAGGATTTACGGTCTCGATGATCTTACGTATCCAGTCAGGCGCACCCACGATAGCGTAGCGCTCGACTTTTTTCATGGCGGCAAGCTTCATCGAAACCAAGCCACTTTGCATGAAAATCATCGGATCGAAGCCGCCGAAATGCTTAATCCGGTTGAGCAATCGCACCTTCTCGTGGTGCTCCAAGAAAGTCGTGAATTTTTTGATGACCCCAGGCATTTCCTTCGCCGAAATTACGCCGTTGATCTCAAAGGCGCAAACATCATCCTTTGAGGTAGGGAGAAACCGAAAAGCTGGGGGTTGGGATTTTGGCACTTCCGGCAGCTCCGCTGCCCACTTCATGGCCTGATCGCTCTGATCGGATGTGAACACCGTCATCTCCAAGGTCGGCAAGAGAGGATGTATGAAGTTGATAATGGCTTGTGGCCATTCCTTGTCCGACACAAAGGCGAAGCGGCTGAATTGTTCGATATGGCTGAGAAGTTTCAGATCGGCCTTCGTGCCTGCAATGAGGGCATCGGCGTTCATGTCTGACAAACCAGTGAAATCTACCAACATATTCATGTGCGCATGCTTTTTCAACTTGTCTTCCAGGATGGGCTTGTACTGTTTGATGTCGTCACCGGTGAGTTTATCGCTGAGGTGCATGGCGAGCACGTGATCTGGTGCCGTGAGTTGTTTATACATAATGAGTTCCTCCTGATGATTAAGGTATATATGAATCGTTTCCCCGATACTTTGATGTGTAATAACGCATATGCACCCGATTAAGTTCTCTTCACATGGTTCTATTTTTCAACTTTTTCGGCAGTCATCATCCCTTCGGTCCGTTCGATCATGCCACCATAGAATGAGGCGAGTTCATCCAGGCGCGCCTGTGCTTCTAGCCAGTCATTCGGCAATTTCCCTTTCGCCTCACCAACGACTTCTCGGGCTTTGTACAAGCGGGCGAGTGACCCTTTGAGTAGCTCGACATATGGCTTCCGCCGGATTTGAAAATAATCCTGTCGTTCCCCAGGCCGTGTGACACGTTCGATCACACCGAGGTTCTCCAACAACCGGCTGTTGGTACTGATACTGCCCCGGCTAACTTGAAGACGTTCCGCAAGCTCTGCAAAGCTGAAAGGGCCGCCATAGATCACCAAGAATCCCATGATCCTTCCCGCAATTCGCGGCATCCCTTCGGCTTGAGCTACTAAGCCTAGTCGCTCGATAAAGGTTCCCACAGTCTGATCAATTTCTTGTCGTTTCGATTTTTTCTTCATACCAATATTATCTATCTTTTAATACGTTTAGTTAATACTGAACTAAATAAACATTATATGTGCTACACAAATATTTCCCAACCGCACTGTTGTCGTCTGATCCATAAACACTTCTAACCTTCTTATCACTCTTGTCACTCTCATCCCGTACCATTGAAAAATGTCCCGAAATAGGTTTTTATCAAATGAAAATTTTATAAGCCCTTCACTGGGAAGGACTTTTCTACATCAAGCCAACTGACTGTTGATCAATGAGTCTCTCCCACATGGTCCCCTTTTAAACCTTATCGCATAGAAAAGGCTTTGCCCTACCATGAGCATTCGTCCTCGTAGGGCCACAATTCATGTAGGCAGGCGGTCTTAGAATTTCAGCAAACCGTCCAATGCCTTTCCCTATATTTTACATTTAGGAAAATGGGAAAAAAGCGGAGAGGGCAAGACAAACCAGAAGACCGCGCGAAGGCCTTGAGAGCAACCCGTGAGAAACAGCTGATTCGATTTTTTACCCATACGAAATTTTTCCATCCTTCTCAACCGTGCAATCGTACACCATCACCACAGAGCGAATTCGCACAACACCTGCAAACTCCGATATCCCAATCTCTCGAAAGAGAATACCGTCAAAGAAAACCTTTCGATTTCTCAACGTCTTCGAGAAATTGGAATAATAACAGTTGCATGAGAAAGCCAAGGAATACATCTTGCATTTTCAAGATTGCAAAATGAACAATGAATACTCTTTTTTAAATAGTCATCCACGGCATCATTGTGGTTGTGGTCCTGGTTAGTTAGTATTCCTCAAGAAAGCAATCAGAGACGTTTATACCGTATGTGTCCGGGCTCCGCGAGAAAAACCTGCGTCCCTTCTGTCGAACATAGAACGCTTGTTCCGCGTTCCTCAAAAATCTGGCTCTCACTCGACTAAGCCATTTGGGGCGAAGGAAGCAGCTGTCTGTACTACCGATCTAGTCATCGCCTGTTTTCTATGTGGATCGAGTTATCAACGAAGATGAAGGAGGTCTCTCATGCTATCTGAAATCATGCAAACAAGCTTGAAAACAATCCCCGCAGATACTCCCATCGTTGGCGTGGCCGAAAAAATGCGGCAAGAAAAAATAAGTGCGTTGTTAGTTGAACGAGATGGCTCGTTCATTGGACTTCTCACTGATACCGATATTGTTCGGCAGGGATTGGGGGGCGAGATAAATCTGGATCACACCACAGCGGAACAACTGCTAACCACCACATTGCCTTCCATACAAGTGACCAAAACTTCTCATGAGGCGTATGACATGATGGGCGATCTCGGCGTTCGTCATTTGGTCATCTGTGATGGGGATAAGATTGTCGGGATGGTATCAATGCGTGATCTTCTTTCTTACCTAAAAAGTTTTGAACCCAAAATTGGGGTGGATTAAAAAATTGAGATCTGCACTATTCTTTTATAAGTTTCTTTTCTAAACTCATCGTAAGGCTGTGTACTTTCCAAAATTTTGTATATACAGTCCAGCGGCTATCCGTATAGCCAAAAAACCCACTCGACCTTCTTGTCATTCCAACCCAAGCCATGCGAACAGGTTCCACAACAGGCTTCCCTCAATCGGGTCTGATAAGGAAAGCTTTACGGGAAGGACTTTTCTCCAATAGGCCAACTGACGGTTGATCAGGGAGTCTCTCCCACTTGGTCCCCATTTAAGCCTTATCGCGTAGAAAAGGCTTCGCCCTTATCATTAGCATTCGTCCCCGTAGAGCCAAAAAATTCATGTGAGCAGGTGGTCTTAGAATTTCAGCAGGCCATTCAATGCCCTTTCCCGACAAATTGCACTTAGGAAAGTGAAAGAAGAAGCGGAGAGGGCAAGACAAACCAGAAGACCGCGCGAAGGCCTTGAGAGCAACCCGTGAGAAACAGTTGATTCGATTTTTTTACCCATACGAAATTTTTCCATCCTTCTCAACCGTGCAATCGTACACCATCACCACAGAGCGAATTCGCACAACACCAGTAAACTCCGATATCCCAATCTCTCGAAAGAGAATACCGTCAAAGAAAACCTTTCGATTTCTCAACGTCTTCGGGAAATTGGAATAATATCAGAGAACTGAGATAGCGAAGGAATACAGCTTGCACTATCCTATGAGTTCAAGGTGACCTATGAATCCTATTTTTGATTTAATCGTCATTGGTCTCATGATGGCCATAATCCTGGTGAATTTATATTTTCCTAGAGAGCAATCAGAGACATTTATGCCGTATGTGTCCGGGCTCCGTGAGAAGAAATCTGTTTTCCCTTCCGTCGAACAATAGAAGGCTTGTTCGTTCTCCAACAGCAGTCCATCTCTCACTCGACTAAACCATTTGGAGCAAATGAGGCTTCTATGTGGCTATCGTCACCAGTGATCCTGTTGGGCATCGACTGTTGAGTCAAATGACGTGCTATTTTGGTAGTCAGTCTTTTGCCCTCATTGGTCTAGTTCTGAAATCAGACGTTGTTTCAGAGTTCCGGTTAGCCGGTCTGGCTTTTCTTCTGTTAGACCCACGACCTAGCCATCTTTTTCACTAATCAGGGTGGCGTCTGATTTCTCAATAAGATTATCGATGGGTGGGGCGGCGGCCCTACTCATCCTGCATCACAACGAATTACGCACCAACGTAAGAAGGGGGAAGCAATCCCATGTATTCTGCGAATATTGATATACAAGGTGCCTTAGATGATTTTGTTCTCGAAGGTACCACGTTTCCCTACAACGATTTTGTCGCAAGGCTGTACAACTTTTGTCGATCGCAAGGCTTCGAACCTGGGAAGATTTTACCGTCACGGGCCTTTTGTTCTGATGAAACCCAAGGGTATCCCAGCATTCTGATCGCCAAACATTTCGGAGCCTTCCCGTTTAACCATGGAAGAGTCGGTGGCATTATTTCGACCGACCGGCATAGTCCGCATGCACACCATGGGAAAGACTTGCTGATCATCCATGCCAGTCATGTGGGGTACGATCCAGAAAACAGTACTTTTGGAAACTACCATCGGTGGCATACGGAGTATTTCGAGACCACACCGACCTGTGGCAAAATCGACAGTGTGCTTGAGTGGTACGTCAGACAATATGCCTTTGCCAAAGACAACATCTTTCTCCATCGTCAGGATAATGACCTGCTGGTCACCATTAACAACCAAATCTTGAATGAGAACAAGAAAGAGGGTTTATTTCTCTACCTAGACAAATTTATCGCTGTAGGAAACCATGGGGAGTCTCATCCATGCAAATCCTACAGCACATCTAAATGTTACGTGGCCTGCCCAGAACTTCCTGAGCTTCTGGGAGAGGCCGCATGGCCGAGCAAGGGGTGTGAACCCATTGGTGAGAGGCTTCTCCCTCAACTGTTTGGTTTCAAACGGCATATTTCTGGGGATCCGGAAACCCATGGACTTCTTGAGGAGAATCTGATCCACCCTATGCCCTGGATCGTTTCCTCAACATCCCCTCTGCTCACCGCAGCCCAAGCCAACACGCAGGTCGAGTTTGACCGCACCTACCGAACCTTAGTCAATGGCGACGCCTATCGTGGGAAGCGACTGATATTTATCTCCGGTCTGAATGTCGACATTTCTCCTCATCAAAACCAAGCGTTCCCGTCGACAACCTTTGTGCCATGGGCGGCATTTATTCAAGAGCAGAATGGGAAATGTGTTGTCCTAGAACAGCGGGACATCGTGGACCGACTGCGTGAACAACATGAACACAATCCTGATGAAGTGGACCTTGAGAAAGCGATTCAGCAAATGAAAGGCCTCGAGGAAATCACGATCAAGCTTGTCGATTAACAGCCTGATGAATGATTGATGAGTTACTCCCACCTTTAAAAAAAGCCACATCAAAACTTAATGACTAGGGCGACCATTGCTCCCATCCCCGGGCTCAGGTTAGGTCCCCCAACGGAATACTGGATTCAGAACAAGGCTTGACGTGGATTTGTTTAGGTACGTTGCTAGAAAATTCCCAATCTTAGCAGGCAACCTCCAGGCTCCTTTTGTCTCTTTCAAGGTGTCTTTAAGGCAAGGGAAGGCCAACCAATGAAAACACAAGGAATATTAGTAACAACTACCTTAGCCCGTTCCCACCAATACTCGACCTCTCCAAATATATTGAGAAGCAATTGGGAAATGATAGACTAAAAGCAAGTTCTTCTGTGGTAAACCGGTTCTCAATGATTGGCTTAAACAGAAATCTAAACAACGAGTTAGTCAAACAAGATCGATCATCCTAACGAATCGATTGTCGGAGAGATTTTTCCTTGCAGGCCCACTGACCGTAGCGCAGAAGGACTCAATCCTCATTTTCGATCAGCAACTCCGTTGAGTACGCCAAAGACCACGGGACGATTCAACCATAGGTGAGAGAGAGGCGCTCAATTTTCCCTCGATAGAATCTTGACAATCGAACTCGATACGGATGAGCTATGGGTCAAATGCGGTACTTCCTGCGACTCTGGCGACCACTTCATCTTAGATGTCAACTTTCAACCTACATACAGGCTGAAAACTGACATCTAATTGTATCGTTCAGAATCCACCAATCAATTTTACAAGATTTTGGAGAGTCACCGTTCAGTGAGGTAGGAGTTTCGCTATCGAAAAAGGGTTTCCTTTGCGGTTTGTGAAATCGCTAGAACAGCAGGGTGTTTGATCCGGCGCTCCACAGTTATGCCATAAAAACGTTCCGTGAGACCTGGAACGTGACCGACGGTTCGCACTTGATATTGGCGGGTAATTTCTTTCGCAACCACAGAGGACCCTGGAAATAAGCCATGCCCCTCTTGTCCAAACGCTTTCATCGTCGCTCCATCTTCAAACTCTCCGACAATTACTGGGTGGATAAGTTGCTTTCGAAACCATTCTTCCATACCACGCCGTAGAACCGAATTGTTTGTCGGTAAAAGAAACCGTGCTCCATCCAATGAATGGGGAAACTTCCGGCGATATTGTCGAGCCAAACGTTCCGTCCCAAAGATCGTGACACCTGTTTCTCCGAGTAAATGACTATGGGCCTTGATACTTACAGTGGGAGGCACTGGTGCATCGGTGATCACAATGTCTAGCGTATGAAGTGCGAGTTCCCCAAGAAGTCGCTCTAATCGTCCTTCCCAACAGACAACCTTGATATTCTCAAATTTTTCGAACGCGACTTTTAATAGTTTATAGGCCACCATTTTAGGGACAACTTCAGCTATTCCCACAATGAGGCGAACCGGGTGAGTGGACTCACGGCCCTTCAAGGTGTTGGTCAATTCCTGCCCAAGAGTAAAAATTTCCTCAGCATACCGGTACACCTCCCGTCCCACATCAGTAAGGACCAGTTTTCTCGCTGTTCGAGTAAACAATTTCTCACCAATAGCGTTTTCAAGAACGCCAAGCTGAGCGCTTAGTGCTGGCTGCGATAGAGTAAGCACCTCGCATGCCTGCTTGATAGAACCCTCGCGAGCAATGACCCAGAAATACTGCAAATGATGATAATTAAGCCAGTTCATTTTGTGTAGACTATACATTTATAAATTAAATGAATCAATTTAATATTATGTATTTGTTTATGTCAGAAAGCCCTTGTACCGTAACCATCAAGATAGGTTACAGGAAAATTTTGTATCCTCGAGGGCACGAAAGCGTAGACTCACCAGAAAGAGTGGTAGGGCCGTGCTATCATGGCAAATTGAAAGAGAAACGGTGGCAAGATCTTTTTGTTGGTTTTTTGTAGATGAAGTATATGAAAAAACGGAAACCTCGAAATTTAGATGTTGTGGTTGCGGAAAAGAATGCTGAGGGCCGTCTCTACTCATGCAGTTTAGTCGCTAGCTTGAATTGCGTGGCCATCCCAACCAGTTCGAGCTTGGATACAATGAAAGCAATCACACAGGGGAAAGTTGCCCTTGTGTTGTTGGACGTGGATTTGGCATTGCCCGATAGAGAGAGTATTCTTCATGAAATTCGACAAGTTGATCCCTTGCTGCCGGTTATCATGATGAGTGAAGCAATGGCTCCTGCTTTGGCTAGGCGGTTAGGAGACCGTGGGGCTCAAGGCTTCCTGGTGAAACCAATTCAACGGGACCAGTTAGCGGTCACGTTGTTTCGGTATCTTTTGTAATTCTGAAAGTGATCGTCGGAGATGTTGGAATAGGCCAGGCAACACATTCAACAACTGAACGCTCAGCGTGTAGACTTGTTGCCTCTTGCCCCTTGGTTGTATGGCCGGGCTTTATTAACTGTTTTTGAATATTATCAGAAGGTGTCACATGAATGATTTCGTAAATTCTAGGTTTGCTCTGCTTTTCACCTGCTTCTTTTGGGCTTGGGTTATTTTTCCCTCGACCGCTGGGGCGGAATCCTCATCTTCTCCACCTCAATTTACTGGTGAAACAATAGAATCTTCTGATGTGTTTCCTGACCCCGAGGTTCATTGGCGGGCTCATGCTCAAGCGGAAGATCTGTTTAAGACGTGGAACTTTGATCAGGAGCCAATTGGCGGACTCCCTACTGGATTCTCAGCGGGAAGCAACCAAAAGGAGTCAACAGGGAAATGGAGTATCGAGGCTGATCCACAGGCCCCCAGTACTCCTCACGTCATGACGCAAACACATTCCTGCCCACAAGAAGACTGCTTTCAAGTATTGCTATCTGACACGGGAAATCTGAAGTTACCTGATATCGTCGTCAGCATTCATGAGGTATCTTCTGGAGAAGGGGGTGAAGCGGGAATCGTATTAGCGGCTCAGGACCATCAGAATTTTTACGCGGTGACCGTGAATCTCAACACTAACGAGTTGAGCACGTACCGAGTACAAGATGGAAAATCGATTTTACTTGGAAAAGGTTCCGCGCAACCAAAGCCGGGGGCATGGCATGTCCTGCGGGTTCAAGTCGTCAACTCAGGTCACGTGGATTTCCCTCGTTTGGAATTATACTTGGACGGGTGGGAAGTACCGATGCCCGAGGTGTATGCGATCCAAGGAGCGGGCAGAATTGGCGTGATAACCAAGTCGGAGATGATTGCCAAGTTCGACGGACTCCGAGTCATCGAAATGGTAGCCAATCGTACGTTTTCTAAGCCTGCTGCCTATTAAACACAGACCATTGAGGTCGTTCTGATTGGAAGAGGGCAATGTGGGGCAATGGAGGACAGGCGTTCAATGATTCTGAAAGGAATTTGTTGTGAGCTGCAGGACAACTGTCACTCCTGTTTACCTTACGCGTTAGAGGAACATCATGAAAAGCTCGACAGAAAGCCTACCCATTAAGATCCCTCGCGTAGGTATTTTCACGGGAAGCAGAAGTGACTGGGGTATGATGCGTCCGGCCAGCGTAATATTGGACGAACTCGCGATTGCCTCAGACGACCAAGAAGAAGGTGTGGCAGTGGAATTATCAAATTTGGAGGAATACTTGGCGTTATCCTCCTCCTTTTGTTCAGCCGACTTTTTCTTAAAAGATACGCTTGGGTTCTCTCAACCTTTCGGGGAGATTCCTTCGTGACGTTGTTCTTCGCGATTCTCGTCCCGATTTTACCTCTGGCTTCTGGAATGATCCTCGGTCTTTTCGGGAGACATCTGGGAGAAAAGAGTTCTAAGGTGGGAGTCTCAGCGCTGACTCTGGCATTTCTTGCTTCTCTCTGGATGCTCTACGCAGTCAGTGTAGACGGACCCATTCAGATCATATTTCATCCTTTCTCTTCTGGACCAAATAACTGGTTACAATTCGGATTGTTCATCGATCGTCTGAGTGCGGTCATGATGGTATTGATCACGAGTGTCAGCACAGTGATTCACGTGTATTCCATTCGCTACCTCCAAGGGGATCCTGGTTATGCTCGATTTTACGCCCTACTGGGTTTCATGACTTTTGTCATACTTTCTCTTGTTTCCAGTCCAAACTTGTTCATGTTGTTTGTGTTCTGGCAATTACTCAGTTGGGCATTGTATCTCATTCTTGCGTTTAATTATTCTCATCCTCCAGCCTATCAGAATGCATTTAAAACATTTTTTGTCCATCGAGTCGGAGATGTCAGTTTTCTGTGTGGTCTCTTTTTGACTTTTAAGTATTTCGGCACACTTGAGTTTACTGAACTCTTCCAACGGGCCTCAGAACACACTCAAATGATTTCGTTATTGCCAGGAAATATATTCGATGTCAGTGCGGTTACGGTGATCACGTTATTGATTTTTGTGGGCGCGATGGCCAAATCAGCTCAATTCCCTCTACATGTGTGGTTACCTGACACCATGGATGCGCCTACTCCAGTGTCAGCCCTTATGCACGCAGGCATTATCAATGCCGGTGGATTTTTATTGAATCGACTAGCACCTTTTTACGCCCTCTCACCAACGACGCTTCACATTGTGTTTGTGGTTGGCGCCCTGACGGTTCTACTTGGTGCCTCCATGATGCTCGTACAAAATGACATCAAGAAAACCTTGGGGTTTTCCACCATGGGTCAAATGGGCTACATGATTATGGAATGTGGGCTTGGGGCTTTTGCGCTGGCGATCTTTCATCTAATCGCACACGGTCTTTTTAAAGCAACATTATTTCTGGGAGCAGGACAGGGCATTCATGCGGCACGGGATGAGCCAAAGTTCCCGGCTTCGTCTGCGCACGAACCCGTGAGACCCCCAACTCAACTAACCTGGGTTACCGGTTTAATCCTCACGTTGATTATGCCACTAATTATTCTCATGGTGGCCCATGACATGTTGAATGTCCCTTTACAAGATGCCCATGGAGCGATCATTTTTCTCTTTTTTGGTTGGGTGACGGCGTCTCAAGCCATGTTTAGTTTATATCGCCTTCATGCGGTAGCCTCCTGGAAAGTCGCAAGCGCGATGATCGGCACTTTATTTTTCATCGGGTTTATCTATCTGTGGGCCGGTGAGGCATTTACACATTTCCTGTATCCCGATCGAGGTGTGGCTGATGGATTTTTCATGTCTGCGTCGCTCAATCCTCAAGTGTTTGATACGCTTGTCTTGATTGCCACCCTACTCATTCTTTTTGGTTGGGTCATTGTCTATACCAATACCAAGGGGCAAACAATACTGAATACGAATTGGCTTCTTACTATTCGGAAACAACTGTATATCCTTTTGATTAATCGTTTTTATATAGATCTTGTGTACCTGCGATTGGGCAATAGCATATTGCGCTGGGCTCAAAAAATAGCCCATCGTTATTGAAACACGACCTATACCCATGTTGAATGTAGAACATTTTCTTCCAGTAATTATCGCTTGTCTTCCCCTCCTTCTGGGAGTAGTGGGAAAAGTTTCACGAATGTCGTTTGCTCCCTTTCAGGCTATAGGATTAATGACGATTGGCGGAATAGGCGGGGGGCTGGCCTATATGCAGTCTGCGTTTGAGACAGACCCATCACGCATGTTTTTAGCCGTCGCGGTTCTTCTCTCAGGTTTTTGTGTCATTTTCCCCCAAAAGGAAACGAAACATTCCTCAATTCATTGTGCTTCAATTATGATAGTTCTAGGGTTGAGCCTAGGTGCCTTACTAAACCAGGGACTGCTCAGCAGGATTTTTCTGAGTGGTCTCTTAGTCTATGCCGCTGTTTCCCTTCTTCAAGCGAAACACCGTTCCCCTCGAGCAATAATTACCCTTCTCCATATCGCTGTTGCTAGCATCATCTCTTTGGGCTCCAGCTTCGGTGGTCAGACCTTCCAGATACTGGTGAGTCTGTTCCTGGCCATGACGTTTTTGCCACTAACCCCTTTCCATCTTCCATTCGTGAGCACGGTTGGAAGTGCGAAAGGGCCACTTTCGAGTTTTTGGATTGTCGTATGGCTAACTCTCGGACTTGCTGAATTGCACATGATTCAATCCTCATTAACGACTGAAGGACTCTTTCCTCTGCACCTACTAGCTTTAGGGAGCGCAGTCTATGCTTCTTTACTATGTCTGGGACAACAACATTACAATCAATTTGTTGCCTCTGCCACCGTGGCTCATGTGGCATTGATCTGGGGGCTGATTGACGTGTTCCCGGACTTTCCCGGATGGGGAATTCCGTTTGGTGTAACTGTGGCATTCGTGATGAGTGGCCTCTGCATCACGTTTTCATTTGTTCGACAGCGCTACGGATGGCAAATCTTTGGAAAGCTTCCTGGACTTGCTTCTCCAATGCCGCGCTTTGGAACAGTGATGATTCTTCTGGTGAGTTTCGCCATGTTGCTCCCTTTGTTCCCAACATTTTCAGGATTGATTCCTATGACAACCGTTGTGACTCAGGATAGAGGATTCACCATGATGTTAATTACATTTGTTGTGGTTTGGTTGGTGGGCGGATGGTATTTTTCACAAATGCTTCATCAAACCGCCTTTGGAGCGGCGCGCGCAAACATACCGTATACGGATTTGCGGATACCAGAAATCGTCGCGGTATCCGCTCTACTCTTAGGTGCAACCTATAGTGGAGTGTTTCACTAACATGACAGTCTTCTTAAACCTTTTTTAGAGATTAGCGACCCACAAGCCATGCCAATGCTCGACGTTAAAGAACAGGTTGTCCCCCAAGATTTTCAGCGGATGGAATTACGGTCACTCGTGAATCTTGCGGGTGAACCCATCTCCCATTACTGGCCGATGAAAACGTTCATCCATCACAACCCCCTTCATGGGTTGGAACATTTGTCATTTGATGAAGCCATCAAGCAAGGTACACGGTTTTTTGGAGGTGAGGGCTATCTTTCTAATACAGAATATCGGAATTACTTTAAACAAGGCCGAATATCTGAAGAGTCCATTAATGAAGCCATAAAGGATATATCGGAAAATGCGATGATCACCATTGGTGATCGAAAACTCTCTCATCTGGAAGTCCTGCGAACCATCCTCATTCACGGCACCGGAAAAGTTTCGGCGGATGTGAGTTCAGCGATTTTACAACCATTTCTCAATCAACCAGATATAAAAAATCTCGTCGAGAAAGTACAAGAAATTTCAAAGAGGAACGAACGAACGGATTCCTTGAGTGGTCATGCGAGTCAAGAACTCGAAAAACTGGCGTCAGAGTACACAATTGGAGAATGGTGTGACCGGACTCTTGGCACGAAAGTACAGGAGCAAGTTAACGGCGAAGTCATCAAATGGTGTGGAGGGTTTCTCGATGAAGGACATGCGCCGTGGTCTATGCCATTGCGAAAGAAAACCTTTTATGGTGGATGGAAAGATTTGGCGCAGGAAGATATGTCTGGTTCATTGTTGGGTATTCAGGAGTGGAAAAATAAAATCCGCAATTTGCCCGATAGACCAGAAGATGCTGTATTGGAAAGCTTAACAGTCCTCGCAATTCCCAAAGCATTGTGGAGTGACTATTTCACGCTACAGATGGCCCAATTGTCAGGATGGACGGGTTTCATCAAATGGCGGTCGGAACAACAAGACTATGAGTGGCAACGCGCCTTTCCAATTGACCTTGTCAAGTACATGGCTGTCCGTCTTTTTTATGAACGGGAATTAGTCACATTGGCATGCCAAGATAAACTCGCAATTCCCGGCACCTATGCTTCGATTCGGTCTTACCTGAACAATCATCCTTTGGGGTATGGGCTCTACAAAGAATTCCAAACGCGAGGGTTGCCGGAGGAAATGCTAGACCAACTGGATCTGTCATTATTCCTAAAGGCTCCCCTGAACGTTGAAGCCCTCGAGCAATGCGATACAGAGTTGCTTTCAAAATGGGAAAGTATTAGGCACCAGCAAGAGACTGATGGCCAAGCCTTGATTCTCTTACACATAGCCGAATCATTGAACGTCTCTATACAGGATTTACTGAAGAGTACTCCTGGCACCTTAGAAACCTTGCTCGATTGGGTCGAGCAGTTCCCAGAATCACAGCATGGGCCCAGCTGGCTCAAGGCCTTTGAGGCTAGCTACCTCAAAGGATTTGTGAAACAGATTTCCCCAAACCTTCAGGAATTGTGTAAGAGCGATGCACTTGAGGAACTGCCTCCAGAATCGCGGCCATTGGCTCAGGCCATGTTTTGCATTGATGTCCGTTCCGAAGGATTTAGAAGACATTTCGAAGAAATCGGTGGAAATGAAACATTTGGGTTCGCTGGCTTTTTTGGAGTCCCCCTCTGCTATCAAGGATATACGAGCGAGCAGCAAACAGATCAATGTCCAGTTCTTCTGAAACCCAAACACGTCGTGAAAGAAATTCCTCGCGCGTATCAGGGGAAGGCGGCCGAAAAATTTTTAGAGCGTCATCAACTCGCCAAAACAGGTCATACGCTACTACATGATCTGAAAGAAAACGTGATTACTCCGTATGTCATGGTCGAAGCGATTGGATGGTTCTTTGGGTTCAAGCTATTCGGTCAAACGCTGCACCCTCAATGGTTCAAAATTTTCATCTCCTGGATGAAAGAGCGTGTGGCTATTCCCATAGGAACCACACTCACCGTGGACAAAATCCGGCAGGAAGAGGCACAGGAAATGGTAGCGTCTGAACACCGGGCAGCTATTTATCGACAGTTGATAGAACGATATGGTCGGCAGAGCACCGCTGTCCCTCATGACCAGGTTGAGCGTCTACGGAAGTTAGCGCTGAATCAAATTCAATCAGACAGTCATGAAAATGAAGAACTGTATCGATTGCTACGGTGGACCGAATCTGACCTTGAACAATTCATTCGAGTACTCAGACGAGATTTTAATTTGCATGAGCGAGACGTGGCTCGTCGGATGCACCGGATCACACAAACAGGGTTTACGGTAACTGAACAGGCCCACTTTGTGGAAACGGCTCTAAGGATTTTAGGATTCACCAAAACATTTGCCCGGCTCGTTTTGCTTTGTGCACATGGCAGCAGCTCGGATAACAACCCCTACGAATCTGCATTGGATTGTGGAGCTTGTGGTGGAAACCATGGGAACTCAAATGCACGGGCCCTTGCTGTGATGGCCAATAAACCACAGGTTCGACAAGCCCTGGCTCAGAAAGGTATAGCGATTCCAGCAGATACACATTTTCTTCCTGGCCAACATGATACGACAACTGATGAAGTGACACTCTTTGATTTGGAGGAGGTCCCGGCCACACATCGAAAAGATTTGCTCAGACTTCAACAAGACCTCCAAGAAGCCGGAGAAAGAAATAGTCGAGAACGGCTAACCCGGTTTCCAGACGAGGCTGTCACGAATGGAGACTATAAAGCATTACCGCGAACCAAAGAACGAAGCGTGGATTGGTCGCAGGTTCGACCAGAATGGGGACTGTCTCGGCATACAGCCTTCATCGTGGGGCGGCGTCTGTTGACGCAAGGGATTAATCTTGAAGGTCGGACGTTTTTGCACTCCTATGATTATTTACAAGACCCAAACGGAAAATACTTGGAAATTATTATGACGGCCCCGATGATCGTGGGGAATTGGATCAATATGGAGCATTATTTTTCTACCGTCGATCCCATGGTCTATGGGAGCGGGAGCAAGGTGTACCATAATGTCGTGGGTCGCGTAGGCGTGATGTACGGCTCGCAGAGCGATCTGTGTGTTGGGCTCCCAGTCCAAACGGTCTTTGATGGTGAGACCCCTTACCATGAACCTATGCGATTGTTCGTCATCCTTGAAGCCCCACTAGAAAGGATTTCATCCATCATTGCACGGCATGATATCTTGCAACGCTTGACGGGCAATCAGTGGATTAATATTGTTGCCTTAGATCCCGTCACGATGGAATTTTTCCTCTTTCGATCACCGGATGATTGGCAACTTATTCATTAATACTTCTTTGTTGAGGAGGATCGAAACATTATGAGCACCATGAAACTTTATCCAATGAAAGAAATAAAAATCATTATTGAAGGGGAACACCTTCACTTCGTCACAGACGTGCTTGATCGAATCAAAGCCAGCGGATATACGATTTTCAGTAATATCTCCGGCAAAGGACAACACGGGTTCCATGAAGGGCATCTCATGTTTAATGACACGAGTAGCTTGCAAATGGTCTTAACGGTCATTCCTGAAGAAAAGCTGGAGCCAATTCTTTCAGGGCTCAAACCATTTTTGGAGCGTCACTCAGGTAGTCTCTTTGTGTTAGATGCCTGTGTCCTCAGAAAAGATCACTTTGATTCAGCAGAATCATAGGCGCATATTATTTCCTGAACTCCTTAATTTCCAAGAAGAATTAGTCTCCTCGACAGAATTGCAAGGAAACCAGAATTGAGCAGACCTGACGTGGGGACTATCAACACATCCAACTCTGGCAGTCGTGCATGTCCTTCACAACTAATCAGCCGCACCGTCTAGTAAAAATCCAAGTTGTGCAGTTGTCGACCTGCCCAAACAGGTTCTAAGCCAGGTTTCCCGAGTATTACGGACTAGCTCTGCATATGGGAAAATTGGCTTTCTCCAAGAGAGGCCTACTACTTCCATAGCAGCTGCTCCGTCCCTTAGTAGATTTCACACAGAGGTTATTATTCAGACTCTGGCGTTCAGGTCGGGATACAAAAAAACGAGAGGAAGACGGGGAAAAAGATCCACCGGCACACGCATGGAACTCCCCACAATGTGGTGTGGCGATCACATTGTCTGAAATTGTTTCAACCACCAATAACTGCATGACTAGGCATTCGCCACGTACAGGAGATTCTCAAGTTTTTTTGGGATCCTTAGCCTTTTTCGTTGACCAAGGAACGCGCAACTTGAAACGCTTTCTCCATATCTGGCATGTGACCTAAGTCAGGCGTCACTTGGAGATGTCGAACGACATTCTGCCCGTCCACGACTAGGACGGCCCGCGCTAAAACATGCGGACCTTCAAGAAGAAGCCCGTGAGTTTTTCCGAATTCCCCACCACGAAAATCGGATAAAAATTTCACGTTATTGATGTCCGCGCCCTTCGCAAATCGATCTTGTGCGAATGGGGTATCCACACTAATGGTGATGAGTTTCACTTGTTGATCTAACCCCTGATTTTTCTCACTCAGATAATGCGTCTGTTGCTCACAGACGGTCGTGTCAAGTGAAGGGACCACATTGATGAGCCGAACGGATCCACCGGTGTCGGTGACATCGATAAGCGATAAATCTCCTTTGGCCAAGTTGACGGATCGCAGTGTATCGCCAACCTGAATGGGCATACCGCTCAATGGTAACGGACTGCCTTTAAATTGAATGGTCGAGCCTTGACCTGTATTCGCAGAGGTGGTGTCAATCTGAATATCTTTATACGTAAACCCTTGTTCGGAATGACGACCTAACCCCGTGCAACTTGCCAAGACAGGTGAAATGCAAATGAGGACGATCCAAATAAACGGCTTAGTCAGCATAGGAAGTCTCCTTACTTGAGAACGTATACATGAGAACAGTGTTTTTTGATTTGTCACATAATCCATCAAGGCCTAAAGTAAAGAAGAGCCATGCCTTGGTCAAGACAGGGAGTTTTTCAGAGCCTAAGAAAATTTCTTCGTATCAAAAATATGGCATCTCGAACCATAGAATATGCTGGAAAAGTGTAAACGCCCACTTACAACCCAAAACGGATATACAGTTCGCTCAAATTTTTGAGCAAAATTAAACATGAAATATCAACGGAAAGCCATTTTCCTATAACGGTCTTGAATGCCACCTCCACCGCGCAAACCCTAATCCCCCATTATACATTCGCGAACTTTCCCGTACGGTCATAAAACTCATCAAGCACCAACTTCCAAAAATAATGAACCATCCTCAGAAGCCGTAAAGGGCGATCGATTTTAAATAAGCCTATTCTCACGCTGACACAGTCTGATCTCAAGTAAAACATAATTGTGTTTCATCACGGGAATCAGTCGAAGGAGCACAATACTCCCCCTTCATTGAAAACAAAGAGAAAATTTTCATTCTCCTCCTTGGCTCAAACCTTGCTCTAGCCTTGTTTTGAGATGCAAAGAATGCTTTTTCTTATTTAACAAGGAGAATTATCATGAAGACCCACACCTCTCTCACAACATTGAGTATGGTGGTTCTTACCGCCTGGATGGGGTCTACGGCCTTAGCGGCCCCCGCCCAAAGCAACATCACCCCTCCTGTATTCCTCCCAGCTGGCGACATGGCCCTTCCTGCCAATGCCAAAGCAGGGAAATGTTATGCGCGAGCATTTGAAGACCCGAAATACCGAACTGAGACCGAAGAAGTTCTTAAGAGACAAGCGTCGGAACGGATTGAACTCATCCCCGCTCAGACCGAGATGGTAAAACAACAAGTCCTGGTCCGGGCCGCGTATGAACGGGAAGACATTATTCCAGCCCAGTTCGATACGGTTACCGAAAAAATTCTCGTTAAACCTGCCACGACCCGTTGGAAAAAAGGCCGAGGATTAGTGGAAAAGGTCAATAATTTTACGGGTGAAATCATGTGCTTGGAAGAAGTCCCTGCTGAATACAAGACCATTACGAAGCAGGTCGTCACCGCGCCAGCATCGAAAAAACTCGTACAAGTCCCCGCCGAGTATAAAACCGTGATGGTCAATAAAGTGATTGCGCCAGCTCGAGAAAACCGAATTCCTATCCCCGCTCAATATCAAACTGTGACGAAAACGGTAAAAGAGTCTGAAGGGAAGATGGTGTGGCAAGAAGTGTTGTGTGAAACCAACGCACCAGAATTAGCAAAAAAGACGCCGGCCTTCACGAACATTCATGCTCAGCCCAGTTCCGCTTCTCTAGTAAAGGGGTCGACGCAAGATGCAGGAAAGAAAAATTGGTTCTTTCTCTGGGACTATGACGAGTTATTTGACAACGGGAATTGGGTGAGAGCTGATCGCGGCATATTCTAGAAAATGTCGAGCCCTTTTATCCGAGGATAAAAATGAAAAAGGCTGTCTCTCCCAAGAGGCAGTCTTTTTCAGCCGACGGATAGAAGGAAATGAAGACAAGTGGGTCGGTAATATTCTGTGGTAGAGCAAGAAAAACGACGAAATTATGAAAATGAAGGATTCCTGGTATCAGAAGTCAGAGCTGGTATCCACAACAGAGAAAAACAGGATAATGGGAGTCCTCAAGAAAAAAAGATAGACCACTGAAAATTTCTTCCCAGAAAAAAAAAGAAAACCATGAATACACGCTATTTCATCTTCTTCTGGCCTACTCTGGTATTCAGCAGTATGATCGTGTTGGGTTTGTTCGAAACCAAGAGTATGGCCGAAGGCAACACATTGATTCTTCAACCGTTGCCCATCAAGGGGCTCAAGCATGCGGGCCAGGTCTCGAAAGATGTCATGAAAGTCAGTGACCTGGAGAAGGCTAATCTAGGCCGATTCGTCAAGGAGACCAACGGCGATGGGCGAGATTATATTGAGCCAGTAAAGAAACCTTTCGGAACCATCGGATCAGTCACACGCAAGACAACAGTTGAAAGCCACGTAACAACGAAGCCCGCGACCAAGAGTCAAGCTGTTAAACCCCACGGTCTCCGTAAAAAATTAATGCTTCTGTTTTCGTTATACCTGCACGAAAAGAAATCAGAATAGGCCACGCCTGAAAGAGCTAAGGGGAAGGACCCAACGCCCGAGAACGCCAATCGGAATGCATCACACATCATTAGCCAAGAATACTGTTTATCTTGTCATTCTAACTGACTGGCCGCTAAACGGCACAAGCAAATTTTGGTCTCTGGCCGCCGACCCAGTCTGGTCTAGTAAAAGGCATAACGTGATTTTTTGATGGGTGGTCCCGCTCCTACAGTACAGACATCGCGAACGCTGCTGAACTAGCTGCGAAGTAAAAGCTTAAGGGGTGTGGCCCACTATAAGCGAAGGCCTGCTTTTGGCCAAATACAGACATGCAGTTGAACGAAATTGTTAGCTATCCCTTCTAGTCATTCATCCGACTTTGAATACTTGAAAATTTCTGGACCGTATGATCAACCAACTTCTCCAACCTTCTGATCATTCAAAGCCCGTTCCATTCAAACAGGTTCTTCTCAACTAACATCAACGCAATGCCTTCACCGGAAAGGTGTTTTCCTCCGCAGACTCACTGCCTGTTGATTCAGTGGGTCTATTCAAGCCTCATGTTGAGGATGTGCTTTGAACTCCCCCGCCATACTCTGCTGAGGTTTGGTAGTCCATCAACTACGGGATGACCGTTGAGAGTTATATGCGTAAGTAATACTACATATAATTTGTTAAAGTTTTGGTCAACGGGACTCGATATGACTGAGAAATGGCCTAGATGAAGTACATCCGGCGCTTCTCACAACCACACTGTCTTAGATGTCAGCTTTCATCCTCTGTATTAGGTTGAAATCTGACATCCAACGAAATCGACGAACTAGCCGACCCCAACTTTGCAAAAAAATTCATCAGTTGTCAGAAAGAAAAAATGGATAGTATTGACATGAACCAACGTGTGCTTATCTCGTTCAATTGTCATACATAACAGAACTCTATAAGGGACCAGGAATGGAAGAAATCTTGAACACCTCCACAGAATTAGTCATGCAATATGGACTCAGTACCCTCATTCTGGTTCTTATCATCATCATCATTCGAATGGGAATTCATCACAGCCTATTCCAGGTTTCGGACCTTCCTGTAGAAAGTCGACGACGATGGGCCGTGACCATTCGAAATATCATGCTGGTTCTTTTCATTCTTGGGATCGGGTTTATGTGGGCACCACAAATCCAAACATTCGCTGTCTCCTTACTAGCCATCGCCTTAGCTTTAGTGCTCGCCACCAAAGAGATCATTACGTGCATTAGCGGATCGATTGTGCGCATGCTTACCAAAGCCTATACATTAGGGGACCGTATTGAGGTTGGAGAGATTCGGGGAAATGTCCTTGACCACAATGCCCTGACAACTACCATTTTGGAAATCGGACCTGGCCAAACCTCTCATCAATATACCGGGCGAGCCATGGTCTTCCCGAATAGCTGGATTTTCCAGCATGCCATCACGAACGAAACCTACACTAAGAAATTCCGTCTACATATTATTACCGTCCCGTTGAGCACGGACGACAACTGGAAATTAGCGCAACAATTACTGTTAAACGCCGCGGAAGAAGAAGCCGGCCCTTATATTGAAGAGGCTCGGTCCTACTTAAAAAAACTAGAAGGGAAACAATGGTTACATGCCCCATCTGTAGAACCTCGGGTCACCATTCAACTACCTGAACCTGGTCGAATCGATCTGTTACTCCGTGTGCCATGCCCTACACAATATCCCTCACGTCTGGAGCAAGCCATCCTGAAAAAATTTCTTGCAGAATTTCAATTTGCCCCACGCTTTGCGCCAGCTACCAACATCATCGCTTACCCTCTTCATTCATCAGACGTGCCGCTTAGTCAAAACTAAGCGTATACTCCTATCGACCTGTCCTAAAAGGTCTCAAAACCGCTTTGCCCACCCGTGGCGCACCTATGAATTCTTAACCGGAAAAGAATTTTGTCTAGTTGTCTGATTGATTTTCTATCAGTGGGACTCAGGAGTTGGCTCATAACGACAATCTCGGCCACGTTCTTTTTGTAGTTGTCCTCATAGTCCTAATTTGCTCCGCAAGTTTTTCTGACCCGGATTACCAATGTCCATATATTCCACAACATCCTTCTCTCATTGAATGATGAGATATTGATGTTTGCGCACGATAGGCCAGACCGCAGCTCGTAAGTTTTGGCGACCCGTAAGTTGACGATCTATCATGACTAGTTCTTCTTCTCTACCACGAACTTGACAGCGTTCAGCTTCGCGCGCATTTTATACTTTGATTTTTTGTACGTTCCGCTCACGCGAGACCAGAGGACGTTAGAGCTTTCAGGGATTGATCGTGCTGTGATCGAGGGAAAAACTCCGTTCGCACATCAATTCTTCGGTGTCCCGGTAACTGAAGGAGTAGGGGAGATACAAGGAACACTGTGAAGGATCATGCTCTGTTGAAAATGTCGTCGTTTCAAAATTATAGCGTTCATGCTAGTCTTCCTTGAAAAAGGCTCACCCTCACACATCAAGCTATTGCGACAGCACCGCCTCTTTTGCCTCAAAACTTAGGTTTATGAAGAAATCTTCTCGTAAAATTTTTATCATTCTAAATTTTGATCTGATCTCATGATGGATGCGGTTTCTCCCAAGGAGCCTCATTGGGTTTTATTGATTGATCCCAATTCAGATGTACAATTAGCCTTGACCGATTTTTTAGAGGCTCGCGGCTATCGAGTGCGGTCTGCCCAAAATGGGGCCGATGCCATCAGGGCGATGGATGAAGGAGTGTTCTTCACCTCAGCTCTTTTGGATCTTGCTTTGCCAGACATGGAAGGGATTGACCTCCTCAAAAAATTGTCTCGCTGTGATCCACACCTGCCTGTCTTGGTCATCACAGGCCAAGTTGAAATAGATCGAGAGCTCGGGGCTTTTCACCATGGCGTGTTAGCCTTCATCCGAAAGCCTTACAACCGGGAACAATTACTCGCCTTGCTTTCACGTGCGGAGGAAGTCAGAAACCTGAACTTCCAAATTGTCGAACTCGAACAAGCCAGGAAGGATAGCGAAGAGCGGTACCAACTCACTCTTGACCACATCAATGATGGGGTGTGTCATTTAGATTTATCCGGGAGGGTTAATTGGGCTAATCAACAGGCTACGATACTTTTTCAGCGCCCTTTAAACGAAATCATTGGACATTCCTTCCTGAAATTCCTCTCACCAAACGCAGCAGCCCTGGCAGAATCACGACTTGCCGCCATTCGGGCCGGAAACACGGTTCCTCAGATCGTAGAGTTCCAGGTCGTCCGACCTGACGGAACTGAGAAATGGATAGAGGCCAATGTGAATAATGTCTTTCGGCAGGAAAACGTGATTGGTCGGTTGCTCATAGGACGGGACATTACTGAGCGCAAACAGACGGAATTGGATCTGAAGGAGCGAAATCGTTTTCTCGAGTTAGACCTTGAGGTGGCCACTGTCATTGATGTGAATGAAAATATTTCAAACCTCCTTCAGGGATGCACAGAAGCCCTGGTGCAACACCTTGATGCCGCGTTTGCCAGAATTTGGCTCCTAGATGAAGCCGAACAATTATTAAATCTGTACGCCAGCGCGGGCCTTTATACCCGTATTGATGGCACACACAGCCAAATCCGCGTCGGACAATACAAAATCGGTCTCATCGCCGAAGAAGGAAAACCTATTCTGACCAATACCGTCATCGGGGATTCACATGTGCCAGAACAGGAGTGGGCCAAGCGAGAGGGCCTCGTGGCTTTCGCGGGCTATCCTATGATTCGCAATCAGAAAGTGCTCGGCGTGATGGCGTTATTTGCAAAACACGCCTTAACGGAATTTACCCTAAAAAGTTTGGCCATGGTAGCCCAACGCATTACCGTGGCTCTTGAACGACAGTTGGCCACAGATGCTAAGAACCATCTTCTCAGATTCAATCAAAACCTTCTAATTTCCGCTGGAGAAGGAATCTATGGACTAGATCGTTCCGGAAATACCACCTTTGTGAATCCAGCGGCATTACAAATGACCGGGTACGAGAAAGAGGAACTACTCGGTCAATCCCAGCATGCCATGCTCCATCACTCAAGATTCGATGGTTCCCCCTATCCCCAAGAAGAATGCCCTATCTATTCGGCCTTTAGAGATGGCGCTGTTCATCATATAAATACCGAAGTTTTTTGGCGAAAAGACGGGTCGAATTTTCCTGTCCAGTACACCAGCACCCCCACCCGAAACCAACAGGGTGAACTGGAAGGAGCCGTCGTCACATTTCGTGATATGACCCAGTTAAAGCAAACTGAGGCCGCTATTCTGCAAAGCGAGAAAAATTTTCGAAGCATTTATGAACAGGCACCCATTGGCATTGCGGTGTTGGACTCAGTCAATGGACGATTCAAGCAAATCAACAAGAAATATTGCGATATCACAGGATACTTCCAGGAGGAGATGCTCAATCTCACTTTCCAGGAGATTACGTATCCTGATGATCTTCAAGCTAACTTGGATCACATGCAGCAACTCCTGGCTGGTCAAATCAGCAGTTTTCAAATAGAAAAACGATACATTCAAAAAAATGGAAAAGTCATTTGGGTCAATCTCACATGTATACCCTTATGGTTGGAAGTCACAGATCCTCCTATTCATATGGCGATGGTTGAGAATATTTCACAACGGAAGCAAGCAGAAAACGGACTCAAAGAGAGTGAAGAGCGTTTTCGGTTGCTGAGTGAAGCGATTCCACAGCAGGTCTGGACTGCCCTATCTGATGGTTCCCTCGATTATGTTAATCAACGAGTCGTCAAGTACTTTGGCTGTTCCTTCGACGAAATCGTCGGCCAAGGGTGGCAGCAGTTCCTACATCCTGATGATTTGCCTGGATGCCTGGAACGCTGGACCAAGGCCCGCGACACCCAACAACCCTATGAAGTCGAATTTCGACTGCGGCGTAGTGTCGACCATACCTATCGCTGGCATATAGCCCGAGCCCTTCCTGTTCTTAATCAAGAGGGGCAAGTGGTGAAATGGTTTGGGACCAATACGGATATCACCCAATTTAAAGAGTTGGAAAATCAGGTCCGCCAATCTCAAAAAATGGAGGCGATTGGAACCTTGGCCGGAGGAATTGCCCATGATTTCAATAACATTCTGATGGCGATTACCGGTTATGCGGAACTCGCCAAACTTACTGTGACTGGGAATACCTTGGCTCACAAGAATCTGGATGAAGTATTAGTGGCGGGGCAACGAGGAAAAGAATTGGTCCAACAAATTTTGGCCTTTAGCCGACAAACCGAGAAGGAACGGCAACCGATTGAGCTCCAATCGGTGGTCAAAGAAGTCTGCAAATTTCTCCGTGCTTCGTTTCCGGCGACTGTCGAAATTCGACAAAATTTTACGAAAGGAACCACGTTCATTTTTGGAGATCCTATTCAAATGTACCAAGTCGTCATGAACCTCTGTACTAATGCCGAACATGCCATGCGGGAACGCGGAGGCCTTCTTGAATTGATGTTAGATCATGTGACTTGTGAAACTAATTGGAGGGGAACACTTACTCAACTAAGAGCTGGTCCCTATATACGCCTGACCGTTCGAGATACGGGAGCAGGCATAACTCCAGAAGTGGCGGAACGAATCTTTGATCCATTCTTTACTACAAAGAAGGTGGGCGAAGGGACAGGGATGGGCTTAGCCGTTGTCCATGGAATTGTGACCAGCCATGATGGTTGCATTGACGTGCAGAGTGAATCTGGACAGGGCACCACCTTTACGATTCACTTGCCCGAGATGGAAGCCACAATTCTCAAGGGAGACATCAAACCCATAGTACGAGAATTCCTGATGGGCCAAGGACATATCCTTTTTGTGGAGGATGAGGAATCCCTCGCAAGGCTGGGGGAGGAGGCCATGAAAGCTTTGGGGTATGAAGTAACAGTGCACACGAGTAGCTTGAAAGCGTTGAAAGCCTTTTGCGCTGATCCCTTTCGTTTTGATGCGGTCATAACTGATCAAACAATGCCCAATATGACAGGTGAGGTCCTCTCCCGTGAATTGTTAAAAATCCGCCCTGGTGTGCCCATTATTCTGTGTACCGGGTATAGTCACAGTATGACTTCAGAAAAGGCCAACGCCTTGGGGATTCAAGCTTTTCTATTAAAGCCTCTGTTGATCAAGGATCTGGGACGAACTCTGCGGGAGGTCCTTAACATCAAAAACGATTGAAGAAGCTCTCAGATTTAGATTGGGGCACCCATTTGCACATACCGTTAAATGGGTAATCTGTTTTTTTTCATTTTCTATGTCCACTGTCATTGAAAACTTTGGATCCCCTCCGAGCATGACCTGGCGGAACGGCATACTATCCCCTTCTCCTACTAGCTAGTCTTGAAATAGGTTTTGCACTAGAACCAGGCACGCACACCTACGACGAAACGAATCTGACTAGGATTCCCGCCCTCCTGTCGCACAAGCGTAGCAGTGTCTCCAAAACCTCGGTCCAGGGAGCAGCCCACATAGGGTGCGATCTCCCTGCGGATTTCATAGCGCAGGCGAATCCCCCCTTCAAGGTTGTTGAGTCCCGAACCGGTCGTAAACTTTTTGACTCGTTGAATCGCGGCATTTGTTTCAAAACGAAATTGCAGAATCAATCGTTGACTCAACGAGACATCTTTAGTGGCCGTCAAGCGCGCGGACACATCGCCGCTATAGCTGATGAACAGGGCGGATTGAATTTCGTAATGATACGGGACAAGTCCCTGTAGTCCGATTACCGCCAGTCCGCGCGTCACGTTCCGTCCACGAAAGGATTGCGTTTCGAGGCGACCCCCTATCTGAAAATCGTAGTACTGCTGGAAGAAACGGCCGTAGAGCAGCTGGGAGTCAACATCGTAGTCGGCTTTAAATGCGGTGTTCTGCTGTCCTTCGCTTTTGAACCAGAGGCGGTTATAGTCTCCGCCATACCATCCTTCGATATCCCACCGGTAATCGGTCGCCTTTCCCGTCCCGCCAATTTTTGGGCGATATTCAAGGATGTTGGCGAGAAAAAAGAAGTAGTTGTGCTCATCGTCGACTGGATTAGGCCAGCTGGACGGTGGAGAGAACTGGGTTCCTGTGTTCTCACCTCTGGTGGATTCGTCCGCTTGGCCATTGTCCTGCCCTGTTTGGTGGGCTCCGTAATCCTGGTGAATGTGTTTTTCATTGGTTGGTGTTAGGCCTTGGATGGTTTGTGCAAGAACAACTGATGGGTCAAATTCGAGATTCAGCAGATTCATCACAACCAGCAGAAAAATGGCTGGAAGAACCAGATTCACGAATTCACCTCTGGATCTTGGTCTGTCACTTCGACGACCCGGAACATCCCCGCCTCCATATGCAGAAGCAGATGACAGTGAAAGGCCCACCGTCCCGGTGCGTCAACCGTGACCGCTACGGATAATTTCTCGGCTGGTTTGACGATAATTGTATGCTTCCTTGGGAGGTAATCTGCTGTCCCATTCTCAAGGTACATCCACATTCCGTGTAGATGCAGCGGATGCTCCATCATCGTGTCATTGACGAAGGTGAGACGCAGTCGCTCACCGAAACGAAAGTGAATGGGCTCTTTAGCTTCAGAATATTTTTTCCCATCGAAGGACCACATATAGCGCATCATGTGACCTGTGAGATGGAGTTCAATTTCACGTTCCGGTTCACGTTGATCGGGGTGTGGTGTGAGACTTTTTAAATCGGTATAGGTCAACACCCGGGAATCTGAATCTTCAAATCCTATCCCGGGTTCATCCAGGCGTTGTCGCGAATACTCGGCCACCGATTGATTACCGGTACCGTGATGACCTGGAGCGTGTTGAACAGGCGTACTGCCTGGAATCTCCGGTTGACGACGTCCATCCACTGCGATGCCAGACTCATCATACATGTCATGCATTTTGGGCTTGCCGTGTTTTCCGGGAACTTTCATTTCCGCATGCTTCGAGTGTGCCCCGCTTTTTTGTTCGTGATGGTCCATGTCTGTCATGTCCATGCCTTCCATGTGCATGCCCATGTCAGCCATAGTCCGAAGCGGCCTAGGGCGTCGGGGAGGAAGGGGAGCAGTCATGCCTTCTCGAGGAGCGAGTGTTCCCCGTGCATAGCCGCTTCGGTCCATTGTCTCGGCAAAGAGGGTGTAGGCCTGATCCGCGTGGGGTTGCACGATCACATCGTAAGTTTCCGCCGGTCCGATACGAAATTCGTCCACCACAATGGGCTGTACGTTTTGACCATCCGCCTGTACAACAGTCATCTTGAGGCCTGGTATACGCACGTCATAGAAAGTCATAGCCGCAGCTGCAATGAAGCGTAGACGCACCCGTTCGCCTGGTCGAAAAAACCCAGTCCAGTTTTGCTCGGACGCCAAGCCGTTCATCAGAAACGTATAGGTGTAGCCGGTGACATCTGCAAAGTCTGTGGGATCCATCCGCATTCGATCCCACATAAAATAGTTCTGCAATGCAGCCCCAAAACCTATTCGTGACACGTCGGAAAAGAATTCGGGTGTGGCACGCTTCTGGAAGTTATAGTAATCGCTTTGCTTTTTGAGATTGGCGAAAACCGATTCCGGCGATTCGAACGTCCAATCTGAAAGCACTACGACATAATCTTGGTCATAATGAAACGGCTCCGGCTCAATAGAATCGATGATGAGTGGCCCATAGACCCCTAATTGTTCCTGCAAACCTGAATGACTGTGGTACCAATACGTCCCACTTTGCTGTATCGGGAAGCGATAGTTAAAGGTAGACGCAGGCTTGATGCCGGCAAAGCTGACGCCGGGCACCCCGTCCATGTCAGGAGGAAGGATCAAGCCATGCCAATGAATGGAGGTGTCTTCTTTCAACCTGTTGGCGACGTTGAGTGTGACGTCATCGCCTTCCTGCAACCGAATTAAGGGCCCCGGCAAGGTCCCGTTTATGGTTTTTGCTATCCCGAGTTGCTCTCCGATTTGAAACGGCGTCTCATCGATAACTAAATCTATGATCTTTCCGCGTAATTCTGAAGTGGCGAACAGACCTCTCGCAGGAGGGCTTGCCCAGGAATATGATGGAACGAGGCGAGCCATGGTGGCTATCATCCCCAGTGCACCAACCCCTTGCAGCAACGCACGCCGTGTTACTCTGGTGTCCTGTCGGTCTCGGTTAAAGCTCATACGTGATCTCTCAGTATTTTCAGGGTACACAAAAAAGTTAGACCTAGGATGATAGCTGTTTATTTCATTATATAGGGGCGTTCTTCATCTTTGGGAATAGCCTCAACTTCTTTTTTGTCCATTAGTCCTTCCCGAGGCTCGAATCAGATCCCCATTCAAACAGTAACGGAACACCCGATTTGGAAAAAAGACTGGACCCGTTTTGACTCGTTTTTATGCTGAATACACGCGACAATTTGCTGCGCTTTACCTTCTTTGCCTTTGTCTCAAAGAGCCACGCTTTTCATAAGTCTCCCGCATTAAAAATATCAGGGGCATCTAACTAGAAATAGATCGTTCAACGACCATATGCCCCTTCTACATAAGCGTTTTCTGGGCGATGGCTATGTGATAGAATCACGAGTACTGTATGGATATCCACCATCTCGATGCACATAACGTAGTTACAACCCCCTCCCCTGACGTCGGCGTTAATTTCGGAGCTATTCTTTCTCCGTGAACTCTTCCTTACTCAAAAGCTCGGGCCTTGCGATTTTGCTTGCATTGGCTGGGTTTCTTCTGGCTTATCAGTTTGTGGAACCGGCCCCGCCAAAAGTCATAACCCTGGCCACGGGCAGTCCCACTGGCGCCTATCACGCCTTTGGTTTAGCTTTACGCGACATTCTGGCCACCAATGACATTGAGCTCAAATTACATAATAGTGCCGGCAGCGACGAGAACGCGGCATTGCTCGCCCGGGGAACTGTGGATATCGCATTAATGCAAGGTGGGACACCGCTAGAGAGCGTGCAGGGAGGGGACCGTCTCCGCGCATTAGCGAGTCTGTATTACGAACCGTTATGGATCTTTCACCGATTAGATCCGGTACCGACCAGGCTAGCGGAACTTGATGGGAAACGGGTCAATCGTGGCGCCCCTGGCAGTGGCACACGGAGACTGGCGGATGAATTGCTGACGTTAAACAGCGTGGCGAGTGAAACGTTTAGTGAATTAGATACGGCTACCGCGAGCCAAGCCCTTCGGGCTGGTAAATTGGATGCGTTATTTATGGTGAGTGGCGAAACATCACCTGAGGTTCAAACCCTGTTACAAGCACCGGGGATTGCCTTGATGGATCTTCCTCGGGCTAAGGCCTATCATCTGCATCGTCGTTACCTCTCGCCGCTTCAATTACCACCTGGCGCCATAGACCTCGCCAATGAGCGACCCCCAACAGAACAACAATTGATTGGGGTAACAGCCATGCTCGTGGCCCGTGACGATCTACACCCGGCGTTGGTCGACTTGGTGCTGTTATCAGCTCCCAAGATTGTCGGTGGTGACGGACTGTTTCACTCGGCAGGGCAATTTCCATCCGGTCTTTACCTATCCATTCCGTTGGGGAAAGAAGCCCAGCGTTTTCACAAGCGTGGGCCGTCTTTTCTGCAGCGCTTTCTGCCATTCTGGGCCGCCACGTTGATTGATCGACTGATCGTGATGCTGATTCCGCTGGCGGCTCTCGTTATTCCGCTCTTCAAACTCTTCCCACCTCTTTACCGCTGGCGAGTGCGTTCTCGCATCTATCGCTGGTACGACGATCTACAACGTATCGAGACACGCCTAGATGTCGGGGATGCCGACCCAAATGAACTCGCTGCTGCAGTGCATGGACTAGAGACAGAAGTTAAACAGGTGGAAACACCGTTGTCCTACGCTGACCAGCTGTATCACTTGCGCACCCACATCAACCTGGTCCGCACGAGAATCAACCAGATGACTTCTAAGAAGGAACCTACTTCCTAGAATAACTGTCAGTCTAGGCGGTCAAGTCTTTTGTTATTGTTACTACTATGTAACCGATTCGAATAGACAGAGAAAATTCCTGATTCATGAATCACAAAGTATAACCGCCACAAATTTCTTTTCAAAAACAGGTCCCATAACAGATTTTTCTCACCCTCACATCGACGCAAAACGTTTACCGGCAAGGGCCTTTCTCCCGCAGGCCCATTGACTGTTGATGAATGCGGGTTTCTCCATCTCCATTGCCCTCTTACGCCTTTTCTCTGAGTAGAAGCTTTTCGACAACTCATGGGACTTAGTTTTTGGAAGACAAGGCTCTTCAGAACAGGGTACAGTGCGGATGACGGCAAATGAGAAAGATACTATGAAACATCCTAATTTTTACAGATACGGAGGAGCGAATGGTCGTAACACAAGGTACTCAAGCGAAGCTCGTGCTTATCACATTTTCTTTGCTTGGATTAATGCTTGGTCATGCTTGGGCTGCTGAACTACCAAAAGAAACTGTACTGCCGCTTGCCTTAGCTACGAAAGCGGCGCATGCCGCCGTGGATAAATGCTTGACTGATGGGTATCGCGTGAGCGTAACCGTCGTTGATCAAGGAGGGAATATCCGCGCCGTCTTGCGGCAGGATGGAGCTGGACCCCATACGATTGACAGCAGTCGAAAGAAGGCCTATACGTCAGCCAGCATGAAAGAACCCACCGCGAAGCTCGCTGAGTTAGTGGCAAAGATGCCAATCGTTCAGGGGCTCCAGCATATGAACGATCATATGCTTCTCCTCGGTGGAGGCCTGCCTATCACCATTGATGGTCAGGTGGTCGGTGGTATCGGTGTCGGTGGCGCTCCAGGTGGCCATCTGGATACAGCATGCGCTCAAGCAGGGTTGAATAGCATCGGTGTCACCGCCAAGGCGGAAGCAGAAAAGTAATGTTCTTTGAGCGAAGGGCGAGGAACCTTTTTCGGTGCTGGCCTGAGAACCATCAGATTTCGGCTTAACGAAACAACTTTGCGCCATCGGCCACCACACCACTGCAAAGCGTTCGCTTGGATAGACCATCGCCCTACTAGCCCACTGACTATGAAGCAGCTGCTCTAGTTGTTAGTGGACTCTGCATAGGCCAAAGAGATTCAATCCACATTGTGCCATTCTGCTGCTCTGTTTAATCCCTCCAAAAACCACAAGATGACCATTCAGCTATAGAGAGATCAGGAGGCTGAATTAGTCTTCAATAGAGTTTTTTCGTGCATTTCCTTTGCAACAGAATTTTTCAACGTAGGAGTTGTTTATTTAATTGAAGGTGGGAAATGGTGAAGAAAGTGATCTTTCCGACAAGAGTTGCTGCCGGCTCTTGAGAGGAAAAGGAGCCGTTTTTCAACGGCTCCTTTTGGTCTATGGTGACATTCAGTTTTCCGTGATTTGAATTTTGCGAGGCTTGGCCGGTCCCACTTTTGGTAGTGTGACGCGTAGCACGCCATGATTCAAATTAGCCTTAATATTTGCCTGGTCAATGACCTCGGAAAGTTTAAATTGTCGAAAGTATTTTCCTGTGTTGAACTCTTGCACCACGACTTCCTCGTTGTCTGGGACGGATAAAGAAGGCACACCTGCAAGTGTGAGAGTATCTTCTTGAAGATCAATGCTCACACTATCTGAAGGGACTCCTGGCATATCTGCAACAATTGTTAACGTCTGATCATTTTCAAAAATGTCGACGGGTGGAGAAAATACCCGGCCTGGTGTGGTTTGTTCTGATGAAGATTGCACTTCTTGTTTATCTCGGGCTTGAATGTCTTGGGTTGCAGTCGCCATGATTATTCTCCTTTCTTTCTTACAAAAATTTATATCTCTCGTAAAATGCTTCATTAACCATTGACTGAAATTTTTCTGGGCTTCGCACTTTCGGCTTTGGGTAGCACAATCATGAGCATCCCATGACGATATTTGGCTTCCACTTTGTCAGGCTCCACATCTGTTGGTAGGTTAAATTGCCGTCGGAATTTCCCAGCTTCTCGTTCTCGCCGATGATAGCGGACTTCTTGATTTTCAGACGGAATTCTTCTTTCACCGGCTATTGTCATCGTTCGCCCCGTGACGGACACATCTAACTCGTCTAAAGTCATTCCCGGAATTTCTGATCGAATGTAAAAATTTTCTTGGTCTTGCGTCACATTTAAAAAAGGATAGACGCCCGCTGGGGAATCCAACCCGACTTGGCTTACCGGAGTGGTGAGAATTTGACTGAGGTCACGTCGTAACCGATCGAATTCTGAAAATCCGTTCAGTTGGTGTTCAAACGGCCAGCTTTTTACTCGTCGCAGTAGCATGGTTGTTCCCTCCTTTTCTGGTGGCTGTGGTTCTAAAAATTTGAACCGTGTTTTTGTTGAGGTCCTCGCCGTTAGCCCTCTTCATATTTTCTAATTTGAGAAATAATTTCGAAAAAAGAGATGTCAAGCCCCGCATAAAAATAAAGAGGGGGTCAGATGACCCCCTCTTTGAAAATTTCTCCTGTTCCTAGTCATGGGTTGGTTGTTGACACGTTTTCTAACGATGATACTCAACTTTCTTCGTTATGTTTGACTTCAGTGGATGACGTTCCCTCATTCTTCATGAAGTCATGAACAATGTTGGGGCGAATTTCTTTGACCGTATTCACAACCCGGTGATCATCGAACGCGGCCGCGGCTTGTAACGCCTCTTTCGGTGATGGAGCCGGTTGCCCCGGATCATTCGCAGTCGCCATCCCTGTCACAGGGTCTTTGAATTCGCCCATCGGATAGCCCGGATGCTTAGGGAGCAATGCAGGACTACCGAAAGCGAAGGAGCCCATCAACACCACACTCATCACTAAGGCTGTCACTAAAAGAAGTTTTTTCATGATGTCGTCCTCCTTTCATGTTTCTTTAAGCTAGGAACAGGAGAATCACGCCTAGCAGGGCCCACGATATCGTGGGCCCTGGGTTTTTTATTTTACGCTGCCATCCGCTCAGCTTGTGGGCGAATGGTACGGGGATCGTGATGTGACTCATTGTGCTTTGGAGCCTCTCCCTGTAAGAGAGTGGTGAGTATGACCATCAGACCCGCCGCGAGACCCAAGACGGCGACGACGCTTTCCATTAGTCCACTCATAGCTAATTCACCCATCACATTCACCTCCTTTCTTGTGTTCGTGTGTTGAATATTGTTCATCTGTCTTGCTTATTATTTTCAATAATCCTCGTTACAAATAAGTCAAGAGGGGACAAACAAAAAAATTTTGCCTGCACACATTTTAGAAAAAATTATGCGATCTTCTGATTCAGCGCGTCTTAGCACTGTATGAGAATCTCGTCTCCTTAACCTGTGCTTGAGGCCTCTTATGCCGAGTTACAGCATCGGCCACGACAAGTTGATGTCCAGACGTTGGCTACCATCGCCAAACCACCATTTTCCCCACACATTTTTGCTATTCTTTCAATTCTAAGATCGTCTTAACTTTTTTGATGAGTTTGTCCTTTACAGCCTGTTCCCCAAAAGTAGGGTTGGGCAAATCGAAGGTGATACCCCCCTGAGTAATCCGCTGAATGTCCAAAAAGAAGACCCGTTCTTGAGCGCGATTTTGATTGGGGAATGCCCAAAGATTTTCAAAAAAGTATTCCTTCATTTTTCCAAGATCGTCTTCTCTCCAACGACTGTAGATTAGAAACAGGCTATTTGTCTCAGTGAGAATGGTATTAATAAACTCGGCAAGTCGCCCTTGGTAGTCTTGTGTTTGCATAGGTAGTCCCCAAAAAGCGGAAAAATGAATCACAATCAAATCTGGCTTCTGCCGAATAATATAGTCCGAGTCTGTCGAATCCCACTTCTTATCAATTGGGACTGGATCACTATCAAGGTTGATGTCTCGAAGTATGTCTTGAATCTGGTGAGAATTAAGTTTTCCTTGTTTCTTTAACTCTTCATCATAAGTTACTAAGGGGCTATCCATTAATTTAATTGTGAAGGGTTTTTGCACATTCGAAACCATCGTCAATTGTTCTCGTAACCACTGATGCCGAAAATCTTCGAGTCGTCGCTCCCCTGGTTTGGCAATCCATACATGATCCGTGGAAAAGGGTCGTGGTTTTCTTGTTGGAGAACACACGCTAATCGCCGAAGTCTGGGACACAATGTAGCCGACCTGAGGGGTAAAAAAATCGGCGATACTTCTCCAAAGCCCTGGATTCTCCGGTGCAGGAAATGCTTTCGTCTCATACGCGCATGCAACTTCGGTTAAATGGTGATCGATTAGCCAATTCTCGTTTAGTGCTTTTAAATAGTCGTTCCTTTGGAACTCGCTCATGCTTTGGAGAGTTGGATTATCAGAAATATGCTGCGCAACATTCGCGAGATCTGCACCTTGGTTCGGGGCCGCAAGAGCGACGATGAGTGGAACATCTATATTTTCGTACAAACTCTTACTTTGCATAGCTTGCCTGACGATAAGATTGCCCAGAGAATGTGCGACAAAATAAATTTTCTGATATCGACCGTTGGGTGTAGGAGGCAGGATCTTCTTTATCGCCAGTTGACTATTGAGTTGCTTGGCAATGTCAACGACAGATGGCCCATCACCCAGCACCGGAGACAAGAAGCCAAAGACGAACACATCAAAATCTGTTAGCTCCTGATCTTGTGTCACGAGTTCGGGCCAATAGACATCACGACTTCCAGTCCAGGTATCTTTCGGATCACCGATAGTTCCATGCACAAAAATAAGCGCCTTTGAGTTCCGTTTCGTTGGCTCAGGATCGCGATGAATTTGCACCAGCGTTTCGTGCTTTGAGGATGCCTGTGTCGACAATGGTTTTAAGACCCAACCCATCAAGATCAGACACACCATCAGCAAAATCGTCGAATTACCTCTACAACATTTCATCGTGCGCCCTCCGTGGGTTTTCAAAGAGGAATGTCATAAAAACGGAAATGGTGGGAACCTATCAACTCTGTCGTCCTAAGGGGCATGACCACTCTACCCAGAATTCAGAAAAACTTCAAAGGCTTGCATTGTGACCACGAAAGCGTTCTCATCCGCGTCCGATACATATCATGTTAACTTCCAAAAGTTCGCAGGACTTGCTGGAAATGTTGAAGGCACAAAGGAGCGATCTCGTAAAGAATTCAATTAGTGAGGTAAAAAGTGTGCTCTATCTAACATATTTTGGTGAGCGTAGGACAAACCGGGGGCTAGATGTATCGCCGACAGCCAAGATGATGATGTATCAGGTGAGTTGTCATTCCTCCTGTGAGGTATGCCTTTGAAAACTCAGAGAAAACAACGGACCATTTCTCTCGATTCATGAGTGTTGCGGATCGCAAATATTTTTCAGCCCCCGGTTTGTCCTACGCTCCAAAATCCGGCAGTGCAAATATCTGAATAACATCATTGAGCAAGATCATCGACGGATCAAACGAGTGACGCGACCGATGCTCGGCTTCAAAACCTTTGACGCGGCGCAATGCACCTTAGCCGGGATCGAAGTGATGGCCATGATCAAGAAAGGGCAGATGAAAATTCACGTGAGCCAGGAGCAGACGTTTGCCCACATGTTCTATTCGCTCGCGGCGTAGTCCAATGGGTTGACGGGTTCTTGTTCGTCTCCCGTTCCTGTTTGCGCCACAACCAGTTAAATTGACAAAACCGTAAAACATAAAACTTCCAACGATGTTCTATTTATTCTGTTGACAAAATTATTACTATATTCTAACTTTCGTAAGGCACAATACAATGCTTTCTCCAAAAGCCTCTATTCATCTCCGTTTTGAGTAGATTTTTCTCTCAATATGCATGCCTTTTGTAGTCTGCATGGGCCAAGCATTTCTTGCCTTATTTCCATTTAAAAAGAATTAATAAATTAAAAAGAAATCTGGCTATTAAAAAAAATTATCTTTGGCCTTTTAAAAAATAGAGAATATCCAAATGCTAGGTGCTCCCCTATCGATTCGTGAATTGACTCAGTCTGCAGGATATTTAACCACTCCATCGTTCAAACTACGTCAGACTCTTGGGATTCTTAAAGGCAGCATACGCCTTTCACCAAGGAAATTTTCATTTTCACTCATAACTTACAATATGGCACTCATTGTTGCACCTGGATCATATAAAGGGACACAACGCAGGGGTGTAATAAAGGAATTAATCAGACAAATCAATCTTACCCGCGCGGATATTGTAGGCCTATGTGAGGTATTTGATAACGATGAACGAGAGTATATTCAAAGAAAATGCTTTGAAACTCATCCCTACTACCGTGAAGGGCCTGATGAGGACGACTTCGAATCCGATGGCGGGTTACTTTTGATGAGCAAACATCCAATCATTTCGTTTCATCAAAGTATATATCGGCAATGTGCGGGAGACGATTGTTGGGCAAATAAAGGGGTAATCCATATTCGCGTACGGGCAGAACAATGGCCAATGCCTATTGACGTTTTTTTCTCCCATGCACAAGATTTTGGAAGAATTGGAGAATACCGAGAGGAACTCTATGCACAACTCATTCAATTGGGCTACTTTGTGCAAGCCCACGGGGCCCCTCATACACCCACGTTTATCTTCGGGGATCTCAATATTCCTGCCAGTGGAAAGCAAGCCTATAATCAGCTATTACAAAGACTCGGAAAACCCATGGATGCTTGGCCAACCAAATATCCCTCGAATAAAGGCCACACAAATATCAGAGAGAATAATTTCTATGAAAACCCGAAGGAAGATGGTCCAAGAATCAATAATCGATTGGACTATGTTTTAATGAAAGTAGGCTTAACGTTAATTCCCGGACTTAAAGATATCCAGATATTAAAATGGGCGCATAGAGGACGACAAATTTCCGATCACTTTGGTCTTCATGCACAATTTGAGAAGCTCGTGGAAATTTCTGTAAATCTCTCGGAAAAAATTAGCCGAATCGAGGCCGTAATACGCGGAGTACGATGTATCGAAACAACATCTGGTGCAGGTACAGACGAGGTATCTTTCTCCCTAATGCTTAGTAACAATCATCGTCGCTCCCAAGAATCCGCAACTTCATTTCTCGAAGATATGGATACTGGGTCTTACAACCAAAACATCAATATGAAATCTGTATCCCTAAAAGGGGACCCGGGAAAATACATTACAATTGTTGTTTGGGGCATTGAACATGACACAATTGGAAGCGATGAGTTCTATTTGCGATCGCTGAAGATTTCTCGAGATGACCTGTTATTAAACAAAGAGCGACACTTTACCCGCGTCATGCCTTTTTTAACTAACGGTACCGGTCTGTATGCTATTGAAGTCCAGATCACTGTTACTTAACAAAGAAGTTTTCTATGTATCAAAAGACGTAAGGAGTACGCTTAAACTGCTCCTTTTATGAAATCCTAAAATGAAATTGCACAAATACCTTTCCCCATTTTATTTTGAATAGGAATGCCTAATGTGCAGTTGGGTTGTAGAGGAACCATATCTGTAGCACTAGGATAGTTTTGATTCAGGATATTTGAAATTGTGTATGCCCATAGCTATAACCCAATCCTAATACATTAATGAACTACCAAAGAATTTAGGAGGAAAAATGCCACCACTAAAACCTAGAAGTAATCCATTTAGCGACGTACAGAAAACCCGCAAACCTAAGGAAGATGAACGAATTTTCTTTGATAAAGATCAAGTGAGATTGGATAATGGACTGAGGTTTCAAAAAAAGAGAGCTGAGCTTCAAATAGGAGGGTCTGATCCTACGACACCACTAGGTCCAGCAGGAAGACTTGGGATTATGGACCAAGGAAGCGGGGTTGTTTTCTACCTCAATGCTAGTGGAAAAACTGCTGATGCCATGTTTGGAAATGAGGGCAAACCTGGACGGTTGGCTTTTAAGAATAACGATGGAGTTGAGGTTGTTGTAATTGACGCGAGAAAACAAGGATTGTTTCTTGGTAATACAGACTTTCCTGGCAATCTTTCTCTTTATAACGAGAAAAAATCTTCATCGGTGAAACTGGATGGAAAAAAGGGGGGAATTACTCTTTTCAACGAATCTGAACAACCGACAGTTAAACTTCTTGGAAGTGAGGGGGAAATTACTCTTTTTAACAAATCTGGGCAACCGACAGTTAAACTTCTCGGAGGTGAAGGAGACATTCAATTGTTAGGCGCAGATTGTGCCGAAGAGTTTTCTGTGCTTCCCGACGAAGAGATAGAACCAGGCTCCGTCCTTGTCATGCAAAATGAAAGTTATCTTACTGCCTGCGACAAGGCTTATGACACCAGAGTTGCTGGTGTTGTGTCGGGAGCAGGAGATTTCAAGCCTGGTCTTATCTTAGATAAAAAAGCCTCAAAGGATTTGCGTGTGCCTGTAGCACTCATGGGAAAAGTATTTTGTCTGGTTGATGCGAAACACACCCCTATTAAGGTTGGAGACCTTCTCACAACTTCTCCTGTACCGGGGTATGCTATGAAGGCATCTAATCCTTCAAGGGCATTCGGAGCTGTTATTGGGAAAGCGCTACGGGAACATAGTAAAGGTCAGGGCCTCATCCCAATCTTGGTTGGGCTCCAATAAGGCAGAGAAAGACAATTTTTTTCCGTTTTTACAGCCTAACTGTCAAGACACCAATACTTGAAAATATTCCGTTACAAAAAAAGGAGGTTCAAATGTTCACTCTCATCCATAATTACCTAGATAGGCAGAACTTACTGCAACATGCTGCGGGGCTCGGCACATCAATTCTAACTGCCGAGACTTTCTATAAGTTTCACAGTTTTAGTTTGGAATGTCTTGCGTTTCTAGCAACCTGGTATGTCGCCGATGGAATCATTCTGGCGGCGTGGAAAAATATGCGGCCTTGATCATTCCAAGAGTAGGAGTGCACGGCCTGGTAAAGTACCTTTTAATATATTGTGGCAGTAATAAGTACCCTGTGCGTTCATTCAATAAATAATGAGTCGGGAAAATGACTCCATAAATAATAAATTTTAGCTCACTAGGATATCTTTAGGGCCAGAGGAAATTAGAGCACTATCCCCATTAATTGTTTTTAAGGAGCCAGGATGCCAGTTCTCTTTTTGAAAGCGTTAGGGTGTGAAAACCCAATAATGGCGACTCTTACGGTCCTTAACCCGGCAGTTAGTCTTACATCTGAAGTACGCTTAGATTTTATTGTTGATGGAATAGCCATCCCTCCGCTAAGGCAAAGAATGACAAGAGGGACACAATGGATCCTTAACCGATCTTTTTCATTCCAACAGTCCATTAGGTTAAGACTTTTCTTCGAATTCCATATTGGTGATGCACCCCTTATCGGCGATATAACTATACGTAGACAATTGACTCATAGGAGAATTACTACGTTCACTAATGAAGGGTCTAAGTATCATCTTTACTATGAAGTGTTTCCTGATGGCATAGATCGAATGTCCTTTCATCGCTCAAAAAAGATTTGTCTACGACAAATGTTTGGCCGATTGGGTTCAGGTTTTCTTAACAAGGAGCAGCATAAAAAAATAATTGCAGGCGCTTCGATTTACCTATGCCATGAATTAATAAGCTTAAAAAATATGATAGCTTTCCACAAGCTGCAGGTTGGGAAAAAAGGGCGTAGCAGGTCAATAAAAGAGTGGATTTTCCTTCATTGTACTCCTTGGGGGGAGGAAACCATGATTCCTATTGAATCGACTCCTCTTCAAACTGCTTTTAAGGAAACCCCTTTGGCTTCAATGAAGGCTCCAAACTGGCTCACTGTGAAAGATGAAAAAACCTATAGGATATCTGGCTTTCAACATTACAGTTACCAAACAAAAGAAGACAGCCCTGCGACCCATGAAACATTAGATTGGAACTGGGATCAAATACCCGATCCATCGTTCCTCTATATGCTCGCCTATGGGGCCGAGAGTTTTAATCCCAAAAGTTCGAATCCCGTGCCAAGGATTCATAATGAATGGGAAACAGGCTCCATGCCTATGCAATGGCGACCATTCTGGGGGGAATATGTGACGACCGTAGGTCGGCATGTGTGGGATACTGGGCATCAGCCTATAAAGACCGAAATGCATCCAGTCCATACCATACTTAGAGAACATACTTCGGCCAGCCCCCTAGGAAAGCCTGGGCAACTGGTACCTGTAAACCGGGCAATTTTAGGAATGGGGTTTTCTGGGGGATTTCCTCACAAGACGCGGGAACGATGGAAGATGGAAACTGGCCTTACCGACATACCTGATGATATAGACGCAGATCAAACGGATTGCTGGCCCACGGACTTACGACGGCATCCCTTTCGTTTTAAGTTATTTCCACCAACTGCGAAACCATCAAAGAATGCCGTGTTGAAATATAAAGTTTCTCTTTGCGAATTTATTCCTTGTCCTTCTTGGGAGAGAGTCAATGATTTTCTAGATCTGTGTCAAAATGACGATCCCGAAGAGGGCGATCACCCTATAATCTTGCAACCGCCCTTGCCACGGCTCTCTGCAACGACAATTGCTTCTGGATATGCTTTTTTTCCAGGAATGCACCTCACCAATTTAGTCAACCCTCCTGATCCCAGGCAATATGCCTTTCAAATTTGGGATAGAACACAACAACTCCCAAGTGGATTTCCACCCGAAGTCACTCCAGCTCAATTTCTCCCTCAGATCAGTTTGAAGAATGATCAGTATTTTGATATTGAAGTGGATTTACAACATTCTAAATATTTGGTTCTCGGATATTATGCCATTATAGAATGTGGATGGAGTGAGACAGGAAAACATCAAATTCACGAATACAGTATTACGTTTGAATCCCTAAGGACGGGCAAAACCGACAATAATGATTGGCATTTATTTTATGGAGTCAATGGGCAGTGGGGACCACCCTTTTGGACCAATAATAATGATGCTATTGAGTATGGCCAGGAAATAAGATTTGATCAGAATTTCCAGGTGCGAACGATAGATGATATGCCTCTTGTCATTCGAGATTGCGGAATAGAGTACGATGATGACCTCTTCGGTTCGAAATTATCAAGCCCGATGACTGGTGCTCAGTATTTGGATAGAGTACAAATCACGGTACCTGGTCCGCTTCCCGACGTCAGTAATAGCCTGGACCATTTTCAACAAATCAAAAGTCGCTATGCGAAAGAAACCACTGTTTTAAACGAAATTCCTGGAAAAATGCTCCACTTTAAAGTACGAGGTTGGGAAATTCAGGAAAGTGATGATAAGGAATATCGCCATGAATGGACTATCAAGATAGAAAAGATTCGTTGAGCCAAGGTTTCCTTGGCTACCAGCACTTTCTTATTCATCATGAGTGGGACTGATCTTACTTTGGGTTTCTTCACACGAGGCCTTGAGTGCTAAACACAGGCAAGTTGACGTGGTTTACTAAATCGGGACAACTCAGGGTTCTGTCGCAAATAGCAAGCTATGGTACCATACGCCCTTTTTAGAGGAGAATCTGATGGCTACCATCTCCTTCAAAGGACGCCACTTTCAACGAGACATGATCCTGCAAAGTATGCGGTGGTACCTCGCGTTTGCACTCAGTTACCGAAACATTGAGGAAATGATGGCTGAACGTGGATTCTCCGTTGATCACAGTACCATCAATCGTTGGGTCGTCCAGTACTCTCCACAATTAGACGCGGCCTTTCGATAGAAGAAGAAACGGGTGGGCACCCGCTGGCAAATGGATGAGACATATATCAAGGTGAAAGGCCAGTGGACATACTATTATCATGCGGTCGATAAACAAGGGCACACCATCGACTTTCTTCTCACAGCCACCCGCGATCGCCAGGCCGCACGGCGCTTTTTCAAGAAAGCCATCAAACAAAATGCCAAACCAAGTCTGGTCAATATCGATCAGAGCCGCGCGAATACCGCCGGGCTCAAATTGGTGAATTACGAGGAGAAGGTTCGTATCAAGATCCGTCAATGTAAATATCTGAACAACATCATTGAGCAAGATCATCGACGGATCAAACGAGTGACGCGGCTGATGCTCGGCTTCAAGAATTTTTATGCCGCGCAATACACGTTAGCAGGCATCGAAGTGATGGCCATGATCAAGAAAGGGCAGATGAAAATCAAAGTGCGCCATGAGCCTTCGTTCGCCGAACAGTTCTCTCTGCTCGCCGCCTAACTCAGGTGGGTGATGCGGTTCTGTTCGTCTCCCGTTCCTGATTGCGACACAACACTATTAGTGTATTGTGAAATTAACGGTGATGCTTGCGGATTGTTCTTTTCGAGGGCAAGAAAGAATTTACGGACAGGAGGCATCTTAATATTATGGAGTTAAATTGGAAAATATCGAAAGCTGTATTAAGCCTGATTTCTTGTGTTGTGTTACTTACGTTACTTATGGCACCGGAAGTGTCTGCGACGATTTTGCGATCGCCAAATGGCGAACTACAAGCCAAGAAAGTTCAGATTGGGAAAGTGAGTCATTATCACGTTGCCAATGTTGCAAGTGGGAAGTTTCTCTTTTCCACAACCGCTCAATTTACAACACCTAATGATGTTAAGGCCGGCATCTTTAGCCACGATTCTCAGCAATTTGCGGCTGCGTATCACTATGAGCATGACGGGAAATATACCTGGGTGGGAATATGGAATGTAAACTCCGGCCAACGCATTAAAGGATGGGTCACACGAGGATGGGTCCTCCTTCCTAAATTTCCTTTTGAAGTGTTGGATACAATTCTAAATCTAAATAAACCGGATCTGTCGAAGGTGGGGATTTCTTTGTTGCCTGAACTGACAGGGTACCCCAGTTGCGTGAAAAGAAAAGGAAGGGAAGGAGAATGTACCGCTGAGCAATATGTGACGGAAGAAGAATATGAGGGAATGAGGCACTGGCCCCAAATCATTCCTTGGGGTGGGTTGTGGAATCATGCACCACAGCCGGTAGCAGGGAGTGCTAAACAATACGAAGAAGAACCTACTGAGACGAGAAAAAGTGCCCAAGCTCTTGCGAGGTCGATCATCAAACATGAGAATCGATTTTTATTAGATCTCGAGCCTCCAGAATTTCATCAGCTTTCCAATGAAGCCCAATGGCATGATGCCATCAGAATCATGAAGAAGGTGATTCGCGATTTACGACTAGAACTTCCTCAGGCGAGCTTGGGATATTGGTCAATTCTTCCTCAAAGTAATTTTTGGGTGCAAGTCCAAAAAGCTAGGCAAGATCTTGTGAGTCTGACAGCCTCATCATGCGTCAACCCAGCGGATAAAACTGTTGAGTGCGACTACAGGAATTGGAAAAGACAGAACCAGTTGTTTGAATCGTTAGCGAATGAAGTCGATATTGTTTATCCGCGCTTGTACACTGATTACAAAGAAAAATGCCAAGACAATTTTGCCAGGACTTATCCGGCCGCGGATCCAAAGGGCTCTCAAGGTTGTGCGGCGCCTGCGTCTTCGCCATCCCCGACAACTGACCCAAATGCATGGTTTACCTCACGGCAGGGCTGGCAAGCCTATGCCGAGTCAACCATCCAAGCAGCCAGAAAGTACAATAAGCCGGTGTATGCCTTTTTATGGCCTCAATTTCGGGAAAATTTCCGCTGTGAAACTCTTGAGAGTGTCTCAAAAACAGTGTACGGCATAAAAGTAGATTTGACGTCAAAGTCTCGGTACGAAGCCTTACCGATAGGTATGCGCCAAGACTTTGAGGCTGGGGCATTTGATAAGTTGACATTAACAAAAGAGAAATTTCAGACCTTGCGGGATAAAGCATCTGTGGAAGATTTTTTTGCGAATAGTTGTCGAGAGCCTGGGAGGGAAGGGCGAATGAATATTCCAGGAGACTATTGGAGAATGCAGTTGGAGACTGCCTATCGTTTGGCCGATGGTATTGTTATTTGGGATTATGCCTGGGATCCTCCCAATCCGAAGTTAGCTTGGCAGGAGCTCGTTACATGCGATCAGAATTCCAAACCCCTTTTACCTACAGCACCTGATTATAAAGAACGAGTCACCAAACGCAATCACTGGTGGCATGTGACGCTTGAATTTCTCGCAGAGAAAGGTCTTTCGGATTTAGAGGTTCACCAGGCTTGCCAGGAATCTTTGAAGGCCCAGAAAGTCACAGATAATGTTGTTCCTAACGCGCCTGAGAACTTGAAGATCATTGCAGAATAACTGGTGGAAATAATTCGAAGCTTCTTGGGAATCATCCAATAAGCATCACTTTCATAGGCATTGTCCACTGATTCCTCATTCATCAACTGGGAGGAAAGACGTTCTGTTTTAACTGTTAGGGGAATCGATCAATCAGAAAACCCGCTATGAGACCTGTCATGGCGGGTTGGGAAAAAGTAAGAAAGGCAGACGAGCTTTTTGACCATATCCCATGAACCGAATATTTCGGCGACTCTTTGACAGCAAATAATTTGTCGATTATACTGGACAAATGGACATACAAGAAGCCCTAATTGCCTTTGATGCTCTTTCACAGGAAACCCGATTACGTGTGTTTCGCCTATTAGTCGAATTCGGGCCGGAAGGCGCTGCGGCTGGTGCCCTCCGTGAAGCCGTAGACATTCCTCACAACACGTTGTCTTTCCATTTGTCTCATATGAGCAATGCCAAACTGGTTTCGTCGCGTCGAAATGGCCGGTCCATTATTTACAGCGCGAATTTCGAGTTTTTTACTAACCTCATTCGGTTCATGGTGGAGGATTGCTGCAATGCTGAAATGGCTAGTATCCGTGACAGCAAGAAAAAGGGATGCAGCATTATAGAACTGACTCATTGCTGTGAGCCGTCAAAAAAGGAGAAAGCCTCATGAAACGTCTTCACATACATATCGGCGTTCAAGAATTGGATGAATCCATTCGATTCTACAATACCTTGTTTGGCATAGAGCCAACGAAAACCAAACCCGGTTATGCGAAATGGATGTTGGACGATCCATCCGTCAACTTTACGATTTCCACTCGTGCTTCTCAGCAGGGAGTGGACCACCTTGGCATTCAGGTCGATGAGGATCACGAGCTCAGTGAAGTTCGCGATCGTCTTTCTAAAGCTGATATGGCAACGTTTCATGAAGGAGAAACGGTATGCTGTTACGCACGCTCTGATAAAACTTGGGTTCAAGACCCGTCGGGTCTGCCGTGGGAAGCGTATCGAACGATGGAAGATGCAGAGGCATTTTCCGAAGGGTTAGGGAATCCCGATAGCGCATGTTGTACATCAGAAACAAAGGGCGAACCTGATTGTTGTGAACCCTCACAAGAAACGGTGGGGTGCTGCGGGTCATAAACGAGAAGAGCTTGACCGTTCTGTTTCTTTGCACGGGCAATTCAGCGCGGAGCATCATGGCCGAAGCGATTCTCAATTCAGGAGGCCATCCTGGATTTGCAGCGTTCAGCGCCGGAAGCATACCGACAGGAAAAGTAAATCACAAAGCCATTGAGACACTGAAGCATCACGGCATCGAACCCATAGAGCCGAGCAGCAAGTCATGGGATGAATTCACTGATACAAGATTTGATCTGGTGGTCACCGTATGCGATCAAGCGGCAGGTGAAACCTGTCCTCTCTTTCCAGGCAGTCCGAGAAAACTGCACTGGAGCATACCTGATCCAGCCCATGCCATGGGCAGTGAAGAAGAAATTAACGCGGCCTTCGACGAAGCCTTCGTCTTACTCCAAACCCGTATTGAAAAAGAACTGTTGCTATGAGTGAACAATCACCCCTTGGTGTGTTTGGCCGTTACTTAAGCCTTTGGGTCGGATTGTGTATCCTGACAGGTATTGGGCTGGGCAATGTTTTTTCCTCGCTCTTCCAGGTGGTAGCTGACCTGGAATATGCCAACGTCAACGTCATCGTGGCGGTGTTCATCTGGGTGATGATTTATCCGATGATGACGCAAGTGGATTTGTCCAGCTTGAAAAACCTTGGACGCAGGCCGCGCGGCCTCTGTATTACACTGGTGGTCAACTGGCTGGTTAAGCCCTTCACGATGGCAGCCCTGGGCATTCTGTTTTTTGAGCATGTGTTTGCCGGTTTAGTAGAGCCTCAGACAGCCAAGGAATATGTTGCCGGAATGATCCTGCTGGGTGTGGCACCATGTACGGCGATGGTGTTTGTGTGGAGCCAACTGACGCGAGGTGATGCTGGGTATACGCTCGTGCAAGTATCAATCAATGATCTCATCATGGTGTTTGCCTTTGCCCCTATCGCAGCCTTTTTACTTGGCCTCACTGATATAGTCGTACCGTGGGAAACCCTACTGCTGTCCGTTGTGCTTTATGTTGTGATTCCTCTAGGAGCGGGATATATGACCAGAAATTTCCTCATAAAAAAAGACGGTAACGGAGACACGTTACAACGCTTTGTGAATCACCTTGAGCCGTATTCCATTATTGGTCTACTAGCAACTGTGGTGTTGCTATTCGGCTTTCAAGCAGAGACTATTCTTGAACAGCCGCTGGTTATCGGACTGATTGCCGTGCCTTTATTGATACAGAGCTACGGCATGTTCTTTTTTGCTTATGGGTGGTCGTATCTGTGGAACGTCCCACACAACATCGCTGCACCTGCGGCTCTGATCGGTACGTCAAATTTCTTTGAATTGGCCGTAGCTGTAGCCATTAGCGTATTTGGCCTCCACTCCGGTGCGGCATTAGCCACGGTGGTCGGGGTATTGGTTGAAGTACCTGTCATGCTGTCATTGGTCGCTTTTGCAAACAGCACAGAGAAATATTTCATTCAAACAGAATTGCCACGAAAGCAGAATTTGGCAAGCCGGGCATAATAACTATTAACACACCGATGTCTCACATTTGTCTTTTTCTTTCTCAAACCACCAGCGGCGGCGTCCAGTCAAAATCCAAGTTGTACCATTACCAACTTGCCCAAACAGGTTCTCAAACAGATTGTACCCTTGAGGCGCATAAACTAAAGCCTTGTAAGAGCTGGCCTTTCATCTAAATGACCCACTGATCCCGTATAAGCTGTGGCTAATTTCCTTGAAAACGAACGCATTAATTTAGCGCTTCTCTTTAGAGATTTCCCTTTGTTCCTATTCTCAAAAATTGGTCTGGCGATAAGGCCACGTCCGCTTTAGACTGAAAGAAGTAAATTGGGAATTATTTGATGAATCGAGTAACCTGTCATTTCGTTAAGTGAGTGAAACAAGGACCCAGACAGTCATGACACCATCATGCTCCAGGTAGAAGCACTCAAGATCAAAGGATTTGAAAGCGTGGTGGTGGGAAGAGACTCGTCCTCCAATTTACATGCGATCATTGCGGTGCATTCCACCAAGCTCGGACCCTCCTTGGGAGGCATTCGGATGTGGCCGTATACCAATGAGAAGGAAGCCTTACAGGATGTACTCCGATTAGCGGCGGCCATGACCAAAAAATCCGCGATCTCGGGGTTACAGATGGGTGGCGGTAAAGCCGTGATCATTGGTGATCCCGGAACAGATAAAACCCGATTATTGCTTCGCTCCATGGGTGAATTCATCGACTCACTTCATGGGAAATATATCGCAGCCAAAGATTCGGGGATCTTGCCGGAAGATTTAGATATCGTGGCAGAAACGACGAACCACGTGACGGGAACCACTGATAAGCATGGGGGTAGTGGGGATCCGTCTCTGGCGACGGCCAAGGGGATTCTCGCGGGGATGCAAGCGGCCTGCAAATTCGTGTTAGGGGCCAATAACCTCCAAGATCGGGTAGTGGCCATACAAGGAGTCGGGCAAGTAGGATGGAATTTAGGAAATCTTCTTACTCAACAGGGAGCAAAACTCTTTGTGGCTGACCTCCAACCTTTACGAGTCAAACAAGTGGAGCGATCTTGGAAGGCTACGGGTGTGCCATTGTCGAAAATCCATCAGATTCAGGCAGACATCTTTGCACCTTGTGCCCTTGGAGGCATATTGAATGCTCATACCATCCCGCAACTTCGAGCCAAAATTGTGGCTGGCGGTGCCAACAACCAATTTTTGGATGAGGAGCAAGATCCCTATTGCCTCATGAAGAGAAATATCTGCCATGTTCCAGATTACATCTTGAATGCAGGCGGGTTGATCCATCTCTATGTGAAAGAAATTTTACATCAGCGACGATTAGCCCCATGGATTTCGAATATTGGAAGAACTGTTGAGCAGGTGTTGTCGGCATCTTGCGAGAAACAGCTCCCTCCTTTAATCATGGCGGATCAAATGGCCAAGCAAAAACTTGAGTTTTCATGAAGGGGCTTTCTTCCTTCTAAGTCCGCTCACAGGCTACTCCGGAAAGAAACTCGGAATCACGCAAAGACATCAATGAGCCTCCCGTTCGGTCCGAGTCGATCGTTCAATGAGTTCTCAGTCTTCGTCGCAAGCGTCACAAGACTCTCGATTAGTCCGTCATCATTCTTCGTCAATGAACCAAACAGCAAATCATTGACAGAGTTCGGAGCTCTTTGAAGTCTAGCGAGCAAGAGACTCTGGTTAATGCCAGAGTTCGAAACATCCAAAACTTTGTTGGCTGTTGCACGAAAGTCAAAATTCAATCCAAACCTGCTTCGAAACTCTGGGCCGTTTGTTTGATAAATTTCTCCGAGAAGGTCTTGGAAGTCCTGACGAAGTTTTGTGAGAAATGGTCCAGCTTCTTTTCCAAACTGCTTTGTATCGAATAAGGGATTAAACTCTTCAGCTACATCCTTAAGAGCTTGAATGACTTCTTTTGCTTGATTCGATGAAAGCCCATCTTTTGGTTTTCTACTCACCCCTGTTCCTTCTTCTGGAGCATAGGTACCTTCGGTAATCTGAAGAGCCGAGAACAATCCGGTTCCATTGCTATTCAGCACGAGGGATGATGCGACTTCATTTGAGGTAATAGAAACCCGTTGCCCACTCCCAATCAACGTTGCCGTAACATCAGCCGCAGATGCGGTAATACGAACAAGAATATCATTTAAAGAATCCTCTTGTACGTCGATGGCTATAGAGGTTCCGTTGATAAGGAATGACCCGTTTTGCACTGAAGAAAATTGAGCGACCTCATCTAAAGGCCGATCGGCATCTCCAAGAGCATCTTGTCCTTGAACTGCAGTGGCACTGTTCAGTTTTGTTGCAGCTAAAAATCCTGACGTATCCGTTCCCACTGTGATTGTCGGAGTAGAACCAGACGTTTTCTGCGTGAATAGTACCGACTCCGTACCTCCATCGAACGTGGCTGTCACGCCGGCACTAGACGCTGTAATTTTTGCTAGTACGGTGTTAATTGAATCATCTATCGCAACAGAAATGGTGACGCCGTTCACTTCGAAAGACCCAGCTGAAACGGACAATCCGTTTTCAAAATTCGGATTATCATTTCGGCTACCATTAAAGGGTTTGGTGGGATCTACAACACTGCCTGTCGCGTCAAATACATCCACGGTAAAAGAATCACCAAACGTAAGAGTTCCGGAACTTAAGCTCAGCGTCAGACCGTTTTGAAGTGTCACTTGATCGTCAGCTTGATATAAATTGAGGTTGAGAGTTTCTATCAATTGGCTTTGACTATCTCTAACCTCTAACGTAAGCACAGGAGAAACTCCAACCACTCCTCCTCCGGTGACTTGAAATGTCAAAGTATCCGTTCCATTGTCTCCATCGTACACACCTCCAATTGTCGGCAAGCTTGTCGAGCTACCCCCAAACGATGGCCCAAAAGGCGAAAAAGACGTTGAGGTACTATTCACTTCTTCGGTTGAGCTCAGAGTCGTTGGTGTCGCGACTGTAGTCGTGAGTCCTAAATTGGCGCTAGAAGCTGTATTCGCTGCCTGCGTACCGACTCCACCGCGCCGGACCACGTGTGATGTAGGAAGTGGGGTATTGATGGCTTCTAAGGATGCAAGAAGTTTTCGGATCTGTCTTCGGGCAAACACGAGTTGTTCTTGGGTATCAGGAAGTTCCACAGGTTCAGAGGGAAGATTTCTCTGTGCCCCTGCACTGAAGTTCACAGAAATTTGGCTGGCCCCAAAAGGATTAGCACTGGTAACAGCATTAAATTGCATAATTTTCTAAGCAAGCGCGACCATTCTCGGTCTGTCCAAACACCCCCTGCGAGTAGAACGTTTGGAGGCAGTCAGTATCAATCATGAATTACGAAAGACACCGTAATCAAAAACGAATGTGTTCGAAAGCAGGCAGGGCATCATCAATAACGATGAGACAGGGCGAGTGTGCCGGAGGATTACCACGCACCGTCCCGATGTTATAGGGAGGCGCACAGGGTCATGAAAAATTCCGGCAATCCCGCTGTCCTATGGACCATGTCCACGTAGACCGGTGACTTTGTGCCCCTATCCTTTCAGATAAGGTGACCTTTTCGAAATTCCCGCTCTTTCTATTCGATTATCGGAAGAATTTGGAAAACCCTTGCATGCTAGAGGAACCGACGGTTCCGCTCTATTGATTCTAGTTTTTCTTCAACAAGGGACATTTGGAGAGGATAGACAGAGATACGACACGTGACATTGGAAAAACTACTCTTATTTTTTCTTCACGAAGTGAAGTCAGGTTATTTCAGCGCCCATAATCAATCGTTGTTCCTCCGCACTCAATTCTGGCAGTCCTCATCTGTCCGGCCGACCACACTACAGACCTACACACAACTGGCAAAGAAAAAGACGGCGACATTTCCTGAAATGAATGTGTTGTTTGCTATTGTTGAAGCGGTGTCCATTCTCGCTCTGATTATCATTGCTGCCAGATATATTTTGAATCCCCTCCTCAACATGCTCGTCCGTTTTGGTTCTCCTGAAATTTTTACGGCGACAGCATTGCTGTTGGTCTTGGGTTCCGCTCAAGCTATGGAGTGGATTGGCTTGTCGATGGCGATGGGAGCCTTCATCGCCGGTCTCTTGCTCGCGGATTCATCGCATCGCCATGAGATTATTACAGAGGTCAAACCCTTTCGAGGCTTATTACTCGGCTTGTTCTTTCTGTCTATGGGGATGTCGTTACACATGAGCCTCTTACTCGAAACACCGATTCTGTTTGCGGTGGCAGTGGCAGGGTTACTGACCGTCAAGTTCGTAACCCTTTGGCCCTTGGCGCGTTTATTCGGTGTGTCGGTGAACATCTCTGTTTCCGTGGCATTACTCCTGGCTCAGAGTGGTGAATTTGCATTAGTCCTCTTTGCCTTAGCTGATGGAATGGGGCTTTTAGAGGAACAAATATTCCAACAGCTTCTTCTGGTGGTTGCCCTGCGCATGTTGGCCACACCCGCGTTGGAATACTTCGCCTACAAGAATTTTTTGGCCACCCGTAAAGCTATTACGCCCGGATAGGAAGACTCGTGGTGATCAAGAAAAAGTCCTCTTGGCTTTCCTTGTCACTCGCTTGATGACGCTTTCTACCTTGCCTAAAGCCTGCCCAACGGCTTTTCCAGCGTCCTTGGCCATGTTCGTTGTCTTCAACTTGGTCTTCTTGGTTACCGCTTTTACAGTTGATGTACCTTTGCTCACTTTTTTCTTGACCACTTTTTTTGCTTTCACAGCTTTTTTCTTCGCAGTCTTTTTAGCAACTTTTCCTACCCGAGTGACTTTTTGAGCTGTGGCTTTCTTAGCTTGAGTCGCTTTAGTGGTGACTTTCTTTTTAGCCTGCTTGCCTTTTTGGCTCACTTTCCGTGAAACCTCTTTAGCTTTCTTTTTAATTGCTGATGATAGGGCCATTACCTTCTCCTGTTGGTTGGTTGGTTGGTTGGTTGATTGTTATGTATCATCCTACTCTTGAAATTTTTGTTCTCTTCTCTTCTGAGAACCAAAGAAAATTCATTAAACGAGTTCAAACAAGAGCATTTGTGAAAAGCTGCATCTCACATGCCCTGCCTGATGAAGTAATGTATAAACCACCACTTATTAATTCTTGGTCGATCAGAAATTTATTGGCGAGTCACAGATTTCATTGGGAAATGAATCACAACAGATTAGATGATAACATTCCTGAGCATACAAAACAGTCTTCACTTCTTATGGATTCTCATTGACTATTCGAAAATCAACACCACATCATTATTGTTGATGATGATTTCGAGTCAATCGCCTTAATTGACCAAATCAGCTTTCCCTCCTGGCTTTTCCAAATCAAGATAGCGAGGTGTTATTTGCCTTGCATCATCTGAATCGATGTTGATTGTTGCCCTATTCACACTTTCGACCATGCCATAGACGATTCGGTGATTTGGGGAGAGATGGGTAGCGACTGTACTCTCTTCGAATGTTTCTCCACTTTTCTGTAGAGGCCCCTCACTAACAAAACTCATCGAAGCTCCAGCTACACACAAGCAGAACAACACCGACCAAGAAAGATGCTCCGTACAAAACTTTTGTTTCTAAATCATCATTCTCTTCATTCTTCATTACAATATTGATCTTCAGAATGCCAATAAGCGCAGCTCCGGAGCATGCCTACATGACCAATCAACAAATTCTTTTTTGCCTCTGAAAATGTGTGAGAACGGAAAAAGGATACCTCATTGTACATAATGTTCTGGGAAAACCATCATTTGTCTATTGGCCATAATCTCGCTGCATTGCTATCAATGAAGCATGCTTATTTGGGATCAAGAAAGACCATGAGGCTATTACATAACTAAGGAGGTGTACGATGTTAAGTTGGGCCATCACATTTCTCGTTGTTGCTCTGATTGCGGGTGCCATAGGACTAACTGGAGTGGCTGGAACAGCAACGAATATCGCGTGGGTGCTCTTTGTCGTGTTTCTTATTATTTTCGTGGTTAGCTTGGTAACGGGGCGCGGCCCTTCGACTTAGACAGAATCCTCATGTTCCCATAATTATCTCTCGGACACACATGATTCAGTGAGTTATGGGAATAGGTATATGAATTTCTACGTTTCATGTATTCATTGTGAAAAAGGGAATACGAAAGTAAACCACATGCTTGAGACTGGAGTAATTTTGTAGATCAGTATTGCAGGAAGCAGAATGAAACGATGATTGGACGACGCCAATATTGAAATTCAATTCTCTTATCGCACCTTGCACTTTTAAAGAGCCTCTCCGAACTTTAGGACCCCAACAACAAGTCAAGATGAACAGACTATTAAACAAGATTCACATTCTAAAAGCAGAATACTTCATGGCACTTGTATCCACATTGACTCATTAAGGGGCTTGTTGAATCTTTCTCGAAGAAACCCAGAAGATTTCAATGCCGCAGGTCTACGAGAACAATCAAACCAATCCATCAACAATATTGAGACATAAGACGTTGGGTGAAACAAAACAATATGTCAAAGGAACCCTGAGAGAACTTTCCTTACTCTTATTCCTGACTTTTTAACCCTACGATTCTGGGAAGGTACTTTACCAGGTACGTTCGGAAAAGTAGTCCATGAATTTTAATATCCATGGAGTGAACCCATGAATGAAGAGGCCCTACTTGGGCTAGATTGGTATCAAATCTGGCGACATTTATATCATTTGATCATCGCCTTTGTCTTAGCGTTTCCGTTGGGGTGGGATCGAGAAAAGGGATCTGAAAGCGGGGCTGGATTACGAACCTTTCCTCTCGTCGCTCTAGGGTCTTGCGCATTTATGCTGACGGCAATCGCAGTGCTGGATTCTACCGATGCTGAATCAAGAGTGCTGGCCGGGATTTTGACCGGCATCGGATTTATCGGTGGAGGCGCGATCCTCAAAGGAGGAGCAAGTGTCGCTGGGACTGCCACAGCAGCCAGCATTTGGAACACAGGTGCCATCGGTATGGCTGTGGCTTGGGATCGTTTTGAGATTGCTCTGGTGTTAAGCGTGCTGAATTTCTTTACACTTCAATTTATGCCGGTGATTAAGGCAAATGCAGAATTGCCCCAAGAAGGCAAGGACGCCTAATCCAATTCCCGTGAGTCTGAGAGGTTATTCCCCTTGAAAATTTACCCGTCAACAGAGTCTTCCTGTTTTACGCTGGAGAAAGATTTCTTCTCCCATGCTATTGGCGTGCTCGGTAAAATTACTGGGTTTGTGTTCTTGGTGACTTGCCTTCTTCCCTTCGAAATCTTATTAGCAAAGGATTTGCCACAAACAGCTGGGTGGATAGAAGAGGTGATGATCTCCCCCGGTAATTTACGTTTACAAGCCAAGCTGGATACAGGGGCCAACAGTTCTTCTATACATGCAGAAAATATCTCGTCCTTTACTCAGAAAGGTGAAACCTGGGTCAGGTTTGATCTAGTGAATGGGGAAGGTAAGCCAGTCACATTGGAACGAAAGGTTCATCGAACGGTCAAAATTAAACGCCATAAACAGAAGTCCTCTGAACGACCGGTCGTGTTATTGGGCATATGTGTGGGCGATCACTTGGAGAAAACCGAAGTCAACCTGAGTGACCGAAGCAATTACAAGTATCCGGTCCTCATTGGACGCATGTTTTTATCGGGTGCCTTTATGGTGGATCCCTCTTCAAAGCACTTGTTGGAGTTATCTTGCCGAATTGAAACCGCAGCCAAATGAATCGAATCCACTTTCTAGCGCTCATCCTTGTTCTTTCATTTTTAGGACTGTCGATTTTTCTTTACAAGGTCATTGTTCTTGGGTTCCCCATGAGTCCTGACACCAAGTCTGAAGTCTGGAACGTAGAGGCCAGAATCAGTTTTCAAGGGAAAGATGAACCAGCTCAGGTTTCCATGTTTACGCCTCAATCGATACATCCCTATATCATTACGACGGAGGCTTTCGTAGGACAGGATTACGGGGTCACGGAAAAAACCCAGGGACCAAACCGGGTTGTCCAGTGGAGTACTCGAAAAGCTGAAGGCATTCAAATTCTGTATTATCGTGGAATTATCCGCCAAATGAAGGAGTGGGAAACGGAATTTCGAGAATTATCTCATCCTTCAATTGATAAGGAAGAGGCATTACAGGGCGTCCTGCCCCCCCTACAAGGTACGTTTCTCCAAGCAGGAATCGCTGTTCTTGATGAGGTGAAAGAGGAATCAGCCGATTTGGAATCGTTAATCCTCAGCCTAATTGCGCGAATTCAAGACCCAGACAAGGAATCGCCCGCATCACTTCTCCGCTCTCAATACCCCCCCCAGCAAGTATTGGCACAGCTATTGACGCTTCATGGATCTCCTTCCCGAGTCGTTCATGGTATTGAACTGAGCAAAGAAGCCAAGATCGTCAATACCAAAGAATGGCTGGAGGTGTTAATTGAGAAAGAATGGGTGCCCTACGATCTAGAACAAGGCAAGAAAGACATACCAGAGAATTACCTTCCCTGGTGGCGTGGGCATGCTCCGCTCTTTCAGATCAAGGGAGGTACCGAATTAGAATTCAGATTGTCCGCCAGTCCGAATCAAGAGCAAGCCATTAAGGCGGCAGTCGCACGAGGAATGGTTCTCAACCCAGCCTGGTTGAAGTTTTCGTTCTTTAGTCTTCCTATTGAAAAACAAGTGGTGTACCACATTCTTATTCTCATTCCAGTAGGGGCTTTTCTGCTGGTTCTGTTACGCAATGTTGTCGGGCTCAAAACTTTCGGCACATTTATGCCGATTTTAATCGGGTTGGCTTTCAGGGAAACTGAATTATTCTGGGGAATTTTTCTATTTTCCGTATTAATTGCGTTGGGATTGGGGGTTCGTTTCTATTTTGATAATCTTAATTTGCTCTTGGTTCCCCGCCTCGCTTCGGTTCTCATCATCGTGGTGTTGATCATGGGATTCTTGAGTATACTTTCTCATCATTTGGGCCTGGTCCGTGGACTTTCTATCGCATTATTCCCGATGGTCATTGTCACCATGACCATTGAACGCATGTCGATCGTCTGGGATGAACGAGGCCCAGGAGAAGCGTTACAGCAGGCCTTTGGAAGCCTTGCAGTGGCTTCGCTGACGTATCTCATCATGAGCCTCAAATCCATGGATTACCTATTTTTTACGTTTCCTGAATTACTCCTTGTCTTATTGGCTATGACAATTGCTCTAGGCCGTTACACTGGATACCGTCTCCTTGAAATCCGCCGATTTAAGAGCCTTTTACAAGCAGGGTAACATGTTCAAAGATTTCGCCGAACTGGCCGATTTTGGAATTTTAGGGTTGAACGAACGAAATGCCGTGTACACACTTGGCTACAACCAACGCGGGTTTTTCCCTCTAGTAGACGATAAGGCTCAAACCAAAGCTCTCTGCATCAAGGCTGGCGTCGCTGTGCCACCTCTCTATGGCACCATTGAAATTGAAAGACAAATCCGCGACCTAGCAAAGTTACTGGGTGCTAACACCGAATTTGTCATAAAACCGGCCCATGGATGTGGGGGAGATGGGATCATTGTGATTAAAGGCCGCGTCAAAGATAAATACCGGAAAGCCAATGGTACCTTACTGACCCTACCAAAACTCGAACATCACATTTCAAACGTCCTCAGCGGCATGTATAGCCTAGGTGGTGGTGCTGATGTGGCCTTAATAGAGTATTGTGTAAATTCAGACCCGGTTTTCGAATCCATCAGTTATCAAGGAGTGCCGGACATCCGGATCATTGTGCTCTTAGGTGTTCCAGTGATGGCGATGGCGCGCTTGCCCACTAGAATGTCCGACGGCAAAGCCAATCTGCATCAAGGTGCCTTAGGAGTGGGTGTGGACTTAGCCACTGGCATAACCCAAAGTGCAGTGCTGTTCAATAACATTGTGACGGAACATCCTGATACCGCTAACCAAGTGACCGGAATACAAATTCCAGATTGGAAAACTCTCCTCGAGTTGTCTTCTCAGTGTTACGATATTTTCAAATTGGGCTACTTGGGTGTCGATATCGTCCTGGATAAAGATAAAGGCCCCCTTTTATTGGAAGTGAATGCGCGGCCGGGTCTGAATATTCAGATAGCGAACCGCGCAGGTTTACTGCCCAGACTACATTTGATAGAGAAATCTGCCGAAACTCTTTTTGATGTTCAAAAACGGGTTGATTTCGCTATTCAACATTTTCAGGCAGCTTTGCCAAATTCCAAAACAGTAAACTAGACCGCCAACTATTGTTGCGGCATTTGAGTCATCTTTCCTCATTCCCTACGCTTTCTCTTGATCGTTCTCACAAATTTATCCCTATATTCTGAACGACTTTCTGCTTCCCACCACCTCCCCCCTTCGACCTTCTTTTGTGAGATACCCAAATTAGGTGATTCGTCATTGCATGAATCCGCTTACTGACGTTTAAGGTAGAAACCGCAAGGGCCAAAGCCTGCCGGCCAACCACCCTCAAATGTTCGCATTTGCAAACGGACTCACGACATATGCTTCCCCAGAAAAGATCGAGATATCTGTGGCACCATCGATTTCCCATGAAAAACTAATAAATCTCTTTTTTTACAACAATGCATCAAGCTCTAAGCTTGCAGGCACGGACATTTCTCTGAATGATACTCGTGTTTTATCCGTTAATCTCGGCGACCCTTGGGATGTACACTTAGATCTTGATGACACTTAAGATATCTAGCATCACGCGATAGCATAAGCTGGAGCGGAATGTGCCACTTTTGAATAGAAAATAGAAGGTTGTAAAGAACTCAATATTTTTCTTCAAAATTCAAGGAGGTTGATTGTGGAAGAGTTAACTAAACGTGAAGCAGAATCTAAAATCGAAGACAAAATTCAGGACTCAACGCCGGTAGGCATGAAAGAAACGATTCAAGAGAAGGCAAGTTCTATGATGAAGCAAGGGCAAGCCGAGGCAAAAGCCTATGCGGACGAGGCTCAGCGTCAAACAAAATCAGCTTTAGCCAGTGGAAAGGAACAAGCTGTTGGAGAATTAGGGAGTCTCGCACAAGCTATTCGGCAAACCGGTTCGCAACTTCGGCGGAGCGACAAGAAAACTGTCGCGCAATACACAGACAAAGCTGCCGAGCAGATTGATCGAATGTCTGATTATCTTTCTCATCGCGATGTTAATCAACTCATTGATGAGGGTGAAGCCTTAGCACGGCGAAACCCAGAAGTATTTCTCGGAGTCACGTTTGGATTAGGTTTGTTAGCCGCGCGGTTTATTAAGAGTTCAAGGCAACACCGACATTCAGAACGCAGCTATCGACATCTTGAAGAAAGAGAGTCAATGTCTCGTCCTATAGAAGCATGATGCCTACCTGGCATATCACGAAGTGGAAAGTATCATCTATTAGTTCATTAGGATCGACAAAGGGGAAATTATGATACGAATGGCAGAGGAATCATCATTAAGCGAGTTGTTGAAAGAATTGGTTCAAGCGGCCCAAACATTGGTTAAGCAAGAAGTGGAATTAGTAAAAGCTGAGATGTCACAAAAAATTTCACGCGCAGGGACGGACCTTGTTTTAATAGGAATTGGGGCAGCGTTGGCCTTTGGTGGACTCTTAGTCTTATTCGCTGCTGCCGTCTTATTAGTCGCCCAGCTTGTACCTGGGTGGGTTGCCGCACTCTTGGTCGGCCTCGTGCTCGTGGCACTAGGCTATGGATTGATTCAGAAGGGGCTACACGATCTTAAACAAGTGAGCCCAGTGCCTCATCAAGCGATTAGAGCGCTTAAGGAGGATGCACCATGGGGCGCTCAACAAGCGAGATGAACGATCGTTTTGAGGATGGTGAAAGACGTTGCCCAGAAAGCACAGACGTGCTTCGTACACGTGTCGAGCGTACCAGAGCGGAAATCAAAGAAACACTTACCAATATTGAAGCGAGGCTGTCGCCCGATCGGCTCAAACAGGAGATGCGAGACGCGACTGTCGGAAAGGTAGAAAATATGGCTCAATCAGCGCGTTATACGGCAAGACGATGGAGTTGGACAGTCGCAGATACGATTTCGCAAAACCCAGTACCAGTGGCACTCATCGGATTGGGATTGGCTTGGCTTTTCAAAGCTAGCTCAGACGATGCTCATGCGACTGATTTGCCTGAGTACAGTCGGTCAACCGCTTATCGTAATCCCTATGATCCCTATATCGATCGTGAACCAAGCAAGTTAGAAGACTTACAGATTAAAGCTGGTGAAAAGGCTCAAGCCCTTAGGGCTCGGGTCGAGAGCGCAGCCGAGACGGTGCAAGAAAAGGTCGATGAAACGACACAGACCATCCATCAAAATGCGAGCGAGTTTCATGGACGAGTGAAGGGTCAGGTTGATGAATTTTCTGCTCAGGTTCAACATCGAGCAGGAGAATTCAAGGGCCAAATGCAAGAGCAAACACGTCGTGCCAAACGCGGGTTTGATGAGACATTCCAAGAAAATCCTTGGGGAGTGGGTGCGATGGCCTTTGCCGTTGGTGCAGCGGTTGGACTTTCCGCACCTCGGACACGCCAGGAAGACGAATGGATGGGAGAGGTCCGTGATAGTCTGGTTGATCAAGCACGTCACAAAGCCCATGAAATAGGCGACAAAGTCGTGCAGGCATCTGAAAAGGTTCAGGAGACAGCCACAGAAAAGGCAAAGGAAGAACTCCAGAAACAGGGTATCACGAAATAATATACTGCGCAGGACCCGTCCTGAACCAAAAGCACTTGCTCTCAGGTTATTTTGAATTGAAAAAACGAAGACCCCCAAGGAGCGCCCCAAAGTATAAGTACACCCAGAGACTTGGCTGCAGATATTGAGTGGAAACGAAAAGTGGCGAACTTCCTGAGATTGAAATGCGAACCCCAGATATCGCTGTTAGCACAGACACGGGGTACAAGTTCCATCGCCAGACTGTGAACGTTTCAGAGGAAAACGAGCCAATCTCCAGGATATACAGCAAGGACAAGAGGATTCATTCATGACCGATTCAGAGTCAACCAAAAGTGAAGCTCGAGGTCGAACTGCAACCAGTCCCGGTGAAATTCCTTCATCTGGTTGGCGAGATATTGCTTGGAGAGTCAAAGACGAATTGACCAACGACAATGCCTCGATAGTGGCAGCCGGTGTGGCTTTTTACATCGTTCTTGCGCTTTTCCCTGCGCTAGCGGCTATCGTTTCGTTGTACGGATTAATGATGGATCCTCAGGATATTGAGCGACATATGTCGTTGGTGAGTTCCCTATTGCCGCAAGAAGCTCGCGTTATTATCGAAGAGCAATTGAGGTCCGTCACGAAGAATGCAGGGTCGGCTCTAGGTCTCGGAGTGATAAGTGGCATTCTTCTCTCGCTCTGGAGTGCATCAAAAGGGATGACGGCACTGATTGCCTCACTCAATATTGCATATGATGAAGAGGAAACCCGAAGTTTCATAACGCTGACGGGGTTGGCATTGTTATTAACGATCGGACTTATTCTCTTCATCATTATCGCACTGGGGTTCATCACGATCCTTCCCCTCATCATCGAAACTCTTGGGTTTGGTCAAATTAGCCAAACTTTCCTCTCGCTAGCACGTTGGCCTCTTATGGGAATGGTAGTGGTGGCCGGGCTGGCTGTGTTGTTTCGATATGCCCCGTGCCGAGAAGAACCGCAGTGGCAGTGGGTTTCGTGGGGAGCTGGCATCGCGACAACTTTGTGGATCATTGGATCGATCCTTTTCTCTCTCTATGTGGAAAATTTTGGAAAATATAATGAAACATACGGATCGCTTGGATCAGCCGTCATTTTATTTATGTGGTTTTTCGTCACAGCCTATATCATCGTGTTTGGGGCGGAAGTCAATGCGGAAATGGAACGGCAAACGAAAAAAGATACAACGACTGGATCGCCAGAACCTCTAGGTGAACGAGGGGCCTATGTGGCAGATACGGTGGGAAAGGTCCCATAACTTGGGACACTTCTTGAGGTCAACAGCAATGGCCTCTGCAGTGTAATTTCTCATGCTCTCTCTAATTCAATGACTCTTATTTGATTTGAATATTATTAATGACAGACTGTACTCCAGTCACGTGGTTGGCGGCTTCTGCTGCAAGCTGTTGTTGCGAAGCCTCTTCTACAAATCCTCCTAAGGTCACCACGCCGTTATTGACCTTGACGTCTATCGGTGCGGAGTTCAGGTCGGCTTCTTGCGCAAGTGCGACTTTGACCTGAGCAGCTATCCACTCGTTTTCATCTGAGACCTCAGAATCTTGACCGAGATGACTCCAACACCCGACTGTCGTGAGCGTGATAACGAGAAAGAGTAAACATGAAATTTCACGCCCTGAGAAGACGTCGGATTGTGCTACTGGGATACGGCCGAAGCAAAAACGGTCTGTCGTTTTCATTTTGCGTTCCTCGTGAGTTTCAGAAGCAGTGGAAAATGATGTGTATATTTTCAGACTCTTATAGATACCACTTTCATCTCCATTATCATTATAGATTTTTTTTTGAATCTTGTAATTTAGGTTTGGGACGTTCCATCTCTGCCTAAGCCGCCATCATCTCATATTTGACGTATTGAGGACGACTGTCCATGAGAAAACACACGAGTCATTCTTCCGGCGTGAACATGATTCTTGTCACGGGTGGAATCCTTTTTCTCGTAATAGTCCTTGTGAGTGCCATAGGTATCTCAATGCTGAATCCTCAGTCGGTCGCGAATATTGCCGAATCAAAATTGACTGAGTTGATTGGGCAGAAAGTGACGATCGACTCGATTGATATCAATCTTGGGACAATCACACTCGTGCGAGTTGAGAATGTTTCTGTGGCGAATCCACCTTGGGCTTCAGATCCTTCTCTGGCTTCTGTGGATATTTTAGAAATTGGCATTGATATGTTTGGATTACTTGGTGGCGATCTGGTTCTCACCGAAGTGCAGATGGTCGAACCCGTGGTTCACCTAGAACGGTCCGCGCAATACGGAGCCAATTGGATCACAAAGGAAGGCGACCGTTCTGGAAATGCTGACCAAGCTCCCGTCAGTCAAAGCAAAGATGGTGGAGTGCCCAACCTGCCTCGTATTGAATCGCTCTCAGTAGATAATGGCCTCCTAACCTATGTCGATCCCAATGATAACACTTCGCTAGAACTCTCATTGAAATCCAACGATCGTCAAGCACTAACAGGCCAAGGGAGTATTGTCGCCGATGGTAGCGGGCACCTCCTGGGACAACCAATGAAGATCAATCTTTCAGCAGGTCCGCCACCAATGCCTGAAGAAAAAGAGACAAATGGCTACCCACTGAAATTACGTTTCAGCTCTACTGAGACCATGTTGCTCATTGAAGGAAAGGTTGATGCTCCAATCTCGCCTGAGACAGCGGACTTACAATTCAGTTTGGAAGGCCAAAACCTTTCCCGTTGGAATGAGGCATTGAACATGGAATTGCCAACGCTACCTACCTATCAATTGTCTGGTCAATTACAGCTAAACGAGGGAGTGTGGTCGCTAGATCCAATCAAGGCCACTGTTCTCAACAGCGATCTGACTGGAACTTTGTGGTTCACACCGAAAGTCAATCCACCTCTTGTTGAAGGTGTTCTCTCTTCCGAGCGACTGGACATCGCGCAGCTTCAAGGATTTATGCCTCAGCAACAAGACTCAGGGCCTGTTTCCTCGCAAGTTGCGAGACTCTTAAATCGCATTGCCAATACGTCGGTGCAAACCAACATCAGGTACCAAGCCGATCTGATACAAACCGATGAAACACCCATATCAGATGTTGAGATCAGGATAAAGCTCGAAGATAACACCTTATCAATTGAGCCCCTATCCATCACGACATTCAAGGATCGGTTCAAACTCGAAGCACACATTTCCGCAGACAATAAGCAGGAAAAAGATCGTATACATCTGATGTTTGAGACCGTTCAGTCATCTGGGATTGCCACGGGCCCTGAGATCGAACGCACTCCGAAACCAAAGACGGCCCTCCCAATATTTCCCGGCAACCTGACAGTGGAGTTGGGCCTGAATGTTACAAGAAATCATTCCTCAATCAATAAGAACAAGTCTGCCAAAGGTGATAGTGGAGATTCTGCAGATCGCATAAAATTGGAGTCGGCAGACATACAGAATTTTCATGTCCGCTATGTTGATCCCTCTTCAAACACCCAAATGGTTGCGCGTCTGGATGAAGGTCTGTCAGAGAAGGATATAGTCATTGAAATAGCCGGTCAGTATCACAACCAAACAATAGAGTCATCCTTAACCGTACCCGGAATCCAATCTTTTATGAAATCGAGTACTAATGAATCACCCCAACCACTCGCTCTTGACCTTAAGCTGGCTGACGTAACCGCCACAGTGACTGGGACCGTGGTTCCCACCTGGCCGCCGACTGAAATGGAACTGCGTTTCCTTGCAGAAAGTGATACGCCTGCAACTACTGCAGCCCTGTTCGGAGTCGAACTCCCCAAGCTAGGTAAACTTGACATGAGTGGCTCATTATCCAAAAGAAACCATATTTGGAAAATGAAAAATTTTAAAAGCCACGTTGGTACAAGCAATGTGTATGGAACAGCTATGATCGATACCACTAATGAGTTAGGCTTTCAGGCCGTGCTGAAATCGAACATATTGGATATAGCTACGATGATTTCCAGAATACGCAATGATCACAATTCCACTGAATCAAGGACGTCCAACGATCAATCAGCAGAGTCGGATTCTTCATCTAAAGCATTGACAGGAGAACTTTCTATTCCACCATGGTTGTCAGACCTGAATGGCAAAGTCAGCGTAGATGTTCAACGATTGATGTTGCCAGGAGCAAACCTGAAAGACGTTTCAGTTAAAGCATCAATAGCCGAGGGACAGCTTCACATCGCGCCACTGTTCATGACATTAGGAGGAGGAACAATCAAGACCAGAGTAAACTTGAACCTCAATGCCCCAGGTATGACAGGAGATCTGCGTACAGAAATTCAGCGCGTTGATCTTGACGAAGCGCTCACCGCTTTTGGCAATGAAACCTCTGAACTTGGGACAGTTAGTGGTCGTCTCGCCCTGAAGCTTCCGAACATCACTCAACAAAACAAAAAAACTACCAACGCCGACGCTCTGCTTAAGCGATTACGCATAGAGAAAGTAAGCCTGCAGTATAACGATCCCGATCTACAAGCTAAGAGCAATTTACACATCATAGCCGATAGTTTCGAATCAGAAATTCGCATGAAAGGAAAAGTCGAGTACCAGAGTATACCGGTGGATGTCTCACTCACAACAGGGTCGTTACGTCAGGGCATTGAGAATTATCGCTCAATGCCTGTAGACGCCACATTGCAAATTCGAGAAACCACGGTTGGCATCAACGGTCAAGTTGGTGGCTTCTTTCCGCTCGAGACCCTCACCACTTCCTTAAGATTGGCAGGTCCCGATTTGTTCCGTTTTGGAGAAGCGATCAATATTCCTTTACCACACTTACCTCCCTACGATTTACATGCTCAGTTGCAAAGAAAGCAACTTGATGATGTTCAGGAAATCTTTATCTTTACTAATCTCGATGGGACGATAGGAGACAGTGATGTAGCTGGCAAGTTACGTGTGACGACCGGCGGCGAACGGCCAATGATATTCTTACGTTTGCAGTCTCGCAGGCTTGATTTAGACGATCTCGCTGGCTTGACTGGCGCGCCACCGGATCCAGAGGAGACCGCGTCGGCCAAACAACAAGCTCAAGCTGAGAATTTCGAAGATCGTGATAAGCTGTTGCCGGCCAAGCCCGTAGATTTCACTCAGCTCCAAAAGGTGGACGCGGATGTAGAGTACCGTGGTAAGCGAGTTCAAGCACCAGACCTTCCCCTTGATGATTTTCTGCTGAAAATGAACCTTCAAGACGGACACCTCCAGATGAACCAGTTGGACTTTGGCGTAGGTAATGGCACTATGGCGATGAAATTAATCGTGAATGCGCGTAATGTACCTGTAGAGGCAAAGCTGAAAACGGACTTCGATCAGGTGAACTTAAGCAAGGCATTAGCTTCTTTCGAAGTGGCCGATGATTCTTTTGGCATGATCGGAGGACAGGGCACCCTCTGGATGAAAGGAGAATCGTTAGCAGAGTGGTTTGGGTCGGCAGACGGAGGGCTCTATTTAACGATGACCGGAGGAAAAATTGATGCACTGTTAGTTGAGCTGGCAGGATTGGATTTTGCTGAGTCAGCAACCACATTCCTTGGCACGAATACTGGTGTTCCCATTGATTGTGCCTACACTGATCTCCAGGCCCGAAGCGGTATTGTCACAGTCAAACCATTTATATTTGACACGAAGGACACAAAATTCGAAGGCCATGGAAAGATCGATCTCCGCCAAGAACAGTTGGATCTCACGGTCAATCCTTATCCGAAAGATTTCACCTTGTTAAGCTCTCGTGGCCCATTGTATGTAACCGGTACCTTCAAAGACCCAAGCTTTAGCGTGGACCCCAGCTTTCCCTTTCCAGAATTCGGAACCGAAGACGACAGTGCGCGTTGCATCGGTATGATCGAGGACCTAAGAAAAGCGCGCAAGAGTGATATGGATAAACGAAAGATCAACTTTGCTCCAAGCTGACATCTCATTAGTAGTATTCCTCCCATGCAGATGATCAAACGTTTGCATGACGGTGGAGTTCAGTGATGAATCAAAGATTATGGGTTCGTCCCCGAAGGGAGAAGGCAACACATGCTCTTGGTAAAGATTAGTGGGGACTAGATAGGATTCTCTTGGTTTATCACACGAGGGAAAGCATGACATGAATGTCTTCAAGAATGCAGAATACAAGAGGCAAAAACGGAAAAAGGTCTGATCCGAAGGAGTCAAGCAAATGGAGCCGATTCAATCGCATATGCTGAGAATGGAAATGGGGTCAATCGGAAGTCTGAGGAAGGCAACTGAGTTGGAACTGTATTGAAAATTTCGCGTCCAATGCGAGGATCAAATAACCTACTGAGTTTCCGAAAAGGTCACATTGTATGTGACCAGGCCATATCGGTCGGATCACCTGCATCAATCGCAGGACTTGCTGCTATGCAATCCAGCAACCGGCTATGAGGAGTTCAGCGTCTCCTTCATAAACATCTCGTGTTGACGCGAGATGGATATGAATGTCAGTCTTGAAAATTCCACTATTTTTTCAGAAGTCAGTCTAAAAGTGGCAACCTCATAGGTTGTCGTTGTTGAATCGTGCTCTACCTACCTGCTTAGAGAATTTTTGAATCTGAGGCAGGGTTGCTTATGATTCCCACGCTTTGAGTGCATCCTCAATTTTCACCTCTATTGATTTTGCAACTTGCTTTCCGAAATCTTTGTCAATTTTGTAGAAATGGTACACCTGTCGGCACTGAATGTCCTTAGGCACGCCGTCCATGCTGGTCGCGAGATTTTGAATAAGATTCTCGCGACCCTTATCATCTAGAGTATTTTGGTAGAACATTCTCGGTTGTCCATAAAAGTCAGTGTCGTCGCATGAATAACTATTATAACGACTGGCATCACCCTCGATTTTTAATGGTGGTTCATCATAGACTGGGTCTTCCATCGGGCCATCAAAGGTATTAGGTTCATAATTCACATCATCGCCATGATTGCCATCCACTCTCATTGACCCATCCCGATGGTAGGTCCGAGCCTTTGCATGTTTTGCTTGGTTAACTGGGATTTGATCGTAATTTACTCCAAGTCGATACCGATGCGCATCGCCGTAGGACAAGACTCGATTTTGCAACACTTTATCTGGTGAGAAGCTAATGCCTGGAATCCTGTTATTTGGCTCAAAGGCTGCTTGCTCGACTTCGGCAAAATAATTTTCTGGATTACGGTTCAATTCCACAATGCCAACTTCTTGTAACGGGTAATCTCCATGTGGCCAGACTTTCGTCAAATCAAATGGGTGCCATTGATAGTTTTCCGCCTCTAACTCAGGCATGATCTGGACTGACATCTTCCATTTGGGAAATTCTTTTTTTGTAATGGCTTGGCGTAAATCACGTGTGGAGTAATCTGGATCTTCTCCTGCGATACGTGTGGCTTCATCGACAGTGAAGTTCTGTATGCCTTGCATTGTCTTGACGTGGAATTTCACCCAATATCTTTCGCCATCTTGATTGATCAAACTATACGTATGACTTCCATAGCCATTCATAAAACGAGCTGATTTCGGGATTCCTCGCTCACTAAAAAGAAATAGAACCTGATGGAGAGCCTCAGGACTGAGCGACCAGTAATCCCATTTCATCCAATTTGGTTTCAAATGTGACCCTGGTTCTCTTTTTTGTGTATGAATAAAGTCTGAAAATTTGAGCGGATCTCGAATAAAAAAGATGGGGGTGTTATTCCCAACTAGATCCCAGTTCCCCTCTTCGGTATAAAATTTCATCGCAAAGCCTCGAGGATCGCGCACGGAGTCAGCTGACCCTGATTCACCGCCAACTGTAGAAAATCGAAAAAAACACTCCGTCTGTTTCCCAACCTCTGAAAAGATTTTCGCCTTGGTAAATTGTGACATGTTTTGTGTGGCCGTAAATGTGCCATAGGCTCCATAGCCTTTCGCATGGACGACCCGCTCTGGGATTCGCTCTCGATTAAAATGAGCCATTTTTTCAATCAAATGGACATCTTGCATGAGTACCGGGCCACGGGGGCCTGCGGTCATGGAATGTTGGTTGTTAGCGATTGGACATCCCGCTTTTGAAGTCAAAGTCTTATACGGTTTCATCACCCCTCCCCTACATCTGTATTTAAAAAATCATGATAGAGATAGATACTTGGTCAAAAGCTTACCTCAGGACCAATATTTCGGGCGCCCATAATAATCATAGAGTCGAGCCTCATATTCGCGGTTGATCGGAAGCGAGGGATCAAATTCAGGACTGCTTTTAACACCTTCCTGTGTCAAATCGAGGTCGACATTTTGATCCGCCCAACTCACCTGCTTGATCCACTCAGGAGAAATGAGAACCTTTTTCCCCGGGAGCCAGTTGCCGGTGTCCACGATCAAGTATTGGAGCTTCCACGTTGTATCATCCATGACAAAATCTTCAACTTGGCCGATGCTTCCATCAAGGACCTGTATCGAATACCCACAGACTTCATTCACACTGCGAAGATGAGGGTCACCTGAAGGCACATGGAAAGCAGTGACTACATCTGCAGGTACGGCTTCAAGTGGTGGACATGCCCCGACTATAGCGAATTCGCTACCAGCAGCCGGCTGAATGAAGGATTGATCGTCCCAGTATTTTTGCCATGAAAAATAAGCACGAAGCTTTTCCTCTTGTTGAAGAGAAACTGGAGCATCGTCTTTAATATCAGGGCTTTGTTCTATTTGTTCAGCAGTGAGATGGATTGGAAAAACCTCTTGATGCCAGTCAGGCTGACCCAATGCTTCTGTACCAATCAGAACTTGTCTACCAGGTAGCCAATTACCCGTGTCAGCTACGAGGTACCGATTAACCCACATGTGATCATCAAAATAAAAATCTTTGACGGACCCAAGCTTTTTGTCAGTGGCCTTAAGCGTATAATTTAAAACGGCCTTAATAGTTCGTAACATAAATCCTCCCTGATAAAGGCTTCAAGAGGTTGTGCAATCTTTGGTTACGTATTTAGACAGACAAGCGCTACAGACAGATGAAACATAGTCTCAACTTATGATCGTTTAGTATTTTTTGCCTTTTGGAATTCTAGCCCCATTTCCTCCGCTCGTAGTCGAGAAAAAATACCTTGCGCCTTTTGGAAAATTGCTCTTTCTTCTTGGTGGATATGGTGGTGAATTTCGTCATGTAAATGCATCAATCTGTTGAGCCAGGTAGAACTGTTCTTATCTTTGCTCTCAAGTTCTTCCAAGAGCTTTGCGACCTTGTCGTGCTCCTCGATCGCATGTTCAATTTTCTCTCCCGTTTCTTCGTTTTGTCTAAGCTGTGAGTAGAACACGACTTCCTCCGCTTCGCTATGGGCTTCGAGAGCGGTTTTGAGTTTCTTAAAGATCTTATCTCGAGAATCCCCGTTCATATGTGGTGGTTGCTCAAGTTGATTAAAAAGTTTCTTGGCTTCTTCATGATCATTCTTTAAGGCCTCATAAATGTCCATATTAGCCTCTGTGAATAAATGCTGATGGTAGAGATTCAATGCCTCAATTTCTGAAGAAGACATTTCAGCATATTCAACTCAGTATGATGTACGGACAAATCATCGATTGAATTCTGAAGTATGTCCTATTCTCGGCTTCCCAGGTAGGAGTATTATTTTTATGATGGCTCAAATAGCGGGATCTCTTGATGGGGTAGCATCAGCCCATTCAAAGACGAAGCACAGGCCCGCAGTATCCTTGAAAGGCTGACAGTTTCAGCGCATCATGATCCTCAAAAAGTACGCTGGTAACTTGCGTATATTCTCAGTTATCGAGACATTGAAGAAATGATGTCTGAACGCAGCTTCTCTGTAGATCACAGCATCAATCATCGTTGGGTGATACATTATTCACCACAAGTAAATGACGCCTTCGTTTTTTCTTTCAACCTTATTTGAAGAAGGGGAAAAAAATCTCTTCATATTGCGAAATTTTCATTCAAAAATTGTTGACTCCACGATTCGAACGAAGCTCATTCAATACATTATTATTTCTCAGGGCGAACCAATCTGATGGCAATAGGTTGCTGGCTTTCTGAAAGGCTCACTGCAATCAAATCGCCTTCTGCAATAGATGCATCAATCAAGGTCGTTTTGTCTGTTTTAAATTCAAAGTTTTCACCAGTGGTCGCCGCCGTGAGAAAATATATTTGTTTTTCTTGGTCGATGCGATCGAGCGTACCCTCAATCAATCTTTCTGACGCTGATGTATTCGAATCGGTTGTAGCTTTGGCTTCCCCACGAACTTTACGAACAGCAACGGGTTGACCAGCTTCTGAATAGCCTACTGCCACTTGATCACCAACCTCCAGGGATTCATCCACGAGTACCGAAGCAGTCGGCTCAACTGAGAAATTCTTACCAGCCACATCTTGAATGGTGTAGGAGTTTCCTTCAATAGAAGCTACCGTGCCCTGAAGACTAGAAGAGGTATTTATTGTCGGTGAGTCTTGAGTCGAACTCGTTACCGTATTGGTGGTAGACGTACTCTGTGTAGGCGTAATGTCAGTGTCTCCTTGATGCGTTGGAGTTTCTTCCTGGCAGGCAAGAAGTCCAGAAAAGAGGAAAGGCAGGATCAGGCCGATTCCTTTTATGCCATTTAATGGGAAAGAAAGTATTTTCATGGTGTAACCTCCGTGATAAGTGGAAGAAATTATTCATAATAAAAAATATGATTTATCTACTGTTCCTCAATTATCAGTACAGTCCAATCGATAAATCAGAAAAAAATTGGAGAATATGCCTACATGATTAAAAGTCAGTCCAAACGTGATAGGCCTCATAATTATTTTTGAGGGAAAAAACTGTGAAGGCAATCATTGGTTTCGTGAAGACTCGGGTTCACTACCCACGAAAACAAGGCCATTGAGAGTAGTTGTGATAACCTTCAAATTTTTCGTAACAAATCATGAAAGAATGTAGGAGGAATATGTATAGACAGATGCCTTTGTGAATTCTAGGGAATGGACAAACCCAGCGAACCTATAAAAAACTTTGCCCTGGATAGCGCAGGGGGATTACAAGAGAAAAGGGTTCAACAAACTCGTATAGTTCGATTGCAGTACGAACATCTAAAGCGGCTCAATCGCTATTATGTGTACGGCCAATCCAGGATAGTTCCGAATGGAAGAGGCACCTCGGCCTCTCCTATAGACATGTTAAAGAGACGTTCTTTATAACTAAGTTTGACAAAATATTAGAATGCAATAATACCGAATAACCACAACACGACAATAAGTCCAAGTGGAACGCCCAAAAGCCACAATAAGATAGGCATCGTGTTCTCCTTCCTATTTTTCGGGATAAGATGACTAAATTTTTATCCCGCTGATTAGGATAATTTCCTGACTCATATTCGTCACACGGTTTGTTAAGATAAGACTCCTAAACAGTCTCCTTACGCAGGCATTGAAGCTCTACATATGGGCCTCAACGCCTATGACAAACTTGGCAATGCTCAATCCATAAAAGACCGATACCCATAGGAGGTGAAAATTTCAGAGCCAAACGTGAAATCCGCCATGTTTGGCCAGTTACCCTTATCGAATCCAGGCGCTCGTTCGAGCTTTTCCTTTGCAACATTGATTCTCTGCCAACCCCTTCCTTTCCTGGGTACGTGATGAGTTAGTTTACAATGCGAAGTTCATTCTTAATACGTCGCGCACCTGCTTCATATGCGTTCTCAACGGCAGCAGCCATCTCTGACCGATCTTCCACCGATCCCTTGAGTGTGACGACACCTTTGCGGACATTGACTTGGATAGGATCTTCATGCACGTAGGGGCTCCAGGACAATTCCTCTCGTACAGCTGTGGCTAAACTTCTATCACTCATCTCCGCCCAGGGTCGTTCGTCATGACGGAAAACACGCAATTGGTTCTTAACCTTTCGAGCACCCTCCTCATACGCAATCTCCACGCTATCTACCATGGCTTCTCGATTTAACACCATCCCCGTTAATGTGACCACACCTCCTCTGACTCCGACTTGAACTCGTTCTGTGCCATCCCCCAATTCGTCTAAGATGTTTTGTCGAAGATTTCGATCAGCCCGTCGGAGTTTGTTCTGCTTTGTCATTCCTCCATCACGGACCTTTTGATCCGCATTCGTATCCAAATCTCCGTATTGATTGGTGTAGTACTGGCGCTCATTATCCTGACGACCGGAAACATCATGACGGTCTTGTGAATCGGACCAATGTCTTTTTTGAGAAGTCCTATCAGGATAATCCGATGTGAACCGATCAGAATGGGCGTAGACCAACCCTGGCACGCCTAAGCATAGGATCAAAAACGTTCCTAACGTGATTTGTTGGCTTTTGTGTAGTCTCATAATCGAATCCTTCCTTAAGAACATTAAAGTGAAATGAATGGAAACCTCAAATAGAAAAACACGTAAAGAATTGCAACGCTTCTCTTATGGCTCTATTGAAAACACAAGTGTCGCCTAATGACGCCACGCCCATTTTCCTCTCAACCTTCGCTTACTGTAACGAGTCACAGTGGAGATTATGTATGGACAAATCATGGAGTCCGCACAGTAATTTGTCCATGGTGATGATTCCGAGTAAATTTACGTTTGGGACAAAACTAATGGAATGGGGATTGTTTTGTACCATGCAACAACACATTCTGTTGTATAGAGTGAAGACAGGTGTTAATAGATAGCTGGATCCTTCTCAACCTTTTCCTTGGCCCGCGTGCCTCCAGACTATCTTTCTGAAAAAAATGCGCGAAAAGCCGAATGACATGTTTTGGTTTTTGTTTGGCTTTCTGCCAAGGGTTCAATCAATTTCACATTGCATTTTTAGGAGGGTTTAATCATGGCAATTTCAAGGGCCGCTATTCGGCTACTCGGATGGGGTGCGTTGGCATTCTCCATCCTTCCTATTTCAGCAGAAGCTTCTACAAAGGGAGATTCACAAGGCTCCTCAGGATCCCAATTCCAGGAGACGATATCCGGCAAGATTCTAAAAGTGGGCAAAGATCGTTATGTCGTGCGAACATCTGATGGAGATCGAGTGAGCCTAAATGTCACAGATGACACCTTCATGAAGTGCTCAAAAGGCTCGAATCAATCTCAGAAGAGTGAGACGACTAATTCAGGATCCTCAGGGTCGGGAACGTCCTCTTCCTCTGCGGCAGCCTCAAGTCCAGCCAACCCTGCCTCATCATCTTCAGATTCAATGGCTCAACCCAAAGGATTTCGTATAGGCGATTGCGGATTTGAGAAAGGCGATCGTATTCGGACAAAAGTAGACGATGCTGGGGATATTATTTACCTGACTGGAAAATCAAAAAATTCTCGAAGCGACATGCGTTCATCCTCATCGTCCAGAGATTTTCCTGATCATTATTTGGTCCTTCCTGCCAGTGTATTCGGCGAGATGGAGATGAAAGACACCGAAAACCAATCCACGCTGAAATCCAAGGACGGAGAGAAAATCGGGAAAATTATCAAAACACTCAGCACCGAAGACGGTGACCTGGCCTACGCCATCGTGAAGAAAGAGAGTGGAACAATGATTTCCGTGCCATGGGAAGCCATTCAGAGTTCTTCGGGGAGCAAAACGAGTATGTTGGATATCCCTAACAGTCAGTTGGAAAACCTGCCGATCCTAGAGCAAGGTGAAACGACGGTGAAACATGTTCGCAAAAATTGGGATTTATTCGAATATGATCAGGATGAGAACGCGTACCGAGGATTTGAACGAAATAGGAATTCGGATCAGCGTGTTTCCAGGCGATCCAATAGGGATAATGAAAGAGACCGGTACAGTTCCAGGAATCGGTCAAGCTCTAATCGCCACTGAGCTATCTTAATGAAGCAAAGATTTCGCGGTGATAGGTCTTCGTGAGAGGCGGAGGGCAAAATTCAAGACAGAACCGTGACTCGCAAGAAGATAACGATTTCCGGCCGTCTCGTTAAAAAGCAATTAATCTTTTTTGGAGTCGGAGAAACTTTCAAGGAAGATAACGCTCTTACCTGCATGTGTGCCTGAGTTTCTCACTTGATGAGCTCAGGTACACATTTCTTTTTTCATTCACTCTTCAAGCAATTCCCAATCTCGGAAACGAGAAACTGAAATTTCAAGAATTTTGAGACCAAGGATATCAACGATTCACAATATACTTCTGTTTTTGAATCTTAATTTAAATTCATGCAGAGGAACTCTTAAGTCATGCGTCATCAGGACCGGTTGGTTGATTCGAAATCGTAACCGGCTGTTAGTGGGTGTTAAAAGATCGCGCTATGTAAGAGGTCCACATCAATCTGTGCATTCCTCAGAAGAATAGTTATATGCTCCTTCACATAAGAAAAGGCTTTCTGAAAATAAGATGCTCCACATGCTTCGTGCAACCATTGACCATCCATAGGGGCCTCTTATCTCTCCTCTGATATGGCGCGCTATTTTATATGGAGTCTCTTTGGGTGAGGATTGTTGTCAGGCTAATCGCCAGACAACGAATCGGGAGTCAGACATCCGACTAATTCATCTAAAGGGTGGCCTCAACGCTATCATGGCTCTCATGCTATTTTAGAATTTCAACGGACGTGGTTGGACCATCGAACCAATTCCAATTCAATTCCACCCGCGCACCGAGAACCCATGCATTCTGAATTCTGAGATCAGTATCGGGGTTAATAATGTATTGCAAGTTTGGTTGGATGATGATTTCCGGACTTATGTTGATGGAATACGTCATCTCCAAGGCAATTTCCGCATCATCCACGGCATCTCCTGCAATTCGCTGTGCCCGTTCAAAATGACTTCCGTTCAATGCGGCAGCTGCTCCAATCCCAATCTCATCTTCATGACGACTAGGAATAAGACCTCGATAGACCAACCCTCCCCCGTAATATTGCGAGAAACGATTGACACGGGGATCAGCAAACCCGATCCGAGCAAACAGGGTGAGGTTCTGTTCTCGATCCTGCGGTTCACGATAAACGATTTGTTCAGCTAATCCATATATTCCATAGGTCGCCTCCCGTTTAACGGGTTTCCCAGAACCATTGACATTACTAAGGTCATCAAAATCCGTTGTATAGCCCCACAGGCCAAGAGCATACTTGCCCTGGTAGACCATTGGAGCGGCTCGCCCCACTCGTTGGAAGGCTAGACGAAAGGGTCGTTGTTTGAGAATTTTCTTTTGATCCTTTTTTTTTCTTTCCCGTAAATCATAGAAAGCAAACTCTGTGGCGAGGAGTAGGCCATCTGCTTCGCGCAGGATGACATTGGTGCCACCAGGATCGTTAGGGTCTCCAGGAACACCATCAGCGAGAACGGCACGAATCACAAAATCATCACTCACAATACCTTGACCTCGAATGGCCAAAGAAGTAATAGGGAAGGTAGAGGGGCCATTTTTGCCGCTCCCCGCGAATTCGGGGCCCGTGCCAAACGAACTATTGAGGAAAAGCTCTGAGGACGATCGGATGACATCGAATTCAGAAGTCACATCATACAATCCAGCCAACAACGAAAGTCGATCCTGAAAGAAATTTTGCTGATACCAGGCTTCAAACAGCCTCCAGTCATTGGGCGCAGCGATGCTACTCACAGTCTGAGCCTCTCCGATATTTTTGCTAGGATTGTCTCCGTACACACCCAATCCGTAGACGAAAAACGTCGCGTCATTCCAATTCAGAAGTTGATCGCCATTGAGTGTAAGAACTAAATCTATGTCCCCTACCACTGCGGTTTTTCGACGCAAGCCTCCTGATGCATTCCTCAAAATATCTAGTGTGTTGATCGTCTGGAAAATCACGCCTTTATCGTTCATGAATGATTGGAAGTCATTCCAATAATCAGTGATGGACGGGTCACTAGATTCAGGAGAGGCGTCAGAAGATGCTGAAGGAGCGAGGCCTCCAAACGAAATAAGCAGAAAGCAAAATACAGAGGGCACCCAATAAAACTTCTGTCGTTTGGCCAAATATGGCATAGTACTGAGGTGTGGAGAACAAGGCTGATTGTGCATAGACAAGAAATGAGACGTGAAAGCCAAAAATCTGCACGAAAGGTTATTCACGAATCTAATAGGTCGACTTCGTTATTTTTGTGACTGTTTTTCTCTTTCGAAATTTGTTCAGTAATATGATTGTCTTTTGACACGTCAGCGGCGGGCTTTGATTGAGCAGTCGGCGACTGTGGTGCCTCCTTTTTGGGTTGCACTTGTTCTAAATCGGCCAGCCCATCCAATTGCGAAAGACCTTGTACTTTGAGACGATAAATCGGTTCAGGCATTTCGTAATTGGCGAGATCAAAAGCTTCTTTCACGTCTCGAATGGCCGCACTTTTTACCTTGCGATAGTCAAATTGATCCTGTGTGGTCCACGCCTGAATCTGTAAGACCACATTAGAATCTCCAAGTTTTTCCACCGCACAGCGAATTGGCGGATCAGAGATCACTCCTGGGGTTTGCCGCAAAGTCTCGACGGCGAGCTGGCGAGCCGCTTCAATATCGACTGCTGTATCAATCCCTACTTCAAATGTAAAGCGGCGTTTGGGATTACGAGAATAGTTGAGAATAATTCCTTTGTACACAGTGGAATTTGGAATGCGTACGTGGTTTCCATCTAAGGTCATGAGAATAGTCGCTCGAGATGTGAGTTTCATGACCAGTCCTTCGTAATTTTCCAAAACAATATGATCATGTGGCCGAAACGGCTGTCGAAGACTGAGCAATATACTGGCAATATAGTTTTCTACCGTGTCTCGAAGGGCAAACCCGACAGCCAGCCCCATCACCCCGGCCACACCTACTATCGTGCCTAATAAGGCCGTCGCATCCAATATTTCGAGCATGACGATGAAGCCTATGAAGAGAATCAGGCCTCTTACGGTTTGTCTTAGTAATGATTGCAAAAACACATTGGACGTAATTTTTTTGTAGGGAGTACGCCAACGAGATAAAAAGGACGCGAATAACCAAAAGAGAAGAAAAACGATAATCGCAATGATCAGGAGGGGAATTAAGGAGATAAACTCATTCAGGTGCGTGATCAATTTGTCCTGTACGACAGAAAGTCGATTGCCGATATCCCGCTTTTGCGTGATATCATCCGTCACGCTCACCACTCCTTCGGTCCGTTTGGCAAGTTCGAGCGCTTGCTGATGAGCTTCTTTCGAAATGGTATTCCCGGCGAGCCGAATCACTCCCGCATTCACGTCAATTTGGATATGGGCAAGTGCAGGTATCTCCTGGTAAACGTCCGCAAGTCGTTCTCTGATTAACGCATCGTCGATTTTGTCAGGTCCAACAGATATCTCTTGCGAAGGATCCTGAGGCAAGACCTCTGAAGGAGCCTCATTCACAGCAAGAGGCTCTTGAGGCCAAATTGGTTCAGCCCTCATGGTCAAAAACCCCAAAACACAAAACGCCAATAAGAGCGTGGAAAGTCTGAAGTCCATAATGTTCAACCTCTCCGTTGATCTATGTGATTCTCAAAGTACAGTCTCTATTCTCACGATGATTCCCTTTAAGAATACACGAAAAAGGGAATTCAAATAGATGGAAACGTTTCTAGCTTTATTGGTAATTGTCATAGTGTTGTTCAAGCCAAAATAGGATGGTGAACATGATCATCTATCGCGTCGTATTGGGATTTAGAACCTTCACGGGAAAATAAGCATTCCACGCAAGGCCGGACTATTCACTCCTAACATAATGCTTCAGTGCCTTGTAGCGACGACATAGGTTAGGTTGTTGAATCCAGGTTTTTATAGAGAAGTATGCTACAAAATCACCGGTTGAATGGGAGTAGGCGGTTCTCCGATTGGCTCGGGATCTTTTGATGGGGGATCATCGGGAAATGGTGGAATGGGAGGATCTGTGATCGGTGACTTTTTAGGTCGTGGTGGTGGTGTCACCGGTGGCTTTTGGGAATCATTCGGAGCTTCTAGTGCGTGTAAGTCGTATCGCTCAGGTTCTACGTGCTCTTTCACAGATTGATTGGTTGCCATACCTCTTTCCCTCCTTGTCGGTGCCACCTCCATTTCCGATCATGTGCTGCGTCCGGATAGAAGGAACATTCAGATACACAGTTTTGGTTTCAAATTCGTGGTTGAGAAAGGAACAGAATCAACTCTAAGTAAAGTAGCAATTTTCTGTTTTGACAGTTAATGGACAAATGAAGAGATGTGGATTCTATATTGTCCGTCAATGTTTCCCTTTTCATGATCTATGGTCGAATCTAGGAAAAGTGCCCTTTGGCTAAAACTAAGTGAGAATGGCCTGCTCTTGCACTATACGGTTGGGGAACCGAAGAGATAAGGCTGATCTGTTTATTCTGTGCATTCCTAAGAGCGCTGAAATGGAGCGGAAGTTCCCCAATAATACTTTAGAATTTTAAGCAATAACCCTTCCGACGTATCAGGCGAAGAGGAGCATATGAGGCTGACTATGAGCAGAATATTCCTGTTTTCACTAGCCTGTAGGAGGGGCTATAGGTTATCAGGATGTTTGTGGTCTACCCGCAAGAGAAGCCGACCCCATCGAAGCGGAGTCTTGGGGTCTCGAGTATAATGGCCACGATCTTCTCCCACCTGAACCTCCCCTAAAGGAATCGTCACACGTTCTTTCATATGAGGAAATCCCTCCAGGAAACTGAGATGGACCACATGCTCCGTACATTCCAACACTTGCGCGGTCAACCCTTGGACATCTGTAAAGTCCACCGAAATCCTCTCCTCAGGATTAATCCATGGCGTGATCAGCTTTGCTTTTTGTGGATTGTTCATTTTGCTCCTCGCAGATTGATGGTGTAAATTTTCAGGATCGCGCGTGGGTCGATGCATATTCTGCTACAGGATTCTCGTCAACAGAATGCTTACGTTGCATCATTCTCCAAAATTCCGGCTAGTGGATAAATCCATTTCTTGGAGATGCAAAATATCTATTCAACAGTTGAAGGATTGATGTGCAAGAATAGAATCTCTCTTTGGCAAGACGTAAATCCTGGCTTCAGATCAGATCATCTCTTTCTTACGTGAGCGATCTATGCATGAAAACCATTCGAGTACACGCCGCCCCTTAGTGGACAGCCACCTTTGGCAGATTTCAGCAATTCGCGATCTACTTTGGATTGGGCTCTTTCTATTCATCTTATGGGCTGGGTACTCACTTCGCAGCATATTTACACCTGTGCTCATCGGATTACTCTTTGCCTATCTTTTTAGCCCCCTCATTACCTATGCCCGAGAACAATGGCGGTTCCCACGTCCTCTGACTATTACCCTGTTGCTTGTTTTCCTAATTGGACTCGGTGCGGGTTTGATCGGTTGGCTGGGGCCTATAGTCAAAGACCAAGTTGTCACGCTTTCGCAAAAGGCACCCACCTACGTGGAAAGTTTGGCACAACGATACAATGTTGATTTGGAGAACCCACGCGAGCAACTTCAAGATGTCGCATCTACTCTAAAAATGAATGCGATGTCACTCATGAAGGCGGCTTTTACAGGAACAACCCAAGCCTTTGGTTTTGTGGGTAGTGTCGTCAGCGCGACGACGTATTTTTTCATCTCGTTCGCCCTGATTCCAGTGTATTTCTTCTTCTTTGCCTGGAATTTTCCTGCCATGATTCACACTCTCCAACAATATATCCCGTCAAGTCGTAAACATCGCATTGTGGAAATTGTTCAACGTATGGACTCCGCTGTCGGAAGTTTTTTTCGAGGACGCCTCGTCATTGCTTTACTCATGGGGGCGATGCTGTCAATTGGTTGGTGGTTTGTAGACGTCCCCTATTGGTTTCTGCTTGGGATTGCAACGGGGCTATTCAGCATTGTTCCATATGGCGCAACCGTGGGTTGGCCATTGGCAGTCTTGCTCAAGTACCTCGACATGACCACCGGCTCTGGAGGATCAGATTTTGACTGGGCAGCAGTATTAGTATGGCCTTCCGTGGTGTTTGGGGTGGTCCAACTCTTAGAGGGCTGGGTACTCACGCCTTGGATCCAGAGTCAGTCGACAGAACTCAGTGCGGCCAGCATTTTAATCGTCGTGTTTATCGGTGGAGCGGTTGGAGGACTTTACGGACTGATCTTAGCCATTCCCCTAACTGTCTGCATCAAGATCATTTTTGATGATGTCCTATTGGTACGACTGAAACAATGGGCTGAAGAAAGCTAGTCATGGTTGAAAGTAGCTACTTATGAACACATCATTCAGAACCTACCTCTGCATTCTCTCATTAATGAGATGAGGATTCTACGTTCCCCATTAATCAACACTACATATTCTTTTGCATGACAAACAGCTCTAAGAAACCAGTGACATAATAACTGGCAAGAAACATACCCAGAGGCAACTCGGATCTATTGTCCTTCAGGCTCCAACGAGTGCAGTCTTACTGGACATTTTGCAATCCGATGAGACTGGTTTGTCCATTGAAGACTTATCCATTTTGGAGCATGTTAGCACATAACTTGAAACAGATTTACCTTGGGCGCAGGATCAAGGATACACCGCAGGTCTACTAGTGAAGCCTACCTTTGTCACGGAAAATCTGATGATTATGGTCCTGACACATCATCTCCCGCTTCGAACTGAACTCACCGAGTTTCTTGACCAACAAGGATATGAAGTCCTGATGCCTGATCATCGTGAAGATGTATACGTCTTGGCGCAAGAGAGCAATCCTCAGGTGGTTGTCTTAGATTTGTCTATCGCAAAGCCTAATGCTCTAAAAATTGTGAAGCATCTACGGAACCAGGGGTTCACCGGAAAGATCCTTATTGTTGCGGGGGCTTCCGTGCGAAATGCTGTACCAGAAGTGTTTCGCTTGGGAGCCGAGATGGTGATCGGTGGACCACAGGGGAACAGCGCGCCTTTCATGGGGGTGCAGGTGGGAGCCGCGATTCGCTCGTTCTTTCATGAAGATATTCAAAGACTTGCGTTATTAATTTCTGAAGAGAGAGGCGGCGACCCTGGTCGAGATTGGGAGGATTGGTTTAACGCCGAACGTCAAATTCTACAATGCTTAAGGCCATCTCCTGCAGAAGCTCCTGCCGCTGAGTCCTCAAACTGAAATATTAAAAAAGTCTTGTGAGCGCTATGGAAATAACTATGAACCAAACCATACCTCATCGGTCAGGCTTGACTCCTCCCCGTTTGCTATGTTCACCCATACTGAGTAAAATTCTTCCGTTTCGCACAACAAAAAACCCTATTCTATCGAAGAAAATGGAGTCTCAACCCGTTATTTCAGACACGATCGTCAGTACGACGGAAGAATACGAACGGTTCGTCGAATCTGCGATGCCGATGCTTTTAGACCGAGCCAGTAGTTACACAAAGAAGATACTGAAGGAGACAAATAGTTGGACCGAAAATGTGAGCCATGAAAAATTGGCACTACGGTTAGGCTATGATTTAGTTGAACGTTTTCTCGTCTACGCGCGAAACGAAGTCCCTTGTCGGCCGGCTCTTCTCTTAGATAGCTATGTCGCGAAGCATTTTAGCCAACCAAACTCCTTCATCTATTATCACACGCCTCAAGGACCTCTGGAAAAATTTATTGACGGTCTGAATTCGAGAGCGGTGATCAGCCGAGATGCCCTTATTGCGCAATTTACCCATTTTTATGGTTTTACGCCGTCCCAGGTGATTAAATTACTTGGCTTAGCTGAGGAGCAAAGCCAGCGGATTTACAAAAATTTCACTCGCTGGCGACAATCAGGATGGCATCGAACTATGCAAGAAATTGGTCTTGCCCTTCCACAGATAGCCGAACTAGAGCAGCAGCTGAAAGCCGACCCGCATATCATCAATCAAAAGGCTCAGGGTCTGCTGATTGAGGTACAATCTCATTACAGAAAAAGTGAGCCTGATCATTATCCTTGCCAAACGCAAGATAGATGGGAAGAGATGTGTTCGGATGGATATGGGCAAGATTATCGCATATGGCATCTGGCTATGTGCCACCCCTGTCTCGACAAGGTTTATAGGTCTACGATCGAGAGTGATCCTCGTGAAAAGTCCTTGAAATTACAGCTGCAGTTTCAGCTGACAAGTCTGACATCATCAAGGTCTCAGAAAATTTTTTCGGGAGTGCAACAACATGGAAGCTAGAGAAGAACTCAAGAAGTATGAGCAATACCTTGTTCAGGCGTTGTTGGATCAGGACTACCGGAGAGAAACTGAAACCCTAGAGTCACTTCAACTTTTTGTGGGAAACATGAGTGTCGGTTCTCTAGAATGTGATTCTCAACTTATCACTGAAAAAGTTTTTCAGATCGGCCCATCTCCAGCAATCCTAGAACTGCGCTCATCTTCCGGGCTCCCTATAGGTTCCTGTGCGTTCGAATCTCAGAAGCCAATAATTGCCCAATTTCAAGCTGGGAATTATAGAATTGAGCTCGATCTTCAGCCTGCAGAAGACAAGAATATTGTTCATCTAAAGTCAAAAAATCTTTTGGCCATCCCAGCAGAGCGGTTAAGCAGTGAATCAGGTAATGAGACGCAACAAGTTGTGAAACATGAATCGAGTCCATGGGCAATGCTTGCGCTTGCTGCGCAAATTATTTTAGCCGCGGGTGTCGTGTTTTTGGTTGCTGATCGATTTGCACAAACACCTAAACACTCAAACGAAGGAGGCCAGCTTGTCGCCTCTCAAGATCAGCAGCTTCAAGAGGTCATTCAACAATTGACGACAATCCAGAATCGACTTGATCAGACTCCTGTTGTGGCAGTGAAAAGTAGTACAGATGGGGCAGGGAAAGCATTAGGAACAACAGTCGTGGGTCTAAGGGAACAGAGCCAGAACACAGGCAGCACTTTACTAGAGAAAAAAGCCGTATCTTTTGAGGAAGGACTTCTGGAGAGTCGACCAGTATGGGTTCGGTTTAAGAAAGATGTTGAAGATACAAGAAGAGAAAGCTTCTTTAAAGAGGTATCAGCACAAGACCAAGCGCAAATGGGTCAATGGCATTCCTTTAACTTGAACGTTCCAAAATCAGAAACCTCAGAGAAGATGTTAGAACCATTCTCGAAAAAAGGCGATATTGAAATTATTACGACATCAGTTGTGACGCGTCATGTTCAAGTTCGATTTAAAAAGGACATTGACGACAATAAGGTCAATGGGTTTTTCGAGGAAATTCGAGTCAAGAGAGAAGAGCCTATGGATAATTGGTATAACGTGAATCTGTTACTTCCAGAGACATTAGACCCCCATGAGTTCATTGGTAGTTTGCGTTCTGGAAACATCGTTGAGAAATTAAACGTCAAAACCGACGAGCTTCCTGCTCTTTAAGCGAATTTGCCTGCCAAGGTTTCTTAACAGGGGTAATCATTTTAAGTCAGAACATCGCATGTTGTGTAGGCCTCGCTCAACGACGAGTGGCATCGGTGTTGTAGAATCACTGAGTCAATCACATCACCGCATTGAATACAACGTTTGATCTCAATTCTCACTATTCCACTGCCCGAAAAATTGTAACACTGATCGTCCACTAGCATCCCTCCACATCGCGAACAATTTTCAGCAACTTTTTCCCCTTCCGTCTGTGGCTCGAAGCGGTGCGTTGTTTTAGAGCGTGTCTGTGCCATACATGCTTCCTTACAATAAAATCAATATTGAAATAAACTCCTGTGATCTTATTAAGAGGTAACAAATAAATAGGGATTCTTGAAATAGACAAATACATGAATGGCATCTACAAAATGTTCAATGATGCTTTTTTTAGTGTGCTGGAAACTGAGAACGTTCGGGAAAATTTCGTGTTTTTCCGACATACGACTGCCTGATGGGTCTCGCCTACCAAAAGCAAACTAGACATTTTAGTCGAGAAAAGCGGAAATAAATCCATTGTGCTGGAGGTGGGATTATCATTTATAACTGTGCATGAGATATTTCGTGCTAAGAGAGGACTAGCGAATAGAAAATTATTTCTAAAAACAAGAATTCATTCCCCCAGAGTCTAAAAATTCCTTACTAAAAATTGCAAGGAGATTCGCGATGATTGAGCCAACGACCTATAACATTCAGTCATTTGATTTAAGTGGCCTAAAGGGTATTTCTGATCGGAACTTAGAAATGCATTTTAAGCTTTATAAAGGGTATGTCCGTCAAACAAATTCTCTGATGGATCAAATCAATGAATTCATCAAAGACCGACATATTAATCAAGAGGAGAGGCCCGCGTATTCGGAACTCACCCGGCGTCTTGGGTTTGAATATAACGGCATGATCCTACACGAATATTTTTTTGGAAATCTCACAAAGGTGGGTCTGGGAGACCCGGAACAATCGTCTCGATTCCGAAAATCAGCCGAATCAAGTTTTGGAGACTATGAGGTGTGGAAAACTGATTTTGTGGGTGTGGCTAACTTGCGTGGTGTCGGGTGGGCTATCTGCTATCAGGATCCCAAGAACGGGCGGCTGTCTAATCATTGGATTAGCCTACATGAGAACGGAAACATCGCAGGATTTATCCCTATTCTGGTGCTGGATGTGTGGGAACATGCCTATCTCATCGATTACGCTCCTTCTGATCGGCAAAAGTACATCGACGCTTTTTTTACCAATATTGATTGGAAGGCGGTGGATGCTCGTTTAATGAATCGTCGTTAAGATGCAGTCGTTAGGTGATTGAAGTTTTCAATTCTAAGGAGGTCTAGCAATGACAACATACAAAAATAATGAACGGTCTTTCGTTATCCCAACTCTTGCTGGGTTTCTCCTAGGAGCTGGTTTCGCGTTGTTGTTGACACCAAGGTCTGGTCGACAACTTCGTGGAGATCTCCATCGCGGAACTCGGAAAGCAAAGAATACAGTCGAGGAAACCGTTGAATTGGTCAAAGAACAGGGAAAGGAGGTTATTGAGGCAGCGGAAGAAGCGATTCAAGAAGCCAAGCAGGCATTTGAAGCCGGACGGACTCAAGTCAAGCAGGCCATGAAGGATACGAAAAGCAAGCTGGAGTAGCTCGTTGAGTTTCTTTTATTTAAGAATTTACTAAGGAGGAAGAGCATGAATCGATTTTTTACGTATGTAAGTGTCATCATGATGTCGTTTGTTGTACTGGCAGGTTGTCAGTCATTAACTGGAAAAACAGCCGGCACCAACATTGATGATACTGTGATTACTTCATCAGTCAATGCCAAACTTGCTGGAGACAGCGTGTTATCACTAACACGGATTGACGTGGATACTGAAAGAGGTATTGTGACGCTCAATGGTGTGGTTAAATCTGAAGCTGCGAAAAATCAAGCGGCGCAGTTAGCAGGGCAAGTAGATGGTGTCACGAAAGTGAACAACAATCTTCAGATACAAGCAAACTGACTGTAGGGACTCGCCTTGCCTGCCTCGAGTCATAGTGACTCGAGGCAGATTATGGTGTAACGATAAGTCGAATTCCAACACGATAAAGTTTTAACAAACATTTAGATTATTAAATATTCCATCCATATCTGCTGCAAAAATCGTTAGGGCGTTGAGTCAATAATTTATTTTGGTTTCTTTGAATAGGATTCACCTTCGAGTCTTCCTTTTCCTCTGTTTCCAAATAATATTTCTCAGTGTTCATCTGAAGCCTTACACGAACAGAAGTAGAAAATCTGTGTGGTCGTAGCCATGAAAAAAGAATTGAACTGGAATCTACATGGTCTCTCATGGGTAGATTTTTTCAAGCAAATTTGGACAGAAATACAACAAGATGACTTGTTTGGCAGGGCCGCGCAATTGGGGTTTTATTTTCAACTTGCCTTGTTTCCCGCATTAATGTTTCTCACTGCGATGATTGGGCTTTTGCCTATCCAATCGATGCTTCCCCAAATACTGTCCTACCTTGAAACGGTTCTTCCCGTTGATTCGATGCCGTTAATTGAGACCTATTTGAATCAGGTGGTATCGGGAAGTGGGGCAGGTATTTTATCGTTAAGTTTTTTTGGCACGTTTTGGGCAGTCTCCACAGGAATGGCCGCGATTATTGATACCCTAAATGCTGTTTATAATGTCAAGGATTTTCGACCTCTGTGGAAAGCACGCGGTATCGCCATGATTATGACTATCGTCTGTACTCTTTTCGTTATACTGTCCATGATTCTCATTCTTGCCGGCGGAGTTTTGAGTCAATGGATCGCTGAATCCATTGGATTCGGTGCGGTCTTTACGATCAGTTGGTCAATAGTACAGTGGCCACTCGTCATTATGTTAATGTTGTTAGCTGTGAGTATGATTTACTATATGGCACCCAATGTTTCTCACTCATGGCGTGTGATCACGCCCGGTTCAGTGGTGGCCGTGGTTCTCTGGTTCTTGTCTTCACTTGGGTTCAAATACTATGTGGCAAATTTTGGGACCTATAATGCTGCCTATGGCTCTCTCGCGGGAGTAATCGTCCTGATGCTGTGGTTATATATGAGTGGATTAGTCTTACTCATTGGTGGCGAGGTCGACGTCGTGCTCGAAAATGCTGACCGAGACAAGTCGGCAGCATAATTTTTCCGCTCTTCACTTTCCTTCCTCTTACGAAACTTAACGATTCCTCCAACTTTTCTTTTTGTTTTCTTCAAAAGGTGAACGGAGTGTTTAATGTTCAAGCCCTAAAGCCTTAGACATTTCTGTGTAAAGTCTTCGGATTTTGTCTATTGAGGGGCTCTAGAGAACTCGAGTATTACTGTATACGTCAATGACGTACTTACTTATTACACACATTCACGCAGGAGGGCATGACCATGAACAAAGAGCAATTTAAAGGTAAGTGGAATCAGTTTAAGGGAGAAGTAAAACAACAGTACGGAAAGTTTACTGATGATGACCTGACAGAAATTGAAGGCAATTACGATAAATTTCAAGGAAAAGTTCAGGAACGCTATGGTGATGAAAAGGAAGCTGTCAACGATTGGGCTGAGAATTGGCACAAAAATAATCTGTAGGGCTCATTAAAAACGGCGGCACGCATTTCAATGATTAGCAAGTAAACTGGAGGAACTCGATGAATATCTCTAGAAAAGTTTTACCGATTGCCACGTGCCTTCTCATTGGTTTTGGAGGGTCGGCATGGGCATTCTTCGAGACGAATAAAGAACTCGTGAAGTCAGCAACGATCACATTGTCTGAGGCTGTCAAGACGGCAGCTGAGATGGCCCCTGGTAAAGCCGTTGAAGCTCAAATTGGTGAAGAAGATGATCGGGTCGTGTACTGGATTGAAGTGGTCGATTCCAAAAACACAACCCGTACTGTGTACGTCGATGCAGAAACAGGAAAAGTCGTGAATATGGAAAAAGATTGAGGTCCAAATCATAGAAGGAGATCTAAGAGCTATGGATACTGTTAGACATAGAATCGCAGTGATTGGCATAACCTGTATTTTAGTTGCAGGAGTTGCGAGTGTCGGGTGGGCGAGTAACTGGAAGACTCCCTTATTCCCAGAACAATCTGGCTCAACAAATCCATTTGTCGTATTTATTGTGAATCAGGATCAATTTGCTGGGTCGTGGAAGCAGTTTAAAGGGGAATTGAAAGAAGAGTGGGGCGAATTTACGGATGATGATCTTCTACAAATCGAGGGGAAAATGGATAAGTTCGAAGGGAAAATGCAGGAGCGCTATGGAGAACGAAAAGAAGAACTCAGAGAATGGACAAACAAATGGTTTGAACGGCACACCTTCGAATCTCAGTCGAGTCGCTCAAACCCATAGAACGACCTCGTAAACATCATCGCCTGAACGCTTTAGGTAAAAAATGAATTAGCACGAATCTTAGAGAGGGGAGCTAAAACAATGAAGCGATTTTCAATAGCATTTCTCGTGTATCTCATGTGTGCTAGCGTCGGCACGGCTTGGGCATTGTTCGATTCGAAAAAAGAACTAGTCAGCGCGGCCAAAATTTCTATGGGAGAAGCCATTGATGCAGCAGTGCAAGCTGTTCCTGGAAAAGCGGTGGAGGCCTACATTGATGACGAAGACGGCCGCACCGTATTCGAAGTAGAAATTATCACTGATCAAGGAAAAACCCAAGAAGTTTACATTGACGCGCAAACGGGAGTCGCTCAGAAAATTGAGGACGAGTAAGCTGAAGAGTGGGTAGGAGATCTAGGGAATCGAAACCTGATTTACTGATTTGGTGCGGGGTGAGAAATATTTTTCAGTCCTGGGCTGACTCGTGATCCAGTTTTATCCGTGATGTAAAGGACGTGATCGAGGGCATTAAGGATAATTTCGTCTATAGGGCCAGTCCGCAACTCAGGCTGGTCCAGTAGACTCCTATAAACTTCGTCGGCAATTTCTTTTGCTGAGAGTGGCCGAGTCAAGGTCACGATGAGACCTGTGGAATTGTAAACATGATCGAGACCAGCCAGAAATCCAAAGATAAAAGACGAACGGTTCTCGGGCGAAAGTTTCATCCACCGCTGCGCCTGGATATCATCCGCATTTAATATGAATGTGCCTTGGCTTTCCGATGGAACACTCCATACTACCGAGAGCATCAGAAAAACAAGGACAAATATGCGGTGAGGGTCGATGGTTGTTGAGGGGGTCACAGATTTTACTACGCTCAAAAGTAAATAGTCTTAAGATAAAAAAGAACGAAGGAATTTCAGTCGGTATTGTACAAGTGCTATTCCTCAATCTTCAAGAATTTTCATCCCTAATTCTGAACGACATAAAAATAACCTGACGAGAGAATAGGCTTGCTTGTTGACCATGTCAACTACACATGCGAGAAGATGTCAACCTAAATTTACAGATTTTAGCCATTTATTAACATGGAGGCACGTGATGAGAACTCCCCAAAAAGCATTCAGCATCCTTGTTCTGAGTTTCAGTCTATTACTACCCATCCTGGGTGGATGTGATGGTCCAGCCGAAAATGCGGGAGAATCCGTTGATGAGGCGACGGAAAAGGTTGGAGATTCACTAGAAGAGGCTGGTGATGCCGTGCAAGATGCGACGAATTAAACAAATACTGAGTCTTATCATTACATGACGCTTGTTATCGTTCACCGATATGCCAACGGTAAGATTGGATTCAAGTTGCCTTGACCAAAATCAAAATAGTCTTGAGGTATCAGTGAGCATCTTTTGTCTAAATGTGCGTTACTTTCCTTATGGCATACAGATCTTCATGAAGTCCTTGGTGTGATCAATGAATAACATTGATCCTTCAGAGTCATTATCTTCTCCCGCTCCTTCAAAGCCAGATTTTTCTAAGCTTTCTGAATCGATGAAAGGTCCAATTGACGTCCGATCTTTAGCCCTAACGGGCTTATTTATTTTTGCGACGGTTTATGTGTTGACTGTGGCACAGGCCGTGTTTTTACCGATCGCCATCGCACTCGTTTTAAGTTTCTTGTTGGCTCCATTCATCAGACTGCTCACAAAAATCTGGGTGCCTGAAGCTCTTGGTGCAGCTCTCGTGCTGTTTGCAGTCGGAGGGATTAGCGCGTTTGCCATTTCTCAGCTCGCTGAGCCCGCGGTTGACTGGTTCGCGAAAGCGCCGGATGCGTTCGACGCGATCGAGATGAAACTTCAAGCTGTCAAAGATTCTGTATTACACATGAACCAGGCTACCGAAATGATTGAAAAAGTCACCGCCCTTGAAACCGGTGCTCCCAAACGACGTCTTGTTGAACTCAAAGGGCCAAGTCTTGGCGGAACATTAATAGGGATCACGACAGAATTTCTAGGAAGCTTCATTGCCACAATCATTCTCCTTTACTTTCTCTTAGCTTCTGGAGATTTATTCCTTGAAAAGCTGGTCAAAGTCTTGCCCACGTTTTCAGATAAGAAGCGAGCCGTTCAAATCGTTCGTGATATCGAAAAAAGTATTTCCACACACTTAGTGACAGTGACCTGTATCAATGCCTGCCTTGGGACGGCGATTGGGTTCTCGATGTATTTTCTGGGAATGCCTAATCCCATTCTCTGGGGTGTCATGGGTGGCATTTTGAATTTTATTCCCTATGCCGGCAGCATAGTTGGCATAGTCATCGTCACATTGGCTGCTGCGCTGACATTCGTTCAACTTGGATGGATCTTTCTCGTCGGAGCGACGTATGGAATTTTATCAGCCCTCGAGGGAACTTTGTTAACGCCCATGATATTGGGGAAACGCCTCACCCTGAACCCTGTGGTCGTGCTTCTCAGCGTATTTCTTTGGGGATGGATTTGGGGGATACCTGGGGCCTTACTGGCCGTGCCTCTTGTCGCCTCGTTTAAGATCATTTGTGATCATGTTGAGCCACTTGCCTCGGTTGGTGAGTTTTTAGGTCAGTAGCGGTTCTCTCCTTTGCCATGTATCCCTATTTTCATTAATCCATTCATATTCGTAGCTTGCCCTTTGAAGATATGAGTTTATCAGTTAAGAAAGAACACCGTTTATGAGTACATGGCTTCTCAATTATTGGAATCACCTCCGTACTAGTTTCTGGTTTGTCCCGGCTATGCTGTCGATGCTAGGGATCACTTTATCGCTTGCGATGATCAGAGTTGACGAACAAGTCCCCGAAATGGTGATTACGCATGCCTCTTGGTTGTGGGCAAGAGGACCGGATGGGGCATTGTCTCTTTTATCAACCATTGCAGGCTCGATGATTACAATCGCGGGAGTCGTGTTTTCAATCACGATTGTCGCATTAACGCTTGCCTCCTCTCAGTTCGGCCCAAGGCTCTTACGTAATTTTATGCGTGATCCTGGGAATCAGATCAGCCTTGGAACCTTTATTGCCACGTTTTTGTATTGCTTGTTTGTCATTCGAGCGGTGAAAGGTGGTGAGCCAGAACAAGTCTTTGTACCCTTCCTTTCAATTACGGTTGCCCTTTTCTTGGCCGTCGCTAGTCTTGGTGTATTGATTTACTTCATTCATCATGTGGCCGTCTCTATTCAAGCTCCACACGTTGTGGCTTTTGTCTCCAACGATCTTCATGACGCGATTACGCGTTTGTTTCCAACAACAATACAAGATGAAAAGGGTCAGGCCAGTGAACGACACGACGGAAAAGATATTCCTGGTGAGTTCGAGAAAAACGCCATTCCTGTCACGGCTTCTTGTGGGGGATATGTACAAGCTATTGCTGTGCAAGAACTGATGGATCTAGCCAAATCCGCTAATGTGCTGATTCGTGTTGAACGTCGGCCAGGACATTTTGTGGTCAAGGGTTCACCCCTTGCCCTGGTTTGGCCGGAGCAAAACATTGATACAAAACTTGCAGCCAAAATCCATGAGACGTTTATCCTGGGTGTACAACGAACTCAAGAACAAGATGTGCTCTATGCCCTTGACCAATTGGTCGAGATCGCCGTGCGAGCACTCTCACCCGGCATCAATGATCCTTTTACTGCTTTGGGCTGTATTGATCGCTTAGGCGCTGCACTGCGCCAGTTTGGTGAGCGCGTCGTCCACTTGCCCTACCACTATGATGAGCAAGATGTTCTTCGTGTAATTGCGTGTCCTGTGACATTTCGTGGCATGACCGAAGCTGCGTTCAATCAAATTCGCCGGTATGGTCGATCCGATGCCTCGGTTACGATGCGGTTACTTGAGACGATTGCGGTTGTTGCTCAATTCGCGACACGCAAGGAAAATCGTCTTGCATTACGCGAGCAGGCCATCATGATCAAACGAGGAAGTGAAGAGGGGCTACCTGAAGAAATGGATCGAATGGCAGTGGACCAACGATATCGAACCGTCATGGCCATGTTAGGCAATGAGATGTCCTAAGTATTGAAACAGTGCAGTGAATGAAAAGTCACGAATGAATGGCAGGGTCTTTTTGTGACCGTATTTCTTGTTTGAGGTTTTGATTTAGCAGCGCAGATTGTTTTGCTTGTACTAATCAGTGAAAGATCAGGAAGGAGCTTCATCACATGGAACCACTGAACGTCATCTTGGATAGTTTGCGCGACATGGGAGAGAGTTTTCTCGGCCATCTTCCGCAGATTGTTTTTGGGAGCCTTCTCCTCATTCTCACGTGGGGAGTTGGCCGAGTTGCTGAGATGATCCTCAACCGTGTACTTCCTCGCTTTCAACTGCGAACATCTCTGCAGGAGCTCTTTCAACAGCTGGCCTACATCGTCATCTGGATTGTCGGAATTTTAGCCTCGGCCATCGTGATGTTTCCTACGTTGACGCCTGGCAAATTACTCACGGCGATCGGGCTAGGGTCCATTGCCATTGGTTTTGCATTTAAAGATATTTTTGAGAATTTTATTGCGGGAATGCTTATTCTCTTAAGAGAACCGTTCCAGCTCAAAGATTGTATTGAATGCCAAGAAATTGAGGGTTTTGTCGAAGAAATCACCATTCGAGATACCCACATTCGTCAGACGGATGGCCAGAGAGTGGTCGTTCCGAATGCGAAACTCTTTAAAAATCCGGTGACCGTTCGTACGGACTTGGACAAACGTCGTGTGACAATCATGTGCGGGGTAGCCTATGGAGAAGATGTTGATAAGGCTCGATCAGTGATCACCGATGCCGTTCAAGGACTTGATACCGTAGAAAATGGAAAGGAGGTCCAAATCTTTGCTCAAGCCTTTGGTGCTAGCAGTATTGATTTTGAAGTCACTTGGTGGACGGGATCTAAACCGGTCGAAGTAAGACAGTCCCGCGACAAAGTCGTCGCTGCGGTTAAGAAGGCGTTGGATAAGGCTGGCATTGAAATCCCATTCCCTTATCGCACATTAACATTTAAAGAACCGTTGAAAACGGTTATGGAACATACAGATCAACAACAAGAACAGGTTGAAAGCCCGCAGGGCACCTAATCATTATCTATTATCAGACTTTAGTTCAATGAGAGGCTTACCAGTAAATATGTTCTTACAATAGTAGAATGCATGCTTTCAAAAGTTTTAGGATCTGTGAGCAAGAACCGTAATAGATTATTATTTTTGAAATAATGAGATTAGCAACTAAAAATTCATCCTCACGACGTAACATAGACAAGGAGACAGGCAATGGGAGAACACGAAACCTTTCAGACTGAAATAGAAAAGCAACTTCATCAATGGCAAACATTGATAGAAAATCAATCAAAAGCCATTGATTCACTCAAGCGCCAAGCAGAACAACTTGAGCCTGATGCGAAACTTCAATATTTAGAGCGAATCAAGGAACTTGAAAATAAAATAGAAACGGTGAAAGACAAGATGATAGATGCACAACAACAATTGGATACCATCAAGTCGGCTGGAGAAGAAGCCTGGGAGGAAGTGAAAACAGGAAGCCAGCATGCATGGGATGACTTGGCCCTAGGGTTCAACAAGGCTTGGGAAGAAATGACAACCTCATTTGATCAGGCTTCTTCAAAAATGCAGAAACGAATTCCTAAGGAATAATTCTTCTGAGAAAGATGGAGAGTTCACCTTCATGAGTACAATTGGAAAAATACCGAACAAGAAGATAAAGACTAAAGCGTCAGATCTTCTGGTGCAGGCTTTGGAGGCCGAAGGCATTGAATATATTTTCGCGCTTCCAGGGGAAGAAAACCTGGATATATTGGAATCTCTACGCAACTCAAAAATTACCTTTGTTCTGACGCGTCATGAACAAGGGGCAGGCTTTATGGCCGCAACGCATGGACGCCTAACCGGTAAGGCAGGCGTGTGTTTGGTTACCTTAGGACCAGGAGCGACCAATTTGGCAACTCCTGCAGCGTTTGCTCAACTTGGTGGAATGCCAATGGTCATCATTACAGGCCAAAAACCGATCAAGAATTCCAAACAGGGTCAATTTCAAATTGTTGATATCGTTAATTTATTTGCACCAATTTGCAAAATGTCGAAACAAATTGTTCATGGTAATACTATTCCCGCTCTTGTTCGGGAAGCATTTCGGATCGCTGAAGAGGAGCGCCCAGGCGCTGTGTTGCTTGAGTTGCCGGAAGATATCGCCACTGAGAATACGGATGAACAGGTTTTAGAGCCACATGAACGCCATTATGCCGTCGCGGATGAAGCTATTCTTGATGAGGCCAGCAAGCTTATCAAAAAATCAACAATGCCTCTGCTTCTTATCGGCGCTGGGGCAAACCGAAAACATGCACATAAGGCTTTGTGTGATTTTGTGAAGACAACCCGCATTCCATTTTTTAACACTCAAATGGGTAAAGGAGTTGTGGATGAACGGTCTGAGTTTTTCTTGGGAACAGCGGCCCTGTCTGATGGTGATTATCTACACTGTGCGATTGAACGCGCAGATCTGATTATTAATGTCGGTCACGATGTCGTAGAAAAACCTCCGTTCTTCATGGAAAAAAATGGGAAAAAAGTCATTCATATCAATTATAAATCCGCTAAGGTTGATCAAGTGTACTTTCCCCAAATCGAGGTAGTTGGCGACCTAGCGCGTTCTATGCAACTTCTCAAGAAAAAGCTTGGGGGTGAAATACAATTCGATTCCTCCTATTTTCATAAGGTTCACAAAGAAGTGGAATGGCACATTCGCCAAGGAGCTGAAGACGCGCGTTTTCCGATTATTCCTCAACGAATTGTTGCCGATACGAGGAAAGTCATGGGGGAACACGATATTATTGCGCTAGACAATGGTATCTATAAAATCTGGTATGCCCGTAATTATAAAGCCTATCAACCTAATACCGTTCTGCTGGATAATGCGCTAGCAACGATGGGAGCTGGATTATCTTCGGCTATGATGGCAGCGTTACTGTATCCCGACCGTCGCGTCATGGCGATTTGTGGTGATGGCGGGTTCATGATGAATAGTCAAGAGCTAGAAACGGCGGTGCGATTGAATCTCAATCTGGTCGTGACCATTTTGAATGACAGCTCGTATGGCATGATTCGCTGGAAACAAACCGCAGTCAACTTTTCAGATTGGGGTTTAGATTTCAAGAATCCTGATTTTGTGAAATTTGCTGAAAGTTTTGGTGCAAAGGGCCATCGAATTAAGGCCACTAAAAATCTTATCCCAACTTTTGAGAAAGCATTCGAGAAAGGCGGAGTCCACATAGTTGATGTGCCTGTTGATTATTCCGAAAATCAAAAAGTCCTCATCGATGAACTTTCAGAAAAAGTCTGTGTGTTGTAATCATTGGCATGCCACAAAAATAGTACATTTATGAAATGAACGGTTACTATCCATAGTACATTTCGTTTCTAGCATTCTTACGAAAAGAAAAGATACAAGGCCTTAAAATATGTTCAATCACCATCGACTAATTAGAAATGTAAAATGGCCGCATCGTCTACGATAAAAAATGATGTAAAAGTTGTTTCCCAAGAAGCAACCAAAGGTAGCTAAGCAGATCAATAAGAAATTGAATGCCACGGCGACTTAAGCGAAGAAAGTATCAAAAACCACAACAAAAAAATTACTCGCGAGAAAAAAACCCGCAAACAATACAAAGAAATCTGCTGCCAAGTAAAAAAGTGGGAGGAAAAAACTGAATCAAGGTAAATAATCAGTTATCGCAGCATCCAAGAAGACGAAATCGAAGGCTACGAGTATGACCAAGAATGCTGGGGAAAACTGTAGGTCAGACTTTCGTCAAAATAGGCAAAGGGAATCATCAAGCAAGCGCCTAATACAACAAAAGCAGTCTTCTCGCGAACCGTTGTCTGCCTATAAAAGGGTCATGAGGTATAAACTAGCCCCACTCCAAAATGGTGCCAAATCTTCCTATCCTATCCTTTCCTCCGATTCATGATGGTTTTAGATAAGAATTTTTATTTTCTGTTTGGCGTAGGCTTCCGTGGATAATTTCTTACCGTAAGTTCTGCTGAGTTCGTGGTTAAAGTTTACCTTTTACTTTCCGATCGTGTCCGCTTGACAACATGGATGTCCACATTGGCATTTTCCTGTCGAAGGATCTTTCGGACTTCTGCAGCTTTCAGAGCAAAACTCCATTCCGGGCTCAGCTTCACATGAACACGAGGGATGCGCACATTGCTTCGCCATGGTCAATCTCCTTGTATGCAGTATTAATGGTTTTTATTCGCAAGTTTATAGTCGACAATCTTGTTTTTATTATTGACTATGATCTTTAGACGGTCACCATGCTTGACGATGTCCGCCTTACTTCCAAGTTTGTCTATCTCGAGATAACGAGGAGACATTTCACCTACTTCGCCTGCATTGACTTTGATCGTGTTCTCATTCACGCCCTCGACAGTTCCGTACACAATTCGTTGGCCTGCCGGGAGATTATTATTGGCATGCTGCCCTTTTGACTCCTTCATCGTTTTCTGATTGTGTCCTTCTCCACTAAGGCCTACGGAAGTCAAGCCAAAGAGACTGAGACATACCGCACTTGTCACGAAAATTGTCTTGCATAATGTCTTACTTTGATGAATCATCTTATTCTCCTTTTTAGTGGGTCATGATTATTAAAAATAATTCTTATATTAACGAGAATACTTGCTGCCATATGCATGTATTCAATTTCCTATTCATATAAGAGCAAAAATTTCGGCTATTTCCTCGCTTCTGCCGTCCGCGTTAAGAAATCGGCTAGCTCCCTTGCGTGCTTTTCAGCATCCTGCAGAATATTCACGAGAATATGTCGTGTGACGGGAACTTTACCCAGATTTTTCGAATCAGCTTCGTCTATGCTTCGATCCGATCACGTTCCAACAATAAATTGTGGACAACCATACTTCATGAATTTCTCCTTCTCTATATTTTTGGTCATTCACAATTTCTTTACTTGGCCCCATTCGGCAACACATCTATCTCAAGGTATTTTCTTATGGTCAGCAGGCTCTCAACCTCCTTAGCGCCTCCCTCTCTGGCATTTTCAATAGCGATACCCTGCTCTAAATAACTATCTACCGTACCAGAAAGGGTCGCCACTCCCTGCTTGACCGAAACGGTGACATCATCACTGTCCACATAAGGGCTCCACCACAATTCACTTTCGATATCTCGCTTGATAATAGGATCTGGTTGCCACGTCCAACTGCCTTCAACATTTAAATTGTTTTTGACCTCTACGACACCTTTAACGGTTGAGATCGATTCCTCTGCTTGATTTTTTTGAAATGGCGAATCGACGATACCATGAAGAATGACTCTGCCATTGAGAACAAACACGCCGATATTGAGACCATTGACGAAGGGATCATCATGTAACGCCAGCTTGACTTTTCGGCTCAATACTTCATCACTCATTTCTTCCCCCGGTCGTACTTTTAAAAAATTCTTGACCCAGAGAACTCCTCTCGTGCGTCTGGCAGCATCCTCAGCGGCTCTTTTCGCTTTGAGATTATTGACAAGACCTGTTAACGTCACGATCCCACCACGAACGGTTATTGTTGGATTAAATGCAGAAACTCGTGGGTCGTATAAGTAAGCTAATTCTACTGTCTCTTTAATTTCTGCATCACTCCGATAACCAACCTCTCTCTTCCGTTGCATTTTTCCTTGTGCCCACGCCTTAACAAATAACAGACTCTCATCAACTTCTTTCACGCCAGCGACGCGTGCGTCGTTGGCGATACGACGCTTTTCAGCCACACTGCCCACGACTCCATCTAGCGTCACGACACCATCATTCACAGAAACCAGCGCGGAATCTTCGTTGACCCAGACGTCGGATTTTAACCGTTTTTGAATTTCCTCGAGGATTACGGAATCAGCACGTTGCTCTTTTAATTCTGTGATGAGACTATTCTCAACATCTCTCACGCCTTTCACGCCTGAGGCTACCCATGCCCCCAATTCTCTGGCGGCCCATGAGGGAACCGTTCCTGACAATGTCACGACCCCATCGTTTATCGCCGCAGTAATTGCATAAGCATTCGTAACTGGATCTTCGTCTAAGACGCGATTCACATCACGAAGAATGTCTTCATCGGACCGTTGGGAGATCTTGACCGTCAGTCCATTTATCACACTTTCCACCCCTTTGACCGTTTCAACGAGTTGTACCGCTCGTTTTTTTGCTCGATAATGCGGGACACTTCCAATCAAGGTCACAATACCTTGATGTGTTTGGACATCAATTAAATGGGAGGGCACACTCTTATCCACAAGCAGTGCGCTCTCCACTGCTTCCGTGATGACCTGATCTGAAAGTACAGGTCCCGATCCTGCTGCCAACACACTGTCGTTGATCAACACAACCCCCAAAAATATCACCAAGCCAACATGAAACCTTAGCCACTGATTTACGAACGTGCTGTCCAAGACCGAATCACTTGACCTCATTCTCCTCTTCTCCGTGGTTTTATTGTCATGACCATGTGAATATATCAACAGAAAACTTTCTGTAAAACCAAAAAACTGACTCCTCCAACGTCACAAAGCACCAGATCAAGATACCTACTCATTCTGAAAAATTCACTAGACAAAAGCAGACAGCACAGACATATTTTGTCCATTAAGAAATTCTAGTCTGTTTATTGCTATCCGTTATCATCTACTTATTGTTGCCTTTCATCACCTTGCCAGAATGGCTATTTTACAATCTCAATTCCTGTTTGATTTGCGTAATAAGGGATGTCGGTGATAAGGCGAGATCAAGGGTCAATGCATCTTCAGGTTCTTCAAGAACGTTGAGCTGAGATACCAGAAGATCTTCTGGCATAAAATGCGCGTCCCTCAGCAACATGCGAGACCGAATCAAAGACTCGCTCCCCTTCAGATACACAAATCCAATGCGAGAACTATTTTCCTTCAGATAGTCACGGTACGCTTGTTTCAGTGCCGAACACGTCACGACCGCACATTGCGATGTCAGGTTGAGGCTCCGAATCAATTGTTTCAACGCTGCCACCCAGGGTCCACGGTCCTCATCTGTCAATGGAATCCCACGACTTACCTTTTCGATATTAGCGGCAGGATGGAACTCGTCTCCTTCAAAGAATGGCCAACCAAGGTCCTTGGCTAATAGCCTTCCAATAGTTGTCTTCCCTGACCCTGAGACACCCATCAATACGATTATCTGAACAAAAGAACTGCCAGCTTGATGAGATTCTTCCATGCAACGAATAAAATAGTTGGCTTTATTTTGCTGATTTCACAGGCGAGAGTTCGCTTCTAGGGTGCTACAGGCATGAGCACTCTAAAACTCTGTAGGTTCATGACTGATTTATAGAGCCAATGAAGCAGCGCGAAAAGTCATCCCGAAGAACCCAGGGAAATTTTCAACTGGATTGATCGCCACAGTGATGGATACCAGCATGCATCATCTAGGAAATATTGGGGCTTCTTCTGGGTGAGTCGGAAGATTTTCCGGATTCACCGCCATCTCCGGATCAGTGACTGGGGGAGAAATTCTTATCTCTGAATCAATGACCGGAGGAGAAATCACCGCAGGATGATCTGTGATATTTTCTGGAAAATTTTGAGCGTCAGAGTCATTCGGTAAAGATGGTACGGTTGGCTGTACCTGTTCGCTGTTGGGCTCTTTCTCTTCCAGCTCTTCATCCATCGCAGGGTTTGCAACAAAAACCTGTTTAGTGGAAAAGCTGCTCAGGCCTTCTGAATAAGCAACGATTGGACTTGTCATCAGAAAAATAAGTGTAAGTGGAAATATACATTTCATGATTCTCTCCTTCTGGCTTAGTTTATCAAAACTACGGAACGCGTTAATTCATTTGTTTAAGCAACGTTCTGTTTTTTGCGCAGTTTCAAACAATGGATTCCCCAACCCTCTATATTGAGTCTCGACCTTCTTTATTTTGTATAACCTGAATACACAGTCGCACCCTCCGTTCAATCACCACAATTGCGGAAGGCGATACGATACCCCTGCCGCGACAAACCAATCGGTGGCTTCATTCGTAAGAGCAGGTCCACCAGAGACGTCTAACTGCACGGTTGGCAGAACGAGATACGTAAAGCCAGCATCAAATCCATGAGTCGATGGGCCATTCATATTTCCAAAAACTTCTGCAAATGGTGTGAACCTCTCAGTCATTGCTACGCCTAATGCGGTGGTATAGAATCCCGTAATTTCATTGAGTCCATTTTTCCACGACGCTCCAAGATTCACCTCCATACTCACACGTTCAGAGAGAGCATAATTAGCTGCGATTTTAAAATCGGGCGTGACATCGTCCGGATGTAGCCTTTTGCTTCCAACCGGAATGGTAAGATTCACAAAAACCGCGGTCTGAGGCATCCACTGGTCCTCATTAGTCAACTGCAATTTTGTTCCAATAATCGGGGCGCTCACTCCATGATCATGATTGTCCCGGTTGCCTGAGCTGGTCTTCTCATACACGTATTCTCCTCCCAAGAGTCTCAATTCCATCACATCAAACATGCCGATTCTAATCAAACTATTCGGCAAAGAAACCGTCGTGATTCGCTCAAGTGGCGCACGAGTCCGATCATGCTCAAAAGTGGTACCACCTTCAAGTTGAATATAACCGCGTGGGATGAGATAGGCCGTGTCACCAACGCCCGGCCGGTCGGTCGTAAGTGGTATCTCGGGCGAACCCTGAGCTGAAACCTGTGCCATACAGACGGCTGTGGAGAGCCCTAAACTCATTATGATAAATCGAAAATTAAAGTGTGCGATTTTTCCCAATATTTGATAGTTGATCAATTCCATAACCTCTAAATTCTCTGCACCCTATTTTTGACCAGGCCAAGGCATAATCGGGATTGTAGAAATGGAATTTTTCGGCGAACCTTCGATCACTTTATCGCTATACACTAGATAAATAAGTGTATTGCGTTTCTTGTCAAAGAACCGCACAACTTGCAATTTCTTAAAGATCAATGATCGTCGCTCAGTGAATACTTGTTCGCCTTCTTCCAACTCACCCTCTATGCGAATGGCGCCAACCTGGCGACAGGAAATTGCAGCATCCGAGCTGTCTTCAGCTACCCCGACCATCCCTTTTAACCCCCCTGTCTTTGCTCGACTAAGATGACAAGCGACTCCTTGAATTTTGGGATCATCAAACGCTTCGATCACGATTTTATGATCAGGTCCCAGTAAATTGAACTTTGTGTCAACGCTCCCTATTTCCTCACCATGACTTATGGAAACCATGAGTGTGAAGCAGAGCAATGTTTTAATCACGAACTTGAAGCTCATTGAAACCTCCCTTTAACCTAGGCATCCGCAACTTTTAAAGATTACAGCACATCTACATTTCACCTAAGAGATGAACTTGATTGAACTAGACAAATTCTGAATACCTCTTAAATATGTACTTATTATAAAATCAAAATTCCCTAACTCACGATTGCAATAATGAATTATGAATATTTTTTACTCAAGGATAGCAACAGGTCTAAATGAGTTCACGAACTTTATCCGACAAAACAGTTAAGGCTATTTTTTCACGATTAGGTTCACCTCGTGCAAGTGATTGCGCAAATCTTGTTGCTTGCTCGACTGTTACTTTTGGAGGCATGGGCGGCTCAAATGGATCGACGACCGCTTCCACGATGACTGGGCCAGGCGTTTCAAGAGCCATATCAAGAATGTCTCCGCACTCTTTGGGGTCTTCAATAGTAAATCCTACTCCACCACAGGCTTTCGCGAAGGCAGAAAAATCAATGGGATGGAGCTCACAGCCGTATTCAGGGTTACCAAGGAAGACCATCTGTTCCCACTTGATCATGCCTAACGTATTATTTTTGATGATTACGACTTTGATGGGCAGTTGATATTTGACGCACGTCGCAAATTCCGCCATGAGCATCGAAAACCCACCGTCTCCAACGAAGGCAATGCATTGGCGATCAGGATACGCGAGTTGTGCCGCCATGGCGTATGGTAAACCATTCGCCATAGACGCTAAATTTCCAGATACTGAATGCATCTGTCCAGCCTTTGATGGAATTTGGCGCGCCCACCACGTGGCGATGGTTCCTGAATCCGAAGACACGATTGCGACATCAGAAAGTCGCTGGCCCAATTCCCACGCGACAACTTGGGGTTTCATTGGTGTATTCGGGTTTGTCCCTCGCTTTTCCATCAATTTCCACCAAGCTTTCATCCCGTCCTGAGCCTGCTGAAGAAAATTTTGATCCTCTTTTTGTTTCAGAAGAGGTAGTAGCGCATTGAGGGTTTTTTGACTGTCTCCTACTAATCCAATTTCTACGGGATATCGTAACCCGATTCGCATCGGATCCAATTCGATTTGGATGCCACGAGCTTGTCCTGGTCGAGGTAAAAATTCAATGTAGGGAAACGAAGAGCCAACAATGAGTAACGTGTCGCACTGTTCAAACACCTCTTGCGAGGGTTTGGTGCCGAGTAACCCTATTGATCCCGTCGTATAGGGGCTATCATCCGGTACCGAAGCTTTTCCCAACAGGGCTTTAACGATTGGAGCTCCTAAGCGGCCAGCTATTTGTTCTAATAGGTCTGTTGCGCCTAACGCCCCCCGTCCTGCGAGGATGGCGATTTTTTTACCCTCATTGAGAATGGCAGCAGCAGAATCCAAATCGCTATTCGTAGGGATGCCAGCTTCAATCGCAAACACGTTTGAAGTGTGATGAGGCACGTTGCGTTTGGTGTTGGGCTTGGGGACCTCCATGTCCTGGATATCAACAGGGAACGTGATATGGGTAACACCGCGATAGCCGAGTGCGGTTCGACAGGCTAAATCGGCGACATTTTGGACGTGGGAGGCACCCATCACCCGCGCATTATAGATGGCAACGTCCATAAATAATTTATCCAGTTCAACATCTTGTTGTGTTTTCGTGCCAATCAAATCATGGTATGGCAGGCCCGTGATGGCCAAAACAGGTTGTCCATCCAGTTTCGCGTCGTAGAGGCCATTCAACAGGTGAATGCCACCAGGTCCAGAAGTCGCCAAGCACACGCCTAACTTTCCAGTGTATTTTGCATACGCACAGGCCATGAACGCCGCGGCTTCTTCATGACGAACTTGTATAAATCGAATCTCTTGCTGCCTTGTTCGTAAGGCCTCCATAATGCCATTGATACCATCACCTGGCATTCCAAATATCATGTCGACGCCCCAATCATGAACCGTGTCGATGAGCAATTCCGCTGAAGTGATTGTCATGACTAACTCCTAGCTATGCCTAATTCGTGAACGGCGATTATTCTAACGTGTTGTGGGCTGGCTGTGCCTATCAAGTCTCGATTTGAATAGCCTGAACCAGATTCATTCAATTCAATTGAACTATGAATCAGATTAGTTCCAATAGGTGGACATTCGTAATAATCGTACATGCGTACCTCTAATTCTCGATTAATTAGTGCAGATGGATCGCATTGGGAACAGGTTTTTATGTGCTCTTGATTCAGATCGACTTCAAGCTGTTGTTCAGCCCATTTATCTTGCGCCGCATGTATTTCGTCTGCGACAGGTAATAGCCCAATTAGTTTAGACCTGGTGGGCCATCCTCGTCTTCACCTGTCAAAACTTCTGCTTCCTTCTCTTCCATCTTTTCCATTTCACTGATTAAGCCCTGTAGAAGCTGGCGCCGTTGTTGAATAGACTTCTGTAGAAGGTCACGGGAAGTGGGTTCTTGAGCCGATTCTGGCATGTTGAGTAAAGCTTCTCCTTCGGCCATCGTCGCAAATTGATATCCGGCCATCTTTCTCTTCCTACCATCCACTCTTTTAATAACCTCTCCCGTCTCCAGATCAAAACTTTCTAATTCCTGAGGGTCCACTGGAATTTGACTGAGTCCCTCGAGTTTTTCTAACTGTTGTTTTAGCTGGTCAACTCGAGATAGTGGTGAAAAGGATGCATTAGTGTGAGCCATAGATTCCCTCCTCGGTTAATCAGTTTAGGAGCCGAAATTGCCGCTCTCCATACTAAAACTTGAAAAGCTTAAACTGAAACACATATTCAATGAATAACTTTTCCCATAACCACAATTTGGGGGACCGGGGGTACAGGAGGCACCGGGTGAGGAGGCTGAGGTGTTGGCTGAGGACCTGGATCCGGCACGGGAGGACCTGGGTCAGGAAAAGGTGGAGGAGTTGGATCTGGTAATGGTGTTGGGCGATTTGGCCTTGAATCAGGATTTGTCTGGGAAAAAAATTTGTATTTTTTCATGTTTTGCTCCTTCACTCTCAATCGATAACAAGGCGAGCCAAAAAGTGTCCCTACTCTTCCACCAACAATTAACGCTTTCTAAGTTCGCAAGATCATTGCCCGGAACGTTGGGCGGGTAAATAACTAACCAACCTTGGTGCCACTGCTAAACAAATCATGCTTCCCCGCGTGCTGGATATTTGTTCTCGGCAACCCAATCCACCGCCGACAACAGGTCCTTAAAACTTGGCCTAGTAAATGGCATGCTATTGATTACAGCGTAGTAGAGTTCTCCAGTGGGTAGAATGAGAAACACGCCAGGTTCACCAAACTGTGTTGGTTCGGATTCCTTAATACTGTTCGATACATAAAGACCCCAACCTCGCATTGAGGCAATACTTTGATCATATCCAATAGTCAGCTTATTCAGTTCCCATCCCGTCTTTGATTCATGAGCGCGGTCCTTGTCATCACCGCTTACAGCGATGACCTCTATTCCACGATTCTCAAATTCCTCCAAATGCCGTTCAAGATCTTTGAGATAGGTTTTGCAAATCGGACAATGCGCACCGCGATAGAATACAATCATCGTAAATAAATGGGGATGTTGTTCGAACAATCTCCAAGTCCCACCAGTTAGCATCTTCACTTCTAAGTCCGGCGTTTTTTGTCGCGGCATCAAATGAGACATGATTCATTCGTTTTCGGATCATTAATTCTTTTAATGATTTGTATTCTTGTTGAAAAATTATCAAACATGCAAAGTCCCTTGGTTTCTAAAAATTAATGCAATGAAGCAACAGGGGTAGAGAACGCTGCAATTTAGGTCACTCACAAAAAGGACTAAAAGAGAATCTGCTTTCATTATTTAATTGCCAGCTTTCCAAGAAGATTCGCATACTGAGTTTACATCTCATTTAGCCCCTCCCCAAATATTTGAGGAAGGGCCATGAGGGCACTCTCTTTTAAAGGGCTTCAAAAGAAAACAATAGAAGACTATTTCTTTTCTTTCTTTGTTCCATCTGAGTGTGTCCCTTTTGCGCTTTCAGCCGCAATACTTTTATCTTTTAAAAGCTTTTTAGGATCAGTTGGGTTTTCTTTTGCCTCAACTTTACCCATTTCCGTCAATTGATCGGATCGGCTGCCCGGACCACTACCACCTTTAACAGGCTTTTCTCCAGATGGGGCACTTCTTTGAATCTTCTCCGGCACATTTTCGGATGCCTTTTGCTTCATCTTTTCTGCAGACTTCTGAGTCTCACCTGCGAACACTAAAGACGTTTGAAGCATTGATCCTGTACCCGCTACTAAGCCGAACACAGATGCGGCAATAATTGCTGTTTTCATTTTACTCATGAGAGAACCTCCTATTGTTGAACGGTGTATAGAGGCTTTCCGCTTGGAAAGCCCTATGAATAAATGTTGTAGAATTTATAGCCATTTTCACATGTGACAACAATGGACAAAAATCACAATCAAGCCGCTTAAATGTCCACAAATATGTGGGCTCGTCGATGAAATTGAATTGGCTAATTCTCATTATTTCATCAGATGCCTTGATCCTTACTTGGGCATTTGAAGCTGCCTAAGCAAGAGATCATTCAGACGTAGACTATTTAGTTGAAAGATAGGGCGAAGAAGGATTGTTCGGGCTGCGTAGAAGGCAAGATTTTAATAACAATTCGGACAGGTACATGAATAACTATTTAATGCCTGGTTGATAAGCGAAAGCATATTCTTTCGTGAGTAAGGTTTTTCTAAAACAGCATACGCTCCAGCTTGTCGCGCTTTGTCACCAAATTCTTCGGAATACAGCCCTGTCATCATGATGACAGGGATCTCTGCATAATTAGGATTTTCTGCCAGTTTCTTTAAGAGTAATATTCCATTCATCTGAGGCATTTCGTAATCCGTGATGATTAAATCGAAATCATGAAAATGCAGTAACTGTAGGGCATCTTCTCCATTCTCAACTTCTTCACAGATATATCCTTGAAATTCCAGCAAGTCCCGAAGAATAAGTCGAAGATCTTGGTCATCGTCTACAATTAGAATTCGTTTTTTAGAATATTCCATACTGTTCAATTTCTGGTCGGCATCAAGACAAAAAAATCTCTTCATCACATTGCATCCAATTTTTTTCATTGTAGAAGACCGAATCGGATAGTACAGTAGATAAATTCATGGTTTGTCCTCAAAGAATGTCCGAGACTTGAAAGCGCCATATTTCATCCACGCAAAACTGAGAATGGGGATTTTTCTACTAATTCGGTTTTTGAAAATAATTTGGAGAAATTGAAATACAAGAAAAAGAGAAAATCGCAGGAGAGAAAGTATTCAGTAAGCGGAAAGTCTAAACTGATCCTAATGAAGAAAATTGTTTTGGTTTTTGAAATTTACGAAGTATAAAGAGGGCTAAGCAAACTTGTTGACTGCATGCATACAATATTATTGTGCTGCCCTTTTAGTTATTTTTCATTCCGAAATTAACGTCGTCTTAATTCATGCACCAAGCTTCTAATTGAGGCAAAAACTCTCTTTCAGTTTTATTTCTCTTTTTCTGAAGAATGATCTTCAGTCTGTTTTGGCCTCCACCGCTCCCTGAGCTCTTCCAAATTTTTTCCACGGGTGAGAATAATGACTTCATCGTCCTGCTGGAGTTCTGTTTCGCTATTTGCAAAATCGAATATTCCCTTTCGATAATAGCAAATAGCTCGACTCCCTTCAGGAAGCTCAAGCTCTTCGAGCGTTTTAGCATCCTGCTTCTCCACGAGAATGGTAAAAAATCTCGCGTCATCTTTCAACACCGTAGAGAGTTCGACCGTATCAAGGCCTTGAACCATATTCTCAAGATGGCGACTCGTCGTTCGTGCTGGCACAATGGTTTCTTTCAGTCCAAGCTCGCGACAAATGTTTTCAAAATCAGGGTCTTCAATACTGGTGACCACACGAGAAAAACCTAAATTGCGGCCGACTAGACTGGCGATCAGATTAGCCTGATCATTATCCGACAGACAAAATAAGATATCAGTCTGCTCGGGACCCACTTCAAGAAGAATGGCTGGCTTTCCTCCATCACCATGTAAAAAGCTACAATCTAATTCTTCAGAAAGTTGCTCGATCTTCTCTTGATTGGATTCGATGATAATGACTTCATGCTGTTGCTTGATGAGAGTTTTTGCTGTCATGACCGTCACTTCGCCAGCGCCGACAAATGCTATTCTCATCGTTCCTCCGATCTTCTGCCAATCCACGTCCCAGGATAGAACAACACTAACAAGGCTACTATTTCAAGTCTTCCTAGAAGCATGTCAATACACAGAATTGATTTAAGTACATCAGGTAAGTCCGAACTAGTGATGCCGACAGAAAGTCCTGCAGTACCGGTGGCAGACACCACCTCGAACAGCGTATCAAGGGGATCATATCCCATGGCAACAAATGGCAGCCAAGACAGAAAAATTACCACTCCGAAAAGAAGAATAAAAAACAACGCTTCTCGAATCTGATTCTCTGATATTCGCTCCCCATGGATGCGTGCTTGGATGACTGCATGCCTAGGTAGGTTGATTCGTAAAATGATGATTTGGAGAAGACGTAGAAAAATTAAGAGTCGAATAATTTTAATTCCTCCAGCGGTTGATCCGGCTCCTCCCCCAATAAGCATCGCGAGAATGAGAGTAAGTTTTGAGCCGGGATCGAAGTCTGCGAGATGTGAAGTAGAAAAGCCTGCCGTGGATTGCGCCGAAAAAGCCATAATTGGGGCATGGCGTAGCGCCTCAGAGAGCGTAAAAGTGTTGGATTGCCACAGGCACCATCCCAAAAGAAGTGAAATGGCAATACCACTTATAAGCAAAGCCTGAATTTGAACAATTTGCATAGGCGGTGGCCGTTTTCTTTGGCTCAACACATGATAAAACGCAAGTGGAATCGCACCTAACACACAACTTGCTGTCACCCAGGCCTGAGCTGTCCAGGAATGAAGTCCTGCCAGACTCTCACTCTGTGGGGCAAAGCCGCCGGTAGAGACTGCTCCAAATGTGTAAAGTATCGCTGGAAACAGATCTTCTCCAATGAGCCAAAGACCGATGATTCCGAAAACAGTTATCCCGCTATACACCATGAGCATCCGCTTGGCATGGACTTTTGTTCCACCGACTAGATCTTCTTCTTCGGCTTCGGCGGCGGCCAACCCCTTAGAGACCAATCCCGGCTCAGCGATGAGGGCAAGCGACAGAACCACAATGCCTAACCCCCCGATCCATTGCATCCACGCTCGAGCAAATAAAAAAGTCGAGGAGTTTCCCTCGATATTGGATACGGTGCTTAAACCAGTGGTAGTAGCACCAGAAATGGCTTCAAAAAGCGCGTCCTGAAAAGTCAGGCCTGAAGCCATCATGGGATAAGACATGACCAATGGTGTAAAAACAAACATCAGAGCGACAAGAACCAGTCCTTCGTTCATCTGAACGCGGACTGGAATATCCAGGCGGCTCAGAAATCCCCCCACCCCAGCTAAGCTCAAAATGACCAGGATGTACCTTATGCTACTCTCAGTGTCTTGAAAAAAGATTGAGACGCTGAGTGGTACCAGCGTTAACCCCGACAATATCAGGGACAGTTGCCCGAAATATTTGAGGATCACACGCGGACGAACGGCATGCCGCAAAGCCGCCGCTTGTTTAATCATACAGTTTACTTTGCTCCCTCGATTCCTTCATCTTGCCCAACGATTCTCAGTTGAACCTCAACGTCTTCGTACAATCGTTTCTCCAACTTGTCCAATTCGTGATGAGAATGAAAAGAGGCACAATAACCAGAAAAAATGCTGTAGGGATTACCTGAGGATTGAGTGCCGTATCGAAAAGATGAAGACGCTAGTCTGCCATTTATATCCGACCCTTCACAAAGCTGAAAACGCGATAATGAGAAAGAACACGGACAGAACCCATACGATTTGAGTGGCTGCTCAGTTTAACATGATGCCCTCCTTAAATAAGAAAAAGAGTAATTGATATAAACCTACTCTAGACTCTTATATATTTGGTCCTGATGAACCCGCTGAATACGTCTGAAGTTTCACTTGCCCTTTCTTCCAGGCAGTGGCAATCGGATCCATAATCCTCCACATTTCCTCCACTTCATCATCTCGAATGAAAAGAGTCGAATCACCACCAAAAGCTTCAAGCAAGAGGTGCCCATACGCAGGAATTTCCTGTTTGGTGAGCGTGCTTTTCAACTCAAACTCTTCTAAATCAAAAGTTTCGCCCGGTCCATTGAAATTGACGGTAATGCCAATCCTGTCAGGATTGAGCTGCATGCGTAGCACATTAGCCGGTGGGCATTTATCCGTTCCGAATGCCACATGTGGAACATCTCGAAAATGGACAGCTATTTCCTGCCTGTCGCGGTTCAAAGCTTTGCCGGACCTCAACGTAAACGGAACACCAACCCATCGCCAATTATCAATCCATAAGGTCACTTGTGCAAAGGTTTCTGTGCCTCGCTGAGCATTGACTCCCTCCTCGTCTACATACGCAGGAATGGCTTTCCGTGCTATCGTACCAGCGCCATATCTAGCTCGCACGGTATATTGTTCAGCTTCTTTGGCACTCATTTGTCTAACCGCTCGCAGCAGATCCACCTTTCGATCTCGAAAATCTCGTTCTTGAAAAGAAATAGGCGGCTCCATGCCGATCAGGCATAGGAGCTGAAGAAGGTGATTTTGAATCATGTCCTTTAAAGCCCCCGACGTATCATAGTAAGATGCGCGGCCTTCTAGGGCTAATGTTTCATCCCAGATAATCTCAACCCGTTCGATGTGATGGTTGTTCCAACATGGCTCAAACAAACGATTAGCGAAACGAAACCCCAAAATATTTTTCACTGTTTGTTTCCCTAAAAAGTGATCAATGCGAAACACATTTTTCTCAGAAAAGTTCTGCTTGAGAAGTTGATTCAGCTTTTGAGCTGTTTTCAGGTCCTGTCCAAAAGGCTTTTCTACGATTACCCGACTTTCATCATGAAGCTTTAGTTGACCAAGGGCTTTGATGGTTGGCGCAAACACCGACGGGGGCAGGGCAAGGTAAAAAATAATCGAGTTTGACAACAAACCAATCGCTTGTTTGAGCTGTCTATGTTTTCCGGTGTCAGTAATTTGTTTGTACTCAATTCGTGACATGACGTGTTTCATGCTCTTTTGACTGAAATTCCCACCACAACCCTTCAGCTTTTCGTGCACATGCTCACGGTACTGGGAGGTCTTCCACTTTTTTCTTGATAAGGCCAGAATAGTCAAATCATCCGGGGCGCGCTCTGCCTCAACCAAATGAATAAGAGCTGGAAGAAGGTACCGAGTGGTGAGATCACCGGATGCACCAAAGATGACTAATTGATGAATCATTATTCTATTCCTCTGCAGTTGCAACAAGCTGTATCGTGGATGTTAGTTTGTGTAATTGATGGGCTTCGAATTCCTAAGAATCAGCCATCCTCCAAGTCCTGCCATGAGTGATGCCAGAAGGATTCCTGCCTTGCCTGCCGCAATAAGATTTGCATCCTGAAAGGCCAAATTAGTGATGAAAATCGACATCGTAAAACCTATGCCTCCCAGCCAACCTACTCCATAAATTTGGCGCCATGTCACACCTTCGGGGAGGGTACCCATACCCATGCGAACCGCTATCCAAGTAAAGAACGTCACCCCAATCTGCTTTCCGAGCAGAAGACCAGCCATAATTCCAATGGGCACAGGTTGGGATATTACCTCGATAAAATCGCCCTTAATCTCAATCCCTGCATTGGCTAATGCAAACAAGGGCATCACCATGAAGGCCACCCAAGGACCCAATATATTTTCTAAACGTTGCAGGGGAGACTGAACAAGTTCTCCACTGATCTTCACGGCTTCGGCGGCTTCGGCTTGCTTTTCATTGGATAATACAGGGGTTTGGGGCGCATCTTCTTGTTTGAACACTCCTAAAAACGTTTCAATCTTTTGTGTAAATTCACTCCTATGAATCTTCGCTTCGGCCGGAATAGTCAAAGCAACAAGAACTCCAGCAATGGTGGCGTGAATTCCCGATAATAAGAATGCAAGCCACACTCCTCCTATTCCGAGTACGGCATAGACAAGTGGATGTCGAGCGCCAAGGCGGTTCGCGCCAAAAAGACAGAGGAAACTCACACCAGCCACAATGAGAGGGGGTAGCACGATGTGGTCTGAATAAAACACGGCAATAATTAATATGGACCCTAAATCATCCACGATGGTAAACCCTACGAGAAAGACTTTAAGGCCGAGAGGAATCCTATTTCCCAAAAGAGCTAAAATTCCCAGTGCGAACGCAATATCGGTAGCCATGGGAATGCCCCACCCGGTTTCACCGGGATGCCCATAATTAAAGGAAAGGTACAGTCCAGCCGGTACAAGCATTCCACCAAAAGCCGCGGCTAGGGGTAACACCATTTGGCGAGGTTTTGAAAGTTCTCCAACCAATATTTCTCGTTTAATTTCTAAACCAACAACAAAGAAAAATAAGGCCATAAGGCCATCATTAATCCATTTGATCAACGGTTTTTCTAGGACCGCTTCGCCAATACCCACTACAAGGGGTGTCTGCCATAGTGCAGAATAGGATTCAGAGAAGGGAGAGTTTGCCCACAACAGGGCAATGACCGTTACGAAGCATAAGAGGATCCCACTGCTGGCTTCGTATCGAATAAAACGGTTGAATGGCGAAAGTACAGTTTCAATCGGCGCTTCGTCTGCAGACTCCTTGGCCTTTTCAATCAGATCCATGAGTTTTTCTAACGGCTTGTGTAAGAAGAAATCAAATTATACCGAAATAGCAAAGATACTATCTTGGTTGATGACTCAGGAGTGCTTAGGTAATTCCTTGAACCCATCTTCCTACGAAAACGAGAGGCTTCTGTTTCTGTTGAAGTTCTTGTGGAGAACGAAAGCTGAGGAGTACCAGAAAATTGGAATGTCCCACCGATCAACGTCAGTAGACCTGCAATGTATTAGCCTTGCTCCATGCAGGTAATGCTTAAGACCAGCACGGGGAAAACCAGTTGAGGGAGCTGTTTCAGTATCATTGCTGATTGGGAAAATTTTAACAACAGGTAAAGTTTGATTTCTTAGATTTCTACCCTATGGAACCCTCGCTAGTAAATTTATGAAGCACATACCTTTCGAGAACTTTGAGATATTTTTGTTCCATCCCTAAAAGTCTCAAGTGATGTTCAAAGCTTTCTATTCATCAATATGCTCCCAGTCTCTAATGCCACCGGGAACGATGCTAAATAATGGATGGGCCTTCGGTATTTTCATACCAGCATTCAGTTGCAAGCGATCAGGATCTCGGACACATAACTTGTTGAGCAAATGTTTTCATTCATACGCTAACTGTCCTTGGGTTTCTTTAATTGACTCAACCTCGAATCCTCCTGAAGGTAGTTTGGTTTCATCGAAATGAAATCCTCGTGTTCTTGATTCTTCCAGTACACATCATAAATATTCACACACCGCGGCAAAGAAATCCGGATATGCTCGAACTCGGATGAGTTGGGGATGGTGCCGGTACCCTTTCGTCTGACCTTTCAACACAGCTTTGGCCAGAAAGCCTTCGCCACTGCGCAACAAGGTCTTTGGTATCAAAAAATTACGAATGCACTGTTCAGAGTCGCATGCTACATGGCGAATCTATTGTTAAGACTGTCAAATATTTCGTTGGTTGGTATTCCATCACCAAAAGACAATAAATAGCACAAGCCTCTGAGTCATGATCATTAAATCTCCGTTGACCACATTATTTAGTTACGTCACCTTGTTTTGCAACGACTTCACATGTGCAATCTTACACCATAGCCACAGAGCGAAATCGCACATCTCCCCTCTCTCATAATAGTGAACGCACCAGAGGGAACACACGGAAAAAGAAAATGACTCAAATTTTCAATGCCTTAGAGAGAGTGCAGCGATAAACATTCGATAAGAAAATACAGGAACACACCTTGCAGATGTAGAACGTAACAAGCGAGGTGAAACATGAGTCCTATTTTTGATCTTATGGTTATCGGCGTCATTGTCAGTATGGTTCTAGTGAATGTAATTTCCCTAAGAGAGACCGAGAGCACCGCTTCATATTGGACTAAGTTGAGCCAGAAAGTGAGGTCCTTCAATTTGTTTGGAGATAGACCTGCCCTTTCTCCATCTGGAGCAACACACATCTCTCAAGAGTAGCTCTAACAAGTCTCCATAGAATGTCATGTGCTGGCAGGGCTCTCAATTTTTTTGATGATTCCCCGTTGAATACCATGGCCTTTTCCCCCTTCCCACCGTTTTCTCGATATTCTTCAGTCATTCCATCGCATCCGGATATTTGCTTCACATAGCTTGTGCTTTTCCCTTAAGGAGTCGTATTCTCTCATCTATTCTTGTCACTACAAGTGTTCTATTAAGGGCGTTCATGTCATTCCACAATTCCCTTTCAGAAGTTTATAGCGCGGAATGCACAGATGCCCGAATTTTCACCCGAAAAACCCACTTAATATCATGACATCCCCAGCTCACGAATCCACATTTAATTTCAGAAATGTAAAGGGCGATGTGTTAGGCGGCCTCACGGCGGGCATTGTTACCTTGCCCTTGGCCTTAGCATTTGGACTTCAGTCTGGACTCGGGGCTGTGTCCGGGTTGTATTGCGCGATTCTTCTTGGAGCCGTCGCCATTCTGTGTGGTGGCACGCGCACACTCATCAGTACCCCCACAGGTCCAATGACCGTCGTTGCGGCACTCACCATTGCTCAAGCCATCGCCATGGCCGGGAGCTTAGAACGTGCGCTGGGCACCATATTAGGCATATTTCTCTTAGCTGGAGCTGTACAAATTGCCTTCGGTCTCCTGAAATTCGGCGGCAATGTCAAATATATTCCTTATCCCGTGTTGTCCGGATTCATGACGGGCATTGGTATTATCTTAATCTTGTTTCAAATGTACCCGTTGGTCGGCTTACCCTCTCCATCCAATATCATCGACGGCATAACCGGATGGCCCCAAGCCTTCCCAAGTATAAATCTTCAAGCTTTCGCACTTGGAGCTATAACTTTACTCATTTTGTATATGACGCCTAAGATCACGACCACCGTTCCAGCAACTCTTCTGGCCTTGCTGGTAGGAACATTCATGTCCATCACGGGAGGCTTTTCGGTTCCCCTTATTGGCGAGGTTACCCAGGGACTTCCCTCCCTTCAACTCAATGCTCTCTGGCACCTTGATGTGTCCCAACCTTGGTTTATTCTAAGCGCAGCTTTGACACTCGGCGCCTTAGGCTGTATCGACACCTTACTCACAGCCGTCATTGTTGACAAAATTACTGAAACCAAACACCACAGCGACCGCGAATTGATAGGACAGGGCCTAGGCAATATGGCTTCTGGCCTCTTTGGCGGATTACCCGGAGCAGGGACAACGATGTCTTCCATTGTCAATGTGAAAGCGGGCGGGCGTACGCGTTTAGCTGGTGTGATTTCCAGTCTGTTTTTGCTAGCCGTGTTATTAGGACTCGGGACCTATGTGCAATATGTGCCTATTCCTGTCTTGGCTGCCATTTTGATTACCGTCGGTCTCGACATCATTGATTACAAAGGACTCAAAGAAGTCATGAAAGTGGATCGAGCTGAAGGCGCAATCCTCTTGATTGTCTTGGTCATGACGGTGTTCGTTGATTTGATCACGGCGGTCGGAATCGGAATGACTTTGTCTGTGTTTATTTTCATGAAGAAAATGGGAGTGATCGGAGAAGAGAAAATTGCCCTGTTTCCTCTCCGATCGTTGAAAGTCAGAAAACCCTGCGATCTGAAAGAAGAGTTCATTTTGCCCCAGGATACATTAGACCATGTCTACATCAAAACGTTTTCAGGGCCGGTCTTTTTTGGTTTTTCTCAATATTTAATCGATAATCTCAAACAGCTCCCAGAAGTCAAAATTTTAGTCTTTGAGATGAATCGCGTGCCTTATCTTGATCAATCTGCAGCACATGCATTGGAATTGGTCTTTGAATACATGCACAAACGTGGCATTCAAGTCTTACTGGCCAATGTCAATAGCCAACCCCTTGCCATGCTTCGTGCCGTTGATTTGGTGCCACGACTCATTCAAGAAGACCATCTTTTTGAAGATATTTTTGACTGCGTTCGGTGGCTAGAAGAAGACTTTGTCAATCAACCATCCTCACAAGATTCCCACAGTCTTGCCTCTCGTTCTGCAAAAGGACAAGGCCACCCCTACGAAAACATAAAAAATGTCATCAACTAACAAGACAGAAGGTAACCCTTAGAAAAAATGACTACCAACACTGCTGACAAACAACCACTTTTGACGAAATCTTCGATCCCCTATCTCATAGGGATGGTCGTCTGCGCTGTGGGGATTTCCATTATTGACGGCATGCTCCCTCGCGGTGCCTCCATGGGAGAAGCCTACGCAATCTTGGTGTTACTTGGCCTGATGGCCAAAGACAAGCGGTTGATTATCGGGGGCGCGGTTGCTGGAACGATTCTGACATTGGAAGGGTTTTTTATTTCGGAACCTGGTGGCGCGGCATTATGGGTTGTGGAAATCAATCGTGCGTTAGCCATCTTTATCATCTGGTTAATCGCCGTGTTAGCCCTCGCTCAACTGCGGTTTCTTGAAGAACAGCAAGAATCGGAAAAAATGAAACGTGCCTTCGAACAATTACAACAAGAAACATCTTTCCTACAATTGAACCAAGAAATTGCCATCTTATCCAATACGAATGATCCGGTCGAAGATGCATTAAAGCAAGCCATGCAAAAAATCTGCGACCACACAGGTTGGCCGGTCGCGCATTTGTATGTTCGTGACGGAGATGAGGACCTGTTAAGCCCAAGTAAAATTTGGATACTAAAAGATTGGACACATTTCGACGCCTTTCGCAAGGTAACGGAATCCACAAAATTTGTTCCTGGGATTGGGTTACCGGGGCGCGTACTCGCAAGCAACAAGGCAGCCTGGATTCGAGATGTCACGAAGGATTCTAATTTTCCTCGCGCTAAACTGGCCGAGCAAATTGGCGTGAAGGCTGGATTTGCGTTCCCAATTGTCGTTGGACCAAAAGTCGTAGCCGTCATGGAGTTTTTTGCAGAAGACGCCATTGAACTTGATACAAAGTTATTACATGTGATGGAAAATATCGGGTATTTATTGGGTCGAATTTTTGAACGAGATCACGCTGGATTGAAAAAAGGCGAGTACGAAGATCATTTGCGGAGACTGTATGGCAGAATGAAGGCTGTCAGAACCCTAGAAAATAGACCAGGAGAGGTGCATCGAATCGCCGATGGCATTCACGAAGAACTGCATTAAGAAAGAGTAAAATTGAGAGAAAGAGAATTAGTGCAACTATCACAGGACAAGCCAAATCACTTTTCCCTCAAACTCCCTCCATTGCTCTGCCAATAGTTTTCCAGAGATCGCCCCATTTCTGCCTTTGTTTGATCAATCACTATACAATAAGTAATTAGGGACAACCTTGGCACGGTTAACCCTCCCCCGACCTATCTTGTCAATGCACAAAGAGCCACTGAACAGGACATTCTTCGAGAATCAGCACATGTGCACGATTATTTATACTGGTTAGGTTAAACTTTAGCAGAAGAGCGAAGTCCTAGTTTTTTTACCCGGTATCGAAGTGTGCTGGGGTTTAACCCTAGTTGTTTCGCGGCACCCAATGCCCCCTCAATTTGGCCGTCACAAGCCTCCATTGCTTGTCGAATCCGATACTGTTCCAAATCTTTGAGTTTTGTTGGCAAGCCCTCATCAATAACTGAAAGACGAGGTAATAACAATTCTTCAATGATTAAGTTATCAGAAGACGAAAGAATCATGGCTCGTTCAATGACATTTTTGAGTTCACGAACATTGCCAGGCCAAGAATAATCTACTAATCTTTCCAACGATGCCGCATCAATGTTCTGCGAAGGGCGTTTAAGTTGTAGACGATTTTTCTCTATAAAATGTCTGGCGAGTATGGGAATATCCTGAGGGCGCTCCCGTAGCGGGGGAACCTCTATTGGAAACACATTTAAACGAAAGAATAAATCTGATCGAAATCGTCCATTACCAATGTTTATTGAAAGATCCGCGTTAGTAGCCGCAACAACACGCACATCGGCCACCAATCCATCAGTACTCCCCACTCGTTCAACAACCCCATCCTGAAGAACCCGCAATAATTTGGCTTGAGCCTCAAGAGGCATTTCCCCAATTTCATCTAAAAACAACGTTCCGCCATGAGCCAGTTCAAATTTTCCTGTTCGAGTCTGTTCTGCTCCCGTAAAGGCCCCTTTTTCGTGTCCAAAGAGTTCACTTTCTACCAGACCAGAAGGAAGTGCTGCGCAATTGATTCGGACAAAGGGTTTATCTCGACGAGGACTTAATTCGTGAACCAATCGAGCCAACAATTCCTTCCCTGTACCCGTTTCTCCGGTAATGAGAACCGACGTATTAGTAGGAGCTACGGCCTGGGTCAGTTCTAAAATTTTCTTAAACTTCGAACTGTTTCCCACCATAGCACCAAAATCGTGTGCAACATTAATTTCTTCTATGAGATACGCATTCTCTTGAGTCAATTGTTGTTGGAGGCGGTGAATTTCTTCATAGGCAAACACATTATCAATAGCCAATGCAATCTGCTTGGCTACCTGGGAAAGAAATTGAACATTTTCGGCATCGGGCAACCCCGATTCTACACTGCCAATATTCAATGAACCTAAGCACTGCTCTCTAACCAAGAGGGGAATATTAATCATTCGCCCTAAGCCTTCTTCACTATAATACACATCCTCGAGAAAATGTTGTTCATGTTGTAGCTGTGTGCGGATGTGGATCTGTCGATGATCATAGACCCAGCCCATCGCGCTCCCTTCTCTTGGGATTACCGTATCGCATGTGAGTCTAATAACTGGCATACTGGTTTCTACGGCATAAAACCGAAAAGCATCGATGTCGGAATGATAGAGGGTAATGCCGGCTCGTTCCCACGGAATCACTTGCTTAATATGCCCTGTAATCGTTTTCCAAAAACTTTCAGTATCTCGTTGGCAAATTAAGGCGTTAGAAACCTCGAGGAGAGTTTGATAAAAGTTTGAGACTATCCCCTGATCGTTAGAAGAAGAAATTGGGATGTATAGATCTGCACTCATTTCAGTACTCCGCATTTTTTAAAACAACCTTGATGGGAATGAAACGATCTTTGGTATGGGTAATACAACCGACAGAAGGGGATCGCCATTGTTCCTTTTCTATTTATCTCTAAATGATTAGCAAAATAGAGACCATACTCACTGTCCACTTTTTTCTATAGGGATGTTGTGATTTACCAGGTTTCATATTTTTTAGGCAAATTTCATGATATAAAATTTGGTTTCCACTAGATTTCAATGAAATTAATCATACCAAATCTCTCCAGATCTACAATGAAATAGATTCAAGTATAAGTATGTGCAAAACTGCACATCCATCGGTGTGTGGAGTCGCACCCATTGTCTCCATATTTGCGAGAACCCTTGAGATAAAAAAAGCAGGGGGCGACAGTTGTCGCCCCCTGCTCTCACTCGCACGGTACCCGAAGGCGCCGCTGCTTACAGCCAGTTCACCCGTTCCGCGGGACGGA
>CAKZPV010000018.1 GCA_937139405.1 uncultured Nitrospirota bacterium
TCAGGATGTCGACTTGAAAGCCGTCATGGACAATCAAGGCGTCGAAGTCTTGCTCTTTACAGTATTAGAGCAGTACCCCATGGGGACAATCATGTCCCTCATCGCCATCTTTCTCATCGGCACCTTTTTCATCACATCAGCTGACTCGGCCACTTTCGTACTCGGCACACTCACCACCAACGGCAGCCTCAACCCACCCAATCACATCAAATTCACGTGGGGCGTGATTCAATCCCTCTCCGCTGCCATTCTCCTCTGGTCGGGAGGACTCAAAGGCCTCCAAACCGGAGCCATCCTCGCCGCCTTCCCCTTCGTCTTCGTCATCATCATCCTCATCCTGTCTCTCCTCAAATCCTTCAAAGAAGAAGTCCACAGGTAACTCACTATTTCTATATCCCTTTAATGTTTTTTCTCCTTTTATTTATTGAAATATCATTAGCCTATTATCCATGAAAGTAATTTCCCCCAAACTTAAGAGCACGGAACATAGCCCTGACTATCGAGAATGGCTTCCGTCATCTTTTGAATCTTTACTTTTGGAATTGGACCATATCATCAACTTTTGTGAAGGAGAAATTCCTATTCCTTTATTTAGAGGCCAAACCAATTCTCAGTGGTTTCTTGATTCTAAGTTCCTAAGGTTTTCAATCCAGAACATCTTTAAGTTAAAAGATCATCACCAGCTTCCTGTTTCAATACGACAAAATATTTCTTTTCATAAGGCTATTACTTATTTATTTTTCTGAAGTTTGGAACAATTGGAAAACCAAGTCAGGAATTGTTCAAAGCCGAAAAAGTTCATGACGTTGACCCTTGGTTTGAATGGCTTAAAAATTTACAACAATATCCTGAAAATGACCGCTTCATTAAAGGCACATTTTTACTAGATAGGACTTGGTCAAAAGACGTTGGCTTATACTTTGCCATCCACCAGGGGAAAGGGGGAAACCGGGTAGTGAGTTCAGGTGATGGAGCTTTGTGGATTTATGATTCCGCTTCTACTGGGAACATCCTCCAGAAGAAGAAACTCGGAGAAATAATAACAATGATGGAAAATGACGAATTTTTAAACGGGACAAAAACTTTCCCACTGCTATTCCATCCACTAAAGCAAACCATCCAATCAAGATCTACAAACCAAGATTCAATATACATAGCCCTAATGGATTTTCGGTACGATTTAGCAGATATATGGGGAAGCTATGAAGACCAACATCGAAAGAAAGTTTTCATTAAATTAATTGTTCCAGAGAAAGCAAAAGTGAAAGCTGCTGAATATTTTGAAGGGAAAAATGTCACGGAAGACTTTGTTTACCCCAGATAATAAGTAATGCTATGGCATATGAAATACTTTTGGGATTAAATGTTGTGAATGAGGAATGCTAGCAATAAAATCGAAAAGATTGGTCCTTAATAATCAAGAGACTCATGGGTACAACCGTCTTCCCTGGCCTTGTAATGTGGCCGAGCAGTGCAGCCGGCACCGGAGAAAAGTCGCGCATTGTTTGAGATTCTATGGTTTATGTCAAGCCTCGTGTCAGGCGGTCTGGGTTAAACGTGGTCTGATAGCGGTGAATAGACCATGCCGCCCGGGCAATCTTCCGCGCAATAATCACTAAGCTGGCCGTGGAACTCCAGCCTTGGTTGCGATACACGTCGTAGATGGGTTTGCAGACTTTGGATTTGACGGCGGCCATGGCGGCATTAAACAGCAAGCGGCGCAATTCAGCTGGGCCTCGTTTGGACAAGCGCCGTCGCCCGCTCTTCTGCCCCGAGTCCTTGGCTCGAGGGTCTAGCCCAGTAAAGGCCACAAAGGCATCGGCAGTGCGGAACGACACCCGCTCTAAGGTATTGGTGAGGCTCATCCCCACTAACGGGCCAACGCCCACAATAGTCTCCACTCGTTGTTGGGCTTGCTGATGGGCTGGCGATTCGGCGGCCACAGCGGCCATCGTCGCATCCAACTTGGCCAGTAAGGCCTCCAGCTTCTGGACCACCGCTTGTACTTCACGGGTCAGCCCCTTCAGTTGGGCCATCGTCAACTTCAGCGTACTCTTCAGTCGAACAATTTTGGCTCGTCGGCGAATCAACCGATCCACCTGCCGCTGTTGAGCGGTTGGGGGCATGTAGGCGCGCAACCCGGCATGTTCTTGAGCGATCAGCCGAGCGAGCAACAGGGCATCGACTCGGTCCGTCTTCGCTCGCGCCCCCAGGGCTTTGAAGTAATGCCGCGTCTCCATCGGATTCAAGAGATAGACGGTATGGCCCTGGGCATGCGCCAGATCAGCCAGTAGCTCATGATACGAGCCGGTCGATTCGAGACCAAGGCGGCTTCCGGCTGGTAATGTCTTCAGCCAGATGCGCAAGGCGCTACGCTGATTCCGAACCTGCTGAACCGGCCATCGTTGATCTGCACTGGCCACGACGACGGTGTCTTTGGCCACATCGACTCCCACATTCAAAACGGCTTGCATCCCCGTCACCTCCAGCAATAAGGTTTCTACCATGGGGTGGCTCCACACCAACGTAAGCTTGTGTCCAAATCGGCGGTCATGAGTCATGCCGCAAGATTCCTCATCGACGTTGAGGGTGTGGATGGGAGAAGTCTCAAACGGTCTGTCCAGAAGCTGGCAGATGCGAAGCGATGGCCCTCCACCCCCGATCCCTCTAACTTTCTCAAGAATGAACAGAAAAGACCATACAAGCGAAGCGAGTTGGTCCGCCCTCCTGTTCCTGCGTCCGCGTAGTCTAAAAAGACCGAACTGGGCGTCAATGGTTTTGGGTCCTTTTGCCGAAACAAAAGGATCTCGTCGGTGGGGACGACACCCTGCATTAAGATTAAGCAATATTCTTCCAATTCGCATAGATCCTTAATCTGAAAATTTCTTCTATCAATACTAATCGATTACTTCCAGTCCGCTTTGTTGATCTATACATAAAAATGTATATATACTATAATGTATAACGATGTGGGTAATTTATGAGAAGAGGCCTGTCTTAAAGGTCCTTGATCGGCTTCCTTCTGATGTATTATTGAAGTATGAAGCGTGGAAAAGGATCGTCGAGTTGGAAGGGCCTGTTGGCCTTCGGTCGATTAAGGGGTTTCA
>CAKZPV010000019.1 GCA_937139405.1 uncultured Nitrospirota bacterium
TTCCCATGATCCACATGCCCAATTGTCCCCACATTCAGATGCGGCTTCTTCCGCTCAAATTTCGCCTTCGCCATCCTCTTTCCTCCTCAATTCACACTTTTACCAGAAAAGAACAGTTCATAAAGATAGGGCTCATTCACCTTGATTTTTCTTAATAATCTGCTGCGCCATAAGCTTAGGAACTACCTCATACGACTCAAACTCCATACTATAAGTTGCACGCCCCTGAGTCTTTGATCGCAAATCAGTGGAATATCCAAACATTTCACTCAAAGGGACAGCTGCATCTACAACCTGAGAACTCCCCCTAGCCTTCATTCCATGGATTTTCCCACGTCGACCATTCAAATCTCCGATAATGTCACCCATAAAATCCTGTGGCACCAAAACCTCTACCTTCATAACTGGCTCCAGTAAAACCAAGTCAGCCTTCTGACAAGCACTTACCAATGCCATAGAACCGGCGATCTTAAAGGCCATCTCGCTAGAATCGACTTCATGAAAAGAACCGTCATATAAAGTCACCTTCAAATCCCTGAGCGGGTAACCTGCCAAAATTCCACTTTCCATTCGCTCCCTAACACCTTTTTCAACTGGAGCAATAAACTCCCTCGGGACCGCCCCCCCCACGATTTTATTTACAAACTCCAAACCCTTACCTGACTCGGCCGGCTCAACCTTAAGCCAGACATGGCCATATTGGCCACGCCCACCTGTCTGTTTGACATACTTAGCTTCAGCTTGGGCAATACCACGGATTGTCTCACGATAAGCAACTTGAGGCTTCCCAACATTTGCCTGAACCTTAAACTCTCGCAAGAGCCTATCGACGATAATCTCTAGATGCAATTCGCCCATACCAGAAATAATGGTCTGCCCGGTCTCCTCATCAGACTTGATCCGAAATGAAGGATCCTCCTGAGCAAGCTTTTCCAGAGAATACCCCATCTTATCCATATCTTGCTTAGTCTTTGGCTCCACAGCCAAAGATATTACCGGCTCCGGAAACTTAATGACTTCAAGTAAAATTTGATGCTTCTCATCACACAACGTATCCCCGGTCCTGGTATCCTTCAGCCCGACAGCTGCCGCGATATCACCAGCCGAAACCTCATCAATTTCCTCACGCTTATTCGCATGCATTTTCAATAAACGACTGATTCGCTCTTTCTTCCCCTTTGCCATGTTATAGACATAGGAGCCAGCACTGAGCTTCCCCGAATACACCCTAAAATATGTTAATTGACCAGAAAATGGATCAGACATAATCTTAAATGCTAGAGCCGAAAATGGCTCACCATTCTCAGGCTTTCGAGTAATTTCACCTTCAGTAACTGGATCAATGCCTCGAACGGGCGGAAGATCAATAGGAGAGGGCAGGTAATCAACCACAGCATCGAGTAACGGCTGAACCCCCTTATTCTTAAAGGCAGAACCGCAAAATACCGGAGTAATCTTCAATGCAATCGTGCCCGACCGGATTGCTCGCTTTACTTCATCCACCCCCAGAGTCTCTCCACCCAAATATCGCTCCATAACTTCATCGTCGAACTCAGCCACTGCGTCAAGCATTTTCTCACGATATTCCTTGGCCTCACCCAGACTCTCTTCTGGAATATCTTCCGTTAGAAAATCAGCACCAAGGGTTTCATCATTAAATATATAAGCCTTCATGGCGAGTAAATCTATCACTCCCCTAAAATCATCCTCTTTTCCAACGGGCAATTGCACGACAACAGGATTTGCTCCCAATCGATCCACTAACGTTTGGACAGCAGGGAAAAAATCCGCCCCAACGCGATCCATTTTATTCATAAAAACAATCCTGGGAACCTGATACTTATCGGCCTGCCGCCAAACCGTTTCAGACTGAGGCTCAACACCCATAACGGAGTCAAACACCGCCACCGCTCCATCCAACACACGAAGGGAACGCTCGACTTCAATAGTAAAATCCACATGCCCAGGAGTATCAATAATATTAATTAGACTATTTTTCCAGGAACAGGTTGTGGCTGCCGAAGTGATAGTAATTCCTCGCTCCCGCTCTTGCTCCATCCAGTCCATTGTCGCTGCGCCCTCATGGACTTCGCCAATCTTATAAGAAACACCTGTATAAAAAAGCACACGCTCAGTAGTCGTGGTCTTCCCAGCATCAATGTGGGCCATGATCCCGATATTCCGCGTCTTACTGAGTGACACTTCCGTTACCACAAATTCCTCACACAACAATGCTGCAAGAGACTTCGTTCACAAGAGAGCAAAAAAACGCTCCCTACCTAAACAAAGTACACTGCAGCATACAAGACCAACATATCGACGCTACCACCGATAATGAGCAAAAGCTCTGTTAGCTTCCGCCATTCGATGAGTTTCATCCCGCTTCTTTACTGCGGATCCATTATTACTCGCCGCATCCATCAATTCAGCAGCTAAACGCTCTCGCATGCTCTTGCCACCTCGAGACGATGCGCTATCCTTAATCCACCGCAAAGCCAATGCAATCTGGCGAACTGGACGAATTTCCACTGGAACCTGATAGGAAGCACCACCAACGCGCCGAGACTTCACTTCAACCATAGGCTTCACATTGCCAAGAGCTGCATGAAAAATCTTAAGAGGCTCATCGCCCGTCTTAGCCTTCACAATATCAAAGGCACCATAACAAAGGCGCTCTGCAGTACTCTTCTTCCCATCACGCAATAGAATATTCAAGAATCTTCCAACAATTGGGTCCTTATAAAGAGAATCCTGCACAACCTTTTGACGAAGAACAAGCGGCCTACGTGGCATAACAAATATATCCCCGATACAGTTCGTTTAAATATGTTTCAGAAAAATTACTTAGGTCGCTTTGCTCCATACTTGGAACGACCCTGCTTACGGTTGGCTACCCCGACAGCATCCAACGCCCCCCGGACCATATGATATCGAACACCAGGAAGATCTTTCACACGGCCGCCGCGGACTAAAACGATAGAATGCTCCTGTAGGTTGTGTCCCATGCCAGGAATATAGGCCGTCACCTCTAGGCCTGTCGTTAATCGCACCCTAGCAACTTTCCGGAGAGCAGAGTTTGGCTTCTTGGGAGTTGTCGTATAAACCCGAAGACAAACACCTCTTCGCTGAGGGCAACGATTCAGAGCTGAACTTTTACTCTTCGCTTTAATGGTCTTTCGACCAACTCGAATTAACTGATTAACTGTAGGCATTTCATCTCAAATCAAATATATAAATAATGAATAGTCGATTGAAAAACAAAAATTCATGAGGAGAACCAGCCGATTTTATAGATAAATGCTAGTTCTGTCAAGAACTTTCATGGATTTACACGCACATAAAATACAATTAAATCTCTAACGATCAAACCTTTTCAAGCCCAACATTTTCTTCCAGAGCTGGACCGTCCTCTTCAACTGGCCGAGGAACAAATGTTTCTCGATATTCGCCCCATCCAGTTCCAGCGGGTATGAGCCTACCAACGATGACATTCTCCTTTAAACCGCGAAGCTCATCGGTCCTGCCATTAATCGCAGCTTCGGTCAAAACTCTGGTAGTTTCCTGGAAAGATGCCCCAGAAATAAAACTATCCGTACTCAGCGACGCCTTAGTAATTCCCAATAATACGGGCTTTCCAAGCGCAGGCTTTCCGTCTTCAGCCAATACGCTCTCATTTTCATCATCAAAGACAAACTTATTGACTTGCGTCCCAGGCAAGAACGATGTATCGCCTGCATCTTCAATCCTGATTTTTTTCAGCATTTGCCTGGTGATTACTTCAATATGCTTATCATTAATGACCACACCCTGCAAACGATACACTTCTTGCACTTCGTTTACTAAATATTTTTGTAATTCACGCGGACCAAGCACACTCAGAATATCATGCGGATTAGCAGAACCATCCATTAACGGCTCTCCTGCTCGCACCCAATCGCCTTCATGAACATTTACATGACGCCCACGAGGGATCAAATATTCTTTCACATCACCAATTTTATTATCCACGGTGACCTTTCGAAGCCCCTTCACAAACCCCCCAAACGAAACCTCTCCATCTATTTCACTAACAACCGCATGTTCCTTTGGCTTCCGTGCTTCAAACAATTCCGCAACACGAGGCAACCCACCTGTAATATCTTTTGTTTTAGTTGTTTCTCGAGGAATTTTCGCTAACACATCTCCCGGAAACACGGTCCCACCTTTTTCTACAAAAATATGAGCACCAACAGGGAGCAAATATCGTGCAGGAGAACCAGAACTCAGCTTTGCCGTCTTTCCAGATTCATCCTTAACTGAAAGACGTGGACGCAAATTAGTCCCAGCTTGCTCAATCACGACACGACGCGATAGCCCGGTCACTTCGTCCACCTCATCCTTGATTGTGACGCCTTCCGAGATGTCACCCAGGGCAATTTTCCCACCAACTTCGGTCAAAATAGTCAGCGAATAAGGGTCCCACTCAACAAATTTTTGCCCTACATCAACTTTTCCACCATCTTTCACTTTAATTTTTGCCCCGTAGACCAAAGGATATTTTTCGCGCTCACGTCCCGTATCATCATAGACAGCGACCTTGGCATTTCTGACCATGACCACCCAATCTCCCTGCTGTGTTTTGACTGCCATGCTGGGATTATGAAAATCTGCATTCTTTTTTGCATCGAAACTTAAAAACTTAATGACTCCTTGATGCTTGGACTCTAGAACAGTCTGCTCAACAACCTTACTGGCCGTTCCTCCGATATGGAAGGTTCGCATCGTCAACTGAGTCCCAGGCTCCCCGATTGACTGAGCAGCAATGACACCAACAGGCTCACCTTTTTCAACGAGACGCCCGCGAGCTAAATCCCTTCCGTAACATTTTGCGCAAACCCCCCAACGAGACTGGCAAGTCAGCACCGAACGAATTTTTATTTGATCAATCCCCGCCTCAACAATAGCCTTACAAAGCTCCTCATCTAATTCATCATGGGCTCTCACAATGATTTCTTGAGTAACCGGATCATGCACATCCTCCGCAGTTAGCCGCCCCAGAATCCGCTCATCTAACGATTGAATGACCTCACCACCTTCGACCAACGCTGAAACAATAATACCGTTGACCGTAAGGCAATCCGGCTCACTTATAATAACATCTTGCGCTGCATCCACGAGACGTCGAGTGAGATAGCCAGAGTTCGCCGTTTTCAATGCAGTATCCGCCAACCCCTTTCGCGCTCCATGCGTTGAAATAAAATACTGTAACACCGTCAACCCTTCGCGGAAATTGGCCGTAATCGGTGTTTCAATAATTTCGCCAGATGGCTTAGCCATCAAACCACGCATCCCTCCCAACTGCCGGATTTGCTGGGAACTACCACGCGCACCAGAATCAGCCATCATATAAATAGGGTTAGGGCCCTCTGTTTCGCCTCGCCCACCACCCTGGCTAATTTCCTTCATCATTTCGATGGCGACCTGCTCACTCACATGAGCCCAAATATCAATGACCTTGTTGTACCGCTCCCCATTAGTAATCAACCCTTCACTATATTGATTTTGCACTTGACTTACATCGATTTGTGCCCGATCGATCAAATCACCCTTCCGAGAGGGAATATGCATATTGTCAATACAAATTGACACCCCAGCCTTGGTCGCATACGAGAACCCTAAATCCTTCAAACGGTCCAACATTACGACGACATCATGAAGTCCTGCTAAACGGTATACACGATCAACTAGCTTGGTGATTTCCTTTTTAGTCATTAATTGATTCACATGCGAAAAGGCCATGGCCGCGGGCAAAATCTCTGACAAAATTACTCGACCCACTGTAGTCTCAACGAGTTCACCCTCAATTCGAACTTTAACCCGCGCCTGCTCCTCAACGGCTCCCGAATCATAGGCAATACGAACTTCTTCTGTTGAAGCAAAAAGCTTGCCCTCTCCGAGTGCGCCATCACGATCATTCGTCAACCAATAGCAACCCAATACCATGTCTTGCGATGGAACAGACAACGGCCGCCCATTCGCAGGCGACAGGATATTATTTGCTGCCATCATCAATACCCGTGCTTCAATTTGTGCTTCAACCGAAAGAGGAACATGCACTGCCATCTGATCACCATCGAAATCTGCATTAAAAGCTGCACAGACTAACGGATGCAGACGGATCGCTTTCCCTTCAACCAAAATGGGATCGAAGGCTTGAATACCCAATCGATGAAGAGTTGGCGCACGATTCAACATGACAGGATGCTCACGAATAACTTCATCCAACACATCCCAAACTTCCGGTCGCTCTTTTTCAACCAAACGCTTGGCACTCTTTATGGTTGTCGCTGCACCGCGCTCTTCTAATTTATGAAAAATAAATGGCTTAAACAGCTCAAGTGCCATCTTCTTCGGCAATCCACATTGATTCAAGCGCAGCTCGGGACCAACAACAATGACCGAACGCCCGGAGTAGTCGACGCGTTTACCCAAAAGATTTTGACGAAAACGCCCCTGCTTACCCTTCAGCATATCGCTCAAAGATTTTAAAGGCCGTTTATTGGCACCACGAATTACTCGACCTCGACGACCATTATCGAACAACGCATCCACAGCCTCTTGGAGCATGCGCATTTCATTCCGAATAATGACTCCAGGCGCTTTCAACTCAACTAATCGCTTCAGTCGATTATTTCGGTTAATGACTCTTCGATACAAATCATTTAGATCAGAAGTGGCAAATCGCCCACCATCCAAGGGAACAAGCGGACGTAATTCTGGAGGTAGCACAGGAATAGCATCCATAATCATCCACTCAGGATTGTTTCCCGAGGTATGAAAAGCCTCGATCACTTTTAGACGCTTGGTCAGTTTTTTCCCAACAGCTACCGAGGTCGTACTTTTGATTTTGTCATGGCGTTCATCCCACAATGCCTCAATATCGACTTTTCGCAAAAGCTCACGAATTGCTTCAGCCCCAATACCAACCTTAAAAGAAGTAACCCCATGCTCTTCGACGCATTCACGATACCGTTCTTCCGTTAACAGCTCTCGCTCCTTGAGGTCGGTATTACCAGGATCCAAGACGACATACGCCTCAAAATACAGAATTTTCTCCAATTGCTTGAGACTCATATCCAAAAGGATCCCAATGCGACTTGGCACACCCTTCAAAAACCAAATGTGTGCTACGGGCGCAGCCAACTCAATATGCCCCATACGCTCACGACGTACTTTTGACTGAATAACTTCTACGCCACATTTATCGCACACAATACCTCGGTGCTTCATGCGCTTATATTTTCCGCAATTGCATTCCCAGTCTTTCGTTGGACCGAAAATCTTAGCGCAAAAAAGCCCATCACGCTCCGGCTTAAAGGATCGGTAATTAATGGTCTCTGGTTTTTTCACTTCTCCATAGGACCATGAACGAATCTTTTCAGGCGAAGCTATACGAATGCGCATCGCATCAAATGAGACAGAATCCCGAGGCTTTTCAAACAGCGAATGGATACTTTCCAAGTGTATTCCTCCAGTTATAAGGAATGGTGAATGGGCATGAAGAATGTGGCTGCCTACTCGGCTGATTTAATCAGCTCCACATCCAATCCCAAACTTTGCAGCTCTTTTACTAATACATTAAATGATTCCGGCAACCCAGGCTCAAGGAAATTTTCTCCCTTTACAATCGCCTCATACATACGAGAACGACCCGGAACATCATCAGACTTCACGGTAAGAAATTCTTGCAGGGTAGAGGCAGCCCCATAGGCCTGTAACGCCCAGACCTCCATTTCCCCTAAACGTTGCCCACCAAACTGGGCTTTTCCGCCTAAAGGCTGCTGGGTCACCAAAGAATAAGGACCAATGGAACGAGCATGAATTTTATCGTCGACCAAGTGGTGGAGTTTCAGCATATACATATACCCAACCGTCACAGGACTTTTGAAGGGTTCGCCCGTTCGACCATCGAACACAACCGATTGGCCAGACTCCGGAAGATTCGCCTTAACCAACAATCCCTTGATTTCCTTTTCCGAAGCCCCATCAAAGACCGGAGTCTCTACCTTAATACCTAAGGCATGTGCCGCCCACCCTAAATGGGTTTCCAATATTTGGCCCACATTCATTCGCGAGGGCACACCCAACGGGTTTAACACAATTTCGACGGGAGTCCCATCAGGAAGATAAGGCATATCCTCTTCAGCCATCACCCTAGACACAACACCCTTGTTTCCATGCCGTCCAGCCATTTTATCGCCGACAGCAATTTTCCGCTTAATGGCCAAATAGACTTTGACCAGCTTAATAACCCCCGGAGGCAATTCATCCCCTCGCCGCAACCTGCCAACTTTTTCATCATATTCCGTTTGCAAAATTTCAATCTGGTCCTTGGCTTCACGTTCAATCTCATCAAGCTTTTTTTGCTCTTCAGCATCAGCCAGTATTACTCGACGCGCATCATCATCCGTCAGCTTACGAAGCACATCTGCAGTGATTCGCCCCTTCTTCTTCAGAATGACTTCTCCGCTATCAGGATCCATCAAGTCTCTCCCAACAAACTGCCCCAATAGCAATTTCCTGATCTTCCTGTTGCGTTCTTCCTCAATAATCCGAAGTTCTTCCTGGTAATCTCGCTCCACCTTCACACGATCATCGGTTTCAATTGTTCGGGATCGCTCATCCTTATCCACGCCTTTTCTGGAAAATATCTTGACATCAACCACGATACCCTCAATGCCGGGAGGAACTTGCAAGGACGTATCTTTTACATCTCCAGCCTTTTCTCCAAAAATGGCCCGGAGGAGTTTTTCTTCAGGTGTGAGTTGGGTTTCACCTTTTGGCGTCACTTTTCCAACTAAAATATCTCCAGGCTTCACCTCAGCCCCAATTCGAACAATACCACTTTCATCTAAATTCCTAAGCGCTTCTTCACCAAGATTTGGAATGTCGCGGGTAATTTCCTCTTTCCCTAATTTGGTATCTCTAGCCTCAACTTCAAATTCTTCGATATGAATAGACGTGAACGTATCTTCTCGTACCAACTTTTCACTGAGAAGTATGGCATCTTCATAGTTGTAGCCACCCCATGGCATGAAGGCCACCAGAATGTTTTTCCCTAAAGCTAATTCCCCGCGATCCATTGACGGCCCATCAGCCAACACCTGCCCCTCTTTCACGGGTTGCCCCACACGAACAATCGGCGTTTGCGTAATGCAAGTATTTTGATTGGTACGCTGGAATTTTATGAGATCATATGTATCCAAGATTCTGGAACTTTTCTTTTTCTCATCCTTCTCCTTACTACCGGCCCGGACAACAATCCTTCGAGCATCCACAGACTCAACAATCCCATCCCGTTGCGCGATTGCCAAATACCCCGAGTCCCTGGCAACAACAGATTCCATTCCCGTTCCCACAAGAGGAGAATCACTCTTGACCGTCGGAACCGCCTGTCGCTGCATATTGGAACCCATGAGCGCCCTGTTAGCATCATCATGCTCTAAAAAAGGAATGAGGGCTGTGGCCACACTCACGACTTGCTTGGGTGACACATCTAAATAGTCCACAGTATCCGGAGTTGTCGTGACAAACTCTCCTGCTTCTCGGGCGGTGATCGTTTCTGAAGTGAGCACTCCATCCTTATTCATCGCCGAGTTAGCTTGCGCAATTACAACTCGATCCCCATCTAATGGCGAAAGAAACTCGACTTCATCAGAGACACGACCCTTTCGCACTTTTCGGAATGGCGCCTCGATAAAACCAAACTCATTAATGCGGGCATAGGTCGCTAAGGACGTAATCAGTCCAATATTTGGACCTTCTGGGGTTTCGATTGGACAGATCCGGCTATAGTGAGATGGATGCACATCACGCACTTCAAAACCCGCACGCTCACGAGTCAATCCACCAGGCCCCAGAGCCGAAAGACGCCGCTTATGAGTGATTTCAGCCAATGGATTCGTCTGATCCATAAATTGAGATAGCTGACTACCCGCAAAGAACTCTTTAATTGCCGCCACAATGGGCTTGGCATTAATAAGATCGTGAGGCAATACGGTTTCCATATCAAGAAGATTCATACGCTCTTTAATACTCCGCTCCATCCGAGCCAACCCAATGCGAATTTGATTCTCCAAGAGCTCTCCAACGGAACGAACTCGGCGATTACCTAAATGGTCAATATCATCCACATCGCCCTTACCGCCCTTGAGATCAACCAGACATCTTACTACTTCAACGATATCTTGAGCCGATAAGGTTCGCTGCTCCAACGACAAATCTAGATTAAACCGCTTGTTCATTTTCAAACGACCAACGGGGGATAAATCATACCGCTTGGGGTTCAAAAATAGATTTTCAAACAACAGCTTTGCCGATTCAATTGAAGGCATCTCCCCTGGACGAAGACGCTTATAAATCTCAACCCAGGCCTCCTCTTTTGAAGAAGTTCGCTCAGCCTCAAGCGTATCCAAAATAACCGGGCTGGTCGTAGGACTATCCAAATAAATGACCTTAAAACTTTCCATTCGACCTTCTAAAATCCGCTCCAAAACAGGGGCAGTTAGCCGCTGATTTTTCTCTAACAGCACTTCTTGACTCTCAGGATCTACTAGCTCCGTCAAAACAGCCCGCCCCACCAAATCATCCGATTTAATAGGAATTTCCTTAATACCAGCTGACCGCACACGGCCCATGAGGGTTTTATTTAATTTCATACCCTCTTTGGCCAACACCTCACCAGCTTTATCAACAAGATCTCGAGGAGCCCGCAACCCAGCATGAATCTCGGGGTCTAACTTGCGAAGCAAGCTGCCATTACTCACTCGAACTTCCTCAATTGGGTAATACATTTTCAACAGGTCATCAGTACTAAAACCAAAACCCTTCAGCAAAATGGTGGCTGGCATTTTTCGGCGACGGTCGATACGGACGTACAAAATATCTTTTGCATCATATTCAAAATCCAACCATGAACCTCGATATGGGATAATCCTACCGGAAAACAAAATTTTTCCACTGGAATGCGTACGCCCCTTATCATGCCCAAACGAAGGACCCGGAGACCGATGTAGCTGACTGACAGCTACCCGCTCCGTCCCATTAACAATAAAGGTGCCTCGATCAGTCATTAAGGGCAATTCCCCAACATAGACTTCTTGCTCCCGCACATCCAACACGCGATTCTTTACCGCTTTATCCTGTTGATCAAAGACAACCAACCGGACACGTAGCTTTAATGGAGCCGCAAACGTCATCCCCTGCTCAATACATTCTCGAATATCGTACTTTGGAGTCCCCAAGGAATAACTCGAAAACTCCAAAATAGCCGAATTATTGTAATCCATGATCGGAAAAACGCTTTTAAACGCCGCATGCAATCCCTTTTCATCACGGCGATCAGGCAACGTCTCTGCCTGCAAAAACTCTTCATAGGATCGACGCTGAACCTCGACTAAGTCCGGAATGACGATATGCGTTTGAATTTTCGAAAAACTATGTCGCTGAATACTGCCCTCAAAGGCTGCTTGTGCCATTCACATCTCCTTATGGATTAACGGCCATCCAAAACTAATCCGCGCATCAGAACTTTCCAAATTCAGAGAACTATTTAACTTCGACCGTGGCACCTACTTCTTGCAGCTTCTTCTGAATCGCCTCAGCCTCCTCTTTGGACGCACCCTCCTTCACAGCCTTGGGCACACCCTCAACTAAATCCTTCGCCTCCTTTAGGCCCAAACCAGTAATCTCACGGACAACCTTAATGGCCTGAATCTTTTTATCTGCCGGCGCCGCAGTCAAGACAACATCAAACTCTGTCTTTTCTTCAGCTGCAGGCGCTGCCGCACCTGGAGCTGCCGCAGCAACACCCACCGGAGCCGCCGCCGTCACACCAAACCGATCCTCCAAGCCTTTCACCAGATCAGACAACTCAAGCACACTCAGCCCCTCTATGGCCTTAATGAAATCTTCCTTTGACATTTTTGTTTCCGTAGCACTCATTTCCTGCTCTCCTTTCTGCGTTTTGTTTTCTTGTATGGCGGCCAATACCGCAACAATACTCCTGACAATCTGACCCAATGCCCCCACAAACCCACGAATGGGCCCCTGGAAGGCCGACAACAACATTGCAAGCAATTCTGGCTTTGATGGCAAATCTGCTACCGATGACAGACGAGCCGGATCCAGCTCCTCCCCATCAAGCACTCCACCCTTGACCTGCAAACTTTTTTCACACTTTTCCGCTTTAATGAAATCCCGTATCACCTTCGCTGGCAACACCGGATCATCATATCCAAGAACCAAAACGGATTGCCCCTTAAGCAAAGGCTCCAGAGGCAGCAGAGAGGTATCACCGATAGCTCGAACAGCCAATGTATTCTTCACCACATGCAAATGCGCCTGGGCTTGACGAAGCTTTTTCCGCAAGTCATTCACTTGATTGACGGGCATGCCTGCACATTCAGTCACAATGGCTATTCGCGCGCGCGAAAAGCGGTCATGCAAGGCCGCCACAACCTCTGTTTTGTCAGTTTTTTTCATACCCCAACTCACCTATCTCAGATTAAAAGTTCACCCAACTTGCTTGGCAAGCCCTACGCTATCCAAGCGAATTCCAGGCCCCATCGTACTCGACAATGTGGCACTCTTGACATACTTCCCTTTACTGGAGGAAGGCTTGGCCTTCAGAATAGAATCGAACACAGCCCGAACATTGTCAGTAATCTGCTGTCCCTGAAACGAGACCTTCCCAACAGGCACATGCACATTTCCAGCCTTGTCGACTTTATATTCTACTCGACCCTTTAGAATTTCCTGAACGGCTTTACCAACCTCAAATGTCACGGTTCCCGTCTTTGGATTCGGCATTAGCCCACGAGGACCAAGGACCTTGCCCAGCCTTCCAACAGCCCCCATCATGTCAGGAGTGGCAATCATCGAATCGAAATCCAACCACCCTTCCTGGATTTTCTGCAAAAGATCATCGCTCCCGGCATAATCAGCCCCAGCCTCTCTCGCCTCCTGCTCCTTCTCCCCCTTAGCAATCACTAATATACGGATCTTTTTACCGGTACCATGAGGCAGAACAGTTGTTCCACGCACCATTTGATCAGCCCGCTTCGGATCCACACCTAAGGACAAAGCCAACTCAACCGACTCATCAAATTTAGCGAACGAAGCCTCCTTGACTAAGCCACTCGCTTCTTCCAGTGAATATTCCGGCTTTGATACCTTCACCAATGCTTCTTTAAAATTTTTCCCCACAATACACACCCTCTTCTTTCTTAATCTGAAAGCCCTCGAAAGAATTACCCTTCAACCGAAATGCCCATACTCCTAGCCGTTCCCGCAATCACATGCATGGCAGCTGGAATATCACTAGCATTCAAATCTTCTACCTTCAACTTAGCAATCTCTTCTAATTGGGCCTGAGTAATAGTACCCACTTTATTCTTATGTGGAATTCCAGATCCCTTAATGACACCTGCCGCTTTTTTCAAAAGGTCCGATGCTGGAGGCGTCTTAGTAATAAAGCTAAAACTTCGATCTTTATAAACAGAAATCACCACGGGAATAATGCTGCCTTCCTGCTTCTGGGTCTTCGCATTAAACTGCTTGCAAAATTCCATAATGTTTACCCCATGCTGACCCAATGATGGGCCAACGGGAGGCGCAGGATTTGCTTTCCCGGCAGGGATCTGTAATTTAATTTGACTCGTTACTTCTTTCGCCATACGTTCACCTACCTTAAATTTCCAAATATTCCTTATAAAATACCCAGCAAAACAGAACCAAGAATTCAGCTCATACTCGCTCAACCTGAGAAAATGCCAACTCGACAGGAGTTGATCGACCAAAAATACTCACCAACGCTTTGATCTTTGCATGATCCTGGTCTACCTCATCCACCAATCCATTAAAGCCTAAAAACGGCCCATCAACAATCCGCACATTGTCACCCCTCGAAAAGCTAGCCAACTCCCTTGGAGCAGAAACTCCAGACTCGAGCTGCGTGAGCAATGTAGCCACCTCCTCAGGATCCAACGGAATCGGCCGCGCCCCACCGCCAACAAAGCCTGTGACCTTAGGAGTCTCCTTGATCATTGCAACCATTTCGTCATTAATTGGCCCAATAGCCTCTAGCAATACATAACCAGGAAAAAATTTCCTCTTTGAAGCTCGACGCTTTCCCTCTTTAAATTCTACGACATCTTCAGTAGGGACTAGCACTTGCCCCATAGCTTCACTCATCCCTAATTGATTGGCTCGCTCAACAATACCAGTTCGAACTCGACCCTCGAATCCAGCGTAGGTGTGTATGACATACCAATGGCTCGCCATGAATCCCTTTCTTCTCCGTTAGACAATCCTGCTGATCAACCAAACCAGAAATGAATCCACTACCGACAAATATATAGACATAATGACGCAAAACAGCAGTACGACCGTCGTCGAACCAATCGTTTCAGATCTCGTAGGATATGAAATTTTCTTCAACTCGCTTCGAACGTCAGACAGAAACTCTGTAATCGAAGACCAAATCTTCTTAAACAAATCCTATCTCCCACATTTTAAGCTATATTTCCTTGAGCTCCCCACAAAACATCCCCCCAAGAAAAAAACATTTGGCAGGGGCACCAGGATTTGAACCCGGACTTTCGGTTTTGGAGACCGACGTGCTAACCGTTGACACTATGCCCCTAGACAATTTTCGATTTTAAATTCCGGATTCGCGTTTACCGCTCGTCGTATTGTTCAGTCGTTTCTATTCAACTAAATACTCCAAAAGCAATTTCGCAAACCAGCAATCTAAAATCGGCAATCGTAAATCCAAAATCGAACTATTTATTTTCCTTATGCAAGGTGTGACAACGGCAACGGCTACAGAATTTCTTCAGCTCCAATCTGTCTGGAGTTGTTTTCTTATTCTTAGTCGTTGTGTAATTACGCTCTTTACACTCTGTACACTGCAAAATAATGTTATCTCGTGCCATATCGCTCTCCGCGTTGAACCACTACCTATTATCAGGCAGCAATTCTAACTCTTACTCAACAATTTCAGAAACGGTGCCCGCTCCTACTGTTCTTCCGCCTTCTCTAATAGCGAACCTTAAGCCTTTCTCCATTGCGATCGGATTGATCAATTCGATCTCCATCTCAATGTTGTCTCCAGGCATTACCATTTCTACTCCATCCGGTAAGTTTGCCACTCCCGTGATATCTGTTGTTCTGAAGTAGAACTGTGGTCTGTATCCCGTGAAGAAAGGTGTGTGTCTTCCGCCTTCTTCTTTTGTCAGGACATAAGCTTCTGCCTTGAACTTCGTGTGTGGTGTGATCGTTCCCGGCTTGGCAATTACCTGCCCGCGTTCGATATCTGATCTTTCCACTCCTCTTAAAAGAATACCCACGTTATCGCCTGCTCTTCCTTCATCGAGAAGCTTCTTAAACATCTCTACTCCGGTGCAGACAGAAGTTTGTGTGTCTCTGATACCGACGATCTCTACCGGCTCATTTACCTTGACGATCCCTCTTTCTACTCTTCCGGTTGCTACTGTTCCGCGACCTTGGATCGTCAAGATGTCCTCTACAGGCATTCGGACTGGCTGGTCAATCTCTCTTGTTGGTTCAGGAATAAAGCTGTCTACTGCTTCCATCAGCTCAAGCACTGTTGCTTCCCATTTCTCTTCGCCTTCTAAGGCTTTTAGAGCAGAACCTTTGATCACAGGGATATCGTCTCCCGGATACTCATACGCTGAGAGAAG
>CAKZPV010000020.1 GCA_937139405.1 uncultured Nitrospirota bacterium
ACCCTACGGTAATGCCTAAACCCGTAAATATGTACAAGGCAAAAAACATCGTCCAGGCCAGCCAGGAGAAATCATAAAAATAGGCATACAAGGGAACGGTGATTATCGTTCCTGCTGCTATGAAACCAAAAACGATGGTATTGAGATAGTCTAGTTGACGATTTTGGGTAACTGTTTTGAGTATTTGATCCACGATGAGAGGCCTAGTGATTGAGCTATAAGGTTAAAATATTCGTATACGAACGAATAAACATTATGAAATCACAACATGCAGCAAAACAGAAAGCAGTCAAGAAGGGCACACTTAGGATACCTCTTGCACGTATTGCTGTAAAGGAAAAAGCCCTTAGCCGCGTTCTATGGTAAGCGGGAGTCGGCCATAGGTTTTCGTTAAACATTACGCTGTATTTTTCTTGAATTTCAGCCGCAATGTTATTTCCAAAACTCTTGTGAATACAGGTGAATTTATCACACGATTTCTTCTATTCTCAATTATGACCGCACGAGAGCATCAAAAATGCCAGCGGTTGGGAAAAAGAGATACAACGGGATGTGATTTCGAATTGTGAACGAGCTAGAGACGTAGGAAGGCCGCTAGTTTCGGCTGGAAGCTGGGCGGCGCAGATCGTAAGCCAGTCCAATTTTGTTCAGCGTCCAAATCAACCATTTTGATGGGTCAAAGTCATACCAGCGAGCCCCATTGCGATAATCGCTTTGGTACATGTGATGATAGTTGTGGTAGCCCTCCCCAAACGTGAGTAGAGAAATCCACCAACTATCTCGGCTGGAATCCGCAGTGCTATGAGGTTGCTTACCCCACATGTGGCAGATGGAATTAATGAAGAATGTGGAGTTTAACACAAAAAAGGTGCGGGCTAGGCCTGCCAAAAGAAAACAACCTATTCCACCAATCCACCCGTTGTAGAGCAATCCGACAAAAAAAGGTAGGAAAAGCCCGATCAAAACAATTGGAAGATAATACCGATTTTGCCAGACGACCAACGGATCTTGTAGAAGACGTGTTTGATATTTGGGATCTCGGTTTGGGTCTTTCCAAAAAATCCATCCACAATGGCTATGCCAAAACCCAAGTGTTGCATTATGGGGGTCTTCTTTTTGATCACAGCGAGCATGATGTCTGAGGTGATCTCCACACCATCGTAATGCAGAATTTTCTAGAGCCATGCCTCCAGCAATTAAAAATCCCATCTTGACCCAATTGGGGCATTTGAAACTTCTGTGCGTTAGCAAACGATGATAGCCTACTGTAATGCCGAGTCCTGTGATCATGTACAAGGAGACAAACATGGTCCAATCAACCCATGTAAAGTCGTAAAAATAGGCATATGTTGGCAACCCAACTAGAGTGGCCAACACGATGAATCCAAAAAGGAACATAGTGGGGTAGTCTCGTTGAGGTATCCCGGCTTTAGCGGGGTCTAGGGTTCTTGACATGGCGGCAATGTTCTTATGTATTCCTCACCGAAAGATCCTGATGCCACGATATGATCCGATAGCGTGGGAATCAATTAATCGAGAAAACATTAAATAATGGTTACTCTTTTACAGGAAAGTGGGTTGCTAATACTATACTTTACAGGTTGGACCTGCTTGTGTAAAAGAGCAAGATGAGGATACACGCTAGCAGGTTCTATGTAAAGAGGTAGCTAGTCGTAGATAGCAATCCTCCCCTCCATCAGCTTACCAGAATTATGTGAAAAATCTAGTCGGTTGTTTAGCCAGCGAAGGTGGCTTTGATCGCTTTCCTCAAAATGAAAGCGACCAAAGCATATGGTCAATTAGTACTTGTAGGTATCTTCTTTGAATGGGCCGTCAGTAGATACGTGAATATAATCAGCTTGGGCTTGAGTCAGCTTCGTCAAAACGCCGCCAAATCCACGGACCATATGGGCTGCGACCTCTTCATCCAAAATCTTGGGTAGAACTTGAACCGTTGGGGTTTCTGGTTCAGCGTGGTCAGCAAACTTTCGCTCATATAAATAAATTTGCGCGAGGACTTGATTAGAAAATGAGCCATCCATAATCCGTGAAGGATGACCGGTGGCATTTCCGAGATTTACCAGTCTTCCTTCAGACAATAAGATCAAATGATCTTTAGCGGCTTTATTCCGATAGACTTTGTGGACTTGAGGTTTGACTTCTTCCCACTCCCAATTTTTCCGCATGTAAGCCGTGTCGATTTCATTGTCGAAATGTCCGATATTACACACAACCGCGCCATTTTTTAACGTTTGTAACATGGCTGAATCGCAAACATTCAGGTTCCCAGTTGTCGTCACAACTAAGTCTGTGTTGCCAAGAAGGCTGGCATTGATGTCTTCGATTTGCCCAGTATTATTTCCGTTATTGTATGGGGAAACAATTTCAAACCCATCCATGCAGGCTTGCATAGCACAAATAGGATCGATTTCTGATATTTTGACAATCATGCCTTCTTGTCGAAGTGATTGAGCAGATCCTTTTCCAACATCACCATAGCCAATGACCAGTGCTTTTTTCCCTGCCATCAAATGATCAGTTCCACGCTTTATGGCGTCATTCAAGCTGTGGCGGCATCCGTATTTATTGTCATTTTTGGACTTCGTGATGGAGTCATTCACGTTGATAGCCGGAACTTTTAATGTGCCATTTTTCAACATTTCTTGTAACCGATGCACGCCTGTGGTTGTTTCTTCAGTAATGCCGTGAATGTGATTCATCATGGCGGGGAATTTTTCATGGAGCATAAGGGTGAGGTCGCCCCCGTCATCTAGAATCATGTTGGCATCCCAGGGCTTGCCATCTTTTAAGATGGTTTGTTCTAGACACCATTCATATTCTTCTTCGGTCTCGCCCTTCCATGCAAAAACGGGAATCCCTTTAGCGGCAATTGCCGCCGCCGCGTGATTCTGTGTTGAAAAGATATTGCAAGAAGACCAGCGTACTTCAGCACCCAGCTCAATGAGGGTCTCAATGAGCACACCAGTTTGGATGGTCATGTGTATGCAGCCCAAAATTTTGGCGCCTTTCAGCGGTTGGGAGCTACGAAATTTATCTCGGAGAGCCATCAATGCTGGCATTTCCGTTTCGGCGATCTGGAGTTCTTTTCGGCCCCAGGCGGCAAGGTTGATATCCGCAACTTTATAGTCTTGTGTTGTTGTTTCTAATGTGCTTGCAGTACTCATAATGATCGCTCCCCTCGTTGGTCTGTGGTCTAACTAATTATGCTAATTACGCAATACAAAGATATAGATTGAGGGGAGGAAGTTTACTTTCTTCCCTCAATCTAGCTGAAACGTTTTTGATAAAATTATAACCCAGCTTCCCGTCGTAGCAAGGCAGCTTTGTCGGTTTTTTCCCAGCTAAACCCTGGTTCGTTGCGCCCAAAATGACCATAGGCGGCTGTTTGTTTATAGATAGGACGGCGCAATTTGAGGTGTTCGATAATGCCCTTTGGTGTTAAGGAAAAATGTTTACGCACTAATTTTTCAATGCGCTCTACGTTGGTTTTTTCTGTTCCTTTGGTATCCACCAAAACTGAGACGGGTTCAGCAACGCCAATGGCGTAGGCTAATTGCACTTCACATTTTTCAGCCAACCGAGCGGCAATGATATTTTTGGCAATGTAGCGGGCCATGTATGAGGCCGACCGATCAACTTTGCTCGGATCTTTTCCAGAAAAGGCCCCTCCACCGTGGCTACCCACTCCACCATAGGTGTCAACAATAATTTTGCGGCCCGTGAGTCCTGCATCACCCATTGGTCCTCCCACAACAAATCGTCCTGTTGGATTAATGTGGAATTTGATATTTTTAGGGTTAAACAGTTTCTTGGGCATGACGGGAATAATAACTTTTTCCATGATATCTTTTTCAATTTTCTTTGATGTCACCACATCACTATGTTGTGTCGAAACCACGATGGTATCTATTCTGACGGGCTTGCCATTTTTGTATTCAATGGTGACTTGGGCTTTCCCATCTGGCCGGACCCAATTCAAAATGTTTTTCTTTCGCACTTCGGCTAAACGTCGAGTGAGTCGGTGGGCCAGGACGATGGTCATTGGCATGAGTTCAGCGGTTTCATTGGAGGCGTAACCAAACATGAGGCCTTGATCCCCGGCTCCTCCGGTATCTACTCCCATCGCGATATCGCCAGATTGATTATCAATTGAGGTCAAGACAGAACAGGTACGATGATCAAATCCCCATGTTGCATCTGAATACCCAACGCCTTTAATGGTGTCTCGAATAATATCAGGAATTTCCACGTAGGCTTTGGTGGAGATTTCTCCAGCAACAAATGCAATCCCAGTGGTTATCAACGTTTCACAGGCTACCCGGCAATTCTTATCTTTAGCCATGATCGCATCTAAAATCCCATCAGAAATCTGGTCAGCAATTTTATCGGGATGTCCTTCAGTAACCGACTCCGAAGTAAACAGGTAGCTGCTTTGTCTCATTGAATCCCCCTAGCAATTAGTTGAGCCTCATGCTCCTCTCGGACCAAGACCCTAAGTGAATAATGCAAAAACCAAAACGCTTATTATACGGTAAAGCGAGGTAATTGTGCAAAATTTTTGCAAAAAACAGGCGTGCAAGACTGCAAGTTGTGAATAATTAGATTGGGGGTTTTTCGGAAAAAAACAAAAAAACTTGAAAAGAGCGAACTTGATTTAAGGATATAATGGCCAATGCTTTAATTCAACAGATAGATACTGGCCTTCTTTTCTTTTTCCTACTTTTAAATTGAGGCTTTTGTCTTTTTTGAGTTCGTATTTCTTAATTTATTAAGTTATAATACATATTTTTAATTAAATATACTTACTTGTTATGTGATGATCAGTTCCAAGGGCATGGCAACAAAATTCTTCATCAAAACCAGTTGAAAAATAGATGATTTTTCCAAAGTGACTTCATGGTGATGACTCCTGCGTTTTGCTTGCATAACCGAAATTCAGGGTGGTAAGATCCGCTGTTAATTTACTGAGAAACTTAGGAATATCGGTGAATTTCCTTGCGAAAAATGCGAGAGGGGTATTGGTGCTTTTTTCAGGGGAATCTCGATAAGGAGGCTCGTGAATGTATAAAACGATATATGTCCCAGTCGATAACTCAGACCATTCTAATATGGCTGTGGAGCTGGGCGTCCAATTTGCCAAGGTTTTTGGTTCAAAAATGGTGGGGAGCCATGTCTATGCAGCCAAGATGCACGACAAACGGTTTAAGCAAATGGAAGCCGGTCTCCCTGAAGAATATCATGATGAGAAAGAATTGGATCGACAGAGGCAAATCCACGATTCTCTTATTACCCGAGGTCTCCAAATCATTACCGATTCTTATTTAGACTATGTCGGCGAGAAATGTGATGAAGCCAATATTCCTCTGGAACGGCGCTCATTGGAAGGGCGCAATTGGAAAGCTATTGCAGAAGATATCGCGAAGAATGGCTATGACCTAACTATAATGGGTGCCTTGGGCGTGGGTGCTGTCAAAGACTCTCTTATTGGAAGTAACACTGAGCGTGTCATACGGAGAGTTCGAAATTCTGACATGTTCATTGTAAAAGATACCAAGCCCATGAATGGAGGGAAAATTGTGGTTGCCGTGGATGGTAGCCATTATTCTTTTGGTGGATTAAAAACGGCGTTGGCTCTGGGGAAGGCATTGAATAAGCCGGTCGAAGCGATTTCTGCATTTGACCCCTACTTTCATTATGCCGCGTTCCATAGCATTTCCGGCGTTCTGAACGAAGAGGCCGGGAAAGTCTTCCGGTTTAAAGAACAAGAAAAACTGCATGAAGAAGTGATTGATAGTGGATTGGCCAAAATATACCAATCACATTTAGATGTCTCACGCGATGTGGCACAGGACGAAGGGGCTGATATTAAAACCACGCTGTTGGATGGGAAAGCCTTTGAGAAAGTTATCCAATATGTGCGGAAAGAGCAGCCTTGGCTGCTCATCGTTGGTCGCATAGGTGTGCATAGTGATGAGGATATGGATATCGGCAGTAACGCAGAAAATCTCTTGCGTTCCGCTCCTTGTAATGTTTTGGTCTCAAATAGAAAATTTGTACCGCCGATTGATACCCAAGCAGAATACACGATTGCCTGGACGGAAGAATCCTTACGACGTATGGAAAAAATTCCAGTCTTTGCGCGAGGTGTAGCAAAAACCGCCATTCATCGCTATGCCATTGAAAAAGGCCATACGATCATCAGTAATTCTGTGATTGATGAGGCGGTGGGGGATATTCTCCCGGCTGGCGCCATGGACGCCATGAAAACTCTTGGTGGAAACTTGGATGCTGCAGGTATTGATCGGAATGCCATGCAAGCGGACAATCAGGTGGCGCAAGATTTAATGGGATCCACAATGAGTGGGATGATGTCTCAGGTGGTAGAAGAAAAACCAACTACTGCCAATCCATTGAGTGCCGGAAATCAAAATTATCTAGATCGAATGTCTCGAGATTATTATGTGTGTGGGGGATGTGGCTATATTGGGAAAGGGGCTCATCCGGTCATGTGTCCGGTTTGCAGCCTTGATGGTGCGCAATTTAAACAAGTGGATAAATCTATTTTTGATGCGGCGGCTCAAGCGGAGGGTGGCCTAGAAACCGACGTTGCCTACGACGATATTCCCATGCAATGGACCAAAGACGCGCGAGAAGCCATTCGTGCGGTTCCCGCAGGATTTCAGCGTCGGCGAGCAAAAGCAAAAATCGAAAAAACAGCGAGAAAATTAGGAATAACAACTATTTCGTTGGAGTATGCGGCCCCGATGATTCAAGAGGCGGCGGCCGAGGACTATACTCCAATTTTTGCCAATAAAACTGCTGGGGAGGCCTCCACTATGGGTTCTGATAAGAATGATCAAGCGCCTGAGGCCAATGGATCTGATCCGTTTACTTGGGAGCCGGATGCCCTTCAGCGACTTGAACGGGCTCCAGCTGGTTTTATGAGAGACTGCACCAAAGCGTTAATCATCAAACATGCAGAAAAAGTCGGGACCACGACCATCACCCTTGATGTGGCGAACCAAGGTATTGAGCAAGCGAAGGAAACCATGGAAGAAGCCATGAAAACGGGGAATGTCAAAGACATTGTTGCCAAGTTGACCGGGACAGGGGCTTCCTCCGAAGCTCAATCCGGAGCTGGCAATAATGGGTAAATCTCTTCCAGTTCTCAACTCAGTCTTCAATAGCCTAGCTTCATTAGGTTCGAGTACCGTCTCGAAATTTGAAACCTTGCGACCAGGCACAGGAATTGACGCACCGGGTGATGGTCGAACGGTTGATGATTTCAAGCCATATCTTGTCGCCCTTAATCTCACCAGTCGCTGCAATCTTAAATGCGATCATTGTTATTTGGATGCCACAACGAAAATGGGTGGTGGAGATGATGAACTCACCACAGAAGAATGCTTTCGTTTGATTGATCAAATTGCCGAGGTCAATCAGGGAAGCTTGCTTGTAATTACAGGCGGTGAACCGTTGGTCCGTCCCGACATTTTGGACATCGCGCGTCATGCTGTAAAACATCAATTTATGGTGGTCTTTGGCACCAATGGTATGTTGATTGACGATGCCATGGCGAAGCAAATGGTTGAAATCGGTGTGATGGGAGTAGGCATCAGCATTGATTCCCTTGATGCAGCCAAACACAATGCCTTTCGTGGATTGCCGAATGCCTGGGAAGGTGCATTGGCAGGTATCGAAGCCTGTAAACGCAATGGGCTCCAATTCCAAGTGCATTTCAGTGCACAACCCATGAATTATCAAGAATTGCCCGCCGTCATCGACTGGTCCCATGATCTTGGAGCCAAGGTGCTGAATGTGTTTTTCATGGTTTGTACGGGCCGAGGAGAAGAACTCACTGACATTTCTCCCTCTCAATACGAAGAAGTCTTAACTCATCTGATCGAATCCCAGGACAAATACCAGGATATGTTGGTTCGAGCGAGATGTGCGCCGCACTTTAAGCGTCTAGCCTATGAAAAAGACCCGAATTCCCCTATTACCAAAGCGCAAGGTTATATGGGTGGTGGATGCCTTGCTGGGACCAACTATGCCAGGGTGACACCCAATGGCGACCTCACGCCTTGCCCATATATGCCTTTGTCTGCAGGGAATATTAAGGATAATAGCTTCGTTGACTTATGGGAAAAGTCGGAGATTTTTGATTCCTTTCGGTACCCGCACCTCAAAGGCAAGTGTGGCGATTGTGAATTCAGTGAAATCTGTGGCGGTTGTCGAGCGCGACCTTACGTAGATCATGGTGATTGGATGGATGAAGACGAGTGGTGCCTGTATACTCCAAAGGGTGGTGAGAAAATCCAGGTAGCTTTCAATGTGCCGGAATCTTCATCTGTGGAATGGGACCAAGCGTCAGAAGAACGGCTGAGTCGCATTCCCTATTTTCTGCGAGCCATGGTAAAAAAAGGTGTAGAGCGCCATGCGACTGAACAGGGCATCCCTGTTGTCACCATTGAATTAATGGAAGAACTTCGCAAGCGTCGCTTTGGCAACGAAAAGCCGGTCTTTAAGTTCTAATGGAATCCCTTCTTGGGGTTCTCACCGACCTCAATCAACTCATTCCCATATTAGTGCATTGGCTTCATCTGCTTTCTGCCGTCGTGTGGATTGGTGGCCTCGCCTTTCTGGTCATGGCTGTCACTCCTTGTCTGAAAACTACCGTTCCAAAAGAATTGATCAAACCCATATCAGAAACATTTTACAGGCAGTACAAACGAGTAGTGGGAATTCTCTTGGTTGTCATTCTCTTTACCGGAGGAGCTAACTTACATTATGTCAGTGAAGGGATGATCATGGCGACGGGAGAAGGCGTAGCCCATCATGCCAAATATCTTACCGTTTTTTTCATTAAGTTGTTCTTAGTCTTAGGGATTCTGACGATATTTCTCTATACCATCATTTTTCAAAATGACCCGACTGGCCATGAGGATCAGGAAGAGTTGGATGAAATGGCTGTAGAGCCTGTACCCTTTCAACGAGTAGCTCTGTGGATGGGCGTGTTTATTATTTTATGTGCTGCTGCCATGAAACATCTTCATACCTAATTGAGATTGTTCTCGTATAGATACGAGTTGTCATATCCTTCCCTCTGTTTTTCATCAAGTCTGATTCATTTCTCAAAAAAATGCACTTCAGAAAGGAATCGCCAATGTTCTTCATTACAGCGAGCGGCAACTCCGTGTTAACTCGGAAAGCATCGAAGAATTGTTTACGGCGAGCAATATGGATGCTCAGCTTGAGTGTTCTTCTGTTCCTGTATGGGAATTGGGGAGTGTGGGCTAAAGCACCGGAGAATAAAATAGACAATCCAGAAACCGTCATTCGAAAGATCGTCAAAGCTAATGCTGAAATGGACTTAAAGACTCTCGAAACCCATATGGCCGCAGATGAGGATACTGTGGGTTACACCATAGGTGGTCGCAAATACATCGGATGGAAAGACGTGAAGCAAGCCTTTGAAGAAGAGTTTTCCATGCTCAGTGGATTAACCATCGATATTCTAAACCTTAAAGTTTGGCAACAGAGAGATGTTGCCTGGTTTGCCATGGAAATTGATTATAACCGTGAAGTGGAAACGGCTGATGGCCCGGTCAAGAAAACCTGGCCTTTGCGCGATACGGGCGTCTTGAATCGTCGCGATGGGACATGGATGCTTGTCAATTGGCATGAATCTATGCGGGAACCCATTAAACCTTTGGCTGTGAAACATGAAGTTACGTCAACAAAAACTGGAGACAGTTCAGTTGAGATGGACTTCACCGGTGAATGGGAAATTCAAGAAGAAGACAAAGCATATCAAGCCACTTTAAATGCCAAGGGCAATGGTCCATACAATTGGCAAGAAGGGCGGATTCAAACTGAAAAGGTGATTGATCGACTCTGGTCAGGCACTTGGCATCAAAAGGGTAACGATCGGGAAGGTGGCTTTGAAGTGCTTTTGTCAGAAGATGGTAAGACAGCCAACGGCGTTTGGTGGTACGTCCGAGTCGGTACGCAAAAAAATATCCCGCCACGTGAATGGGGTGGTACCTACAAAATCAAGCGTTTATCTCCAGTGCCCACGCCGTGATCCTAAAAAACCTCAAATGTTTCTAGCTGATTAAGAATCATTCCGCTCAACTGTTCAATATGATTTCTTAAAAAAATTCGTCTATTCTCTTCCTGCACTTCTAATAGTTTTTGCTTTTATTGGATTGATCTCCACAAAATTTCATAAACATCTACCAACGTTCTTCAATTAGTCCAATCTCTCTTCAACATTGCTCATTCCTATGGGGGATCGATTGTGAGCAATTCGATAAGTATCGTGGACGACATCATTGAGTTCAGGACTCAGTGCTTATAAAACTTGAACAATAGAAAATGGCGCTAAGATTAATCAGATGAGAATTTCGACCAAAAGAGGGAGGTTATTTATGACAGAATCAAAGTGTTCCGCTCTTGCGTGTCTTGCTTCACGAAGTATCAAATCTATCGTTCTTCTCAGTTGTGTATTATTTGTGGGCATACAAACGGTCTCGGCGCACTCATCTAGTAATACCAAGAAAAACGATATCAAAGTTGTGGCACAAAAACGAATGGAAAAAAATCTTCCTGGGACCTATCACTATCAATCACAATATGAAATGACCAAAGACCGAAAAGGGAATTATCACTCAACCTATGAAAGCCAGAAAAACGAATGGTTTTGCTGCATGGATTGGTTTTCATCAGAAGAGACATCATCTACAAAAGCGGAGAAGTCATAATTTTGATTGAGACAACATTCTAATAAATTCACCACTATCGATTAGTGGACAATATCTATCCAGCCCATTTCAGAAAAGGAGGCTGGTAAAGTTCCCTGTCGACTTCGTTGTTTCTTCTCCTCAAAAAAATTTCCTCTTGAATCATCAGAATGATCTGCCCGAAAATTGGCTCAGGAATAAAATCGTTCATCGATTTTTCAGGCAGGATAGCCTCTGAAGCTTGGTTTGAAGATGCTTCTAGAGTCTCTTGTTAAACTAGTAACCGATATCTGTTCTCTTGACGGAACATTCTTCTCTGAAAAGTTAGATTATTCTTCGGCAGGATTCTGAATGTATGGGAAGAAAACAACAATGATGAAGTGTGTTGTTCTCTGATATTCATACAGGCAAACAATCTAAGCAGATAATTCAGGGATTTGCTACAGTGTTGAAATACTGGACCAGATGGCCTAGTCTCTGTTACTCAGCCACCTTAATAAGGGATAATGTTTGTTTATGGTTCGAGCATCTCAACAAGGATTGCGCCCAAAAAGATCACGGAGTGGCCAAGCACCAAAAACAGAGCCGCTTCCTTTGGATCTTTTCGAAGAGGAGAAGGCTGAAGAGCGACTGCCGCAAAAACCATTAGTGGTCATTGTTGGCCGACCAAATGTCGGCAAGTCCACCCTCTTTAACAGAATTGTGGGGCACCGGACCGCCATTGTGGATGATGTCTCGGGTGTCACACGTGATCGGAATATGGCGGAATGCGACTATCAAAACCGAATGTTTACTTTGGTTGATACTGGAGGTTTAGATCTGAATGCTGAAGATGTGATTGTGTCGCAGATTAAGGAACAAACCCAAGCGGCCATGTCCGAAGCTGACTTAGTGATCGCTGTCATGGATGGTCGTGTTGGATTATCTCCGCTGGATATCGAATTGGCAGATCTTCTACGTCCTATTACTAAACCCGTCTTTCTGGCCGTCAATAAAATTGATACTCCCAAGTCCGAACCCCTCCTTGCAGATTTTTACCAATTGGGTGTGAAAGACATCTTTCCGATTTCTGCTGAAGGTGGGATGGGAGTAGATGAATTACTTGAAGCGCTCATACCCTATCTACCTCTAGCCCCTGACGAGTTGGCTCAACCTGAAATTCCGAGGATAGCTGTGGTGGGTCGACCCAATGTCGGCAAGTCGACCTTGGTCAATGCTATTTTGGGAGAACAACGACTCATTGTCAGCGACATCCCTGGGACCACCCGCGATCCCATTGATTCGCTTCTCACTCGAGAAGGGCAAAACTATATCTTTACCGATACTGCGGGGATTCGTAGACGAGGCCGTATTGACCGCGGCATTGAAGGCTATAGTGTCGTGCGCGCCATGCGGGTCTTGGGTCGCTCTGATGTCGCCGTCTTAGTGTTGGATGGCATTGAAGGTGTGACAGAACAAGATACTAAAATTGCAGGGTTGATTAGTAAACAAGGACGTGGGTGCGTCATTCTGGTGAATAAATGGGATGTGCGTGAAGATGACCCGGCAGCGCACCCTGCTTACAATTTAGAACTATCTCGGCGTTTCCCATTCTTTGCTCATGTTCCCGTGCTGTTTGGCGCGGCGGTACAATCTGAGACACTTCCACGTTTATTCTCTAAAATTGATCAAGTCGTCGCATTTTTCGCGAAACGGATTCAGACACGAAAGCTTAATCTCTTTCTTCAGCAACTCCTCGAAAAAAATCCTATTTCCCTGCACCGTGGTAATCCCAAAAAATCTATGTTCATCACACAAGTAGCCACTAAGCCTCCGACATTTGCCTTATTTGTCAAAGGAGCAGAGAAGATTCCTACTGCTTATCTTCGGTATCTGGAAAATTCCGTCCGGGCGGAATATGGCTTTCAGGGTATTCCAATAAAAATTTTATTGCGGGGGAAAGGAAAAAAATAGAAAAAAAAGGAAATTTGATAGTAATGCACTTCTCTCGTCATGATTGCCATAAGGTAGTGGCCTTAGTCCGTTCGCTAGGTCTTTCAAATAGCGGCCCTTCCTGGAAAAACCTAAGTCACATTTCACTTAGGGCGCGGAAGTATTCCACTAAGGCATGCATGCCGCCTGAGGCTTGGCCCCAATCAAAGTATTCATTTGGCGCATGGTAGCCATGTTCTGGCAAACTCAATCCCATAAATAAAATAGGTACTTTCCAAGCACGTTGTAACGTGGCGATGGCGCCGATTGACCCGCCTTCTCGGACAAATACGGGGCGACGACCAAAACCTTGTTCCACGGCATCTTGTAGTGCGTTCGCATAGGGACCTTCGGAAATGCCACGAAAGGGTTCCAGGGCTCCGTCAGCGATTACATCAATATCCGGATTGCGCTCACGAAGATGCTTTTTTAAGAGGCGGAAAATTTTTTGAGGATTCTGATTGGGGACCAAACGCATGCTGACTTTGAGTTCTCCCCACGCAGGCACAATCGTTTTGACACCAGGGCCCGTGTGGCCACCCGTTAAGCCATGCACTTCAAAGGTGGGCCAGGCCCAAATGCGTTTGAGTAATTCTTTGGGGTCAGACGTTCGTAATGAACGAAGTTGATAGGCCTCCTTAAACTTCCGAACTTGAAATCCTGAGGCGACGAAATCCTTCATTTCTGTGCGAGTAGGCGATACCACATCGTCGTAAAAACCTGGAATTTTCACCCGTCCAGTTTTTGCATCGAGGCATGAGTAAGCGGCATCACATAACTCCGCTAAGGGATTGCGAGCACCGCCTCCGGTGAGGCCTGAATGAATGTCGGTTTCTCCTGTGCGAAGGACTAAGCGAGCTCCTAATAAGCCACGAAGTCCACAAGATAAAGCCGGACGATTTTTCGCTACCCAAATGGTATCAGAAATTAAAACTGAATCGGAGGCGGGGACGGTTTTGCGGTTCTGTAAAACTTCGGAAAAATTAGGACTGCCAATTTCTTCTTCCAATTCCCAGAGCACTCGAATATTGAGAGGAATGCCCGCTTCTCGTGCAAATCGTGCAGCAAAAAGTGCTGTGAGGGCGGGGCCTTTGTCGTCGGTAGCACCGCGCCCACAATAACGGTCGCCGTCTTTGTGAAAAGTAAATGGTGATTGCCGCCATTCCGGTTCCAGAGCGGGTTGAACATCTAAGTGATTATAAATAGTGATTGATGGGTATTTCCGGCCCGCCCACCATTCCCCAGCGACACTGGGATATCCTTTAGTCTTGACGATGGCCGTCCGTGCACCGAATCGTTCCAGGTAATTCATAGCCAATTCAGCCATCTTTTGCATATCCGATGCGTGATCAGGATCAGAGCTTACCGATGGTGTTTCCACCATTTGGCCTAACATATCTTCAAAGTTACTACGTTGGTCTTGAATGTAGGAGCGAATGTGGGAATTCGGAGTAGCCATGTCTAAAGAATCCTTTTGAATATGAAGCCCAATTCAATCTAGGCCGATCTGATGAGCAGTGATAATCAGATAAACTGCTGCATCAGAGCTGATCCTGTTGATAGCGGACTATCTGATTTCAACCTACTGAAAACGGAACTGGAGCAAAGGTAATAATAAAAATGACAAGAGCTCCCCAGGCTACCCATTGTCGGCCTTTCCCTAATCCGATATCTGGGTCCGTAACCGGAGGATGAGCTAGCCCGACTATACTGGCCATTCCTACCCACAGAATCCACCCAGGCCAACCCGTAAGGCCAAGATAGATTAATATGGGTACACTGATATAGGCTAACTGTCGTTGCCGCCGTCCAAGAACGGCAAAGGCCACATGCCCCCCGTCGAGTTGTCCCAACGGTAGCAGATTGATAGCGGTAACAAAAAAGCCAAACCAAGCCGCAAATGCAATGGGATGCAGGACAAGGTCATGTGTAGACGGAATTGGTCCGAACATAAGCCAGGCAAATCCTTGCAAGAGCAGCGGTTCGCCGAGTTGAAGGCCGAAGGCATGTTCTTTGGGAACGACATATGAAAAAGAGAGTCCTACAATGACGGCAAACACTGCGGCAATAAATCCGGCAATAGGCCCAGCCACTCCGATATCAAACAACGCTCTTCGTCGCATAATGGGCGAGCCCATGCGAATGACGGCACCAAACGTTCCAATGAATTGTGGTGGTCCCGGGATAAATAGGGGAAATGATGTTGGCATACGATGGATGCGGGCGAGCACGTAGTGTCCCAGTTCATGTATGACCAAAATACCTAAAAGGGTAGCAGCGAAGGGTAAGCCGTTGAACAAAGAAGCTGGATATTTTTCGAGAAAGTCCCAGGCACCGCTCACTGGTTTCGTGTTGACCTGATATGCGCCAGCCCATAACGTTGTAAACACCGTGAGGCTGAAAAGAAGGATGGGTAATCCCCAAGCCGAAAATGAACTTGGTGGTTGTGGAGGCTCATGATAAAACGAGTGACGGGGTATTTCCCTATCTTCCTCCTCAGATTTGGAGGTCCATGTTATGCGGTGTGGGTTCTGGAGCATTCGATTTCTAATCACCTCTTCCTTAGAAATTGGGGCAATGAGGGACCCAGAAGGAATCGCTTGGGACGTGTCTTCAGTGGAAGAATTTGAAAGTGAGAGGTTTGATGAGGTGTCAGAGGGGGCTGTTGGAATTTGCGGAGAGGAGTCCTGGGGTTGTCGATCATCCATGTCCGAGGAAGATGTCATGGGACAATAAAAGCCATTCTATCCATTCCGTTGTTAACCGAAGGGATTGTGTGTTTGTTCTTCCACTACAGTGCTTGAGGGACCGTGCCCAGGGAATAAGACTGTCTCTTTAGAGAGGTGTAACAATGTTTGCCGGACTGATTGGAGATGTTGGGGGTAGAGAGAAAAGGGATTAGATCGACCGACCGATCCTGCAAATAGAGTGTCGCCTACGAAACAGAGTGATTGTGCTTTTTGCGTTGTGAGGTAGCAAAACCCTCCTGGTGTGTGGCCGGGGGTGGCCAGACATTCCACAGTCAATTCCCCCACCGCAATCATTTGATGGTTGGTTGGAATTTTCAATGAGGCTAGATCTGGTTTCCAGGGGAGCATATCAAAATCGCCGTTCCCTAGGTAGACTGGGACAGGCCATTCCAACAAAATTTCCTCTAATCCTCCAGCATGGTCTGCATGACCATGAGTCAACCCCACGCCAATGAGAAGTAACTCTCGTTCTTTAATGCTGGCTAACATCTGCTGAGCATTGTACCCTGTGTCAATCATGAGGGTTTGTTTAGTGTCTGGATCCGTTAACAGATATCCTTTGACTTCATATCCGCCTATATCACCTTTGATAGTTTCCACCAAAAGGTTTTCAGTGGTCCAATCCGGTTGGGGTTGAGGTACCCATCCGTCCAATGTAAGGGCGACCATAGAATGCAGTCGCAAATGCAAGGCCTGGCAAATGTGTTGGATTTCAGCTCTAGTTGGTAATCGCTGGCCTTTTTCAAGGCTCTCAAGGTCGCTGAGGTCGATATGAGCTAGTTCAGCTAGAGTTTTGAGACTATGTTCTTGCCCAAAGCGTGCCTTCTTCAGAATATCGCAAAATTCATCTTCTAGATTCATATGATCCTCATAGATTCATTGTTCCCGTTCACAAGTTGCGAGCAAATGTTCGTGTTGATATACCATCTAACCAAAAAGAAGGTGCCTAGGGAAAGAGGCGTGGTTTCTGGGCATGTTCGGCATCCTATGCTGTTTTGGCCCTGGCTTGAAGATTAGGTACAATTGATCACTTGAGGAATCGAGCTCTTTGGAGTGCTTGCCGTCTTTTTGAAAGCTATTAGACATGTGTGGCGACTCGTGAGACTAGGACAATCTTAAGGTCTTCCTTGGTTTCGATTTGAGTACGATAGATATGACGACTTCATCTAATTCCTGTGATGTAGTGGTTCTTGGAGGAGGGCCTGCTGGTTCTTCAATTGCTACTATCCTTTCAGAAAAGGGTTGGCATGTAGAAGTGTGGGAAAAAGAGCCTCATCCACGTTTTCATATTGGAGAGTCCTTGCTCCCTCACACACTACCGTATTTGAAAAAGCTTGGTGTACTGGAAGAAGTCGAATCGATCGGGTTACAGAAATTTGGTGCAGAATTGGTCTCGCCCTATCATGATGAATCGGTGACATTGTTTTTTTCTGGAGCGATGGATAAATTCCACCCCTATGCTTATCAGGTGCGTCGATCTGAGTTTGACAACATCCTCTTACAAAATTGCAAAAAAAAAGGTGCCCAGGTTCATGAAGGGTTTGAGGCCAAGTCTGTGGATTTTTCTGACCCAAACCTGGCAGTCATTTATGGAAAAAATGCTCAAGGAATGACCGTCAATCGACAGGCTCGGTATGTTGTCGATGCCACGGGGCGGCAGACATTTCTGGCGAACCAGTTGCATGCCAAACGGCGAAATCTCCATCACAATAGCGCTTCAGTCTTCGGTCATTTTGAGGGTGTCATACGACATTTAGGGAAGGACGAAGGTAATTTAACGATCTGTTGGTTTGAACATGGCTGGTTTTGGATTATTCCCTTGCCTGATGGCGTAACGAGTGTCGGAATGGTGTGTTGGCCCTCGTATTTGAAATCTCGAAAAGGCAACCTTGAAGAATTTTTTTGGCAAACGGTCCATGGTTCACTGCCTATGCTTGATCGTATGAAGAAGGCCAAGGCAATCATGCCTATTGAGGCTACGGGGAATTATTCCTACCAATCTTCGGTCATGATGGGATCGCAATTCATGCTGGTAGGCGATGCATTTGCGTTTATGGACCCTATTTTGTCCAGCGGAGTTCACTTGGCTTTACATAGTGGAATTCGTGGCGCTGAAGTGGTAGATGCCTATTTACAGGGTCATGCAGATGCCGAACAGAAGGCAAGAGATTTTGAAACAGCGGTGAAGCATGGTCTCGAAACCTATTCTTGGTTTATCTATCGGATTACTCAGCCTGCCTTTCGGAACCTAGCTATGGCTCCCAGAAATTTTTTTCGGATGCATGAGGCCATATCCTCTGTGCTGTCGGGGGATGTGTTTGGCGCAACACCTGTAAAATTTCCCATATTCCTCTTTAAAGGTTTTTATTATCTCATGGCTATGCTTGACCTTAAAGCCAATCTCGTTCAATATCGAAGAAGAAAACATGCGGTGGAAGGGGAGCCGGTGGCGTCATAACTACCAGAGCAAGAGAAACGTCAATTAGAAAAAAACGGTATCAGGTGTGGAGTCATGGATAGCCAGTTCTCTCATAAAAAAAGTGGTGTAGGTTCTGCTCTTGGCGTACCTGTTGGGTGGGATATGTCATCGCCATTACCCTCATCGTCATGCCCTGATGGGTTAACACTCTTGTACGTCCAATCATCCAATCTTTCGCATGTATTAGAGTCAGAAGCATCTCATATACTAGCGATTATTGATCATGGGGGAGGACATTCTGTTGGAGCGATGGGGAAAGGCCTCACCATTGCTGTGAATCTTCCACAATTGTCTCAACCACCTATAGTCGAAATTTGGAGAAGCGCAGCTCCGGTTTTGTGCGATCAGGTTCAGGATATTCGTCTGGCCTTTACTGATGAGGCCGTCTTTGGTTGTCTGGAGGTTCAGGAATCGTCTGGAGATGTGCTTGAGGACTTGGCTCGCTCTGCATATGAAAAAATCTTTGAGTACTGCACGCAGTCAGGGTTTTCTCATCTGCTCCGTATGTGGAACTATTTCCCTAGTATTAATGCAGATCAAAGCGGGCTAGAACGCTATAGACGATTTTGTGTGGGGAGACATCAGGCTTTCTCGACATATAATAATAAATTTGCATCAATTCTTCCTGCAGCCAGTGCTGTCGGTACTCAGAATGGTCCATTCCAAGTACTGTTTTTGGCCGGCAAACAACCTGGAAAACCCTTTGAAAATCCACGACAAATCAGTGCATATGAGTATCCTTCTATCTATGGGCCCAAGAGTCCTTCTTTTGCTCGAGCGACTCTATATTCGACATCCACGAGGTGCCAATTATTTGTTGCCGGGACTGCCAGCATTGTAGGCCATGCTACACGACATCAAGGTGATCCGGCTAAACAGACGCTGGAAACCTTATCAAACATTGATGCAGTTCTTAATCGAGTGTGTCACGAAAGACAGGAGGCATGGGGTACAAAACCTCCCGAAGGTCTTTTAAAAGTCTTTGTGCGTCATCAGAAAGATTTTCTGACTGTTCGTGAAGTGTTAGAGGATCACAAATATGGGAAGAGCCCTATTTTGTATGTGTTGGGTGAGATGTGTCGCAAAGAATTGTTGCTAGAAATCGAAGGTATGTGGAGCCTGGTTTTTCTTTCAAATGAGTAATAACGACACTGGCATTCTACTGCCTGATTATTTAACATATTGGATTCTTGGGAAGATTTGCAGCTGTTCCCTAAATTCCCTAGTGTAAACATAAATAGAAAAGTCATGAATGACGTCTAACTATTGTTGGTGTTGCTGACAAATTTACTAAGAGGAGGACTTTCCGATGAAAAATCGAGCCTGGGCTCAGTTGATCTTTTTGGCGGTCGTTTTGGTATTGTTTGTGGGATGTCGAACCACGCCTGTTTTTAATGTCGAAAATGCAAATATTAATACAGTATCCGGTAAAGAACCCACATTAGAGGATGTCACCAGAGCGATTGTGAGTGCATCGGGGAATTCAAATCCTCCGTGGAATATGCAGGTGGTCAAACCCGGTCATATTGTGGCTACATTACATACTCGGAGTCACATGGCCCAAGTAGATATTCAATATACGTCTAAAGGATACAGTATTACACGTAAAGATTCGGCCGATCTGAAGTATGACCCAGAGAAAGGGACGATTCATCCGAGTTACAATAAATGGATCCAGCGTTTAGATAGCAATATTCGAATGAAAGTGAATATGCTCTAAACAGTTCTGTCAGAAATGTGAAGAAACCGTCCATTGGTAAAACCCAGTGGGCGGTTTTTATTGGTGAGAAGTGCGGGATGAGGGCACGTCCTGAAGGTTGGTCCTTTGTTCGGCAAGTGGTTGACCAAATAGGGCATGATACAGATTTCGTGGCGCTAACCCTTCTGACAAGAGTTTCCCAGCAATCATCAGCGTAATACGGGCAATATCTACGACAGGGCGGAAGTAACTTGGTCGCGGAGCTTGTCGAGGTTCTGATTCGATGGGAACCGCAAGGCTCCAATATCCCAGCCTCGCTCCTTCCACTAAAATCTCACTTTCAAAAACAAAGCTCCTCTCACGGTTTATTCGGATGTTTAGGTGCGTGATTAATGGCATGGGATAAATTCGAAACCCCGATTGGCTATCGGCTATTGGATGTCCCGAAGCCCACGAGACCCAAAAATCAGCGACCCGATTGGCGAAAATGCGGTGCCATGTCTGGCGAGTCCATGGTCTTCTTCGGGCGCCAATGATGATGCGATGAGGTGTGGCTTCGGCCTGCGTGATGAGTCGGGGAATATCTTCAGGGGAATGTTGCCCATCTCCATCCAACGCGATAACTGCAGTCATGCCTTGTTGTTCTGAGTATTGAAAGCCCTTCCATAAGCTAGCAGCTTTTCCGCAATTGGCAGTATTTTGAAGGACGGTGACTGGTAATTGCTGCAAGACTTGAGCTGTTCGATCTGTAGAGCCGTCATCAATGACAATCACATGCTTAAGATGTTTGAGGGCCTGCTCAGCTACGGCGTAGATTGTGCTCTCTTCATTAAATGCCGGAATCACCACAGCATACTGCTGTTGTCTTTCTTCATCCATCACGCCATAGCTCCATTCACGCCAATGATTTGACCGGAAAGGTACCCAGCTTTCTCCGAAGCCAAAAATCCCACAACCGAGGATATTTCTTCGGGCTGACCTACACGTTTCATCGGTACCATAACCTCAATTTGTTCTACCGTAAATGTGTTCTCCGTGGATGGAGTGCGGATCAAGCCCGGAGCCACAACATTTACCGTAATGCCTCGAGAGGCGACTTCAGTCGCAAGCGATCGAGCGGCGCCATGAAGCCCAGCCTTTGCGGCGGAATAATTGGTCTGCCCCCGATGTCCAATCATTCCGGAGAGAGATGAAATGGCAATGATGCGTCCCCAGCGGGTACGGATCATAGGAAGCAATAGTGGTTGTGTGACATGAAAAAATCCATGAAGTGAGACTTCTATCACACGATGCCATTGTTGCATTGACATTCCAGCCATCGGTGCATCATCAAAAATTCCTGCATTATGAACAATGACTTGGATCGGGCCGTTTTCGAGTAGCGTATTCATCGTGAGCTCTGTTGTTTCTGGATCTGTGAGATCGCAACAGATGGATTCGGCTGAGCCACCTGTTTCAACAAGTTCCCTTGTGAGGTCATCGGACAATTTGTGGTTTCGGTGCCCATGAACAATGATGTGATAATCCATCGAAGCCAATTCACGACATATTGCAGCTCCGATTGGACTATTGCCACCTGTGATGAGTGCCCGCTTCATGTGGTGGCTTTTCGCCCTTTAATAAAAATTGAGGCGCGTCCTTGAAGAAGCATGACCTGGTTGGCTTTCATTGAAAAAGAGTACATGAAGCTCATGTGTTGTTCTAGTAATAAGCTAGCCTTAATGGTCAAGTCTTCTGCAAACTGCTGAAACGTACGACTGTTAATCTTGAGATCACGCACAGCCCCGAGATAACCCAATGATGCATTGTGCTCAGAAATGTCCGTTGTAAGCCCTACATGCACGGCCATGGCCTGAGCTGCGTATTCTAGCCCTGCGATCATTTCCAGCCTACCCTGCCGTCGTAAAGGGTTGTCATGATTTCGGTGTGTAGATGTGAGACAGGTGATCGATGAAACATCCCAACATTCAACCGATGAGAGAAGGCACATATCGTCGCCATGCGGCAAAAATTTTGAGAGCTCTAGTCTAGAAAAGGCTGACATGGTTTATGGTCAATGCGAAGTTGAAGATTATCTAAAAAATCAAAATAGACGCAGCAAGCCAAGTTGGTGGCAATCGTTCGTAACAAAGGAAAACTTCGCGCAGCGGGGTTACCAGACCGCAATTCCTCAAAGGAGGATTGAGACATTGCTGTGGATGCATGGTCCATCCGATCTGGTAAAAGGGTGATGTCTAGCATCGACACACTATTTGGTGCAGCCTGTTTACTCAGGACGAAAGCCATAGCGAAGGGCGCAATGATTGGTCGGGTCTCATGCAACGGAAAAGGTGCAGGAGTATCATATGCCACGAATAAGACAGCTTCTTCCTGGTTGGCAGATAGCAATGTGGCTGCCTCAAGCAACCCTGCCGCAAATGATGAATCATAACATGCTAGGCTTGTCGAAGGACGTTGTGAGCCTGACGCAATACTCCAGTAACCAGCAGCTGCATTGTGGACAGACTGATGAAATAAGGTTGGAGAAACCATGGGCGGGTCAGAGTCTAGCGATTGACAAATTTTATGGAGAATACCTGTTTCCCCACCGGACGAGGCAAACACAGAGGCCATTTTTTTCGGATCAAACTGACTCTGTTGCACCGCTTCGTGTGCCACGTGCAAGGACCAACGAACGACATCACTACTTCGTCGCCGTTCGTTGGCGGGTAGTATCGAAGGCATGGGATCTGGTGTCACGGAGTCATCATAAGAACATTGTTCCTTGAATAGTCTTCTGCACGATTCCCAATTTTCAATCCCTGGTCCAAGCACTCCGACGCCATGTACAAAGATTTTCATCAGCGTCTTCCTAGAATTAAGGTGCAATTGTTTCCACCAAATCCAAAAAAATTATTCATGATGGAGCGAATTGGTCGTTCCTGGTTTTCGAGTAGGACCTGACTGGAGAAGCTGGGATCAATCGTATTGGTGTTCAGACAGCCGGGAAGAAATCCATATTGGAGACAAAGGTCTCCTAAGGCTACTGCGACTGCTCCAGCAGCGCCGAGCGTATGTCCTGTCCATCCTTTGGTTGAACTACAAGGAGTTTCAGCACGAAACATGCTAGCAATGGCGCGGTCTTCGGTTTGGTCATTTGCCACTGTCGCTGTTCCATGCATATGAATATAGTCGATGTCTGATATGGAGAGGGCGCTACTCGCCAATGACGCCTGCATGGCTAGCGTCGCACCTTGACCTGTGGGATGAGGATGGGACATATGGTAGGCATCGCTACTTTCCCCATAACCTAAAAGCCTGGTCTCTGGCTGGTTCTCATTGGTAGACGCATTTTCCAAAAAGATAAAGGCGGCGGCTTCTCCTATGGTCAAGCCTTCTCGGTTAACATCGCATGGACGACAGGGGCCTGGAGCTGTTAATTGCAAGGCTGAAAACCCATGCAGTGTGGTGAGGCAGAGACTATCTACTCCGCCGACAACGACGGCCTCGCAGAGGCCAGCTTCGATATATCTAGATGCTGTTGCAAAGACTTTCGCACTTGAGGAACAGGCTGTGGATATGACTGCAGCTGGACCAGTAAGTTGTAAATACTCACGAACAAAATGGGCAACGGAAAACGTGTCTTGCGTATACCGGCCTCGTGGCACAAAGCTTGCGGGAAGCTTTCCTGTGACCGCATCTTTTTGTTGATACGCCAGTTCAGTTTCTAAGATTCCAGCAGTGCTTGTACCAATGAGTACACCGATTCTATGGGATCCGTATTGTCGGCGCGCTTTGGCAATGTAGCTTTCAAAACCATCCTGCTGCAGGCCAAGTAACGCCAGTTGATTATTTCGGCAGTGAAAACGGCTGAGGCTAGATGGAAAGGACACATCTTCAAGTCCCTCTACCATTCCCATATACGTCGGTAGGTTGCTTCCCTGGAAATGACAGGGTTGCAGACCTGATCGCTGTTCTCGTAGGGCTCTGATATGTTCCGATTTCCCACGTCCAATTGCTGTGACGAGAGTGGAATGTCCGAACAAAAGAGGAATCATTGGCAATCGTTAGGCTGAGGGCTGTAGAGTAAGAAAATGTGAGAGTGGAAGTGGATATTCCATTTTATTGGTCCCAAGGAGTTGGTTGGCTTGTTCTTGGGAGCGATTGAAAATCTCATGAAGTCGGGTAAAGAATTGACGAGGTGTTTGAGGCTGTCCCACTTCTTCCAACCATTCGACTCCTTCCACTGCGTTAGTAAAATTTCCAAGGTTCCCTCGAAAAAATGTCTTGGTTTCACGAAGGTGTCGTTCAACTTTTTGAAAGAGTTGAGAGAAATTCGATAGCGCATTGAGCACTGGCTGTTGTTCTTGAATCTTCTGGGCGAGAAATTCTTCGTTGAGATGAAGATCCTGCATAAATTCGGAAAGCCAAATGTGATAATAGGATGGAAAATCCAACTGCCATTTTAATTTGAGGAGTTCATAACTGCCAAAGAGTGAATAGAGATTTCTGTAGAGACGCATACTGGCCTCATAGCGAAAGTGCATGTAGTCGTTTGAACGATTGACGAGATTTTGCAGGTATTGTGCCGATGTGCCTTCTTCTTCATAGCGAATCATATTCGTTAGGAGGTCATTTTCCAACGCGATAAAGTCTGACCCAGGACTGTAAAATGGGTCAGTAAAGGCTGCAGCTTCACCTGTCAACCCCCATCGATTTTGGCTGAAATATTGTCGTGTCCCATAGGTCAGATGGTGGTAACTGCCAATATCTAGAAGGTCGGCCTCCTGGAGCAATGACCATGCTGCATGGTGTTGTCGGAGGAACTCTAAAAACCCATCGGTTTTCCGAAGGCGATCTTGCCAGCTGCCAGGACGCTCCATGACGATACCGACGCTCACGATATTGTGTCCAAGGGGAATAAACCAAATCCAATATCCTGGATAACAAAAGTGTGTTGTCGATGAGTGCCGACTTGTGCCATGTACGCGTTGTCGAAACGTCTCCGGACCGACTTCGTCAAGGTTGGTCACATTTCTGAATCGTCCCCATACTGCAGCCAATGTGTGATGTGATTTAGGAGTCCTCAAGTTTTCTTGCCGTGCAAGGACTGAAGACCGGCCACTTGCATCGATGAGCCATCGGCTCTGAACATTCCAGTGTTTGCTAGTGGTCCTCACGGAAAACTGATGAGGAGATGAATCAGAACTGAGCCGCAGGTCCGAGACTCGGCTCCCCAAATGAAGTTCGATGCCATCTTCTTGATTCATTTGCTGGAGATCGGTCTCTAAGCGTGAACGATCCAATTGAAAACTTTTGTGAAAAGGTTGTTCGATTCCACCGATTTCACTCATATCAATCAAGGGAGCTTGACGATTTTCTTGGTCAAAGAAAAATCGCAGGCCATTTTTGACGATGTGATGTTTAGTGAGATAGTTCCCAAGGCCAAGCCGTCGAATCAGATAATTTCCTGTAACCTCAACCGTGGATTCTCCAACTTTAAATGAAGTGGATTCACGTTTTTCAAACATCCCAACAGTGAGGTGCGGAAATGTCTGTCGTAGTTGCCTAGCCATGAGGTTCCCAGCAAGTCCTCCCCCGAGGATGGCGATATCAAGGTGATGCCTGGGCATAGTCGCTTACATGACTTGTTGACGTTTGAAGGGTGAGCAGATGGCCGCAAAGATAAAACAGATGAGGGATCCAAAGAATGCTGTTAAGCCAATTCCATGAAGGACAGGAGTCTGTGAACAGGCTAATAATCCAAACACGGTGATCGTGGTGAGACTACAGACGATGATAGCTGAAATTGTCTGTTGTCGTTCAGCCGTCGTCTTATGGGGGCGTTGAAAAAACAAGGTGTAATCTAACCCGATACCAAATACTAAGAGTAGAGCTGCCAGATGAAACAAGGAGAGACGTTCACCAAGAGCATGTAGAATAGCTAAGTCGAGCATAATCGAGCCTGCGATAGGAAGCAAGACAGCAAGCATCTTGGGAATGGATCGTAGTCCGATACCCAGAATAAGGATCAGAATCCCCATTCCGATTGCCAGATATGTAGTGACTTCTTGTCTATAGATCGTGACCATATCATTGGATTCAGTTTTCAGGTCCAAGTAATGCACGGCTTTGAGGGATTCGGTCCGAATAGCCTGCTGGATGGCCTGTCGATTAGTCACGTCACGCAAAAGAATTGTTCCCACCCAGTGATCTTGATGAGAATAGAGCAACCCACGGATTTTCGTACCTATTATTGTGTTCTTAACAGATTGAAGGTCTAAGGGCTTCAAATGCTTAGACTCGGCCATACTCCGGAGAAAGGGTTCAAACAGGTCTGGTTTGAATGGTAGATCACGTTGAGCGTGACTCAAATGTTTTTTTAGAGTCGCGTGATCGGGTAAGGCTTTCTGTCTCATGCCTTGTGTTTGAATGCTAGGCAGGTAATCTGCGGCCATTTCATACCCGGTCATATGTTCTTGATCGACTAACTGATCTAGGGTTCCTTTGAGAGCCTCACTTTGCTCCAGAACACGTTGTGCATCTGGTGCCACGATGACCATCATGTCACGGAGAGCGGGTGCACCTAATTCCTGCCGTAACCATATATCACGGTCTCGGAGATTCTGGGGGACAGGGCTAAGATTAGCAATATCCATCTCCCAAAACGGTTTATCGGACCAAGCTAGATAGGTGAGAGACAACACCATGCTGATAGGAACTATTATCATCATTCTAGAATTTTGATGATGAAATGGGAGCCAGGTGGACCATGGAAGGGGCTTTCTTATCTTCGAAGGAACAAGTACTGGAAGAATCCACCGAGTGGCCGTAGCAGCACCTAATAGTCCGGCAATGGCGAACAGCCCCAATTGTGACAGGCCCGGGAAGCCCGAGAACAACATGGCTCCATAGCCGATTGCCGTAGTGATGGCACCTAATCGAATTGTCGGCCAGATTTGCATGATGGCCAACTTTGGCGATCGATCCGATTCCAAATGCGCGCAAGCATGGAGAGGATAATCGATAGCTACGCCAATTAAAGTTGCACCGAATGCTAAGGTCATACCATGAATGAACCCAAACCCTAGATAGGCTGTTATCGCGGCAACAAGTAGTCCTGTCACGAGTGGGACCAAGGCCAGGAAAAGTATCGTGAATGATCGAAACGTAACGAAAAGCAGGGTAAGGACAAATCCTCCGCCGAGCAGAGAGAGCCATTGGGCGTCGTCTTTAATCCCTGCTCTCGATTGAACGGCGAAGACTGATGGACCGGAGAGGATCAACTCAAGCGATGCGAGTGATGATTGAGGTGAGAATGAGGTGAGAATGTTTTCGAAATTGGTCGTTAAAAAGTCTTGGATGGCTTCTTGCCCATCCAGGTCGTAGCCTGATACGGCAGTTTCTGCCACAAGTAAGGCGACCTGTTCATCTGAGGAAAACCAAACCCCATGGGTCGTCTTGAGTGTGTTTTTGGATTTTAGTTGCTGGAGGATGTTCTGAAATGAACCAGTCGGATCTTCAGGAATTTGTTTTTTAAAAAATGAAGGAAGAGGATTGACCATGTCTTGGAGTCGATTCTTCAAAATTTGACGTAATCGATGTGTGGTGAATTGATCTGGTGAAACGGTTGGGCTGAAAAGATATCGGTATCGATACAAGAGGTCCTGATCTAAGTTGAGAGCTGTCTGTTCTCCGTTATAGACATGAAGAAACTGACTCTGGGCACGCATGGCTTCTGCTAATTTCTTGCTCGTTTTAGCTAAGAATGAGGGTTCAGCGCCTTGTAGCCCGAGTAAAAGAATTCGAGATGTTGGCCCAGACTGCAGTTGGTCAACGAATAATTGTTGCGAGAATGATCCGGAAGACGGCAGCAAGAGCGGAAGCTCTGTTTGAATCGGAATGGAAGTTATGGCAAAGGCTGAAGCAAGGCCGATACTTACGAACCAGAGTAGCCAGGGCATAGCACGAATGTTGATCACGGTACCTGTGAGTCTAATTGGAGTTCCGATCGGTCGCCGTTGGTTTCATGGATAGAAATGGTGCGCAGGTGGACATCATCTCCAGTCAAGCGAATACAGCTTACGCCATCTTCCTCATGATGTATTTTGGGAGAAAGGTTGAGCTCCCATCTGTCAGATGTGCCTGTCATTGAAACATGAAAGAATCGGCGTAATGTTTGTTCGTCCCCGTTAAAGAGTGATCGTAATCCCTCAATGAATGCTGAGAGAGCGGGATAGTCTTGAAGGGAAAATGTTCGAGAAATCTCTCGAGAAGGATTATCGTAAAGCAGATTATCGCCCTCGGCGATAAAGGATTCTTTTATAGGGAGCAGTACATGCTTTTCCAAACGAGAGGGAGGATGAAAGACCAGCCGTCCTTCTTTGTGCGAAGGTGTCGTGAGCATGCCTGAATAATACGTTTCATGAAACGTTCGTTCATGAATCGTTGATTGTCCAAGATTTTCAATAACGCTACTCAAGCCCAAGGATTCTTTTTGAAACGGAATGCTCTGAGCCACGTTTGGGTCAGGCTCACATGCATGGGAATATGAAAATATCCCTAACATGAAAAGGCCAACCCATGTCAGACGACAGAAGATGGGTCTATTTATCCGATTCCCAAAAGTCATAAAAGTTAAACCAATTGGATGGAGCCAATTTGCAGTAGGCTTCCAGTCGATGCACATAGCGCTCTGTCCATTCTTGCAGACCTTGCGCGCGGTTTTCTCTTGGGATGTTTACGGTTTCTGCGAACAATTCAAAATGAATGTCATATCGCCCACCCCCGCGATACAGACAAAAAAATAACACGACCGGCACCTTGAGGATACTGGCGAGTAACATCGGGCCTGACGGAAACTGGGCCGTGTGCCCAAAAAATTGGCAAGGTACAGCCTTTTCATGTTTAAGCGGACGATCACCAAGCATGCCCACCAATCCTCCCTCATCCAGGCACTCCTTTGCACGTAACATCGTCTCGGGTTCTCCGACTGGAATAATACTATCTAACATAGTAGGGTCAAGGTTCCCCAGCACTTCGTTGAGAATCGGTGCATTCTCTTGATGCATGAGTAACTTGATGGGGATAGCTCTGCTTATTAATCCAGTAGCTCGAAGGATTTCGAAGCTTCCTAAGTGGGAACCGAGCAAAAGACATCCTTGCTGTCGGTCGACACGGTCAAGTAGTGGTTTCGCATCACGAATAGTCAGGTCGAATTCATGATATCGACCAGCTAAAAGAAAGGCCCGGTCTAACAAGGTTGAGGCAAAGGCATGATACTGGCAAAAGAGATCGGTGAGTGTCACCGGGCGTTGCAACACGCGGCCTAAGAACGTCTTGATGCCTCGGCTTGCCGTCCAGGAAAACAATACGTAATAGATACAGATCGGATAGAGCAGCGCTCTCGCGGCCTTCCGTCCCAAGCGAAGTGCCACCCACAGCATGCATTCGTAAGCCCAGCGATGACCTCGTTCACGTTGCGCCAGCCAACGTTTACTCATGACGGTGAGGAAGGAGTTTGGCTGTCCATTTGAAAAATGAATTCACCCGAGGCAATGAGTCTTGAACCGACTTGACAGGAAAAAGTGACGACATGATTCGAAAGAATATCGAAATTGAGCTGGAGTGATTCGTTTGGACGAAGCGGAGAGTGAAATTTGACCGAAGGCACTTTGGCTAACATGGGTGATCCGTTGAGTGATTCACCAATGAGCTCGAGCACTTCTCCTAGAATAACGACGCCTGGCACAATAGGGTTCCCGGGGAAGTGTCCGGTGAGTGAAGGATGCGAAGAGTCAATATGTAAATTTTTTTCAACCATCATCGACTAATCTTCGGTCACGTGTCGTAGCTAAATCATGTTGTGTTCGTAATAATGTTTCTATGTCTTCTTGCATCAATTTCCCTGTGGGATTACGAGGAAGTGCTTTGACCAGATACAGCGGGCGTGGTAAGAACACGCGTGAAATTTTATGACGAAGTGCGGCAAAGATGGCTTCAGAGGTTTTTTCGGGTGCGACGACGAAAGCTATTAAACGTGTGACCGACTCTTCTTTTTCTTCTGGCATATAAAACGTACCGTCCACAACTCCTTCAATTGAAAGAAGTTGAACATTCAATTCGTCCAAAGACCCGCGATGTCCTCCAATATTGATCAAATGGCTAGGACGTCCTTCCAGGCTGAATTGCTGTGGATTGGCAGACTGAATTGTATCAGGAATGGGTACAGGGTTGGAAAAATATGGTGTACTGACTGCATAGCCTTCAGTGTGAGAAACCAAAGTTAGTTCAGGTAGCAATGTCCAACTGTCTTCTTGAACTGGACGACGTGTTGCGATGGTGCCTGCCTCGGCGAAACCATAAATTTCTATCATAGTCGTACGAAACAAGGTTTCCACCTGTTTCGCTAACTGTTGGGGGAGGGGGGCAGTAGCGGAAAGAGTACATGCCACTTCTGGAAACTTTGATTCAGTCATGACGCAGGATCGGAGATGTATGGGTGTGGAGACTAAAATTCGGGGTGAACATTGTGCATGTAAAACGGATACGATGTCTTCTGGAAAAAAGGGACGTTCTGAATATACGCACCATCCCTTTTGAAGGGGCAACATGATAGAGGTTTCCAACCCGTACATATGCTGATGTGGAACGGTTGCAACAACTGTTACTGGACTTTTTGCGGAAATTGGCAGTCGTTCCGCAGTTTTTTTTGCGATCTGGACCATCGATCCCCATGATTTTTGACTTGGGCGTGGAGTGCCAGTCGTACCAGATGTAAAGGCAATGGCGGCAATGTGTGTATTGGAAAATTGAGGATTTGCCATAGGTGCTTGGTCTGAATTTATATCTAAATCGAGTGTGAGACCTTCCACTCCTTCGATTCGCTCATGGCCATCGGTTAGGTAGTAACAATCGGAGTATTGGCTTAGGAGTTGTTGAAGAATATCTGGTGATCGGTTTGGTGGTAGCAGAGTTGTTTGGTTTCGACACAGAGCTGCAGCAAATCCAACCAAAAAAGAATAGCGGTCTTGGCACAAATTAATCACGTATGGTTTGTGCGGCAATTGATCGCGAATAGTCCTGACATGAGTTAACAACTTCTGTGTTGATATAGTTTTACCTTGATGCCAGGCGACAATGCTGTCAGGCTTGTAAGGACCGAGAAATGGGGAATGTGTCATAACGTTTGGTTTGAGGCAGGATTCATGCAGGTAATGAGATCCATGGTTTGGTGGTGGCGATTCCCAAAAATCCATTTCACCACGAGATGCCGGACGTGGGAGGTGTTTCAATGATGATTGAGGAAGGTATTCACGATGCTTTTGTTATTTCGTGCGGTTCTTCTGTATAGCCTCACAGAGGGACCGAAGAGAAGAAAAAATGGTCGTGTTATCCGGGTCATCGGACCGTAATTTGTATCCGTAGTTTTGATGAATCACCAGGGCAATCTCAAGAGCATCAATGGAGTCCAACCCTAAACCTTCTCCAAATAACGGGTCTAACGGTGGGATTTTTGCCGGTTCCACCTTCAAGTTTAATGTGGTCACGAGGAGTTGGGCAATTTCAGTTTCAAAAGGTGCCTGGTTAGACAACGACCATTCCTCCATTGATAAGATTTTGTTAATAACTTTGGACGAATACCGATTGTCCTGTTTGAATTCAGAGATGTCAATATAACTTCGTTTAATGAAGAAAAATCGTGAAAATCTTTCTTTTGAAACAATCAATTTTTGTAGGTAGAATACCAAAGTCCAGTATTTGAGAATTTAAGCAAAAGGCATTTTGGACATCTGCTGAAGACTCCTTGACACATTTAGGGTGGCTCCGTAGGGTAATTTCCGGTCGTCGTGACATTTTCATCTGTTGTGTATGGTCGCTCCCTCTAAATTTCTTTCCTTTTTCAAGCATTCCTCCAGCCTCTATGGCGAATGATGACCTAGCTCCTTGAACCCTTTGTTGAAATCAAAACAATCATTTCATGTCGTGTTGATCAAACCCTCTCATTACGATGATGAGGGGTATGTCATTCAATGGGGACGGTCCGCCATTCCATCTAATAGCTTGGCGGCTCTGAATGCCTTAGCCATGGATTCTGTCGCGCGAAAGGTCTTGGGTAAGGATGTTCATATTCATGTGGATGTCTATGATGAAACCAATGCTGTCATTCCCACGAAACGAATTATCCGACGTATTCGAAATGGACTTGGGGGCATGATCGGTTTTGTCGGCGTTCAAACCAATCAGTTTCCTCGTTCTCTCGATTTAGGGAAGCTGTTCTTGGAGGCAGGGATTCCAGTGGTCATCGGAGGTTTTCATGTGAGTGGCTGTTACGCCATGTTGAAAGAACTGCCGCAGGATATTCAACAGGCTCTGGCTGATGGGTATACGCTCATTGCGGGCGAAGCCGAAGGGCACTTAGATACTATTCTTAAAGATGCCTACGAAAAACGTTTGAAGTCTTCCTATAATTTTTTGTCCAATACACCAACCTTAGAGGGTGTTCCTTCCCCATTTCTTCCTGCCAGTCTGGTGAAAAGGACGTTTCGGCGTCTCTCAAGTTTTGATGCCGGACGAGGGTGCCCGTTTCAATGTAGTTTTTGCACGATTATTAATGTGCAAGGGCGAACATCCCGATGGCGGTCGGCTGATGATATTGAAGCTTTGATTCGAGTGAATCTCCAACAAGGCGTCTGGCGATTTTTTATTACGGATGACGATTTTGCGCGGAATCAGGGCTGGGAACCCATTTTGGACAGAATGATTCATCTACGAGAAGAAGAAGGCTTTCAGCTGTCTCTTACCATTCAAGTCGATACGCTCTGTCATAAAATCCCTCGATTCATTGAGAAAGCCGTGAGGGCGGGATGTCATAATATTTTTATAGGTTTGGAAAGTTTAAATCCTGCATCATTGGTTGGCGCGAAAAAACGTCAAAATAAAATTGGAGAATATCGAAAGATGTTACAGACCTGGAAAACCCACGGCTGTACCACGGTAGGTGGCTATATTCTTGGGTTTCAGGCTGATACTCCGTCGAGTATTGCCCATGATATTGAGATCATTAAAAAAGAACTCCCAGTTGATATCGTGGAATTTTTTATTCTCACCCCGTTACCTGGATCTGAAGACCATCAACAACTCTATGAGCGTGGTGTGTGGATGGAACCGGACATGAATGTCTATGATTTGGAACATGTCACCATGGTGCATCCGCAGATGACCAAGGTGGAACTGACCGAGACCTATCGTAAGGCTTGGCGGAGCTATTACACCTGGGACCACATGGAAGTTCTCATGCGACGTGCCGCAGCAACTGGAGAACCGGTTATCAAACTCATGTTTTTATTATTTTGTTTTTATGGATGTATTATGTTTGAAGGTGTTCATCCATTGGAAGGCGGCGTGGTTCGATGGCGTGGCCGACGATCTCGTCGTCCGAGTTTGCCAGTGGAATCTGCCTGGACTTTTTATCCCAAACAAATTCGGATTGCGGTGACAATGACATGGCAATGGTGTGCGTTAGGGTGGAAACTGAATCAGCTACGAAAAAAGATTGAAAACGACCCTGCTAAACTTCAATATTCAGATGTTTCCCTCATGTCCTTCCCAGATGAGTCTGAAGATCATCTTGACTTGCATCAGACATATGGCTCTCTGCTTGGTATAAAAAGTCTTGCAAAACAATAGGACTTCAATCTTTGTCTCAGATTGACTACTGGGAATAAGGGAAATCTTTGATAAAATATCTTGAAGGTGTCGAGAGAACTAGAACGTTGGAGGGAGAATGAAACGATCACATGTAAAATTTTTGCTGAGCATCGCGATGAGCCTGATAGTCATTTGTGCGTTTTCAGAAAATGTACGGGCAAAAGGGGTTGATTCTGGAGAATCAAATTCAGTCGTCATTTCCGCTGGCGGAGGGATCTTTTATCCGTTTCAAGGAAAATCAGGATTTAACGGTGTCATACAGGCGGCAGGAAAAATCTCTTCCCAGGAACGACTGGGTGTGGAGCTGGAATTTCGGAAGTATGAAACGGAACTCTTTAATGCCAAGAATATCGATACAAAATCGTATATTGTCCGAGGGATCGGACAGTATTTTTTTCGTCCCCATGGTATCTCTCCTTATATTGGCCTTGGTATCAACTTTGCTGTCAATACTTTTGACGAAGATGAAATTGAAAGAAAGAGATCTTCAGTCAATGTAAAACATGGTTGGGGTTTTGGATATGGAATCATGGGTTTATTGGGAGTTGAGGTGCCAGTTGGTGGGGGGCTGGCTTTTTTTGGAGAAGGTCGAGTGAGCGGTGACTTTCAGCTCACGCGTTACAAGAAACGATCAGGAAAGAATAAACTCAGAGTTGAAAATTTGAGTGGGTTGACTGGAATGGGTGGCATTCGGATGCGATTTTGATCTGAATTGAAAATGAGGCAATAACACTTGGATAGATTGATCAAGAAGAGAACAATGAGACAAAGGTCGATCCCACCCAGAGAATCCATCCATGGGTTATGGTTTAGAGCCGGAATAGTCTCTGAGTAATCCACCAAAGAGAGTATATTGCTGGCTTCGCATAAAGCCGGATTTGGCAAGAGCTTGCAGTATGGTTTCTGGTGGGACGCAGAATTCAATCGTATCCCAATAATATTTCATGAGTTTGTGAGCATGTGGATTTTTGGTGCCTAAATAGGCCATCCATGGGACGATCTGTTTAAAAAAAATACGGCTCACCTGATAGGGCAGAAATGAATCTGGCCTGGCGATTTCCAGAATAAGCAGTTGCCCACCTGGTTTCAGGACTCGAAAGTATTCTTTGAATGTGAGGGTGAGATCGGTGACATGGCGAAGAGCATAGCCCATGCTGATAAAATCAAAAATTGAGTCAGGAAAGGGAAGATATTCCGCCTTGCCTTGTAAAACCGTTGAGACGCCTTGTTTTTGAGCTTCGGTCACCATACCAAGGCTTGGGTCTAATCCGACAACCCTTCCCGTTTTCCCGACGATTTGTTGGGCGCAAGCTGAGACGGTGCCTGGCCCGCAGGCGACATCAAGAAGAACATTCCCCTCCGAAAGTCCTGACCTTTTTAATGCTTCTCGCCGATACCATTTTCCCGAACCAAAAGACGAGGCTTGAGTAATCCAATTGTAGTTGGGTGCGACATGGTCAAATTCGGTGGATAAGAGTTGTTTGCGCTGTTCTTCCGTTTGGTAATAGTCGGGGAGAGGAGGGTGAGGAGCGAGAGAGGTGGTGGTCTGTCTGAAAACAGAAGGCATGGATGGAATAACCAGCAATTAACTATGAATAGTTAGAATGGCATATTTTACCATGAGGGTATCATGATGAGATAGCCTACTAAGAAAATTCTAAGCGCCAAAAACATGATGCGTGCATCAGCTGAGACAACATGGATATGTTCTGAGGGGGATATGGGGAGGGGTTTTCTTAGGTATCATTAAAAATAACCATGAAGAATAGCCAGAATCTCGTTGTCTCGATCATGATGGGTAAACGTCGAACGAAAAGCAAAATTTTTGGCAAATGTCCATCGTTGGCCAACGGTCATTCTCACATCATCTGATTGATCTCCGAAGAGATACCCCAAATATCCACCTGAAATCAGCCATTTCCAGTTATCCGTCACATTGGCGACCACTCCTCCAGATATTCCTCCCCCTACTCGATGGTTCTCGTCATAGGCCCTACTCACGTTCACATCCGCTTCACCAAAAAGAAAAAAAACTTCTCTTTGCAGCAGGTGGCTTTCAAGTGCTCCTCCGGCTCCAACGTTCATATGCCCATTGGAGCAAAGATCACATGAGTGTGTTTTCACGGTATTCATCCCAAATTTCAATTTCCATGATGGCCCATGAAACCACGAATCAATTGGTGCCAGAGATATCACATTGGCAAAGGTAAGCTGTTCGATTCGGAATTGGTTTCGACGATGATAATGCCGTAACGCCAAACTTCCCAGTTCAATTTGGGAATCTCGTGTGTAGCCAGGATCGGGATCAAGCAAGTCATGGTAGGCTGCTCGAATACCGATTTGTTCAAAAAATTCATGGTTACGCCAGCCGACACCAATATTCATCCGAAGTGTGTCATGTCCTTGTTCGGGTGAGAGTGTGAAGGGGCGGATTGGAAACGGAGGAGACGGAATTTTGATATGACTTCGTCTGGTCAAGATTGCTTGATTTTTGGCCTGGTATTCATTGGCTCGACTCTTATTGGTTCGATTTTTATAGCGGAGATAATCTGATGCCAGATCGAGTAAAAAAATTTGTTGAGGTTCTGGCAAGGCATGAAAATCCTTTTGGTCTGCGATAGACGGATCATGTGTCAATTGATCCAGAAAATGAGAGTCTGTCCGTTGGATGGCAGCTCGTTTACGTTTAAGTGTTGTACTGCCAGAAGGGCGATAATTGATGGCTTTGACAAAGCCTTTTTGTCGGGTGAGTAGTCGAATTGTATCTGCAGGAATCGTCCAAAAAAGAAACCGATCTGTGAAATGAAATTGTGGGTTGGCTATTTCCAGGAGAGAAAGAATGTGGTAGGCACAATTTTCTTTGAAGAAATAATAATCAAAATACGCGTTACCCATTTCCCAGGTGTGCATGAGCAAGCGATATATTTGTTCTGGGGAAAAATGTAATTGGTATTCCCAAATATCTCGATTCTCAATATCTCGGTACTCTTGCACTTTGACATAGTAAGGAATCGTGGAGAAGAAGCCTTGGTACCCCCCCCCGATGCCTTTTAATGCGAACTCCACACCGGCATTGGGTGGCACCTCTGCAGCATAGTTGATGGTATACGCCAGAATACGTGTGTGTTCGGTTTGCCCCTGTTGGTCGATCCGAAGAAATGAATGCCCAAACATTGAAACCGGGTTATCCATAAATGCAGAGGGGAAGATCATGGTTATGGAAGCGGGGTTGAGTTCATTGAGCCAATGCTCGAATCGTTCACACTTTTGAAAAGGTAAACGAGTTTCATCGAACTGTAAGTGAAGCCGAAGCCACTGAAATCTAGCGATAAAGGCACATTGAGCAACTTGCTGAGAGCGCCCGACTACATTGTCAGAAAAGAATTGAGCCAGAGTGGCATGTAGTTCGGCTTCTGGGTCAAATTTTCCTTCTTTAGATTGAAAAAATCCTGGGTCATCTACCTCGCTGGTGTACCCACCTAAGAAATCTTGGCGATAATGTAGAAGAAGGTGCCAATACCGTTGTTGATGAAGTTTTTTATGATCGGCCAGCTCAAGAAGCTCTTGGAGATAGGTCGACGGGGATTCTTGGGCTAAGGCCAAAGGTGGCAAGAATGAGAGCCCCACACACAACAAAATTATTCGTGTGATCACCTGAAGTTACGGGAAGAATACAGCTATGGCGTAGGCTCCGGCTTGGTTGCCGGAGCCTTAAAATGGATTTTACTTCGACGTTGAAGCTTGCGCTAATACAGGATGCTCATTCATGGCACTATAAATCGCGTTGACGACAGCTTTCGGTGAGGCTTCACCAGCATGAATCAGCGCGGTGTATTTTTCTTGAGCCATCGAAAAAAAGATTCCATGTTGATCGGGAGGAATGGCCATCAAGGTGGCGAGTGAGGATAAATGTTCACCTTGGCCTTGGGCCATCTCTTGAGAAATGTTATCGATATTGATGGCAGCAAACACGTTAACTTTCTCAGAAGCGAAAATCGTTCCATCATTGGTACAACCTGAGGTTCCGGAGCTGATACCAAATGTTTGAGCGCTGAATGTTCCATTCGTTGTCGCCTGCAACACTTGTGGCCCAATTGATTGCTGGCCAGGGTAGGAGCTCCAAGCCAATTTTCCTAAACCACATCCTGGACCATTGTCAGGATGGGCCGAAAATGATAGCCCTGCCATTCCAAATATAAATATTACCGATGTGAGTACGAGAAGTGTCCGTTTAGTCATGCAGTTCCTCCTGAATAAATGGTTGAAAGCAGAAAGGGTTTTCCACAATACGTAGAACTCAGTGTAGCATGTTCAAAAGGATTGAATAGTCTTCATCAAAAACGAAGCTGTTATAATTTCTACTTTCTTAAAGCTATTTATTAGCACTGCTGGATGCTTCTGGGTGGGCATTTTCGTACTACCGAGGATTTTTATCATGAACTAGAACATAGCTGTCTGCCACTCTATGTTTTGGGCTGTGTTTTCCTTGTCTTTTCCATATTTTTCTAATAATCGTTGCAAGATGGCGTGGCCCTCTTGATATTGAGGATGGAGAGCTGTCAATTCTCGCATTGTGGTTAAAGCCTGCTGAAGCTGTCCAGTTTCTAATAAGAGGGCAGCTAATCGTAGCCATCCAGTTAAATGTTCGGGGTTTCGTTTAACCAGGGATTGTAGAGTTCGGATTCCTTCTTGGGGCTCGCCCAATACTACAGATTTATCTGCATAGACTTCGTAGAGATGCATATCCAAGGGCGAAGGGTGTTGAGGATCTTCTAATTGTGCCCATTCCACATTTATATCTGACTTCATCGGTAAAGCTTTTTGAACTAAATGAAAACGATGATCTAAGGGTTGGGATAGGTTTGCTGAGATTTCCTCAAACAAAGTATTTTTCAAAAAAGTTAGGCCATTGTTGTGAAGCTTTTCGGAAATTTCTTGGATTGAGTACGATCGAATCCCAATAGTATCTTCGATCGGCACATCACAACAAGGGCCGATGGGAAGTTGCAAGGCCAGATAACCTTCGGGTGCGAGGATTCGATTAATTTCGCCTAAATAATGCTCAAAAACAGGCCGAGGCATATGTTGAAAGGCCACATAGGAATAGACCAGATCAAAGGACTGATCTTTGAAATCGCAAAGATCTACTCCAGAGGTTTCGAAGGTTGTGATATGCGGATGTTTGGAGAGCCACGCTTTGCTTTGTGCAATCATGCTTGAGGATACATCGATGCCTACTAAAGTATGAAAATATTTGGCAAGAGGCTTGAGCACTCGTCCTACCCCACAGCCGATATCTAAGACGTTCCAGGATGACTGATACAAATCGCCTAATGTCTTCAAGAGTGCTTGTGCTGTGCCCTCTCCTGATTGCGCAAACACTTCTTCTGTTTGATAGTTTTCGGTGGCAATCCAATATCGCGCGTGATGTTGAGCCCGTTGATCCCAATCTTGTTTCATTTTTTCAGAAATATTCATAGAGGCTGCTTTCTCTCCTAGAAATGAAAAGTGGAAAATTTATTGAAATTTTAGCGGTGGATTTTGTGATAGTGATAATGCTCTATTGTTTTCATCATATTTTTATTTAGCAAATCCGAGGCCAAAATTTTTTGGAAAGTGGTTGTCGCATGCAAAAAGTCTCCTCTATTGATTTCATGCTGTCCTCAAGAAAAATTCGGTCTGGAGTCGAATTGAAACCTCAAGAAAATAACTGGGTAATTCGTGAGGGTCGAGAGAAAATCCTGCCTATTGTTGAAGACAAGAAAAGTAAGATCTGGATTAGTAGCGTGTGGAAAACGAGAGGATTCTGATCTTAAACAAAGAGATCAATGCGAGGAAAATGGGGAGGAGCAGCGTTCTCTCCTTCAGATGGAGTCGCTTCTTGTTCTTCCCTTTGAATTTCTTGCCGAGCTTGGGCTTCGAGTGCAGTTGCTGAGGCCGCTACAGCACGATCTTGTGCTGATGGATTAGCCGGAGCGAGAGCTGCCGCACGAATTTGTTGGGCTTTTTGGATAGTGGCTTGAGGGTTTCCTGAAACAGGGGAAATATCAATGTTGACTTCCCCGCCTATTGCGTACTGTTTTCCGTCTGGCCCTCGTTGAAAGGAAAAGGTGGCTCCACTTGTCGCTGCTCCACCAGCAGCTATATGGGCTTGTTCGTGAGTGCGAACTTCCTGGTCGCGCTTTCGAAGTTTTGCGATTTCAACCTGCTCTTCTGTTTGTGGTTTTGAGGGAATCGAAGATTGTTGTCGCGCGTTTGGCTTCTGAGAAAGATTTAGAGAAAGGAGGGTATGGGTTTGAGATGAGGAAATTTTCATCAGTGATAATCCTAAAGGATTCTTTCGGATACCATGATGGGAAAATTGACCCCGTATTTGACCCCTCAATATAAAGACCTACATTGGAAATACACGGCCTTGGAATGTCGGTAATTCATCTCGATTATGATAAGATTTCTTTACGTAATTTTGTCATTTACTGGTCATTCTTAAGCGTTCTTTGGTGTCCTTGACAGCATATGTTTAGTGAGCCGTTTCTATTCTTCTAAGGGTCTGATTGAAATTCTTTGTTTTGGGCTCTTGAGTCATGCAACATTCTTAATCCTTTTTGCAATGGCGGCGTAATCTTTTGATGATTTTCTCCGTTTGCATGACAGGCTTTGATGGCCACAGGGTTATGGCGCCCATGAATATACTGATGACAACCAATAATAGGATGGTCGTTGTGGCATCTGGTCGATTTATCTGATCGACATATAACGTTTGGGCATTAGCCAGCACCTGGTCAGCTGCTGTTGCACCCCCTAAGAGCACCATAGTCATCATAGACCCTATGATCATTCCGCCAAATATTTTTAGCATCTGTTTCCCCTTTTTAGATGAGTGTGGCGCTATCCATTATCCTGCTTAGTTTTGGTGCAGGTTCTGATTTGACCCGGTAAGCTAAATCTTGTGTTATTTAAAGAGATATCAAGAGGGAGGGAGATGCGTATATACCGCGAACGGGCTAGATATTGCGAGATTTTATGCAGTTATCAGATACTTATGGGTGTTGGTACTATGGGTCGAGAAAAACTACAGAAGATGTGAAAAGACCATAGGGAGAAGGTATGGGTGGAGCTAAGCAAAGCCTCGACTAGGCCTGAAGGGCTAATTGAACCATAGAAAGAAATTCGCTGAAATTACATGGTTTATCCAGTATGGCAAACACTCCGGCCTGACGAGCCCGATTCTTGTCTTCTTCGTTAAGATGGCCACTTAAGAGAATAACTGGAGATTCATTTACAGGATTTTGGCGTGATTGGATTTGCTCGATAAAGTCTAGCCCTGTGAGAACAGGCATTTGATTATCAGAAATGATTAGATCAGCCTGGTTGGAGGCTAGCCAATCCAGAGCTTCCGATCCATTACCGACTTCGATACATTGGATATGTTGAGATTCCAAAACAAGGCGAAGCGCCTCGCGTGTATTCGTATTATCGTCAACTAACAGCACTCTTTTCATGTATTGACCTTCTACCAGCAATGGCTGTTTTTTTGTTCCCTCAGATCAGTTTTCATAAAGTGACATGTAAGGGTAACTGCGTCTATTCCTCTCATGCACTAGTAATGCATCCTTTAAAAAATTACTAGAACATTTCTACCTGAGCCCTAAAAAACTAAATTGTAATGATTTTTCCCTTGTTTTTCAATCATGAATGTTTTGGAAAGGGCCATGATGTATAGGGAATCTGGTTCCATTTTAGGTCTCATCAGCAATTTGCTTGAGGCTCCAGGTTGCCCAAAAATGAACATTTGGAGTCGGGTCGGTTTCCCTGGCTTGGAGGAGAGCTGGTCTATCGGCAGGGCCACCTAATTTTCCTAGACGAAATGCCGCTTCCGATCGAACGCCGACATTGGAATCCTGAAGTAAGTGAGTTCGCAGCACCTTCAGACCTCGGGGATCTCCCAGCTCGCCTAGTCCTGCTATAGCCGTTTGACGGATTAGAGGGTCTGGACTTTTGAGAGACTGAATGAATAACCCATAGGCAAATGGAAACTCAAATTGCGAAAGCGTTTGAATGATAGTAAGTTGAGTCGCATGGGTAGAGATCGTGTATGCTTCCGCCAAGACTTGCATCATTGCCTCTGAAATGGTCGTTTGACTTAAGGCTAAAACAACGGCCTGTCGGACGGCGTCTGAAGGGTCAGCAACATGCTGGACTAAGCTCACTAATGCCACATCGGGAAGCGAGTCCGCGAGGTTTCCGAGGGCCCATGCGCTCCATTGTCGTACTTCTTCATCTGGATCAGATAAGGCTTTTATCAAAGCGGAAATGCTCTGAGGATCGCTGATTTTTCCTAAAGAAAGCGCTGCAGTTCGTCTGGTATCAGGTTGAGGGTCACGTAACAAAATGATGAGTCGTTCCGTAACTTTTGCAGAAGATTCTGGGGTTTTTTCAATGACACACCCTGTCAGAGCACACAAAGAAATTAACCCAAGAAAGAGAATGAGGCGTGAGAAAAGAAAATTTCGCAACAACAGCTACACGGAGCTGGAAGGTTCTTTAGGGGTCAATGGCTGCTTGACGACTTCAATTGATTCTTTCATTTCTTGTTCAGCCGATTCTAACTCTGCTTGAATAGTACGCATTTGGGGATCAATTGAGTTTTGAATATCAGCTGCGGCATCTCTAAACGTACGGACGGCACTTCCCAGCCCTTCACCTAATGACTGCATATCTTGTGGGGCAACTGTTGCTGCTTGAGCTTGTTTGCGGGCTGCCTGCTGAGCTTGGACCCTTGCGACAGCTTGTTTATTCACAATAGCTGAAGGACGTTTCGCCAAGGGTTTCGCTTGAGCTCCTGGAGGCAGAGGAGGATATGGTGCTGAGGCAGTTGGTGCTGGTTGCGCGAGTCGGTCTTCCATTGATACCGGGCCGGGAACCGTGACATTGGGTTGAACCGGTGCGGAAGTCGGAATATTTGAGCCTACATTAGATTGTTGAGCTGGTTTGGGCCCGGCACCTTGATAGAGTAAAGCTGCTGCTGTGCCTGGAGTCTGTTCTGGGCCTGGCTGGTACGGTTGATTAGCGGCTTGGGTGACCGGAGGCTGGTTCGACGCAGATGCCTGATCGACAGGTGTTGAGACTTCGACGATGGGCTCACCAGTGGTAGGATTTCCTTGCGGATCATTGGGATCCATTGCAGACGGAAGGTCGGCGACCTCTTTCTTGAATCCTTTCAGGGCTTTCCCAACGCCTTCACCAATTTGGGGGAGCCGACCGGCTCCAAAAATAATCAAGATAATCACTAAAATGATCATCAGTTCTGAGAACCCCATGGTGCCGAACATGGTCTTACCCCTTCGTTGAAATCAGCCAATAGTCAAAAACTAAAAGCGAGAAACTGAAAAGACTCTATCGTTCAAGATTGACGAGTGTCAACCCAAATGCGGTAGGCTTTGTCCTGTCGTATCAAGAGATTTCGTTTAACATTGTGTCTTGGCAATCTTCTTTGGGAAAGTCTATGGTTGTCTGATGTCTCTCCTTTCGCCACCACAAATTCCGCTCTTTCGCATTACGCTTTTCTACGGTCCTGAAACCTTTGAAGGTGCTTCAGAAGCCATACACTGTGTCTTTAATGTCAAAAAACGATCTTGGAAGGGTGGAGTGCAAGTTGACATTGTGGTGGGAAGGGGTCAAATTCAGCAGCTAGAGGAAACACTCAGATTTCAATCATGGATAGGCGAACTTCTTCGGATAGTGCCAAGCAATGATCGAGAAGGTTACCTCAGGCAGGCATACGACTTATTCAGCCAATTTATCTGTTTTCATAAGCTGGGAATCTATATTCAGCGGGGTATCAAGCAGGAGAATATCCAGGTTCCTGCGGATATCCTCATTTCAGAAACTCGTGAAATCATCCAACGCGAGGTGGAGAAAATTAAACAACAGATCAAAGTCGAGTTAGATCTTGAGGAATTTGATGAGGACATAGAGCCAACCTCGGCATAAACTTTGCTGTCGTGTATACTTACTATTACAAGAAAAGAAGGTACAATCTAGAGATAGATCTATGCATGAGGTTTTTTAGACCATAAGGTAAAGGAGGGTCGCGCGTGATGAAACCATCTTACAGTTTTTTGAAAGCTTCAATGAAACAAAGTATTGGTGCATTGGTGTTATGTGCGTTTGTGTTAGTGGTGTGCCTGGGAATTCCAGGTGCGAGTTGGGCAGGGAACGAAGATACAAGCCCTAGCAATGAGGCGGCATTAGGTTTGGGCAGTGGACTTCTTACTTTGCTGTATTTGCCAGCAAAAGTGGTCTATGCCACGTTAGGTGGGATCGTTGGTGGGTTTACCTATGGTTTGACTGGTGGAAATTTAGAAACAGCCCAAGCAGTTTGGGAGCCGAGTTTCTATGGTACGTATGTCATTACTCCGGATCATCTTAAAGGCGATGAACCTGTTCGGTTTTATGGATCGTCTCCTTATCAAGAAGAAGCCTATTTGACAGAAAGAGTGGATTAAACCACTGAGTCCTTCCAGTAAAATCGGGAAACCTGTTATTGGGGTAACCCCGGATTTCAATGCCGGCAACCGTAAAGACATGGGGGGAAAAGAGCCTACCTATTTTTTGCGAGCCCGGTACCTTCAAGCTATCCAAGAGGCAGGGGGAGTGCCATTGGTGCTCCCTCTGGTCGTAGGGCGAACTCAACACACATTCCTATTGCAGCGGTTGAATGGATTATTGGTGACTGGGAGTGGGTCTGATTTGGCCCCTCGATTCTATGGAGAATCTCAGCAGTATCCTTTCCAAAAAATGAGCGAGGAGCGTGCCCGCTTAGAGCTCGGGCTCTCAAAATTGGCGTTTGAGCAGCAGGTACCTACGTTAGGGATTTGTGGCGGGATGCAATCTATGAATGTGGCATTAGGTGGAACGTTGATCCAAGATATCCCAGCTCAGATTACGACAAAGATTCAGCACCTGCAAAAAAAATCAGCGGAACACATGGCACATCTCATTCATATTGAACCGAAGACGTTGCTTCGGCAGATTCTCAAGAAACCCAGTATTCTCGTAAATAGTTCTCATCATCAATCGGTTAAATCCATTCCGAAGTCCTTTCATATTAGTGCCGTGGCACCAGATGGAGTGATTGAGGCTATTGAGGCGGCCAGTCATCCATTTTGGTTAGGAGTGCAATGGCATCCGGAGTTTCTTTACCGCAAAGATGTTCTCCAAAAACGTCTATTTTCGGCTTTCATCAAAGCTGCTCGCCATACTGCCAATAGTTAAGTCCTAAAGACTTTTACATCAACGTAGGCAGGCATTCTGCGATTGAAAAAATCGCGAAAAAATTATGAGACAGGAGTTTCTTGCGAGGCCGAGTCGTCAGCTTTGGTAGGTGGTGGCGTTGTCGGTGGAGGCGAAGCCACGGGCTTTTCTGCCGCAGATGCGTCCGCATCGGGTTTTGCTGTTGGTTTCGCTGCAGGGGTAGCAGCTGGTTTAGGTGGCGGTTTGGGTTTTTCTGGTTTAATCCCGCCTTCCCAATGAGGCCCCGTGTACATTTCTTCGGTCAAACCTGTTTCTTTCCATTTATTTTGAAAGTCAGCGGCAGCCCGGTTAGGAGAATCACCAATACCAACGGTACGGTTCCATGGATAAATACGTGGAGAGATTTGGCAGATGGAACCATCCTGACGCATATACAACGCAATGGGGTTTCCACGGTAAGGCCCCAATATGATATGCACGGTTCCGACTAATTCAGGGAGAGATTCCATCATTCATTCCATCGAGATGCAATAAGAAATGGGGGATAATAGTGCCACAGCCCTTCGTCGAGTGCAAGGTTGATAGAATCAGAAAAGACAAAGGAAAGAAGAGAATTTTGATTTCTCAAAAAAGGGTTGAGAATACCGGCAAGGGGATAAGACAAACCTATTTAGTCAGAAGCGGTTCAACTGGCTGTTCGGTCTTTTTCAACAAAAATAAAGCAATCATAAGCACGAGAATAACGACAACATGCAATCCCATGTCCATCAAGTAATGACGGAAGACCTCTTCAGGGACATTCTCCTGATGAGAGAATTCAGCGCCTGCCGTTAAAATTCGTCTGACTGAAGCAATGATTCCCACATGGAGGAAGGGTTCGAGACGAATCCGATCAGATTGTAAAAATCCTAAGACGGTGCGAAATAATTCTAAGAGGATGATGACGAATAACAAATCATTCAACAAGGTGATTGTTGCCGGCAAAAATGCCTTTTCGACCGATTGTGCATAGGCGAACCAGCTGTAGCCAAATACCAACATGCCCACGATGAGAAAGCTCAGACAGGCGGTAATATAGCCCCACCGATCCAGAAACTGCATCCACTTGACCCATTGCTTAATTGATTCCGGCGTCCAACCCCACATAATAATATAACGTCTTCCTTTATGCCGTTCCTTGGTGCGGCGTATTCGGTGTGGCTTCAGGGACTTTCTCTTCAGTCCGCATTTGCCCAAACTTCAAGTCCTGCATGCCACTGGTTCCAATGGAATGCCCACAGCACTTTACTTCCTGAAATCCTTCGCCACCACCCATCACCATGAATCGAAGGCCGCACGAATCAGTGGAAACCCGTTTTTCATCGATGGTCATTCCAACGACTAACGGACCCTTTTTTCGCCCTCGGCCTTGGTTCAGTGTTGGCACGACATCATCTTCGGTCAATTCATGCCCACAACAGATAATTTTTTCAAAACCTTCTCCGCCGTTCATCACTTTCAGGACTAAACCACAAGAATCAGGGAACCGCTTGTGTTCATCAATAATATCACCCTTTTTTAGTGCCATCGGTTCTCTCCCTCATGTGAAAAACCATTCCTAGAATGAATTTCTCAAATCAAGACGATAAAACATCTATGAAATTTTAAAAAATATAGATGAACAGCTAAACAAATTGCTGAGGGGAATGTCCAGGAATACAAATTGGGTATATCTGCAAGCGGTAAATTTAGGCTCCCATATCAGCTTGGTTCATGATGCTAGCCAGGACGCCGCGATGAGAAGGATTTCCAATGATATGAGAAAGCGTTGAAGGATCGATAGGATGATAAGGATAGACAAATTGCTGTTTCACTGCATGAATTCTGGCTAAGCTCGCTTCTACCTGATTGTCGTCGAGCTGCTGAGTAGTGAGACCGTGGCGAATGGTATGGAATGTGTCCGTCGCCAGTACTCGGCTTTTACAGATAAGCAACATATCTGCCCCAGCTTGCAAAGAACGAATGGCAGCATCACCCACATTGGCATGATCTAAGATCGCCCGCATTTCTAAATCGTCGCTCAGAATCACACCGGAAAAGCCTAATTCCTGACGTAGGAGGCCTGACAAAATCCTTGGAGAAAGCGTGGCGGGGCATGTGGGGTCTAGGGCGGGATAATGAACATGGGCTGTCATCATCGCCTGGAGTCCGTGATGAATGGCATGGCGAAATGGTTGTAATTCGATCTCTTCCAACCGTGTACGTGAGACATGTACGGTGGGCAGTTCGAGGTGCGAGTCTGTGTTGGTGTCACCATGTCCGGGGAAATGTTTTCCGCAGGCGAGTACGTGATGATCCTGGAGTCCGGCGATCGTTGCAGCGCCCATTTTGCAAACTTGTTCCGGCTCTGTGCCAAACGCACGATTCCCAATGATGGGATTAGCAGGATTGGTATGAATATCCAGAACCGGGGCCATATTCATGTTGATGCCCACACTTCGTAATTCTTGAGCCGTGACGGCTGCCGCTTGATAAGCGAGGTCGATTGATCCTGCTAGAGCGACAGTGGCCGCTGGCGGGAAAATCGTAAAGTCAGAAGGGAGGCGTGAGACGCGTCCGCCTTCTTGATCAATAGCTATGAGGAGGGGAACATCGCCAGCGAGTGTCTGTAAATCGTTGGTCAGCTTTGCAATTTGTTCAGCGTTGATCAAATTGCGGGAAAAGAGAATGACGCCACCTGGTCGATACTCCTGCATCCAGGCTCGAAGATCCGGAGTCACCTCCGTCTCTTCGAACCCAATCATGCACAATTGTCCGATCTGGTCAGTGAGATTCACGCGATTTTAATAATTAAGAGCCATTGGCGCGATTAATGAGATATTGAATCAATAATCGAGTGCCGGTCCCTGTGGGGCCTTTCGAGAAGCACGCGCGTTCACTGGCACTCCAATCCGTGGCGGCAATATCCAAATGGACCCACGGATGATCGCCAATAAATTTACTCAGGAACAGGGCTGCGGTAATCATGCCGCCTCCTCGTCCACCGATATTGCGCATATCAGCCACATCACTTTTTAATTGTTCAAAATATTCATCCCACAAAGGCATTTCCCAGACACGTTCACCGGAATCATGCCCGGCTTGCCGCATCGCGGTTTTCAGCGCATCGTCATTGCCGAGCATGCCGATGGCCACGTTGCCCAGTGCAACCATGGCTGCGCCCGTTAATGTCGCAATGTCGATAACACAGGCTGGTTTCAGGCGAGTGGCATAGGCCAAGCCGTCAGCCAAAATCAGGCGTCCTTCTGCATCGGTGTTTTGGACCTCAACGGTTTTGCCAGAAAGCATGGTGAGCACATCACCAGGTTTCGTGGCCCGCCCTCCTGGCATATTTTCCGTCACAGGAAGCAGTCCGATGACATTCATAGGGAGTTTTAATCGCGAGGCCGCACGTACAGCTGCCAACACCTCAGCTCCACCGGTCATATCGGCTTTCATATGTTCCATATTTTCAGATGGTTTCAAGGAGATGCCGCCAGAATCAAACGTAACGGTTTTGCCGACTAAGACAATGGGACGTTGTGTCTTCGGACCGCCGGAATATTCCAAAATGATAAAATGCGGAGGTTCAATGCTACCCTGTGCGACCCCTAGCAAGCCTCCCATGCCGAGCTTCTTCATGTTCTGGCGATCCAACACTTTCAATCGAATCTTGGATTCCTTTGCAATCGATTTGGCTTCGGCCACAACGCGGGAAGGTTTCATGACATTGGCCGGATGGTTGCACATATCTCGGACAAAGCAGGTTGCTTCGCCGAGTATGTGCCCTCGTTTGGCTCCTGCCGTGACCAAGGCATGGTTCGGGGCTTTTGGTGCCAGCAAGGTGCAAGCTTGTAACGTTTTATGGTCCTCAGCATGATCGGTGAAGTATTTCGTAAAACGATAACTTCCTATAACAGCGCCTTCGGCCATGGCTTGTGCAACATCATCGAGGCGTCCGGTAGATTTGGGTACGTCAGGCATAACGCAGGCCATACCCTTAGCTTTGACCCGCCTGGCCCGTTTCACGGCCATGCCCATAGCTTGCCGCACACGTTCAAGCGTCAGCGTTTCTCGTGTTCCAAGCCCGACAAGCAACACCCGTTTTGCCGGGATCTTCCCATTGATATGCAACAGAGTGGTTTCATTTGGTTTTCCAGAAAATTCACCAGTTTTTTTGACATCACTGAGCTGCCCACCCAACTTTTTGTCCAACGCCCCCAGGGCTTTGTTCCAGGACTTTTCTTTCTCATAGGTCAAACAGACCAACAATTCTGTTGAGGCCGTCGTGGCCTCCCCCTGCTTTGCCAGAATATTCATACGTCTCCTTCGAAAAATGAAATAAAAGATTTACGTCAGTTAAGTAATGTCGCCTGATTTATTAAGTCTAGACGCCGCGGGTTTCCGGATCCCAAATGAGCTTATGGAGTTGCACTTGCATGCGAACAGGAAGTCGATCACTCAGGATCTGCTCAGCTAACGGTTGTAGGTCGAGCGATCCAAAGACAGGACTAAATAGCACGGCGCATCGCTCGCCTAGTCTGTAATGTTTCACAATGTCTGCGGCCCATTCATAATCCGCTTGATCCTTTAAGACAAATTTTACTTCGTCTTTGAGCGAGAGGTGTTCGATGTTGCCCCATCGCATTCGATCAGTCATGCCGCTACCAGGGCATTTCACATCCATAATAATGGACACACGTGGATCAATGGCAGAGATATCAAAACTTCCGCTGGTCTCAATCATGACCTGGTACCCGGTATCGCATAACTTCTGTAACAATACCAGAGCTCCTGGCTGATGCAACGGTTCTCCCCCCGTCACCTCCACCAATGAACAACCATAGGATTGCACGCGGTCCAAAATGGTTTCTAGAGGCATGGTCTCTCCACCATGAAACGCATATTCGGTATCGCACCAGGTGCAGCGAAGGGGGCAGCCCGTTAAACGGACAAAGACGCAGGGTTGTCCCACGCGAGTGGATTCACCTTGAATGCTATGAAAAATTTCTGTGATCTGTAGGGTCGTGGACATGGTCATTGAAGAGAATGGATCAGCGTCGCAATCGGAAATTGTACCGAATCTATGTGGTGTAGGGGAAAGGAATCAACAACCTGAGGGTATCAAGACTATGCCCATTGCGTCACAGGCCAACCTTGTTGCTTGGCGATCCGGGCCATTCCGCGAATGGGATTCACCACGAAGGGATGCCCGACCAATTGCAAGGCATGAAAGTCACCGGGACTATCACCATACGCATAACTTCGACTCAAATCCAGATTATATTGACCAGCTACCCGTTCGATGTATCGGCCCTTCCCTTCCCCATACGGCAAGGGGGCAAAGACGCGGCCGGTATATAAACCAGACTTGGTTTCTAATTTGGCACCAAAGACCAAGGAAACCCCCAACTTTTCAGACAAAGGTTGTACCAAGCATTCTGGTGATCCACTCACAACGGCCACAATATGTCCGGCCTGTTTGTGGTGCGCGAGGCGACCTAATGCACGAACCGCCACGCGGGGCCACACAAATAACTCCACATATTCCTGTGCGAGTTGCTCAATGTTGGAAACATCTTGTCCAAGAAGATAGAGTTTATTCCCGCGGAGAGGGCTGAGGGAAATCGGGGGCATGTGTTGAACGGCATACTGCAAACTCCTCCACAATTCTGCCCAGCCGACCACGCCGTGCTTCCACAAATACCGAAAAAATCCAATTTCAATAGAAGGTCCGGGAACCAAGGTATTATCCATATCAAAAAACGCCCCAATCCAATGTTGAGATTGGGAAAGCGGGGCAGGTGAAGAAGAAGAGGTTGCCATAGAGGTGTCAGAACGAGAGAGTCAACAATGAAGGGTTGATGGCGATTCTACCCGCCATCCTATGCGTTGACAAGCACTGCGGGAGGTTTCATAATCGTGCCATTGAGTGCCGAAGTGGTGGAATGGCAGACACGCACGTTTGAGGGGCGTGTGGGGGTTTCCCCATGCGGGTTCAAGTCCCGCCTTCGGCACCATCTTTTCATCTTCTTATGCAATAACCACTGACACCTTTCCGTTGCCCCTCTCATCTTTCGATTCTTCTATTTGAACGAAGTGTTCTATCCTGGGTATTCCCCCTTCAAGGGGTGACCGGAGCGTAGCGGAGGCACGAGGGGGCGTGGCCCCTAGTGGGAGCTGGAGCTAGGCTTCCGCTCCTGCGACTTCAAGTCCCGCCTTCGGCACCAAAAATCTTATAGACTATAGATACGGCCCACTCTTCAAAGCCTTCCCCAAGAATTTTGCTAAGGAGGAAGCCAAATTTCTGTTTATTACCCTTCAAATTCTTTCTATTTCTTAATACATTGATAGAGACAGATGGTTGGATTCTTTAGGAGTCCCTGTCTAAGACTTCCTTTGTGCTTCAAGCAGAAGAATAAGAGAGTGAGATTTGTGAGAGATCATGTAGACCTCAAATTTGTACTGATCGTGATGAGTGCCTGTCTGTTCAGCTTTGGGTTAGCTAGTGGCGCTTTAGGCTTTGCGGCTGAGCCCCTAGAGGAATTAATGTCGTTGCCCTCTGATGAATACGAATCGGCTGAAGGACATTTACGGCTTGGCTTGGATTTTTTTCTGACGGATGAATTGGATGTGGCGATTGATGAGTTTCGGGAGGCCGCTCATCAGAAGCCTGATTACGCGGATGCCTATCACAATCTGGGTGTGGCACTCGCCAAGACAGGAGATCTTACTGGTGCCATCACGGCTTGGACCGAAGCTGAACGACTGGATCCGACGGGCATGTCCTTACGTTATTCCTTGTCTGCGCTGGTTTCCTATAACTATGGCGTGTCTTTGGTAGAGGAGGGGCGGGTTGAACAGGCGATGAAGGAATGGCAGGCGGCGCTTCGCATTCAGTCTCATTTTCCTGAAGCTCACTATGCGCTAGCTTTAGGATTTTTAGCCAAGCAGAATCCGGCTGTGGCCTTAGTGCATTTGAAGTCTGCGCTTTCTCTGGTGCCCGATTGGATGCAGGCACATGTGGCGTTGGGACAGGCTCATTATGAATCGCATGAGTATGACTTGGCGCGGGTAGCATGGGTCAAGGCGTTGGAATTGAATCCAGGTAATGCCCAGATCTATGCCAGTCTGAGTCACTTGGCTGTGGAGGAAGGGAATTATCAAGAAGCCATAGACTATGCTCGCCAAGCGATGGCGCTTCAACCCGGGTTGGTTTCCGCCCATTTTCATTTAGGGGTGGCGCTATTGGGGAAGGGTGACGTGCAGGGGAGTATGGAAGCCTTCGAACAGGCGTTGGTTTTGGAGGAACGTTTGACGTCTGCTCGATTGTTGTTGGGTGTGGCCTGGAGTCGGCTGGGGAATTGGGCGCGGGCGGCGCATTGGTGGCGAGGGGCACTTCAGCAAGATCCATTTGGCTCGGAAACCTTTTGGCTTCATGTCAATTTAGGAATCGCTCTCACCTCAATGGGACATTTCCAGGATGCTATCAAAGAATTTCAATGGGTGGTTGAGGAGCGGCCAGATTGGGCTCAAGGGTGGGCACAGTTAGGTGTCGCGCTGATGTCTCAGCGGAGATGGCGTGAAGCTGTCGTTGCCTTTGAGGTTGCTGCCACACGGGAACCCGATTGGGCGCATCTTCACTTTATGCTGGGGACAACGCATGCGGAACAAGGAGAACTGGCCATAGCCGTTCAGGCGTTTCGAGAGGCGATCCGCATTGACCCGAATTTTGTGGACGCGTTGTTTCATTTGGGTATCGTACTGCGTGCACAAAATATGATGGATGACGCGATTGCTCCACTTCTTCAGGCAGCAGAAGGCGGATCACGGGAAGCCCAGGGTCTCTTAGCGTCGATGTATGTGAATGGCAATGGGATTGATCGCAATGTTCCATTGGCAATGCTGTGGTGGTCTCGCTGTAGTCGGGGATCAATTCCTGACACGATTACTCGAACCGCAAAGAATCAATTAGCTCAATTGCGTCGAAGGCTTCACCGGCAACATTTCAATCCGACCGAACAACAGGATGTGCTGACCGGATTTGGGTTGATACGCCAAGATCTTACGAATCACGCTCCTGTTCAATTGCAGGGGAAGGCATGGTCGAAGGCTTCTGTTTGGAATCGTGGAGGTTCTCCAAAGATTTTTCTTCAGTGGATGGTGGAACGTGCTCTGGCATTAGATCCAACGGCCCAGGATACATTGCGTGGTTGGTATGTTGATGGCGTGGATGGTCACATGTCGCCACATTATGCTTCTGTTCAAGAATATTGGCTTCAGGTGGCGAAGGAAGGAAATTCTGTCGGGTGCGAGCTGATTAAAAGTTTGACCCCTCAAGAACAATATCCTGCTGTACGGCAGGCTTGTCAGTCTCTTCGTCAATAAGAACGGTCATGGGATTTTTTATGAGTACACAGCATAAAAGGCCTGAAGTGCAAAACGTGTTAGTAGGCTTGGCTGTTGTTGTGTTCTGTACAGGGCTGGGTTTTAGTTTTTCGCACATCTTTCCTCAAGGAGAGCGTTGGCTGGCCACTTGGCAACTATCGAGTCGATCTCCTCAACCTATTGCGTCTTCACTCGTGCTCATTCGTGCAGATAAAACGAGCTCAGCTCTTTGTGGCGAGGGGCGATGGAATCTTCATGATTTGGAGTCCATGTTTCAGGCGCTTCATCAGGCAGGGGCGTCCGTCATTGCTCCCATGTTGGATGTGGCTCTACCTATTGCATCCGAATGTGGAGGGTTGTCGGGTTTTGTGAAACTGGCTGAAGCCACGAAACAGGTGGGATCGGTGGTTTATCCTGATTCGGTGCCATCCGCGCTAGCGCAGGCTGCCAACCAAACTGGTCTTGTAGAGTTCCCCTTAGATGAAATAGAGAGGTTTCGGGGTTTCACATTCAACGCGTCGTCCTTGTCTTCTCCACATGTCCCTTTTGGAATAGCGGCTGTTTCCAGTAGTAAAAGCCATGTCCACCCGCCAACGATCAATTCCTTTCTCTATGTTCCAAGTCTGACATCTCAACCAGAGCGGGTGGTCATTCCTCCTTATCAATACACTGACGTTTGGAGTTTGATTCAAGCAGGACAACGAGAAGAGCTGGCTGGTCTTTTCGAGGGTAAAGTGGTCTTTCTCTATTCGGATTCTACAGTGAGCCCTTCTACCTCAAATATTTCTGGCGATCAGGTTGCCCTTCTTCATGCGGCATTGGCGAATGCCTATTTAACCGACTCATGGGTTGTTCCCGCCCCATTACCACTTACTTTTCTTATAGCTCTTACCCTGGGTTGGTTGGGCATGGCTTTCATGTTGGGTGAGTTACATCTGAACCATCTTAGTTTTAACAGAGGGGGCATTGTGTTGGTTCTGACTGTGCTGTTCTTTTGGGGATTCCAACTGGACTGGCTGTGGCCGCTTTTCAGTATGGGGTTGCCTGTAGGGATGACGATAATTGGGACGAGTGTGTGGAAATTCTCGCGCTCTCGATCGACGGTGCAACAATGCATCACTGAGAGGGAACAACAACTTACACTTCTCGAACATAAATTATCAGGGAAGCAACATCACGTTCGAGAATTAGAAGAACAATTGTCTATTGCTCAGCAACAAACGAATCAATCTGTGACCGCAATTAAGGAATTAGAGGTTTCTCAGCATACTTCGCGTTCACAATTACATAAATATCAGGATGAAGCTCAGGAGACTCGGCGAAAGATCGAGCGTCTACAAGAGGAGTTAGGTGATCTTCGACAGCATATGCCAGTCATTGCCGTACAACCTTCTTCAGCGCTGTTGCCCATTGATGATCAAGAGCTGATAGAAGAATGCGAAACTTGCAAAATCCTGACTCGTGATCAGGCCGTACTTCGACTGTTTCACAATTTGAAAAAAGCGGCTGCGACCCAGGTGCCCATATTATTATTGGGCGAAACTGGTACGGGTAAAGAAGTTTTTGCAAAAGCCGCGCATGCTTTGAGTCCTCGCCGGCAGGGGCCTTTTGTCTCGGTGAATATGGCCGCCATTCGTGGTGAATTATTTGAGGGGGAATTATTTGGTCATGTGAAAGGGGCTTTTACCGGAGCGATAGGACGTACAGGGTTTTTAGAATCGGCGCATGGTGGGACGTTGTTTTTAGATGAGGTGGGTGACCTCCCCCTCGACCTACAAGCCAAACTGCTACGATTTTTAGAGGATGGCGGATTTCACCGGGTGGGGCAGAGTGTTGTGACTCATGTGGATGTTCGTATTGTTGCTGCGACGAATCGCGATCTGCAAGACGAGGTCCGGGCTGGACGTTATCGAGAAGACCTCTATTACCGCTTACGAAGCATTGTATTGACACTTCCCCCTCTTCGTGTGCGGAGTCAAGCGGACCATGTCTTGTTAGCCCAATCATTTTTGCAGCAATGTGCTCAGTCGCAACACCGAACCGATTTGGCATTCACACAAGGTGCATTGGATGCCATCGTAGGGCATCAATGGCCAGGAAATATTCGTGAATTGCGCCAGACTGTTGCGCAAGCTGTTGCTCTTGCCAATGGATCGGTCATTACAGAAACAGAGTTGAATCTAGAAGTCCCAAAAACAGAAGGAATGCGAGAAAATGGGATCAAGGAAGATTTAGGACAACGAGAAGACGCGATGGTCTTGGATTGTTTACGGCGTCATAAATTTGAAATGCAAGCGACAGCTTCTACTCTCGGGTGGGATCGGGGAACAGTCACTCAGCGTTTGAAAGGTTTAGGCTTTCAGGCACTCATGGAGTACCAAGGCGATATACACGCGGCAGCACGAAAATTGGCGGGTGAGGAGCAATACGTGCGAGTTGTCGAAGGACGGCTCCGTGAATATACGAACAACTTGGTGCCTCGCTCAAAAAAGTATGGCTCAGTTGATGAGGCCATTACAGATTGTCGAAAACGCTTTCGAAATTTACCAGAACGACATTTCCCAGCCGTTGAACATTTGCTTCACGAGCGCTTTGCAGCGTCGTGAGACAAAGATTTTGCTTTCTCACCGCTTCTTTTTTGCTTCCTGCTAGGCTGGTACAAACTTCAGGGCGGCTGAATTAATGCAATACCGTAATCCTGTTGGTTGTGGGCCATCGTCAAAGATATGTCCCTGGTGCCCGCCACAACGCGCGCAATGTACTTCCGTCCGAGGATAAATAATTTTCCAATCGGTTTTTGTTTCGACCACCTGTTCTGAAAGGGGCTCCCAAAAGCTGGGCCAGCCTGTTTTACTATCAAATTTCGTCTCTGAGGAGAACAATGCCAGCTCACATCCGGCACATCGATAGATGCCCTTGGCTTTGCTGTCATGATATTCATTGGCGAAGGGCCGCTCGGTCCCCTCATGTCGTAAGACTTGATATTGTTCGGGCGTGAGGAGGGTCTTCCATTCTTCGTCAGTTTTGGTGATTTTTTGAATGTCTGAGTTCTCTGGGACAGGATTACTGGCTGCCAGAGAGACCCCTAATGATTTAGCGAGGATTCCGAGGCTCAATGCGGCACCGACTTTCATAAGATTCCTCCTATTTAACGACATGATTGACCTCCTTTTTGCTTGTTGTAGATCAGTAAATTATTCAGAATTGACCCTGTGTGGATTCTCAATCTGATCTACATGATCAGTCTACCAAAGTTTATAATTATTACGGAAATATGCCAAAATTCTTTGACGCAACTTGGAATAATTTTTACAATATAGGTGTATCACATAATCTAAAAAGAGGAGGTATTCTCGCCAAAAAACAGTAACCCCATACAAGTGATAACCCTGGTCCGATCAGGTTTAGCCACATCAGTGACGGAAGGAGTTGTGTTGTTATGACTGGACAATCGCTGGATATTAAAATTGAAAGCAGAAACGTAGGTATGACTCCACGCTGGAAAACCGAAATTGAACGGAGAGTTCAAGCCTTAGAAACCGGAATTATTCGTCCTACCCATGCCCGTGTTACTCTCACCAAAAATGCCCACCATAAAAAGGGCGCTGACAACGCCGAGGCCTTAGTCGTCATTACGTTGCCTCCTAAACGGACGGTGACGGCACGAAAAGAATCCAAAACGTTTGAAGAAGCGATCCGGGCCGCCTTTCAGGCCATCGATCATGAACTAGAAAAAATTGAAGAAAAGCGAATAGCCCGTGCGGCTAAAGCAGCTGGAAAAAAAGCTCTGAAGGTCGAAGCGTTGTCGGTGGCTTAATTGAGAATAAGGGGCTGAGGTTTGGCAAGCTTGCGAATATTCGCAAATTGTATGGGGAATAGAATCGTCTCATTGCTTAGGTTTTTGATATTTGGAGTAAATCTCGTCCGGCTTGCATGATTTCTTCCAGCCGTTTAAGAGTTTTAGCTTCGGCATAGCAGCGGACAATGGGTTCCGTTCCGGATGGGCGAATGAGATACCAGCTCCCATCTGGGAGCAGCCATTTACAGCCGTCTAATTTATTGACCTGCGTCACTTCTTCTCCGGCAAAGGTGGTTGGAGGTTGATCAATGATACTTTTAACTTGCTCTCGCATGTGCTCGCTGATTGTCAGATCTTCTCGTGTGGATTGGAGGACTCCCACTCTCTCGAAGAGATCCTTCAACAAGGCTTGAATGGTCTTCCCAGTAAAGGCCACCATTTCTGCCACCAATGCTCCGGCTAGAATCCCATCCTTTTCTGGTACATGGCCTTTGATGGACAAGCCGGCACTTTCTTCTCCCCCGAAGACGATTTCCCCTTTTGCCAATAGCTCTCCAATAAATTTGAATCCCACCGGTGTTTCATGCACAGATAAGCTGTGATGTGCAGCTACGGCATCAATCAAATGCGTAGTAGCTACTGAACGGGCAACGGCTCCGGTCCATTGCCGGCTTTTTATCAGGTAATCTAGGAGAACTGCCAAGATAAGGTTAGCTTGAATGAAGGTGCCGTCAGCATCCACGACTCCGAACCGATCGCCATCTCCATCGGTGGCCAGCCCAAGATGAGCCCTTTCTTTGCTGACGGTATCTTTTAGTTCTTGCAATGTCTTGTCTGTGGGTTCAGGCCGAAACCCTCCAAAATACGGATCACGCCAATGATGCAAAATCGCCATTTTTGCTCCGGCTCCTCGAAGAAACTCGTCGAGATAATTTCGGGTGGTGCCGAAGAGAGGGTCGAAGATGACGCGGATCTGGCCGTTGCGGATGCGATCTCGGTCAACGAGTTTTTCAAGTGCTTTGAGATAATCTGCCTGAGGGTCAAAATATCGTACCATCCCGTCGTTTTGTGCACGTTCCCAGGGTAACCATTTGAGATGTTCTCCATGCAATAAGGGAAGGATTCTGAGCTCAATGGCCTTAGTGGTTTCGGGCAAAGCTGGCCCTCCCCAGTCCGGGGTAAATTTGATGCCATTCCACTCAGGGGGATTATGACTCGCTGAGATATTAATCCCACCCGCCAATTTTCGATTGATGACGTGATAAGAAATCGTCGGAGTAGGCGTGTCTCGATCACAGAGTAAGCAGGGAATACCATGAGCAGCCATAACTTCTGCCACCACTTTCGCAAATCGTTCTCCTAGAAACCGTGCATCATAGCCAATCAGCATACCCTGCTGACCGATTTTTTGTTGACGGAGGTATTGAGCAATGCCTTGGGAGACGATGCGGACGTTTTGGACCGTAAAGTCCTCCGCAACAATTGCCCGCCAACCTGAAGTTCCGAATTTAATAGAGTCCATAAAAAGAGAGGGAAAAATGAGGTCAAAAAAATTGAGTTACATGAAAGAATAGATCATTTCCTAGTCATTGCCAATGATGAAGAAGAACTTTTTCATCCACCACAATTGATTGTTGTCGTATTTCTCTGACAATTCTAAAAAACGTATGAGTTATGCTGATTGTAATTCACACCAGACGGGGGTATGGTCTGAAGGTTTCTCCATTCCGCGGGGAGTTCGATCGACATCAGACGTGATCAATCGATCGGTAGCTTGGGGTGAGAGCATGAGGTGATCAATCCGTAGGCCTTCGTCTCGACTCCATCTTCCGGCCTGATAATCCCAGTAGGTGTAAAGTCCCCGTTGTGGATGACATGCGCGAAGGGCATCGGTAAAGCCTGAGTGGCAGAGTTCTCGAAAGCGGGATCGGGACTCTGGTCGACAGAGTGCATCATCGGCAAAGCCTTTGGGGTCGTGCACGTCATTGTCAGTAGGACACACATTAAAGTCGCCAGCTAAGACTACCGCTTCTTCCAGTGCCAGAAGAGAACGAGCATGAGTGAGTAATCGGTCCATCCATTTGAGCTTGTAGGAAAATTTTTCCGTGTCTATTGGATTCCCATTTGGTAAATAAATGGACGCGATTCGAACATTGCCTATCACGGCTTCTACATAGCGGGCTTGTTCGTCAGAGGGATCGCCGGGAAGTGCCGTTTGTTCTACTTCAATAGGCAGCTTGGAGAGGATCGCTACACCATTGTAAGTTTTTTGCCCAACGACGGTCATGTTGTATCCCAGTTCGTCGACGGCCAACCTGGGAAATTGGTCTTTCGTCGTTTTGAGTTCCTGTAAGAGGATGACATCTGGGTCAGCTTGTTTGACCCATTCCACTAGATGAGGAATTCTGACTTTTATGGAGTTGACGTTCCAGGTGGCAATTTTCATGGTCAGATGAATCGAGTGTTTTGAACTATGCCTAAGATGACGGCGACGATGACGTTTCGGTGTCGCGTTGGAAGATGACTTGAAATCCTTGAAATTGTTTTTGAAATAGCGTTTTTAAAATGAAGGGAGTAATGCCCAGGAACAATACGCCATAGATACAGATTTCTAAAATATATTGAGAGTCTTCAGACACGGTCGTATTGACAATCACGGGTACTGCCCATCCGATCGTCATGCTTACAAACATAAGAATGACCACATGTCGCCAGACTAGAAACCACATGAGTTTCAATAGTTCCCCATAGGTTGGTATCTCCATCAGTCTAGTATCCCTTTCTCTTACATCATGTAAAGGTTCTTTAATGAGCGTCGTCCCAGGATGGGCCGTGGCCGACATCGACGGTGAGTGGAACAGATAATTGAAGGGCTGGGAGGGTAGCCGATTCCATGACCTGTCGTATGACCTGGGATGTGTCTTTTAATGCCGATTCTTGGACTTCAAAAAGTAATTCATCGTGCACGGTCAACAACATGAAGGCTTGGCCTGATAAGCCATGTTCTTCTAGAGCTTTCGGTACGCGGATCATGGCGCGTTTTAAGATGTCGGCTGCAGTTCCCTGAAGAGGAGCATTGATTGCCGCGCGTTCGGAAAAATTTCGTCGTGCTGGATTTTTGTCGTGAATGGCCGGAACGTGGCATCGACGCCCAAATAAGGTTTGGACATATCCATGTTCACGACAAAATTGTTTTGTGCATTTCATGTAGTCTTGAATCCCAGGATACTGTTCAAAGTAGGTTTTGATATAGGACGCCGCTTCAGATTGTTCGACGCCTAATTGTCTGGCTAAGCCAAATGCGCTGATGCCATAGATAATGCCGAAGTTAATGGCCTTCGCCTTACGTCGAACTCCCGAATCCATGTTCTCCAAGGGAATCCCGAAGACCTGACTGGCCGTAAGGGCATGAATATCTTGTCCTTCTAAAAATGCCTGTTTCAAGACGGGAATATCCGCGACATGGGCTAAGAGGCGTAATTCGATCTGTGAATAATCCAAAGACAACAGTTGAGACCCTGGTTCGGCCACAAACGCACGGCGAATTTTCCGGCCTTCTTCAGTGCGAATAGGAATATTTTGAAGATTGGGATCGGTTGAGGACAATCTTCCCGTCGCGGCCGATGCCATGGCATAGGAGGTATGCACACGATTGGTGTGCGAATTAATTTGATGAATGAGTGCTTCAGCATAGGTGCTACGGAGCTTGTCCAAATGCCGCCACTCCAAGATTATCTCCGGTAGTTCATGGCCTTGTGCGGCCAAGGATTCTAAGACATCGGCTCCGGTCGCGTAGCTCCCAGCTTTGCTTTTTTTGCCGCCTTCCATCTGAAGATCCTCAAAGAGGACTTCCCCTAGTTGTTTCGGCGAACCCACATTGAACGTTTTTCCTGCGAGACGGTGAATGTCTTGTTCCAAGGTCATGAGCCGCTGTGAGAATTCTTGCGAAACTTGTTTGAGCTTTCCCATGTCGGCTTTAATACCTTTTTGTTCCATGGCTGCCAGTACTGGAATCAAAGGACGTTCGAGCGTTTCATAGGCCGTGGTTAAATGTTCTTCTCTGAGGCGTGGCTTGAGAGCCTGATGGAGGAGCAAGGTGACTTCCGCGTCTTCTGCGGCGTAATCCAAGGCTTTCTCCAATGGAACCCGGTCAAAGGTGACTTGGGATTTGCCCGTGCCAGTGACCTCTTTATATTTGATGGTGGTGTATCCTAGGTATAGATCAGCAAGGTCGTCCATGCCATGACCATGCTTGCCGCCTTCTAAGACATAAGACAGGAGCATTGTGTCATCGACCGGCGAAACCGAGAGGCCATAGCGGGCCAAGACGACCATGTCGTATTTGATGTTGTGGCCGATTTTCAGAATGCTTGGATCTGTGAGAACCGGCCTGAGCATATCTAGCACGGTTTGAAGTGGGATTTGCTGAGGTCTTTCAGAGTCGGCATTGGATTGTTCCAATAAGTCCATAGAAGTTGTTGTTCCAGGTGCGACATGCCCCACAGGAATATAACAGGCGTTTCCTTTTTCAATGCAGAGCGAGATCCCAACCAGTTCCGCCCGTGTTTGGTCCAAGGAAGTTGTTTCCGTATCAACGGCCACGAGTCCTTGTCGGAGTGCTTTATCGACCCAGGCTTGCAAGGCTTCGACAGTTTGCACTAATTCGTAGTGCGGTTGGGAGATTGTTGGAAGACTCGAAGGGCTTGTTTTCTCCGAACTCATAGAGGAGGAGGGACGAGGTACTGGTGTGTCCGATGAGATAGAAGATGGTATTTTCTGAGTCCGACTTTGGATGCGAGCAAGGATTGTTTTGAACCCTTGTTCCGTTAAAAATTTTTCTAAATGAACAAGGTCGGGTTCGCGTCGTCCTAGTCGGCTCAGAGGAATTGTCAGTGGGACGTCATTTCGCAAGCGTACGAGTTCTCGCGAAAGTCTAGCCTTGTCAGCATGTTCGATGAGATTTTCACGCCGCTTGTTTTGCTTAATCTCTGAGGCCCGTGCAAGGAGCGTATCTAAGTCACCGTATTCCTGAATCAATTGTGCGGCGGTTTTGACCCCGATGCCAGGGACTCCTGGTACATTATCGGTCGAATCACCGGCTAGTGATTGCACGTCCACGACTTTTTCTGGGTAGACGCCAAATTTTTCTTGAACTTGTTCAGGACCGATCCGGCGATTTTTGAAGGAATCGAACATAGTGACTCGTTCTGTGACCAGCTGCATCAAATCTTTATCTGAGGACACAATGGTAACCTCGGCTCCCTCGTTTATCGCTTCCTTGGTGTAAGTAGCGATGAGGTCGTCGGCTTCAAATCCACTCAACTCGATACAATCCAAGTTGAATGCTTGCGTGGCTTCTCTCACCAGGGCAAATTGAGGCACTAACTCGTCTGGAGGTTCGGTGCGATTAGCCTTATATGATGGGTCGATGTCATTGCGAAACGTTTTGCGAGCGGTATCGAAAATAATGGCGATATGGTCGGGCTTCATATCATCCAGTAACTTCATGAGCATGGTGATAAAGCCATAGACGGCATTCACTGGCGTTCCGTCAGGACGGGTGAGGATTTGAATACCGTGGAAGGCACGAAAGATGAAGCCAGATGCGTCAACTAACACTACGTGATGAATGGGTAAATGGGAAGGAAGATCGATCGGAGCTGTCATAGTGAATCTTTTGAGAAATGAATCAAGAGGGGAAAGATACCTGATAGGGAACGCCGTGTCGACAGGTCTTTAATGCTCGTTCCTATAATAAGAATTCGGCATGCTAGAATAGCGAATCCCTCGTTATTTATAGTAGGAATCCATTGTCATGAGGAAATTTATGATCGTTGTTGCCATTGTCTTAGTGCTCTTGGCTCTCATTATTCTTTCGCTGCCATTTTTACTTGATCTGAATCGGTATCGAGACCAGTATTTGCCAATTTTGGAGCAAGCGCTTGATCGCCATATTGAAGTTGAAGACGTTCGATTGACTCTTTTTCCAACATTAGGAGTTCAGTTACGCGAAGTAGCTATTGCTGATGACCCTGCCTTCACCTCCAAGCCCTTTCTGATGGTTCCTTCCGTGCAGGTGGTTGTAGAGTGGAGGCCCCTGCTGCAAAGACGAATTGAAGTTCAAAGGATATTGGTTGAACGTCCAATTGTGCAGGTCATTCGGTCAATAAAGGGTGACCTCAATATTTCGACGATGGGGAAAATTCCGACTTCTGGTCAGGTCGCCAGCAAAAGCGCTGACCCCAAGGACTCAGTTTCTCCTTTGTTGGGGGTCTTGGCGGTGAAGCAGTTTTCTGTGATTGGCGGAACCCTGCAGTTTGAAGATCGTATGCCCCTACATCCAAAGAGGTATCAAATTGAAAATATGACATTGAACACAGAATCGGTAGGAATTGGGAAAACTGCTCAGGTTCGGATACATGGCATGGTGATGCCTTATCAGATTCCGTTTGATGTTAAGGGGCGATTTGGTCCTGTTCAAGAAAACTTGGATATCTCAGAGCTTGCCATAGATGGTCTCGTCGGTAAGGTGGCAGTGACGGCAAAGGGGAAAATGGTTGATGGACAACTGACAGCAGATGTCCAGATTCCAAAGGCTTCCACAGAGGATATTCCAATAGAACTTGGGTTGAACAAACCAGTAAGGCTCTCTCAATTGCAGGCCCATGTCGTGGCTTCAATATTTTCCAAGGGACCCCGGGTCCTCTCTCACGAAGTTCTTGTTGATCCTCTTCGAATGAATCTTCATGTTGGTCAATCCATCATCCATGTAACTGGAAAAGGTTCTCCTTCGCGGTTTTCGCTGGTTGGCGATTCTCCCACATTCCTTTCGCAAGATTTTCCTGTTTTTCTTCCCGTTCAACGCCCTTTTGCTTTAGAACAACTTGAATTTGCAGCAGAGATTCAAGGGGAGACATTGGAGGTCCAATCCTTCAAGGCTAAGGCGTTTGATGGAACATTGAGCGCAAAAGGGGTTCTAGGAATAGTGAATCTTCCTCTGACTTTTTCGACGCAGGGTGCGTTCAGCAACTTTTCAACTGAGAAGCTTATGAAGACCATGAGGCCGTCTTCACTCAGTATGACTGGAGTTGGGGAATTGAAGTGGAAGGTGAGCGGAATCGTTCCATCTTTGGCCCGTCCAGAATTTGATGGTCCTCTCCACTTGACCATTCGTGATGGCGCAATTGTCGGTTTCGATCTTGTTAAAGCGGTAGAGGATGGATTGAAGATGCCTGGATTGCTGGGAAAAATTACGGGTGTGACCACGTTTTCACTGATCGATGCGAAAACTGAATTAGAAAAGGACGGATTGAGTATCCGAGAATTACAAGCCAATGTCTCAAACTTTTTGTTACGGAGTGCGGGAAAAGTAGGCCTGGACCAAACGGTAAACCTACAGGGGACACTTAACGTCCCATCAGCCATTGCTGAAAAAATTATTCAACGATTTCCCATGGCCAAAGTTGTCAGGCAAGAAGGGCAGTACGTGCTTCCTTTTATTGTGCAGGGGACAGTTCAGAATGCAAAGTTTCGTTTGGATACCAAATTATTAGGTAAGCAGGTTCAAAAGAAAATCGAAAAACGGCTTGAAAAAGTCTTACAGGGTGATGATCAAGAATTACAAAAATTGTTGGACGAGGGGAAAGATTTATTGAAACAATTTTTCCGAAAATAAGGCTGTGTTTGGTACGACATTCGTAACGTGAAGGTTCGTAAGGGAAAAGCTTACGGGAATTATTTCGGCAAGAGGAATGTTTCCTGAGGTTGCAGAGGAATTCTTGCCGATAGCTGACTGACGAGGGCTCGCAGTTCACCTAAATCATAGGGTTTGCCTACGATAGCATAGGCTCCTAATTGTGTGGCCTGCTCTCGAACGTCTAGATTGAGCAATCCGGTGATCATGATGATTGGTAGATCTGTTTTATGGGGTTGGTGTTTGAGATGATCCAAGAATTCTAAGCCCGTCATGATCGGCATGGCATTGTCCAAAATAATGACGTCAAAGGTTTGAGATTCCAGAATTGCCAATCCCATCGCCCCATTATCCGCTTCTCGACAATCAAACCCATCGTATTCAAATACCAACCGAAGGAGGTCGCGACTGACCACATCGTCTTCAATAATGAGCATGTTTTTTGACATCAGCTTTCTCTCCTTGTTGGCTTCGTTTGAAGATTATTCGATGGTGTCCCTACCAGATAAAACGTATCCCTCCAAATATCCCTAGGCCTGTTATAAAAATGGCAATGAGTAATTCCATGATTGTTTGTCTCCAATTCTATACGTATTTTGAGAAAAGCAAAGGTTGTACCAAATAATGAATTCGTGAAATCCACGGGATGTTCAAGGTATGAAGGTTTATAACCTCTGGAATATATGAGAGTTTATTGTAATTTTTGAAATTTCATTCCAAAATCTTAGGATTTCCCGTCAGATCAGCAAGGGAAATGTATGGATGAACATATATCTCAATCGATACAGACTGTATTGTTTTTGGTAAGGCTCAAGAGCCTGGATAACGGAGGCGTTTCTCGGAAGAGGGTCGCGAGAATTCTGAGAAGCTGGTTATTCTTGGCGAAGGACGGAAAGTGGTGGGAAGCCTAATAATCGGTAGGTACCCAAAAACCCCGTGATGAGGGTGAGTGCAATTGTCATCAGGAGTCCAGTTAATAAGACGGGCATATTGAGTGCCCAAGTGAGGTCAAAAAATAAATACAAGATCGACCAAGAGAGAAGGCATCCAAGACTTATTCCAACCAAAGCGGCAAATCCGCCAATTAGGCCAAATTCCGTGCCGAGCGAAAACAACAAAAGTCCACGACTTCCACCCAGAGCCTTCAAGATGGCGAGTTCACGGAGGCGCCGATAACGGTTAATTGAAATAGCAGCAATCATGACCATCGCTCCGGTGATAAGGCAAAGAAGGGCCAGTGCTTGTATGCCCATGGCTAGTTGCCGAAATATCATTGCAATATTGTCCAAGACATCTCCCACGTCAATGGCTGTCACATTTGGCATGATTGCCACAATGGCTTGTTGGAGGGCGATTTCCACTGTCTTCGGAACTCGAGCTGTGGCGATGTAGGTAATGGGTGCTCCATCAAGAGAGCCTGGCTCCACGATCATAAAGAAATTCATCGAGAAAGAGCCCCAATCGACCTTACGAAAACTGCTAACTTTGGCCACGAAAGGCACACCCTGAATGTTTAATGTGAGGGTGGATCCTAGCGACAGTCCTAAATTTTTGGCCGCATCTTCTTCAACGGATACCAAGGGCACATTATTCTGAGCTGTCGACTCGTTCGAGGATTTTTGGGGTTGAGTGGTTTCCCACCATTGTCCTTGAGTTAGGAGATTGTCCTTGGGAAGAGATTGGAACGTGGTCACAACATATTCCCTTGTGAAATACCAACCGTTTCGTTTCCCTTTATGATCTTCAGGATTGATGGGTTCTCCATTAATGGCCGTGAGTCGAGATCGTACGACCGGGACCAAATTATATGGCGAGTCTGGAATATGCGTTTCCAACACCTGTTTAAATGAAGCATGTTGATCGGGTTGGATATCGATAAAGAAAAATGAGGGTGCGCTGGTTGGGATTTGATCTTCAATAAGATCAAGCAACGTGTGTTGCACCGTAATCAGTGTTGTCATCAACATGACGCCGATACCGATAGCCAAGGTCATGGCTTTGGTAAAATTCCCAGGTCGCTGGAGATTGCTTGTGGCATGTCGTAATAGTAATTTTTGAGGAAAATGAATATGGCGTAGGGTCCAAAATAGAACAGTAGTTCCACACAATAGAGCGAAAATGCTGACAATAAAGGCACCAGAAAAGAACAGGCCCAAAGAGAGCGAATGAGCCTGCCAAATAGCTAGACCGAGTAGACATCCTGTGATCAAGAGGCTAGTCATTCGTTGTTCGCGGTCGTTCCACCAATCTTTGACTGTGCCCATCAATTCTTTTGGCCAGGAGCGCGGCTTGCTTTGCTTTGCTGCTCGATCTATGTCTTGGCGAAAAACGAGGGATGGAGAAACAGAGCGGATCGCGAGCAATGGCCACAGCGAAAAACTCAGGGTGGCTAATGTGCCCACGGCGATTCCTCGTAGAATAGGAGCAAGCGTGGGTTCCATCGAGAAGGTTTCCGGAATAATGCCTTGGAGGAACAGAGGTAGCCCCTGATGGAGCCCTGCTCCAAGTATGCCACCGGCTAGACTCCCGATACTTCCAAGGAGCAGACTTTGAGTGAGATAAATGGCGATGATTTGTGAAGAATCAGCGCCAAGAGTTTTGAGCGTGGCGATGATTGGGGTTTTTTGCGTGATAAATCCTTGAATGGTGCAAGCAACTCCGATGCCTCCGACCCAGAGAATCGTCAATCCAATAAGCCCAAGGTAAAGTGTAAGTTGGTCTAAAAATCGGCGAAGTCTGGGTTGTGCATCTCGGTAAGAACTAACCTGAACGCCTTCTTGACTGAGGCGCCCACGAAGCTCTCCAAGCCATCGTTCCAGATTGGTAGAAGAGGGAAGTTGCAATCGGTATCGCTCGCGAATACGGCTTCCTGTTTTGACAAGTTCCGTTGTCACCAAGGCTTCACGGGAGATCATGACGCGAGGTCCTAGGCTAAAGGCGGTGGCAATCTTATCTGGTTCTTTTCCGAGAATGCCTGTGATGATGAAATTGGTTTGACCAATACGAAGCTCTCTGCCGAGGCTCAAGCCTAAGCGAATGAGCAGTGATTTTTGGACAATAGCTCCAAAACAGGGTAATCGTTGGCAGTCTGATTGAATGGGTGCTAAGAGCTGCTCAGTTCGGTGAGCTGGTTCCACAATCAGGCTGCCATAGAGTGGATAGAAAGAATCCAGGGCTTTTAGTTCAACTAATTGTGAGACGGCTTTTGTTCCCTGATCGTGTGATTGGTTGGTTTCGACAGCTGCCATAGCCGCAAACTCAGTGATATGCGAGACGATGATTTTTCGTTCAGAGAGAGAATCCAGAACGTCTTGCCCATTTTGGCTTACGGTGCGGCGCCACGATAACTCGATATCGCCACCTAACAGTCCGCGTGCATCCCCCAAGATGGCCTGTTCGACATTAGTGGCGAATAGGTCTACGGCCACTATGGCTCCGACCCCAAGGGCTATACAAAGAAACAAGAATATGAAACGGGACCATGAGTTGGCCGTTTCACGCCAAGCCAATTTTAGGGGGAGGGGCATCATGTTGTGAGGGAGGCATCGTTCACAATGGTGCCATCTTGCAATGTCAGAATACGCTGGGCGCGAGCGGCAAGTGTTGTATCATGTGTCACTAATATTAATGTACTGTCGTGCTGCTCATGAAGTTGCCATAAAAGATCAATCACTAGGTTTCCCGTGGCGCTATCGAGATTGCCCGTGGGTTCATCGGCTAAAAGAAGTGGTGGTTGGCTGATAAATGCCCGTGCTAAGGCTACCCGTTGTTGTTCTCCGCCAGAGAGCTGGATGGGATAATGATGAACGCGTTTTTCCAGTCCGACAGCCTGCAAAAGTGTTTTGGCGCGCTCTTCCCCAGTGGTGATTCCTTGAAGCTCCAATGGGAGTGCCACGTTTTCCAAGGCAGTCAACGTCGGGATAAGATGAAACGCTTGAAAGACATACCCAATATATTGGCGTCGGAAATGTGCCATGGCGCTTTCTGCTAATGCCGTAATGTTAGTGTTGTGAATGTGAATAGAACCGCATGTGGGCTGATCCAGACCAGCTAGGAGACCTAGGAGTGTTGATTTGCCGCTGCCTGATGGCCCAACAATGGCCAGGACTTGCTTGGCTGAGACCTCAAAGGAAATGTTGTGTAAAATCTGAACAGCGTGGTTTCCTGCAGAAAGTTGCATGCCAAGCTGGTTGACAGAAATCAGGGAATGGGAAGATGGGGAATCGGGCAAGGGAGAATCCAATGAAGGAATGGGTATGGTCGTTAACGGTTGGAATTCATCAATTAGATATTTTGTGGATATTTCTGCATCAAATCCGTAAAGCCTTCATCATCTTACCAGCCTCTGTTCTCTTCTGTCTGACCCTATCGGGATGTGAGGCTCAAGAAGGCCCTTCAGTCGGTTCTGATGAATTACAAGGAAATCATTCTCAAGTTGCGTTAATCGGAGAATCCGGGCGTTCATCCCTTCAGGAAGCGGAATCTTATGCTAGTAACCTTCCTCGAATTGTGGCCTTTGGCGATAGCTTAACGGCTGGACTTGGAGTCGCTCCGGATGATGCATATCCCGGACAATTAGCTCGGTTGTTACGTGAACAAGGTTTTGCCTATGAAGTGATCAATGCCGGAGTGTCTGGTGATACAACGGCTGGTGGACTCAGGCGAGTTAACTGGATTTTGAAAAGTCAGCCAAAATTGGTCATTTTAGAATTAGGTGCCAATGATGGACTTCGGGGACAATCTCTGAAGGATACCTATGATAACCTCAACGCGATTATTGAGGGTCTCAGAGCTAAGGGAGTTATTGTCGTGTTGGCCGGTATGCGCCTCCCACTCAACTATGGGGATGACTATACAGAAGAATTTTCCGATCTGTTTGTTCGGTTGGCTCAGAAACATCATATTTCTTTTATTCCATTTTTCTTGGAAGATGTAGCCACGCATCGGCATTTAAATCAAGGCGATGGGCTTCATCCAAATGCGGAAGGGTATGCGATTGTAACTCTGAATGTTTGGAAGACTATACAACCAATCCTTAAAGAATTGGCTCAGGAAAGCTAAGCATACAATATGACCCCTCTTCCCCTATGGAAAGAGAGGTCATGTTTTTGGATATCGTGTTGAGAGGAAAGAGGGCTTAGGTCTTGTAGATGTCGTAGGCTCCATAGGCCAGAAGTATCCCAATTGTCCCATAAAACATGGCAGTGATACCTTCATACCCGCCACCTGGGGCATTGGCCATAACTGGAGCTGCAGTCAAAATAAACAACGTACTTAATGTGATGATTCTGCCCATAGGAACTCCCTCACTTTCTGACTAGAAGAATCTTACCTGATTATTAGATTCCGTAATGTAATCTCGTGTAGAGGGTAGGATTGTAGTCAATTTTATTTCTGAGATGCAAGCCGAGACTGATGCAATAATATATAGTATTTTAAATTAGTTATAATTGCCTAATTTCTGAAAGCACTTTTGTCGACAGCTCACGAAATGTAGGTCACTGAATTTGCAATATTTTGAAATGGGATCCCTACTCGATATGAGCATCGTGATATGAGTGTCCATTCCTGACTATTAAGGTTCGAGGCGTGAATGAGACCCATCACAAAATGGGGATTTTTTACTATGTTTGCAGCCACACCAAGCCACTTTCTTTTTTTCTTTGATTTCAACTTCTAGCGGCGACAAATCTGTTCCCGTGTGAGAGCCATCACAAAAGGGTTGGGTTTTGGATCGGCCGCATTGACACCAATAATATGTCCCAGGTTCCATGTCCATGACATACGGGGCTCGTTGTGGAATGACAATAGGGTCGGCCATGTTTTCCTCCTTATTTTTGACAAAAAATTGGATATCTTGAAAAAGCCATTATCCACATCGGGCTTGAATGCCTTTGGGGCCCAGGGGCGTCAGCCAGAGAAAATCGGCGATTCCGTTTTGGAGCTCTGCTTGGACTTCTTCTTCTTTTGATGGGTCCCACGCGACTAAATAGATGGTAACCATTTTGATTTCAGGCCGCGTTCTTTTCACGCGTTTAGGAACGGGAATATGGTATTGAATATGGCCACCTCCTGTATAACTGACCAGAGGGCCTTCTGAAGGAGACTTGTGATTCAAATAATTTCTGATGACTTGCGCCATTCCCTCATCACGAAAAATTGACGCTTCAAAGATCCGTCGGTAGACATGGTCTGGCAAGCCAGCATGACAGGATTCAATTTGTTCAAAGATGAGCTTCTCGTAATCGGGATCATCCTCCACGATTTTGCCAATAGGCCAGTTATCCATTTCGGGAGCTTCCAGGGCTTTGGCTAATCCTTGTTTGGCCACCATTCGTACTAAAGGGCGGGGAGGGTTGAGTGCTAAGAGATTGAGTTTATGGGATTTTGCAAAGGTCACCAATGACTGATAGTCGACAAATTCACCACCCCAATTCTTACTCCAATGGGACTCATCTAATAATTCCTCGAGGGTCGCTTCCGATTTTTCAATATAACGGTCTAAGCCAAGTTGGCCATCCCAACTAAACATTTCCATTGCGAGACTGGGCTGACGTTGGTGCTCTAGGAGTTTGGAGAGAATGGTTTCGGCGGCCTTTAGATGGGATGGTGTGTAATGTTCCTCTCCTATAAAAATGAGATCGGCGGCTAGGACATGAGGGACAAGATCCTCAATCTTCAGAAGTTGTTGTTTTGAAACATCGTAAATTTGTCCGACCTGAAACGTGGGTTTCGCTTGAAGTGTGGCACACCCCCAGACTCCATAGATAAAAAGAACAATGATGATGCACTGAAAGACTAAAGGTCTCAAACGTGCAATATTCAAGAGATTCATAAGGAGCATGGTGTAACATAGTCTTTTCATAGGAGCAATATCGGTCGTCGGAAGAATTCTTGTTTCATCATATCAAGGACAGTTATGTTGACGAAATTTACGGGTGTGTCTTGAAATCTGTATCTAGGAAGAATGCTGAGTGGGCAATCAGAAGTTGACTATCCAAGAATTTCGGGCGCGAATAAAAACTATTCGAGAGTCTTATCCGCACCACTGGGAAACCAGTCGAAAGTTGATGGCTTCAGAATCCTTGGCGGCAATGCTTCCGGCTCTTCTTCAATCCATTCAGCAAGCTTCATTAGTCCCAAGCCTTCAGAAGCGGTTGCTTGAAGTCGTTCAACAATTCGGGCAACAAATAAAAACGAGGGAAATTCATCAAACTCTGAAGGAGCTAACGGGTTTGACGCCCTCTAAAGCCGTTCGTGCTCTTATTGTCTGGGGAGTGTTAGCTATTAATGAAAAAGGTGAAGGTGCGACCAAAGATCTTTCTACGGAAGATTTGGAACGTTGTCTGCGGGAAGGACGTAACCCCTATGACATTCTTGTTCAATCGCCTGTTCCTTCTTTGTTGGATATTGGTGCCGGCGATTTAACCTTTGAACAAGAATTGGTTGACCAATATATTTCTCAATTACGTGCGCAAAGGAAATTACTCAGGTTGCACGCGTTTGATCGGCTCACTCCTGGTTCTCGGGTAGGTGGGGTGTATCACAAGAATCGAGATCGTGAACAGTATTTAAAAAGTTTTTCGTCCCAAGAATTAGAGTACCAATTTTGGGGAGGGATGAGCGTAGAGAAATTTAGCCAAGTGAAAGGAGCTTTACAACGATACACGATGTGTACCTGCCATGCTCCTGCCAACCCCACCTTTGCTTATGAACCCACAAGGATTGATCGGAAATTGATGCATGATCATCTCCGGTACACGCGAGGCGAATCTCGGTTGAGCCGATATGAAGGGGAAGCGGTATTGGAAGTTTCGCATGAAGGGCAAGAGCTCACCTTCCCGCCATGGAAATTTGATATCGTTGGGCCATTAGCTCTTTTGCAATGCATGACTCAACGAAGTCGGGTAGGCGTATTATCTGCTATCGATGATGAAGTCTTTTGGGAGCTTTTGAGTCAGATCTTAGCGGATGATCAGTTTCGTCCTCTCAATAAAATTTTCACCAAAGAAAATATTCCGGAAATCTTTGGCAATGTGTATAAAGAACTAGTTTCATTGTCTATTGGAGAACGAGTCGATCTATCCAAGATAGCTGAGCTTCGAAATCCCATGCCTTTCGGAGCCATGTCCCTCAATAAGACTTCTCCATTGTGCAAGTTTCGGTATGTCGAAATTCGACGAGGTGCATTCTGGGAGGGAATCCCCAGTAGTTTCACTGCCAGACAATTTTCTCAAATGAGAGAAGAATCTACCCCCTGGTGGATCATCTTGATTCCAGAATTTTAGTGGTGAATTGGTAAATGCCGTGGAAGTGATTGAAAAATTTTCTCTGGATTCAGTAGGATCTTTGGGAAACTTTTGAGAATGTCCCAATTATTATCCTTGTCGATTTACTAGATGAACTGGGTAATTTTCTGATATCGGAAAAGAATTTTTCATCAAGAAAAGAAATCATTCCAGGAAAAGTGCTGAATAATCTTCATATACTCTTACCTTACTGATATTTCTTTAGATTAAGGGAAGGCAGGCGGAAATTCAAAACTCCAGCATCCAGAGTATTTCATAAGAGCCGTTGCCATCTGAATTATCTTCCCGAAGAAATGTTTCATTTCTAAGTAAGGAATTAAGATTATTTCTTCGAATCCATAGTTGGGTCTTAAAATAGGAAGCTACGCAGAACCCATGTCTTTTGTGCGATTGTGATCGAGGAGAATTGATGAAAGTAATGAACTAACCCTTCCCTGTTTGAAAAGAAGTTCCTGCCCTGCTTGCCTCATTGAATGTCCATCTGTTCCGTCCACTCCTGTAAGTATCAAGACAGATACGTTATGTAAATTTTTATATACAATATTTCAATTCACACCTAAAAGCTTTTGTCCTCATTTTATAGGCAAATCTTCTGTGTCGGACCTTGATTGCTTATTACGAAAATATGGCATAGGCTTTGCGCTGATTATCAGTTAGTAAGCATAAATTCAAATGAAAAGATTTTGGAGACATAGTTCTTCGGCATATTTCTCGAGGGAACTTTTTGAGCCCGAGGTTAAATATTTAAAGGCAACTTATTTTTGGATTAGCTAATGAGATCACAATTAAGGAGTTCAATTTTTATTCTGCCAGTACTGTTGATTGTCGTGCATGCTGGATTTAACACGACGATAGTGAATGCAACCACTCGGGGTATTGAGGTTATTCAAGGCACGGAAGCTGAACAATCTTCTACCATTCCTACATCATCTCTGGAGTCCTTTCGTTTTGGCCAGTTCGAAGTTCAAGGCAGTACCGTCCTGAAGGAGGACATCACCAAAATATTAGGAGAAGAATTTGAAGGAAAGGACCTAAGTACAAAAGACGTCCAAATAGAAATTAAACAAACCATAAACAAAATGTTCATCCAAAATGGGTACCTCACTTCAAGGGTGTCGAAGCTCGACTTCCAGGATGGGGTTCTGACTATTCAGATTATTGAAGGCGAGGTTGGAGAAATATTCATTGAAAATGAATCAGATTTATCCCTCAGACCATCGTTCATCCGTGACCGAATTGGATTGGGTACGTTATCTCCGCTAAACATCAATGTTCTTGAAGGTCAGCTCAAACTATTGGATGGCGATCCCCTCCTCGAAAATTTAGAAGCGAGCCTCAGGCCAACGGGAAAGGCAGGCAAAACCGATGTCAACGTCCGAGTTAAGGAAGCGCGTCCGTTTGTCTTAAAGTTTATCTCGGATAATCACTCTCCCCCTAGTATTGGCTCCTTTCGGTTTGGGGTCGGGCTTGGCTTACGCAATCTGACGGGTTTTGGAGAACAATGGGATGGGTCCTATTTTCAATCAACGACTTCCGGGGCGAAACTATTTGACGGTGCACTAAAGGTCCCACTTAACGCATTGAATGGGACCCTTGAATTTCGGGGAGCCCGCTATTGGACCAAGTTTACACAATCTGATTTTAAAGATTTAGATATAAAAGGAGATAAAGATCTTTACGCCCTTCGTTATCGTCAACCAGTAATACGTACATTCACAAACGAAGTGGCCTTGTCTTTGGGCTTTACTTACCAAAAGGGGCAAACCTTTATTTTTGAAGACATTGCTACTCCGTTTGGGATTGGTCCAGAACCGAATGGAGTGAGTCGCACCAGTGTTATTCAATTTGGGCAGGAATACATTCACCGTCTTGCCAGGAGTGTTTGGGTTATCCAGTCACAATTGAATTTTGGGACCAGTTTATTCAATACGACAAGAAACCCCAAACCCATTCCAGATGGCAAATTCTTTAGTTGGCTTGGACAAATACAGGTAGCCCAAAAGATTGGGAATGATCACTTATGGGTAACACAAGGTGGCTTGCAATTAACTCCAGATGGTTTGTTGGCTTCGGAGCAATTTGTGATCGGAGGGGTCTATTCGGTTCGCGGATATCGGCAAAATGCCCGTATTGGGGATCAGGGATTCCGCCTCTCGACAGAAGACCGAATTGCGATATTTCGAGATGGAGTGGGGAAACCCTGGTTGCAAGTTATCCCATTTATCGACATGGGGAAAACGTGGAATGTTTCTGATAACCCTAATCCTCAAAGTGATCAGAGATTCTTAATTGGAGCCGGCTTGGGCCTTCTTCTGGAACCATCAATTGAACCATTGAGGGATTTCAAGATACGAGTCGATTATGGTTTTCCATTTATTGATTTGGATGACAAGGGAGATAATATTCAGGATAAGGGCTTGTATTTTTCAGTAAGTTACCAACCGGATGCGGTCATTGATTATCTATCTAAGCTTCTCATGGATGATAAGCCGGCCTTAGAAGAGGAGGAGGCAGGATGATGAACAAATCACACATGAGTATTTTCAAGATCGGTAGGGTGTTCACGCCCATGAGTCTGCTCCTTTCTCTCATAACACTAATCTGGATTATTGGAGTAGGGTCTTCCTACGCGCAAAACGTACTTCCTGCCAACGATGGAACGGGCACGATTGTGACGTCTGAAGGCAATCGCTTTGATATCCAGGGAGGGACGCTTTCCGCTAATCAAGCGAATCTATTCCATAGCTTTACGCAATTTGGACTTGATGCCAACCAAATCGCCAACTTTCTCACTTCGCCCCAAATTCAGAATATTCTGGGACGAGTCGTAGGAGGAAATCCATCAATTATCAATGGCCTTATGCAAGTCATGGGTGGGAATTCAAATCTATTTTTGATGAACCCCGCCGGGATTGTCTTCGGACCCAATGCACAGCTCAATGTACCAGCTGATTTTTTGGCAACGACTGCTACGGGCATCGGGTTTGAAAATGATTCCTGGTTTAACGCGGTCGAGACTAATAATTACTCAACGCTCAATGGGAACCCAAATCAGTTTGCGTTTGATGTGGATCAACCCGGCAGCATCTTGAATGCTGCCTCTCTCACAGTGTCAGAAGGGCAAGATGTCACCTTACTCGGCGGCACGGCGGTCAATACCGGGGAACTGAATGCATCAGGAGGGAAAATCACCGTCGCGTCTGTTCCGGGCTCCAGTCGCATCCGAATTAGCCAGGCGGGGAGCCTGTTGAGTTTGGAAATTGATCAGCCCCAGGGGTCTGCTGGTCAGATTTTACCAATCAGGCCAACCGATCTTGCCCTTCTTCTGACAGAAGGGGCCGCGGGGTTGGAGACGGGTCTAACAGCCTATGCAGATGGCACGGTGCAGTTAATAGATTCTGGGATAACCATTCCGACGGACGCTGGAACCACGATCGCCTCTGGGACCATCGACGCTTCAGGTGAGCAAGGCGGCAACGTGAATGTCTTGGGCAAGAAAGTGGGTCTGGTTGGAGCCAAGATTGACGCCTCTGGTACCCATGGCGGCGGCACAGTGTTGATTGGCGGTGATTATAAAGGGCAAGGAACTGTGCCAAATGCTTCGCAGACCTTTGTGAGCAGCGACTCCATAATCAATGTGGATGCTCAGCTCAATGGGGATGGCGGGAAAGTCATTGTTTGGGCGGACCAGACCACTCAATTTTTTGGTGATATTACCGCCCGCGGAGGAAGCCAGTTGGGAGATGGTGGGTTCGTCGAAATATCGGGGAAACAGAATCTAGACTTTGATGGCAAGGTGAATGTTAGAGCGACCTCCGGTCTGAACGGGACAATTTTGTTTGATCCGCAAAACATCTTTATCACCGAGTCGGATGAGACGCATGATGACCAGCTTGACCCGAATGTACCTAATCCTGGTGATCTAGCAGGTCAAATTTTATCTGGAGAAGTGGGACCATCGGGTGAAGTTGATTTCATGCTAACTGCGCGGACTCTCGAAGGGCTTACAGGAAACGTCGTCCTCGAAGCAGCCAATGATATAAGCATAGAAAGCTTTGTGGCACTGGACTTTTTGCCTGGAGGGTCAATTGCCTTTACAGCCGACGCGGGAGTTAGTGATGGGCAGGGTTCTTTTCGGATGGGAGTTGGCAGTTCGCTTATGACCAATGGTCGCCCTCTGATTATCACAGCGGCCAATATAGAATTAGAACCTCCTAGTAATGGGGCTATAATCAATGCTGCAAACGGAAATGTGACTTTTCAGCCTTCCACACCCAATTCTTCTATAGGGATAGGCGATGGTGCGGTTGGCACGTTCAACTTAAGCACGACTGAGTTGACAGAAAACTTGAACTCCTCCGGTACGGTGACAATTGGCACTCCTGGGTTAACGGGGACAGGCAGTGTGCAACTTGGCGCTCTGGGATCGACGGCCACACTTAATCTCAGTGGGGAGGACTACAACTTAACCGTTAGAGGCGCTCAAATTGTGGCAAATGTACCAATTCAAACAAGCGCCCCCCAAACCCAGAACGGCAATAATCTAACCTTAGTGGCCTCAGGTGATATTACTACTGGGGATATTGATGCCAGTTCGGGTTTAGCCTCAGGTGGGAATATTCAGTTAATGAGTAGTGCTGGAGCCATTTCGACTGGCAATCTAACTTCCTTCGGGGCCAGCGGTGGTGACGTTTCGGTGAATGCGGCCATGGCCATTACCACTGGGGAAATTGACACCGAAGGAAGTGTTGGCAATGGTGGCAATGTCACTCTTGATCCAACAGGCGATATCCAAGTGGCCTTTATTAATGCTCAAGGTGGGGCCAGTGGTAGTGGTGGTATTGTTGATATCACCACGGCTAGGTTTTTTCGTGCGACTGGAAATTTTACCGATCTCAGCGGCACGGTCGCGAGTATTTCGACCGTTGGTGGCGCTGGTGGCGGAAATATCACAATTCGCCATGGCGGACAAGGGGTGCCCCCCTTTATTGTGGGTGATCCGTCAACAAATGGCACGTTGTCCGCAATAACCAGTGGTAACTTTACGATTGCACCCACCCAGTCTTTCCCTTTTAACTTTACTGAGGGCAACGTTCAATTAATTGGGACTCCTCCATCTCGTTTTTCTTTTCCTGGCGGGGATGATTCTTCCTCTGAGGACGATCCTCATATACTTATTCCAATACCTAAGGACTCTGCTAAATCGAGCGATTTACCGATTGCAGAAAGTATAGAACCGTACGTCACCAAACCCTACAAGAGCCGTCTTGTTGGAATCGAAAGCAAGCCTATCAAAACCTTGGATGAAGTGAAAGCAGAATTATTCGAAATTGAGGAAGCCACAGGGGTCAAGCCCGCTATTATTTATGCCCTGTTCCTACCAACACCTGTTAAAGCATTATCCGAATCAGGTGGAAGTGCTCAGGCGAGTAAACAACTAGAGCTCGTCCTGGTGACTTCTAAGGGACTACCCGTTAGGCATCAGATAGGTGTCTCCTCAGAAACTGTCACGGAAATGATCAAACAATTTCGTGGAGAAATAGAAAAAATATCCCCTAAAGAGGTGTATTTGAAAACAGCCAAACAGTTGTATCAATGGCTGGTCACGCCTTTACATGAGATTCTAAAAGCCCAGGAAATTACTAACTTAGTATTTGTCATGGATAAGGGGTTGCGCTCCCTGCCCATTGCAGCTCTTCACGATGGGAAGGAATTTCTTGTCCAGCAATATAGTGTTGGCCTGATGCCTAGCCTTTCCTTAACGGATACTCGTTATGTCGATGTCAAGGATCTCAATGTGTTGGGGATGGGAGCTCAAAAATTTTCCGACCCTATCCATAATCCTCTACCGGGGGTGGTCAGTGAGTTAGACGTTATTACAAGTCAATTGTGGCCTGGCAGTAAAAAACTACTGGACAGAGATTTTACCGAAAACAATCTTAGGGATGAACGGAAAAACCGACCGGCTGGCATTCTCCATTTTGCCACTCATGCTGACTTTCAGCCAGGGGAACCTAATAAATCCTATATCCAGTTGTGGGGAGACGAAAAGGTCACGCTGAATCGGTTGCGAGACCTGAAATTATATGATCCGCCGGTAGAACTGATGACCTTGAGTGCCTGCAAGACAGCTTTGGGAGATGAGGATGCGGAGTTAGGTTTTGCGGGATTGGCGGCCCAAGCGGGAGTCAAGTCAGCCCTCGGAAGCTTATGGAATGTTTCAGATGAGGGGACAGTTGGGTTGATGACAACCTTTTATGGAAAATTGAAAGAATCTGATATCAAGATTAAGGCCGAAGCGCTGCGCCAAACTCAACTAGACATGCTCCGTGGTAGGATTAGGATCGGGGAAGGGCGTCTCATTACGGCTTATAGCTCAATTCTCCTGCCGGGAGTAATTTTGGCAGGGGGAGCTGACTCTCCTTTACCGCAAAAGGCATTCGACGATCGAGGGATAACAGTAATTAAGACGAATCCGAAAGAAGGAGAGGGCGACCCTTCTTTGCTTCAAGAGAATATCGAAAATGGCGGTGGAAACTTCAATCACCCATTCTATTGGAGTGGTTTCACGATGGTTGGAAGTCCATGGTAATTGAATACATCTTGATACGAGGGATGGCTAAGCGTAACCGACAAAAACTTACAGTGGAATAAGATTGTCGCATTGTGAAAAATTGGAGCAGGTGGTTTAACGTTTGAACAGGAAGAGGTGTATACGAAACTCGTCCCAGCTATTGGAGAACGAGTCGATCGATCCAAGATCACTGACGTTCGAAACCTCATGGCTTTCGGAGCCATCGTTCTCAACATTGCTTCACCAGTGTGCAAGTTTCGGTATGTTGAAATTCGACGATGTGCGTTTGGGAAAGGAGTCCCCAGTTGTTTCACCACCAAACAATTTTCTCACATGAAACAGGAATCTACCCCGTGATGAATTATTTTCATCGCAGGTTTCGGACAAAAGGAGGAAATACGATAGTCTGAAAACAGACAGGGACTCACTCAAATCGTTGGTTCTTGAGAAGGATATCCTCTGGATATCTTACTAAGGCTTGGAAATTCTTTAAGTGTTTGAGTAAGAGTCTAAGCGTGGCTTGGCCTTCGTATAGTTCTCGATTACTGTACTCGGTATAGATAAATCGTGTTTTAGATAGCATATTGTTCCCGCCACGGAAAACATCGAGCTCAGCACCTTGAACGTCCATCCAAATGAAATCGATAGTTTCTATACCATGCTCGGCGCACCAGGCATCAAGCGTCGTTGTTTTGACAGTTATGGTCTGGTCGAATGTGACCAATGGATCTACTAGGAGGTGGTCCTTTGGTTTTCTAATTGAACCTGATAGGTCCCAACCTTCAGGCATTATTTTAGCAACCTTTTCGTTTCGTTGACCGCCACTTTGGTAGAAGGTAATTTCACCAATGCGGTCACTTAATGCCATCTCAAAAAGATGGATATTGGAGCGCTGCCCAACGCCATTCTTGAAGCGCCTAATAGCTCTTGGGTCCGGTTCAAAGCAGAAAATATTTGGGGATTCGAACATTTCCAGAAACCAAAGGGAATGTCCTCCACGATTGCATCCTATATCCAAAATTGTGGGATTGGCTTTGCCAACACATTCTTGTATGACCTCTTTGGTTATCTTCGATGGAGATATATCCATCGGCATTCCTTGAAGAGTGTTGTATAAGGACTTCAGCGACTTTTTGAAGCGGGGGAAGTGGTTTATGAGAGTTCTGGAAATTGGCATATTTTCTTGTCCTAGAGGTTATTAGTCTTTCCAAAGAGAGCAGCTCATCAGGATAAAGACTATCAATAAAATACTACTTCTACAGGCCTCTCATCTCTAAACGTATTGAGTGAGATAATGTTGTATTCATTGCTAGTTCTCCTATTGCCATCCTCGAAAGTTTTTGTATGGCGCTGTGTTCTTGATGTTTGGTTGATATAGCTAAAGGAAGCTTTAGGCTAAGTAGAGATTATTCAGGGGGTTGTGGGGGAAGGTGAAAGGGATTCGTTTGGAGGATAACGAAGAGATTGTTATTGGGAAAATTTATATTCCCCTTTCTTTGGTTCGGATTTTGCTGTAAATTATTCAATGAATTGGAGCGGGAAAGGGGATTTGAACCCCCGACCCTCGCCTTGGCAAGGCGATGCTCTACCACTGAGCTATTCCCGCTCTTGGGAGAAGATTGCATTGATTCTAGTGGGCACCCTATAGCCTGTCAAGCACTGTTCAAATGAGATATCTTCACACGAGCCCTTAAGAAAAATGGGGCGTAGTCCGAAAAAAAACCAAAGAATTATTACGTTAATCTAGGGAGAAAGTGAAAATGTACATCAGCGTTATTGGGACAGGGTATGTTGGGCTCGTAACCGGGGCTTGTTTTGCGGAATTCGGGTTGAATGTCCTGTGTATGGACTTGGATGAAAAACGCATTGCATCTCTGGAAAAGGGGAAGGTCCCATTTTTTGAACCAGGCCTGGCGGAACTTGTTGAAAAAAACATTCAGGCCGGTCGCTTACGTTTTACCACAGATTTGAATAAAGCTGTAGACGAAGCCCTCGCTATTTTCATCGCTGTCGGTACACCCTCACGACCTGATGGATCGGCTGACTTGTCATTTGTAGACGAAGTGGCTCGAAGTGTTGGATCACGCATGACGGGATATAAGGTTGTCATCACGAAGTCTACTGTTCCCGTTGGAACAGCAGTCCGGGTAAAAAAACTCATTGAAGAAAATCAAACGGCCCCCTGTAACTTTGGTGTGGTCTCTAATCCAGAATTTCTTCGTGAGGGTTCCGCCATTGAAGACTTTATGCGTCCCAATCGTGTGGTGATTGGTGCTGATAGCCAAGCTTCGGTGGCCATTATGAAGGATCTGTATCGTCCCCTTTATTTGTTAGATGCTCCGGTGGTGATTACCGATATTCCAACAGCCGAAGTCATAAAATATGCGTCAAATGTGTTTTTAGCGACCAAAATATCTTTCATCAATGAAATGGCGAATCTCTGTGAATTGGTTGGTGCAGACGTGCAAATGGTTTCCAAAGGGATGGGTTTGGATAAGCGGATTGGTTCAAAATTTTTGCATGCGGGGCCGGGTTACGGAGGATCGTGTTTCGGAAAAGATACCGCCGCGCTTATTAACATCGGAACGGAATCTGGTTATGAAATGAAGGTTGCGAAGGCAACCAAGCAGGTTAATGAAGACCAATGTGCCAGGATGGTTGAAAAAATTCGAATGGCGCTGGGAGATTTGAAGGGGAAGACAATTGGTCTATTAGGTCTGGCATTTAAACCGAATACTGACGATATTCGAGATTCCCCAGCCCTTGCTATTGCGGAGAGACTGATGAAATCAGGTGTGACTGTGCGGACTTATGATCCAGAAGCGTTGGAAGAGTCGATGAAGGTGTTGCCGGATATGATTTCTTGTCAGGATGCCTATCAAGCTGTGGAGGGTGCGGATGCTGTTGTCCTAGTCACGGAATGGAATCAATTTCGTAATCTAGATTTTGAGCAGATTCGGTCTAAAGTCAAATCTCCAATTTTTATAGATCTTCGTAATGTTTACGAACCTGAGCGAATGGCTGAGCAGGGATTTTATTATGTGTCAGTCGGCCGAAAAACAGCAGGAACAAACCCCCTGAAGCCGAGCTAGACGAGCAGGGGGTTGGTGCGTGGCTACTTCTTTTTATATCCCATTCGATCTAAGACTTTCATAATACGTTTTTGCAGCTTCTCATCTGCTTCACCTAAAGCCTGCGCTAATGGTTCGACAGCAGGCTTCCCTATTTTGCGCAAAATTTCTGTGGCGGATTGTCGGAGTTCATCCTCCTCGTTGACCAACAGCGGGACAACGTCAAGTACACAAGGTGCGCCAATTTTAATCAGAGCGTCATAGGCACGTTGTCGGACATCGCCAACGTCATCATTCAACATTTCCACTAACGGCTTTACGGCCGCTTCGACCTTGAGCTCGCCTAGCACTTCTATCGCGTGTTTGCGATTCAACCAATGTGTATCATTCAAATCCAAGAGGGCTGCATCCGCCGCTGCCACATTGGGGTCTTTTGAGCGAATACGAAAACTTTTGACGATACGCTTGCCCTCTTCTTCCACAACACGAAGGGTCGCCCCATCACCAATTTTAATTTTTTGTAAATCCTCAATGGCTTCTTCGCTGACATCTAGGAGGACAGTTTTCCCATCGTAGGCTAGCAATTCGACTTCAATTTGACAGGTCTCCAAATTGATCGCCGAAACTTTTTCGGTCACAAGATTAAAACCATCTTTTTTCGTGCCTGATTTGGGGCCTATAGAAATCAGTTTTGCTGGTGCTTCATTTGCCATGATAATGATGTTTCCTCAGGTATAAAGTGAACAAAGACAAGATAGTATTGAATAATTCCTATGTGGATTTCGGAGTCCAGCCTAAACTCGACAAGGCCCCTTCTGCAGTATCTCGAACCATTTCATTTTCATCTTCCAGTAAAGGAACCAATGGATCGATCGCTCGGCTATCTTTTAAACGAGCCAATGATTCGGCTGCATTGCGGCGGACCAACCAGTCTTCATCGGCTAGAGCCTCAATTAAGGGACCTATCGATTCAGGATCCCCAATTTTCCCTAATGCTTCGGCGGCATGCCGCCGCACGATCCAGTTTGAGGCGTGTAAGCCTTCGACTAAAGCAGTGGTCGCACGAGAATCGCCGAGTTTTTTTAACACGCGTGCGGCATCTTCTCGAAGGGTGGCATCCATCAAGGCATCCACTAAACCGGGCACAGCGTCTGGATGCCCAATGCGTTCCAATGCCCAAATAGCGGCCGTTTTCACTCCACCATCTTTATCATGTTTCAGTGCGTGAACAAGAGGTTCGACAGACTTTTGGGCCCGCAATTTCCCTAAGGCATTGGCGGCTTGTTCGCGGACCGACCATTCATCATCATCCTTGAGTGCTTCGATGAGTGGATCAATGGCAGGTTCCCCAATTTGAACCAACGCACTGGTTGCAGCCTCACGAATTACGCAGTCATCTTCCAAAAACATATCAATCAGCTTCGGAATAGCCTCTGACCCAACTTCTCCTAAGCGAGCGGCGGCATGATCCCGTAATGATTCGTTGTCATCCCGAAGAGCCGACAATAAGGGATCAACTTGATTCTGTTCCGTCATGCAGTGTTACTCCTTTCCAGCCCAAGTTTCTTCATCCAGCTCCATTTGTGCAGTGGCGGCTTCCAGTTTGTCAAGGATCACCCCAGAATTATAGGAAATGAGTCCATCGCGGTCGGTTTTTAACCGCTTAAAGAGTTCAGCATGGGGTCGCAACACTTCCACATCTTTGACTTTTTCTAAGGCTTCCACGGCCAAGATGCGGAGAGGACGAATCGGAATGACCTCAATATATAACTCGACGGGCCGTGAATCGCCAATAAGTCCCAAAGATTTTAACGCATGCTCCTTGACCCCAGTGTCTTTATCTGATCGCAGCCGCTCTATTAAAGGCTCAACGGCACGAACATCCCCAATTTTACCTAAGGTATCAGCAGCGGCTTCCCGCACGATCCAGTCGTCATCGTCCAAATATTCCAAGAGAATTTCGACCGCAGGCCGACCAATGCGGTGCAATTGGATGACGGTTTCCTGTCGAACACCTTCCTTGAGTTCCGATTCGTCCACGGCTCGTAAATCGTCAAGGAGTTGGTCAATGCGGTCACGGATTGCCCCAAGCTTGCGTAGCGTGTCGGTGGCTAGGTCGCGAAGGTTTGGATCAGACATGGCATCGACAAAGCCATCGGCTGAACGGGGGTCCAGCAACTGGGCCAAAATTTCAGCAGCGCGTTCGCGAATGGATTCATCAGGATCTTTGAGGCGTTCGGACAGTGGCCCGATAGACGTGGGAATAACCCCTAACAAGGTTGTGATGCGATCTCGAATCCGGTCATCCTGTAAATGTTCCAACAACGCAGCGGCAGTGGGTTCATCGAGAATCCCAGCCATGTGTTCCAAGGCCTCCAGTGTGGCCTGACGAACCTCTTCGTCGTCATCTGTCATGAGCCCGGCAAGAGCGATACCAGCACGCGGGTCACCGAGTCGTGCCAGCATTCTGATCGCTTCGATTTTATAATGCGTGGTTCCGTGCGCGATAGCTTGAATAATGGCTTCGACCGCTTTGGGCCCACCCTTCATGCAAGTAGAGGTAGCGCGCATGCGCCGCCAATCTTCCTCGTGGTCCAACTCAGAAATGATCGTTTCGAATGTTTCTCTTGGCATTGGGACTCAATCGGTTAAAGGCGCATTTGTCCCGGCCGCCAGCCGAGATGGGAAAGGGATTCCAACACATGCCGACGCAGATTGTCATTCTTTGTGGCTTTCAGAAGCTGAAGCAAGGGTGTCTTGGCCGCTGAGCCAAAATGCGTCAAGGCTTCGGCGGCCTCTTGACGAAGCAATGTGCTCTGCAATGCCTGCATAAGCACCGGAACCACCTGGGGATCGCCTATGTTGGCCAGTGCCTTCACCGCAGCCTCTAATGGAGGGAGCTCTTCTTTGTATTGGGGGTCGGTACAGCCTTCCATGCGGTCTTCATACGCATCAGCTGGAAGCGATTGAACAAGCTCCATTAAGGGAGGCAGTGCTTCAACAGCTTGCAAATTCCCTAGGGCCTCAATAGCTTTTAGCTGTAATGAAGGTGTGGTGAGTGAATCCAATAACAGAGGAATAGCATGGGCATTACCGATTTGTCCCAAGGCTCTCACGGCATCTTGCCTGACAGCAGAGTCGGAATCATTTGCCACAAGATTCATCAAGGGTGCCACGGCAACCTGAGGTTTCAAGAGAGACAAGGCCTCAATGGCTCGCAAACGAATCCGCCAATTTGGGTCCTGTAGTCCTTTCAGGAGTGGGGGAACACAGGCCTCGCCAATGGCTTGAATCGCACGGCAGGCTTCATCTCGAACCGCCGGGACTTTATCTTGAAGAAGTAAAATTAAGGTCTCAATCGAACGAGGATCTTTAATTCGGGCCAGCCCTTTTGCCGCAGACATGCGGACAATCCAATTGGGATTGAGCAGAGCTGAGAGTAAGGGCTCAAAGACCTGTTCATCAGCAATTGTTCCAAGAATCGAGGCTGCGATTTCTTGGACTTGAAGATTCGGATCATTGAGGCAAAAACCCAAAGATAGTACAGCCGGTTGCCCAAGAGCTGTTAAAGAGGTTGCCGCAGCTTCTCGAACGGCACGATCCGAGTCTCGGAGAAGACGAATTAACGGTTGGACACTTCGAGGATCGCCAAATTGACCGAGAGCCACCGCTGCATCTTCCCGAACGCCCCAGTCCTCATCATCCAATGCGGCAATATGTTCTGCTACGGAATCAGTCATGTCAGTTTGTGCCAAAGTAATGATTTAGGCTCCTTTTTCTTGAATGCAAAGGGGGCCTATTAACCCCTAGGGAAAACCCGAATGTCGACGTTACCACACGATTTTTTGGGCGGTCAATTGGAGGCAGGGGGACGGCGGAAGGAAAGATATTAGTCTTGTTAGGCGGATCGAAAGACGGCTAAGAGGTCACTTAACGCCAACATTTTTACTCGCAAGACTTCCCGTTCCGTATGGAGAATACGGGACTGGTCTCCACTGCCAGGATTCTTGAGGAAATCCTGACACATGGCCGTGATCCGTTGAAACTCGACTTCGGCTTTGTCTTTCACCACTCGGTTCGTGGCCAATAGCTCAACAACTTGATCATGGGTGGTGGCCAAATGTTGTTGAAATTCCTGTTCGGGAAGAGATCGTCGGTGTTCTTCATCCAAACAGCGATCAATGTATTGACCCAGAAACACATAGAACCGGAGCATTGTTTCGGTCGTCGTAATATGGGGTAAGTTGGATTCTTGTTCAGCCATTGGAACTCCTTACATAATCTTTTCGTGAGAAGGTCTGTTCATCAAGAGAGGATAGAGCAGATAGATCTATTGAGCAAGGGTAGCGAGAACAGTTTGAAATCTGCGAGGTTGATCAGTTCACACCTGTGAGGTTTAATTGTTGATGGTATTTAGGCCAGAGTCGATGAGCCACCCTAACGTTCATAGGTTGCAATAATCGTGGTATTCGTAACCGATTTATCAAAATACTTTTGCCTGACCTTGAGGTACTCATCGTATGAAAAGAATGAATCTCTTGAGTCTTTGTTGGGAAAACAAATCGTAAATACGCGATTGATCGGGGCCTTGGTCTGAGACTTAAGAACTTCAGAAACTTTGAAATCGTAGTTAAAGCCCCCGCCATAGCTTTCAAGAATAGGCGTCATCTCATCGCGATAGGATTGATACCCATCCTCATCCACTACATGTAACCCGACCAGCATTTCATGCGCCATATCATTTCACCTTTGAAAAACTATAATCATTAAAGTAGCCGGTTTCGCCACGGCTGACGAGGTCCTTTTGCTGAAACAAAAGGACCACACCTCAAGGTGTCACCGAGAAATACGGATAAAAATCAATTTGAATCACTGTAGCTTACCTTCGGACTTCTTCCTTAAAAGATTTCAAGAGAGAAATGATGAGAATGATGATAACGAAGACGAAGGGAAAGGCGGCGAGGATGGCGCCAGTTTGAAGGCCTTTGAGTCCACCGGACCATAATAAAATGGCGGCTGCAAGCGATTGGATCACACCCCAGGTCAATTTGATGTGGTTTGGAGGGTTGAGGCTGCCGTTGGTGGTGAGCGTCCCAAGCACGAAGGTGGCGGAATCGGCTGAGGTGATGAAAAATGTGCCAATCAAAAAGATGGCAATGAGGGACATGATCGTGCCCATGGGATATTGCTCTAAGACGGTGAACAGCAATACTTCCATGCCTTGTTGGTCCATGACCTCCTTTAATGGCACGTTCTGAAAGAGTTCCAAGGCAATGCCAGTTCCGCCGAAGACCGTAAACCAAAAAGCACAAAAGAGTGAGGGAACCAGTAGCACGCCCAATACAAATTGGCGGACAGTCCGACCTTTAGAAATTCTGGCGATGAAGGTGCCCACAAACGGGGCCCAGGCAATCCACCAAGCCCAGTAAAAGAGTGTCCAATCGTGAATCCAGGAGGAGTCCCTAAACGGCGCCAGGTTCAAACTCATCGTCGGGAGGTTTTGGAGGTAGTGCCCTACGGTAGATGGGAAAATCGTCATGATGAAGTGAGTAGGTCCGAGAAACAACAAAAAACAGAGGAGGGATAGCGCAAGAATCATATTCAAATTGCTGAGATATTTGATCCCCCGATGCAAGCCTGTTTGCGCAGAGAGCATGAATAAGATGGTCACAATGGCGATTAGTGTTAATTGAGTACCTAGCGTATTGGCGATGCCAAAGACATAGGAAAGTCCTCCGCTGATTTGCACTGCGCCAAATCCTAATGACGTGGCCACTCCAAAAACGGTCGCAAATACGGCCACCACATCCACAGCAGTGCCTAAAGGTCCTATAGAATTCTTGCCTAACACAGGTTGGCAGGCAAGGCTAAATAGGCCTGGTGTTCCTCGACGAAATTGAAAGTACGCGAGTGCTAATCCCACCATTGTATAAATGCCCCACGGGTGTAGGCCCCAATGGAAAAATGAATATTGAAGGGCGAGCCGAGCGGCTTCAGATGTCCGTCCTTCCCCCATGGGAGGAGTATGAAAATGGGACGTTGGTTCGGCCACACCCCAAAAAACAAGCCCGATTCCCATCCCTGCACAAAAGAGCATGGCAAACCAGGTGAGAAGGTTGAATTCTGGCTTGGCTCCGTCCGGGCCAAGAAGGATATTGCCGTAACGAGAAAAGATCAGGCAGAGGGCCGCAATTAAGAAACCAGAGGCAGAGAGTACATACAGCCAACCAAACGTATCCAAAAGGGACTTTTGGAGTGCGCCGGTAATTTTGGCCAAATGTTCTGGGGCCAATCCACCCCATAGCAGGAAGAGAAACGCGAGGGCGCAGGAGATGTTAAAGACCAGGGTGGTGGATTTGAGAGAGTTCATGGAAAGAGGGGATCTATGTTAGAGGAGCCTAGCCCTACCATAATTAACCATCGTGGACAAGGAATTTGGGTTGGAATATCTGAGATTGTCAGATGAGCGGCGCTCTATTTTGGGAAATTATTGATGTAAGGGCGACTGTAGAGAAACAGTAAAAATACTAGGTAATTAAAATATTTCTGTGTGTTTTGCAATGTCTTTGTAGGGACTTAATTGCCCAAAAGGGGTTGCTCTGCTGAGCATAAAGGGTTAGATTCAAGTCCTCTTCGGTAAAAAAACGGGCTTTCCAATTGCTAGTAAGAGAAGTTCGGAGACCCTTTTTATTGCCTGTTATTTAAGGAAAAGTATAGGGATTGTGCATACGAGCGTGCCTTCCTTTAGCCTTTCCCAGTCAACACAATAGTTGCCTTTTCCTCATTGTACTTCCCTGTAATCAAGGTGAGGGGGGATGGCAGCGTTTCTTAGGAGGTTGTTCCCATGGGTAAGAAACAAGCATATGGTGATAATCCTATCGCCAAACGAAAAACCGATTTGTACAAAGAGGAATATGTCCATAGTTTTGTGCAAAAGTGGGACGATTTAATCGACTGGGACGCTCGCGCCTCGAGTGAAGGTGACTTTTTCATCCGACTCTTAAAAGAGCGGGGCGTCAAACGTGTATTGGACGTGGCAACAGGAACGGGGTTTCACTCGATTCGGCTTATGCGAGCTGGGTTCGATGTCACCAGTGCCGATGGCAGTCCGGAAATGTTAGCGAGGGCCTTTGAAAATGCGCGGAGAGCGGGTTTTATCATGCAGACCATTCATGCTGATTGGCGTTGGTTGAGCCGTGATATTCATTACAAATATGATGCTGTTATATGCCTAGGTAATTCTTTGACTCATCTTTTTGCGGAACAAGATCGACGAAAAGCGCTGGCGGAATTTTACACCGCTTTGAGACATGATGGAGTGCTCATTTTGGATCAGCGTAATTATGACGGCATTTTAGACAATGGGTTTACCTCGAAGCATGTCTATTATTATTGCGGGGATAACGTCAGTGCCGAGCCTGAATATGTGGATGAAGGGCTGGCCAGGTTTCGCTATACTTTTCCTGATAAGGAAGTCTTTCATTTAAATATGTACCCACTGCGAAAAGAATACACCCGTCGTCTCATGAATGAAGTCGGGTTTCAGCAGGTCAAAACCTATGGGGATTTCCAAGAAACCCATAAGGTAGAGGATCCAGATTTTTATGTGCATGTGGCCGAAAAACTCTATAAAAATGAGGAAAGGTCAGCTTCAACCAAAGTCAATTCAGGAAGTCAGTTGTATTCATCTACTGTGGATACTGCCCGCGAATATTACAACAGTACTGATGCAGATCGATTTTATGCCACAATTTGGGGTGGTGAAGATATTCACATTGGACTATACGATTCTGATAACGATTCGATTGTTGATGCCAGCCGACGGACGGTGGAAAAAATGGCGTCGTCCGTCAAGAATCTTGATTCGAAAACTCGCGTTTTGGATATCGGATCAGGGTACGGAGGTTCAGCCCGTTATCTTGTGAAAAAATATGGGTGCCAGGTGGGTTGCTTGAATTTGAGTGACATTCAGAACAAACGGAATCGAGAACTTAATCAGAAAGAGGGTATTAGCTTGGCGATTAATGTCATCGATGGCAGCTTTGAGGATATTCCGCTCCCTGATGGGAGTGTTGATTTAGTCTGGTCTCAAGATGCTATTTTACATAGTGGAGACCGAAAAAAAGTCTTTGAAGAGGTCGCCAGGGTCTTGGCCAAGGGTGGGCAGTTTATTTTCACTGATCCTATGCAAAGCGTGAAGTGTCCCAAAAAAGTCTTGCAACCGATTCTTGATCGCATCCATTTAGATTCCTTGGGATCTATTGAATATTATCAACAATTGGCCAAAGATCTTGGATTGAAAGAAGTCGGGATAGCGGATTTATCCAAGAATTTGCCAACCCACTATTCTCGGGTTCGGCAAGAGCTTGTGGAGCAATACAACACGCTTAATCGTGTGTGCGCGGAAGATTATCTGACCAATATGAAAGTCGGGCTACAGCATTGGGTGGATGCCGGCATGGCCGGGCATTTGACCTGGGGTATCTTACAGTTTCAAAAAGACTAGACGGTTTGGTCTTTTTAGGTGAAAACAAAGGATCAGATAGGACGGAGTCGAACGATATTTGAGAGCCTACTGAGTTTACCGTTCGATTTTATTGGCCTTCGCTGATTTAGCAATATCTCCACTTTTCCCAAAGCGGCCTTCCCCTCCCTCGCCCAAAACATTCGTCGTATCCGTATACTCGATTTCTCGAGTTTCTTTACTCTGGCTGTCTTTGGGTTGCCATCCTAGTTGGTCCAGCGTGTCCAAGATGACTTTTTTGAGGGCTCCGGATGCGGTCATGCGAGTGGTGGCGAATGCCAACACCCGTTCGCTTTCCTGCTCAACTTTCGAAAGATCTGGGTCATGGAGAAAGGAAACGAGGGGTTCGATGGCGGTATCACCAATCATAACTAAGGAATTTGATGCATAATCACGAAGCACCAAATCTTTCAACAACAGGATTAGATCCGGAATGACTTTGGGATGTCGGAAATGACCTAGGGCAGTGGCGGCCGCTTCTTTGATCAAGAGATCTTCGCTGATAATACAGCCTGGCATAGGTTTCCCGTCTTGATGAATACCTTTTCCTTTCAAAGCAGCTAATACTGGGGAGAAGGCTCTTGGGTCACCAATCATTCCCAATGAGGCAATAGCATGCCGTTTCACAGTCCCGTCCTTCATGGCTTCCATAAGGGCATCAATTGCTAGTGGGTCGCCTATATTGCCTAACGCAATTGTTGCATCCTCCCGGACGGCGCGATCAGGATCTTTGATCATGGTGATGAGTGCCTCGACGACTCGTGTTTCCCTCACCCACACTTTGCCCATTTGATAGTCTGTCGTCATCCCACCTAACGCACGGACGCCATGGCATCGCACCACAAAGTGAGGATCTTTCAAGGTTTCTAGCAAGGCCTCAACTGAGGCTGCCCCAATATACATTAAGGCCGTTCCGGCCGTTTCACGGACAATTTTTGAGGTATCTTTAAACAGTTTAATGAGAGTAGGAATGGCTTGAGGGTCGCCGATTTTGCCAAGAGCCTCGGCTGCAGCACTTTTCACTGCACCATCGCGGTCCCGGCATACGATCATTAGTCCTTTGACGGCTTCAGAATCATGAAGCTCTCCAAGAGTCTTAGCGGCCTGTTCTCGAACTCGCCACCGTTTGTCTTTGAGGCACGTTAGTAATTTAGGCACAACGCCTTTTCCCATGGAAGCCATGGCTTGAACTGATTCAGCCTGCACTTCCATCATGTTGTCATTAAAAAGAGTGATGAGACCGTCGATACTTTGCTCGCCTCCAATTTTGGCGAGTGCCCATCCCACATAACTTCGCACCGACCAATAGTCGTCTTCTAGAGCTGTTAACAATGGCTCTAAGGTTTTGGGGTCACCCTTTTCAGCGAGAGCTTTAGCCGCTTCCTCGCGGGTTGAATCGTCCACATCCTCGAGGGCTTCAAGCCAATCTTGTACAGAATTCGACATGTTCGGCCTTTGTGTTTACTTTGGATAATCTGGGTCTTGTGGGTAGGGTTGCGTATGACTGCAATGGATGATCAATTTTTCAGAGCCTCGGCCATTTACACATTGATCCAACGTTTTGGAAAATTCTAAGGTTCCAGATAGGGTTACCTTAAATAAAAGATCAAAGGTGAATGTCCCAAATCGATATTCCCCAGGCTTCAGTTTTAATTCTTTGACCTCAGTAGTTTTATAGGCATCCATGTTAATTGGGTCTTTGGTCCAAATTAAGGGAGTGATGCCTGGTACATGCCACCACGTTGGTGGATTCAGCGCGCTGGGGTCAACGGTAATGGAAAATTCACGTAACAGAGGATTTGTGGGTTCTGCAGCCTGGCTGTGCGAGGCAACCATCAGAGATAAGCAAATGAGCAGAACATACATGCCATGGCATAACCATGCTCGGCCAAGATGAGATTTCGTGTGGTGCATCCTGCGTTTATTGGTAAATTTTTTCGAGTTCATTTTCTGTAGTTCTTCGTTTGGGGGTTGTTTCAAAAATTTCCGTCATGGCCTGACTTTCCCATTCGGTATGAGTTTCTAAGCCTAAGGCATACATGATCGTGGCTCCAGTATCCAACAAAGTGACCGGTTGGGTAATAGCATGGTGCTTTTTCACGTTTGTTCCCCAAGCGATCAAAGGGACGGAGGGGTCTAGTGGCACGGTTTGGCCCTTCTTCACTTTTTTGGCAAGAGGATTGAGGGGACCGCTATTTAGACCGGTCACAATAAACATCGTCCGGTCCAAGACACCAATTTCTTGATAATTCTTCATGATTTGGTCAATGGCATTATCTATGGACGTGACGGCTGCAGAATATTTTGGTGAATCCCAGCCATATTTTTTCCCAATCCGTGCGGCGGTTGGAAAATGTGTGACGAGGAGGTTCGGTACGCCAAAAAGTCGGAAACCATAACCGCCCTCGCTGGTGACTCTGTTAAGAAAATCCTGAATATAAACTGAGACGGTTTCAGGCGTACATTGTGGTTTGGTATAGCCACAGACTTGAGAGTCGACATAAATCTCAGGACGGACTAATTGATACAACCGTTCGTCCATGAGGAACACACCAGTATCTGCCCCACCTGCCAGGTCCATATAATCAAAGACCGTAGGAGAACGCATGAAGGAACGAGCAAAGTCGTAATGTTCCCAGTCAGCCGTGACGCGATGTTTTTTAACCGGCAGACCAGTGAGCAGCGATGCCATTGCTGATACGGTAAGAGGAGGAGTGATGGATTGTGCAGACCAAGAGACTGCACCTTCTTGAGCGAATTTAGCCAGATGAGGTGTGGCACCGCCCTGAATGGTGGATGATTTTATTCCCTCTAGGACAACAAGGACAATATGTTCAGCTTGTTCCGCTGATGCCTTAGGAAGAGGAACAATTCCACTGAGGTTGAACCATATGAGGCTCAAAACCATAAATAAACTTACGTGCATGTTGTGTGTCGTTTGCCGCCGATATCGTAACCAAAAAGTACTCATGATTCCTGCGATGCTCCACTTGAAAAATCGACATGAAAAAATGAAATGAATGATTTATGAAAAACGGGTCGACGCCCCAGACCCTTCTCTTCACTAGAGACTCTTTATTATGAACGCCATCAAGGCAATTGAACTTATCATGCAGATTTTCAAGCGGTCAACTAACGAGAGGTTGTTGGTTGTCTGGTGTAAGGATCGGATAAAAAAGAGGACGCGCCTCTTGCTCTTGGAAGTCGGTATGGACTATGAGAATAGGCCTTTAACAATTGAGAACCACGCTGATGCCTCAAAGTAATAACTTTCAACATGCCCAGTATTCACGGGCCAACCCTGGAGAGCGGGTTTCCTACCCTACCTTTGAGCCAGGAGTGCCTATTGACTCCCAAGCCTGGAAACAAGCCATGGCCCAGGTTGGGGCTCAATTGTCCAGATCTAATGTAAAGGGTATTGTATTTTTGAATGGACACCCGTATTCCGATCTATTTGGCTCAGCCCGTTTAGATGAAGTGGGGGGCTTAAAACGTGGATATTCTCGAGGTATATCAGGTCTGGAATCATTGCTAGCCCTTCTCAGGCTAGCAACCAATGGCATTGGAAAGACGGAAGATCTCATTCATCCACCGCTTTCCAATGATGCATCGACCCATGATGCACTCGATGCTCTTGCTCAAGAGTTTGGAAACTTTACATCAGATTATGTGAGGAAGTTTGAGAAGGGGATTCTCGGGGAAGATAAAGAGGTGATTCCCTGTATTCGATATCTCTGGTCTTCCGTTCACCATCATGTCGGGCGGTTGGAGGCTACGATTGCCTTAATCGAGTTTCTGCAGGAATGGGTCTCTGGGCGCTCTTTCTCAAAAGACAATCGTGTGGTGTTGGTGGCCCATGGCCATGCTGGTCAAGTATTGGCTCTCCTATCCAACCTTATCACGACAGGTGAATCAGAAGCTCGGCCGAGGATTTTTGAAATTTTAGCAAAATATTGGGCGGCATCCCCGGTGGAAGGCCGCTCAGTTGAACGGCTTGAAACTCTCTATAAGGTTTTGAGTGAACAAAGTTTCTTAGATGGTGTTTTGATCGATATGGTGACCTTAGGCACACCGGTCCGGTATGGATGGGATACTGATGGCTTTGGTCGGTTGCTTCATGTGGTGAATCATCGAATCATTCGAGCTGATGGCAAGCGGTGGCTATCCAAGATGGAATTGCCACAGACGGCGTGGGAAATGCCCTATCAGACTGGGGGTGATTATGTGCAGCAATTGGCTGTCGCGGGCACCGATGTTCTGCCAGATTCTCCAGAAATGGAGCAAGCCAATGTAGACCTTCGGGAGATCTTCGAACCCTATGACGGGTTTGAGCGATGGCTGGAATGTACAAGGCGGGCCACGCGATGTCCAAATGATGGAGAATGTGTACTAGTGGAATATGGCATTCAAGGCAATGAAGAAGACCCGAGGCAACATTTATATGGCCATGGATGTTACACACAGAGTCGTGGCATGGTATTTCTGGCTGAACAAATAGCCAAGACTCTATATTCTCAGGATTCTTAAGCTTTTGATTTTACCTGGATTTGACCTCAGTCTGGGCCTTTCGCCCACATCGTAATAGATATAAAGACACATTGATTGTTTTTTCAAGGCTATGATATCAATCAGAACTTTGCCTAAAGCAGTGAGCGTGTTGAAACCTACTATCTATATTAAATTTTTTCGAGATATGACTCTATGAAGATTGGTGTTGTCAAAGAAACTTATCCTGGCGAACAGCGTGTGGCTTTGGTTCCTGCTGTGATTCCTTCTCTCATTAAAGGAGGGATGGAAGTTGTCATTGAGTCGCAGGCAGGAGAGCAGTCGGGGTACCTAGATTCAGACTATATCGAAAAAGGCGGGACTATAGCCGAATCCCGCGGACAAGTTTTCGAAGTTTCAGATTTTATTCTTCAAGTTCGTTTATTGGGAGCGAATCCTACTGAAGGAAAAGCCGATTTGGAGAAATTTCGAAAGGGTCAACATCTAGTTGGAATGGCTGAAGCGCTGAGTAACCCGCAATCTGTTCAAGAACTAGCAGCTCAAGGAGTGACATCGTTTGCCTTAGAGCTTATGCCCAGAATTACCCGGGCTCAGAGCATGGATATTCTGTCTTCTATGGGAACAGTTGCAGGATACAAAGCTGTTCTGATGGCAGCCTACACATTACCAAAAATGTTTCCAATGTTGATGACGGCGGCCGGGACAGTCGCCCCTGCACGGGTTTTGATTATCGGGGCAGGGGTTGCCGGCTTACAGGCGATTTCCGTAGCCCGTCGATTGGGAGCCTCTGTAGAAGCCTACGATATTCGTCCTGCTGTGAAAGAGCAGATCATGAGTTTGGGCGCTAAGTTTGTTGAGTTGCCATTAGAAACCGGTGATTCGGAAGATGCGGGTGGGTATGCCAAAGCTCAGGATGAAGCTTTTTATCAGAAGCAACGAGAATTGCTGGGGAAAGTCATTGCAAATAGCGACGTTGTGATTTCCACTGCAGCCGTTCCAGGGAAAAAGGCCCCAATTCTCATTACAGCTGAAATGGTGGCAGGAATGGCTCCTGGTTCGGTCATTGTCGACTTAGCTGCAGAACGAGGCGGAAACTGTGAACTCACCAAGCCTGGAGAGACCATTGTGTCTCATGGCGTGACCATTCAGGGCCCAGAAAATTTGCCATCAACGGTTCCTTATCACGCCAGCCAAATGTATTCGAAGAATGTGGCCACTTTCCTCTTGCACCTCGTGAAAAAAGGCGAGCTCACTCTAGATATGAACGATGAAATTACTAAAGAAACGATGATGACTCAAAATGGTGAAGTGGTCCTGGCGCGCATTCGCGAAGCTTTAGGGTTGCCTGCACTTTCAGCATAAGGACACTTAACTGCTATGGAAATGTTCATAATAGGTTTGACGATTTTTGTCCTCGCCATCTTTGTGGGTTTCGAAATAATCACAAAAATTCCGCCCACACTTCATACACCGTTGATGTCAGGGTCTAATGCAATTTCCGGTATTACGGTGGTAGGCGCTGTTTTATCGGCTGGATCCCAACATACTATGGTGACAACGACTTTAGGGGTGTTGGCCGTGATTTTTGCCACCATTAATTGCGTTGGTGGTTTTATGGTGACGAACAGAATGCTAGCCATGTTTAAAAAGAAATCCTAAGAGGAATATTGAACGGAATGTCTGCACTTATCAATATTGGGTATTTGGTTGCTTCGGTGTTGTTTATCATTGGACTCAAAGGGCTAACACACCCACGTACTGCGGTTCGGGGAAATTTGTTAGGAGCGGTGGGGATGTTGTTGGCCGTCTTGTTGACGCTGACCAATCAACGAATAATTAGCTATGAATGGATCATTTTGGGGTTGATCATTGGTGGAGCCATCGGTGCTGCCTTAGCGATTAAGATTGAAATGACTTCCATGCCTGAATTAGTGGCAGTCTTTAACGGATTTGGCGGGATAGCTTCTGTGTTGGTTGCTGGAGCCGCCTTGCTGGAAAATACGCTTGGTCCTGAAGTTCCCATGATGCAATTAACCATTGCGATTGCGGCTTCAGGTCTGATTGGGGCCGTCACATTTTGGGGAAGTTTAGTGGCATTTGGAAAATTAAAAGGACTGATAGGCGATAATGCCATCCTGTTTGGTGGCCAGCAAATTATTAACGCCGCGTTGGCGGCAGCCGTTTTAGCGTTAAGTTGCTGGGTGGTTATTGACCCCGCAAATGGCGTAGCTTTCTGGCTCTTAGTGGGAGTCGCTTCGGTGCTTGGTGTCCTTTTGGTTATCCCTGTAGGGGGCGCTGATATGCCGGTTGTTGTGGCGCTCTTGAACTCTTATTCTGGCTTAGCGGCCGCTGCGACAGGTTTTGTCTTATCGAATAACGTCTTGATTATCACAGGTTCTTTAGTTGGTGCTTCTGGTCTCATTTTGACTCAAATCATGTGCAAGGCGATGAATCGATCGCTGACAAATGTATTATTTGGCGTACTGGCGCCAGTTGGCGATGGTGGTCCGACGGCAGATGAGGTCTATGGTGGAAAAGTCAAATCTACTTCACCGGAAGAAGTGGCGATGTTATTTGAGACAGCAAGGCGTGTGTGTATTATTCCAGGTTATGGAATGGCGGTTTCCCAAGCGCAACACCCTGTAGCCAGTTTGGCTGCTCTTTTAGAAAGTCGAGGGACGACCGTTGAGTATGGCGTCCATCCCGTGGCTGGGCGAATGCCTGGACACATGAACGTCTTGCTTGCTGAAGCTGACGTCCCCTATGAAGCATTGCGAGATATGGATGAAACGAATGAGGATATTGATCAAGTGGACATTGCGTTAGTCATTGGAGCTAATGATGTCGTGAATCCTGTGGCTAGGACAGATCCTAATAGTGCTATTGCAGGTATGCCTATTATTGACGTTGATAAAGCCAAAACAGTAGTTGTTATCAAGCGAAGCCTGAGTCCTGGATTTGCCGGAATACCTAACCCATTGTTTTCATTAGACAATTCTTTAATGCTTTTTGGAGATGGTAAGAAAGCAGTCTTAGACATGATAGCAGCTCTGAAAGATTCGTAGATGTAAATTTATTGTAAGTGGTATGTCGTAAGGGCACTATAAATATTTGATTTAAAAAGGTTTTTTAAATTTAACCTTCTCATTTCTTTCTTGCATAGGTTAGAAACACATGATAAAGTATGGAGCTTAGAAGTAACTTGTTTTAGCCATAACATTCTTATTTATACAAAACGATTGAGGGACCTGTGGAAGTACGAGTTATCAATAATAATGTTGAAAAAGCCCTGAAAGTTGCCAAAAAGAAATTGGCAGCCGATGGATTGTTTCGAGAGTTAAAAGCGCGTCGTTTTTATCAAAAGCCGAGCGTGAAAAAAAAGGCGAAAGAGCGAGAAGCTGCTCGACGCCGACAAAAGTGGTTATCCAAGCATCGAACGTTTTAATCAACTAATTTTCCAGATTATTTCCCCGCCATTTCTCATTAATTCTTTCTCCAACAGCATAAAATAGCATGCGGGATGACGATGTTGATGTCGTCCTCCGTTTGGTGGAGAATTCCATTCAGCAATGGCCTGTTCCGTTGATGGAGCGCCTGGCCAAAAATGAACACAATCCATTTGAAATTCTTATCGCCTGCATTCTGAGTTTACGTACTCGTGATCAGGCAACTGCTGAAGCGAGCGACCGGTTGTTTGCGATTGCTGCCGATCCGTTTTCTATAGCTGGGCTCACGGTGAAAAGTATAGAAAGAGCTATATTCCCTGTAGGGTTTTATCGAACGAAAGCCAAACAGATTCGTGAAATATCAAAACAGATTTGTGAACAATTTGAAGGAGTGGTCCCCGATGACATTGAAACCCTGCTGAAATTCCCTGGAGTTGGCCGAAAAACGGCAAATTTGGTAAGAACCGTGGGATTTAGAAAGCTAGGAATTTGTGTGGACGTTCATGTCCATCGTATCTGTAATCGCTTGGGGTATGTGGCTACAAAATATCCAGATGATACGGAACTGGTTTTACGAGAAAAACTTCATAAAAAATATTGGATTACATTGAATAAATTATTGGTGTCATTTGGGCAAAATCAATGTACGCCGACTTCTCCTTTTTGTAGCACCTGCCCTATTAGTCAATATTGCCATCAAGTCGGTATCTTAGCTTTTCGATAAGCCATGAGGGACTTTTCTTATGCCATGAAATGTTACTTTTAGGCCTATCTGATACCAATTGGTAGCAAATTTGAACGACTTTAGGTTTGTAAGAAAATAAACCAATAAATTCAATTACTAAACGACGTCAAGACATCTATATGCCATAGCCAGCCACTCTATAAACATTTAACGTTACCTTTTGGAATCAATCTTAGATTTGCAGGTAAAAATAAATTTGTTTTTTCTATTAAATTTCAATAGTTTGTAAAATAATAATTACGATGAAAGAGGATCATTTTTTGCTTTAGTAATCTATGTCGTAATAATGAAAATATGTGTTGGTGGCTAAATAATGAGTCAATTTCATAGAAAAATCCAAAAGGAAAGGGGGGTGATCATTAATTTTTCGTCCGGTTTTATGAATGAATTCATGGACTTCATGTCCTGCACTTACTTAGGAGGTGTAAGCAATGTTTCTTTCTAGACGTCAATTTTTAAAGGTCTCTGCGGGGACCGTGGCGGCCGTGGCATTAGCAGATAAGGCGTTGGCTTTGACTGCGTTGCAACC
>CAKZPV010000021.1:2500-6873 GCA_937139405.1 uncultured Nitrospirota bacterium
TGCTCGACGCCGCTTTGCCATCTCCAAGCCAAATGAAAACTTCCTATCGCTTCCACCTCAACGGTTTCAGGTCTCTTTAATTCTCTTTTAGATAAAAGTTCTTACGTATAAATTTAATTTTTCATCTTTCATTCACATTACTTGTTCGCTATCGGTCTCTCATAGTTATTTAGCCTTAGGAGAAGTCTACCTCCCACTTAGAGCTGCAGTCCCGAACAACTCGACTCTTCAAGCGGTCGCCTAGCGTTTTTCCGAGGCCGTACGGGGCTTTCACCCTCCCTGGCGGTCCGTTCCAGGACACTTGGGCCTCAAATAGCTGGTCAGCGGCCACTCTGTAGATTACAATTCGCGGAGCCGAAGACTCGCGATTCTCATCTTGGGCTTTTGCCGGTTCACTCGCCGTTACTGAGGCAATCATTGTTATTTTTGTTTACCTGCGCTTAGTGATATGCTTAAGTTCAGCGCGTGCTCTTGCTTGACTTCAGATAATATTATTAGTTACGAATGGCTAAGTAGTCGCGTAATCGCCTGTAGTCTACCCTCTATTGTCCAAGTTCACACGAGGTGATCGGGTCAATGAGTAATGTAAACTAAGCTACTTGCGGACGTTGTGAACGAGAGTATTCAACTCACTCACTTCATGATTTGGTTAGTTATGATAATATGGTGTTAAAGACACACTGAAGCAAACATGCCTCTCGCCAGGCGGAGGCGCAAGTTGCTTTCGAAATTCTAATGACTCACGGCCTGCAATTCGCATTGCTTATCGCACTTTGCTGCGTTCTTCATCGATATGAGAGCCAAGACATCCACCGTTGAAAATTTTTTGTTGTTTAAATTAACGTCATACTCGTTACTCACGTGGAGCACAGGCTGAGTTTAGGTTTGTATAATATTTTGATTGATCCTTCCGCAGGTTCACCTACGGAAACCTTGTTACGACTTTTCCTTCCTCTAAGTGACCAGGTTCACTCTAATTTCGCGATTTCTCGACAGTCCAAAGAGGTTCACCGAGCCACTCGAAATTGGTAGGAGCGACGGGCGGTGTGTACAAAGGGCAGGGACGTAATCAACGCGGGTTAATGACCCGCGCTTACTAGGAATTCCACCTTCAAGATTCATAATTTCAACGATCTATCCGCAGCACGATACGTATTTTTCGAAGATTTAGCTTTGTCTATTTCGGAGCAGCCTAGATGCATAAATGCATATACCTCGTTGTACGTATCAGTGTAGCACGCGTGCGGCCCAGGACATCTAAGGGCATCACAGACCTGTTATTGCCTCAACTTCCTTGTGGTTGCACACAACGTCCCTCTAAGAAGTTAGCACGTCTCGATAAATGGAAAGACAGGTAACTATTTAGCAGGCTGAGGTCTCGTTCGTTTAACGGAATTAACCAGACAAATCACTCCACCAACTAAGAACGGCCATGCACCACCAAAAATACCCATAGAATCAAGAAAGAGCTATCAATCTGTCAATCCTCGCTATGTCTGGACCTGGTAAGATTTCCCGTGTTGAGTCAAATTGAGCCGCAAGCTCCACTCCTGGTGGTGCCCTTCCGTCAATTCCTTTAAGTTTCAGCCTTGCGACCATACTACCCCCAGAACCCAAAAGACTTTGATTTCTCGTAAGGTGCCGAAGGCGGAATGTGCACGCCCTCCGATCCCTAGTCGGCAACGTTTATGGTTAAGACTAGGACGGTATCTGATCGTCTTTGATCCCCTAACTTTCGTTCAATGATTAATGAAAACATTATTGGCAAAATAAATGCTTTCGCATAAGTTAGTCTTTAATATTTCAAAGAATTTCACCTCTGGAAATTAAATACTAATGCCTCCCCTGAAAAAATTACTATCCCTATTAACCATTTCCGTGTCCTTCGAAACCAACAAATAAGGAGAAATTCAAATGATGAATACACGGTCCTGTTCGATTATTCCATGCTAATGTATTCCGGCGCACGCCTGCCTGAAACACTATAATTTGCTCAAAAAGTTTACATAATACGATATGTGTAGAAAGGGTAAAATACCTGAGCCCGAAGCCGAAAAATGAATCCCGGACGACGTTGACAGGTGGATGAAGGAAGCAAAGGGCGGCGACCATAGTCACCGGCCCAACGCAGCCTCCAGAAATCCAACTACGAGCATCGAATAACTGCAGGAACATTAATATACACTATTGGAGCTGGAATTACCGCGGCTGCTGGCACCAGACTTGCCCTCCAATCGTTCCTCGCTAAAATAAAATTTGCAAATCAAGCCCATTGTGATCCCAGGATAAATCCTAGTTCATTATTTCTTTCACTACCTCCCTGAGTCAGGATTGGATAATTTTCGCGCCTGCTGCCTTCCGTAGAAGTGGTAGCCGTTTCTCAGGCTCCCTCTCCGGAATCGAACCCTAATCCCCCGATAGCCCGTGACTGCCATGGTTGTCCAATACACTACCATCAAGCTGATGGGAAGCAGAAACATGAATGATTTATTGCCGGTAGACCCAGCAATTCGATCAGTTATCATGAATCATCTCAGTAGACCTTGCGGAATATTGGTTTAATAATCTAATAAATACTGAGGTTCCGTAAAGTCCCTCGTAACGCATGTATTAGCTCTAGAATTACTACGGTTATCCATTTAAACTAATATCAGAAATATAAGTTTGAATATCAAATAAACTATAACTGTTTGAATGAGCCATTCGCAGTTTCATTGTATGTAACCTTTATACTTAGACATGCATGGCTTAATCTTTGAGACAAGCGTATGACTACTGGCAGGATCAACCAGATTACTATTCTTGCACTCACCTCCAGCCACGAGGGCAGAAGCGAGCAGATAGTAGGTTTGTGTCGAGAAAAACGAGTTTTCATTGAGTACAGAGGACCGCAATATTTCACGGCCTCGTACCCAAAGCAATCAGATAGTATTTGAATCGGCTAGAGTCAAGGTGGAAAAGTAGCAGTTGAGTGATCAGCTGTATTTACCACGTATGCCTCTACGATGCAGACTTACTCCGTCCAGGACAAAAAATATATCCTGGTAGGAGCAGCATCTGCACTTAGTCGATTAGCAATTCTATTGACTAATTCGTATATTCACTGTTTGTTCCTGCTAGGCAGGACTCACTTACAACTCCTACACTTTTCGCGTAGGCGTCAGTGTCTTACAAAAGTTGCTTTTGCACCGAACAAAATGATGAACAAGTCACATTTCATTCTGAGTAAATCTTCACTTTGCAAATTAATACAAAATCAACAAATTTACTCTTTCATAAATATGCATTTGCATTGACCCGTAACTTTTTCGACTTTTCCCAGACTTCAAGAAATTCTGATCCGCATTTTTGCGTTTAGATGGCGATTTTCTGTTCACATCCGTTGATGCAGCAAGACTGAGACATTGAGGTAAGTAGACTAGTGCAGTGACTGCTGTGTGGCACCTCGAATTTGACTATTGAGTGTGCAGGAATGATGCTGTGACGTATTTTGTTGCCAAAAACACTCCATTTTTCATAATTTTTTAAGTTCTATCTTAAATACTGACGAAATCTAGATCAGACATCAGATTTCCAGAACGGGCATCGGGAATAAAAATGAAAAATTTACCACCCTCAACTCTATAAGTAGAGAGAGACTGGACTTTGGACATTGTCTCGTGTACACATAGTAGAGATCACCCCGGGTGGTCATAGGTTCTGCTGGGGGAAGTAGCACATGGGTGGCTGGACACCTGTAGCCTGATTGAAAATCTGTCATTAGTGTCAATATGTGTGTAGACCACCATCAATCAGTAGCAACAACTCAGCGTGTGAGTGGAAGTAGGAGTTGTCAATAGCACCTCACAGGGTACTGTGTGTGAAGGTTGAACTACACACGGTGTGAGTAGCACTCACTCCTACACTGTCATTATACGTCTTATTATGTGCCAGTTTGCATTATTATGATTGTTAGCATCACTACAGTCTTGGTCATGTGTATCATTATCTATGGTGCTACATGGTCTGAGATCTTGGTGCTATAGAGGTTGTCAGTGGGCAGATGTGTCAGTGTGCTCGAAAAACTTGCAGGTCAGATATGTGTATTGCACACGCAATCCCCGCTTCGTCTGACTGGAGTCCTAAATTTCAATATTTGCGGAGTTCGTCAATGTCAATATTGTTCAAGATGTTCCTAGAACCTGCAAAGTTGACATTAGTATCATCAGGCACATACCTCATTGTTACTAACTTGTCATTTAGAGATTTGATAAAATAGATGAATGCTTAGTGTTTGCTTAAGTATTACATCTTGTGTAATTAGCTTAGATTTTAATTATTTATGTCATCTTTATATGCTACCTTGGGGTTTTGGGGTTTTGGGGTTTTGGGGG
>CAKZPV010000022.1 GCA_937139405.1 uncultured Nitrospirota bacterium
CCTATTAGCCTACCACGATGGTGGTGTTTTGCGACGGCCTTTACCACAGGAGCTGTTGTGATGGGCTTAGAAATTGTTGGAAGCCGCTTGCTTGCCCCAGTGTTTGGCAGCTCAGTGTTTGTCTGGGGAGCGCTCATCGGTGTCGTATTGGCGGCTATGAGTACTGGGTACGCAGCTGGGGGTTGGTTAGCTGATCGATATCTTCCCCAACGGGTCTTAGCCTGGCTGTTATTGGCATCCGGAGGCTGGACATTACTTTTAGCCTGGGCGGGACAGCCGGTCGTGTTTCAAGTCTTTCAATGGGTTCAGGACCCTCGCTGGGGCCCCTGTTTTGCGGCCAGTGCACTATTGGCAATTCCAGCTTTTGGGTTGAGTGGTGTGTTGCCAGCATTATTGCGTTTAGCGATTGCTGATATGGGGCATCTTGGGCGGCATACTGGTGCCATGATCGCAGTCTCTACTTTGGGAAGCCTGGTTGGGACTTGGGGGACATCATTTTACTTACTAACCTGGATAGGCAGTACAACATTGGTTGCCATGTTAGGCATGGTACTGATGGTTCTAGGAGTCATTTGGACTCTGCAATCTCGTCTGCTTCACCCTGTGCTTCAAGTCGCACTGTTTGCCATTGTTGGAGGAATGACATGGATTGGGTTTCATCCAGTGATCGTCTTGCCACCGGCGATTCACCAGGAAGATAGTCCGTACCAACAAGTTCGAGTGAGCGAAAATGATGTATTCCGATATCTCATTTTAAATAATACGTTTCATGCCGTCATGTGGAAAGCTGAACCGACGTTTTTGGCTTTGCCCTATAGCCAAGTCATGATGGGTGTGTTGCCAATTATGGAGAAACCGACACGAGGATTAATTTTGGGACATGGAGGTGGGTCTCTTGCTAAATGGTTGGCTAAATATTGGCCAGATTTGGAATTAGATGTGGTGGAAATGGACCCATCGGTTGTCAATGCCGCTGCCCAATATTTTGACTATACACCACCGGCAAATCACCATGTGGTAGTCCAAGATGCGCGAACGTTTTTACGTAACAATCCCACTCGTTACGATGTGGTTTGGGTCGATGTCTTTGCTAGACATTTAATTCCTTTCCATGTGACGACCCAGGAATTTTTTGAAGAATTACGAGAGCATGTGAATCCTGATGGCGCAATAGCGGTGAATCTAGCCTCTTCGGATGCTCCTGCAAATGTTCGACGAGCGGAAGCTGTATTTACGACTATGGGGCTGGCGTTTGACAATATCACCATCTATGGGGTGGAAGGCCCGGATTGGTTGAAGATCAAAAAAGGCTCAGTCAATCTCATCTTTTTTGCTGGTAAACCTGTAGAAAATATGCGGTCGCCTCAATTTATGGATCGGCTGACGCGTTCCATGAATCGTAATCAATTCCCGCCTCAAGGGTTGGAGTTTTTCATGTCCCATGAACCGTTGTCATTGAAGCCCGGGCAAATTCTCACCGACGATTTTTCACCGCTAGATTTACTTCAAGGCGAAGCCTGAGGTCTACAGAGTCTTCCATATTCAAAACTGAATCCTGATTTTCTGCAAATATGCTTCATGCTACCAAAACGTATTTTGTGTAGGCATATTCCGATTCATGACCCTAATTAAAATTAGCAGCAATAAAATGAGAAGTAGGAAAATTTGGAAGGAAAATCCCCTAATCAAGTATTGATCAGGGGATCAGATGTCAGTGGGTCTGAAATTTATTGTTGAACCGTAACTTTTGGCCAAAACTTATAGCGGATTTGGGGAAGCTGGGCGCCATCCAAATTGGGAATGTCATAGAGACAGCGGTCAATGGTGGCTATTTCATCAGGTGTAAATTCAAACACCTTCCGTGTTTTCCAAAATTGATCCAGCGTGAAATAGTCGTTGGTCGCAGGTTTCTCATTTATCAAATCTTGAAGTTGTTGAAATACTGGGGTATCAACTCCTGGGACCCGCCCATTATTGCGGGTGATACACCATTTCACTATTTCAGCCACCCCATACACACTTAGCTCAATTTTTTCTTTCTCCACGGACATATTCTCCTCCTTCAGAAACACCAGAAAATCATACGAGAAAATTCTATACCATAAAGCTTCAATGCTCTGCTAGGGGGGCGTCCTACTAGACTTCATCTTTTCCCTCGAGTTCAGAGACGAAGGCAGCCCTCAATGCGAATTTTCTTATTACGTAGTTTTACAAGAATATGAGGAAACCCGTATACTCGGGCCGCCCTCATGTTTGTCCTCCTAGGTATTGCCATGGTTCCCTTCTCAGTCGGGAAAAGCTTTCGGTATTTGGAACTTCTGTTTTCTAGGTTTTCCCCCTCCCCATGTTTAGTGGCTGGCCTTCTTTTCTTAGGATTGGCTGGATGTACCTCTGGGGAAGAATATACCCCGCCTGATCTGATCTATCATTACAAAGATTTTCATGTAGGTAAAAATCCTACATCTATTCGGGCTAGTGATTTCAATGGTGATGGATTTGCTGATTTAATCACCACCAACATTCAGGATAATTCTCTGTCGCTTCTCATGGGGACTGGCGACGGGGGATTTCAAGATCAGAGAATTATTACGGCCTGTCAAGAGCCTCGAAATGTCGCGGTCGATGATTTCAATTTGGATCATTTTATGGATTTAGTGGTGGCCTGTTCAGGTGATAATCATGCCTTAGTCTTTTTGGGGCAAGGGAACGGCACATTTTTTCGTGGTTCGCAATACATGGTCCGTCGGACGCCGGTCAGTATTACCACCGGGGATTTTAATGAAGATTTTTTGCCGGATATGGTAGTGGCACTTCGCAATGACAAATTGCAGGTTTTCTTGGGAATGGGGAACGGAAAATTTCGGGTCGGGCCGTTGTATGAATATGGAGATACGCCGACTTCTGTGGCGTCAGCGGATTTTAATGCCGATAACCATTTAGATATTGCCGTGACCAATGGCGGTCCCATGAGTCATGCAGTATCGATTTGGCTGGGTATTGGGGATGGGACCTTCCTAGCTCCCAAAGATTATCGAACGGGGAAACGCCCGCTCAGTGTCTCTTTCGCTGATTTTAATAGCGATGCCATATTAGATCTATTAGTCATCAATGGCGAAATGAATACCATTACCGTGTTTTTAGGCAATGGCGATGGTACCTTTCAGGAAGGAAAAGATTCTGGAGGCGATGCTGGGCCGAATCACGGAGTGGCTCAGGATTTCGACGGTGATAAAATACCCGATGTGGCTGTTGTGAATATTCAATCGGCAAGTATTTCGCTGTTATACGGCAAAGGCGATGGAACCTTTCGATATCCTCCCCGTCATTACGCGACGCCCCATGCCCCCTTCGCCTTAACCACGTTATCCATTGCTACTGGTAGGGGTGAACAGCCGGGGCTGGCCGTTGTGAACAATGCATCGAGTAATGTGTCAATCTTTTTGCATCATGGGCTGAAAGAGCGATCTGGAGGAGAGCCTGTCTCACGCTCTTAAGCAATCACCACGAGTCTGTTCTTGACACCTCATTTCAGCGCTGAGTACAGTTTATTCCCCCCCTGATGCACGAAGAAGTTATGGGTGCACTCAAGGCTACCTGTGAATTCAATTTGAGGAGACTGTGCGAACATTTGCTTGGTGGTTTGGGATGGGGGCGCTGCTGACCTTGGCTATCTTAATGGTGCAAGGAGGTGTGCGAGACCTTCTCTATGGATCGTCTGCAACTGGGACCTGGGAGGGTGTCCTTTCCATGGGGTTAACCATTTTTGGTGGTGGGGTGTTAGCTGGTTGTGTTGCGGTCATTCTCAACCGATTGCGGTAGATTATCTGAGGGTTCTTTGTACGAATAATTCTGCGCTGAAATGCCAAACGTACTATTGCCACATACCTTGAAACTGGTTCGCTTATGAAATGTCTTCGATGCCAAGGCGCCATGCTTGTGGAACGGCAATACACTAAAGTATCGCGTCGGTTTAATGCCAAATGTATTAATTGTGGGTTTTGGTTTGACCTTGCTGATGTGTTGCGCTTTTTTAAGCGCGTCCTCGAAAGTGGAGCCCAGGGTCAAAAGATTCGCGAAACTCTCTAGCCTGTTCTAAACTCAAAAACGCATCGTCTTCTTTCTCCTGTACTTTTCACTGCTGCTCTATATCTTGTGGGGTTTTGAAAGAGGTGTACTGCACTCTGTACGTGGAATCATCAACAAATTTTGCTACACTAAACGCCTTCTTTATCAGAATGGTGTTGTGTGGAACTGGCTCCAGAAAAACAACAACTCCATGCTCAGCAACGAAATGAACGTGCTGAGCTTCAGTCTGCCCTCGATAAATTACAGGCTGACTATCAGAGAGACCTCGGAGCGGTGCAAACACAAGTCCGCCAGAAAGTGTTTACCCATGAAATCACTCGTGCCAGACGCTATCACGAAGAAAAGAGCGTTTGGGAATATCTCAATAATATAGTTGAAGATATACATTTGTTCACGTGGCGCAAAACAGCTATTGCTACTTGTACAGACAATTATCAGCAAAATCGTTATCGGCTGGAACGAGAATTCCGTGAATTAGACGCGCAACATCGAAAAGAGCGTATTATCCTTCGTTATAGTCAACCCACCAAAAGTGAAGATCCTGCCCCAGACGGGCAGTCGCCAGAACCTCATTGTTTCTTGTCTTAACTATCCATTTCTCATATCAAAAGAGGCTTGCTTTTTGTGAAAGAGCCTCGCAATACAAGAAGAAAAAGGTTCCTGCCATATTTCGCAACTTTAGAGCAACCTGGCCACAATTTTTGGTCTATAGTCATTCAAATAAGATTCCGCTTTGTTCGGAGCCACAAAAGATATGGTTGCAATCAGATTTCACTAATTGGGAAAGATTTGGTTGTGTGTGAGATGTCGGCTGTCGAGTCGAAACCCGGTAAGGGAATTTGAAAAAGTTCCCTACAATTTTTGTAATTCCCTCTTAGCCTTTGGCTAATTCTTTGAGTGTGGTGCGGATGAGGTCTTCTAGTGCGTAGTTTTCGGTCATTTTGGTGATGGCGAGATCGATGGCTTTTTTGACTTCGGAGGTGCGGTACCCCAAGTTGATGAGTGCGGAGGATGCTTCTTCTTCCAGGAAATTGGTAGGTTCAATCGAAGCACTTGAAGATTTCTGATCTCTTGAGAGGACAATTCGATTGGTTTTATCTTTTAACTCGAGGATAATGCGGCTGGCCGATTTTTTCCCGACGCCGGGAATGGAGCCCAGTGTTTCGATATCGCCTGTTTCAATAGCGGTACATAACTTAGGGACGGACAGGGTTGATAACGCGCTGAGTGCGAGTTTGGGTCCGACGCCACTGATGGTAGTGAGGAGTGAAAAGGCTTGCTTCTCTTCAGTCGTGGAAAAGCCAAAGAGTTGGATAGTATCGTTCCGCAAGTGGGTTGAGACAAAGACCTGTACAGCAGAATTAATATCAGGAAGCGTGAAGTAAGTTGATAGGGCGATGAACACATGATACCCCACGCCTTGCACCGAAATGACGGCGTCTTGGGGTGTTTTGAAAGAGAGCGTTCCAGATAGTGAGGCGATCATGTTTGGAGCAATCTCAGGCTTTCCTCAAAAAGGAAGTTGGCGGCAAAAGATCAGGGGAAATTGCGGAAGAAAGAATAATGTGAGAATGATGGAAAATTCAAAAACCTTAGGCACTTTCAGCGGCCAATTTTTCCATTAATTCGTCGGATATTTCAAAGTTGGCATGGACCTTTACGACGTCTTCGTTTTCGTCTAAGAGATCCATGAGTTTGAGGGCTTGCTCGGCATCTCGACCCTCAAGTTGAATATGGTTTTGCGCGAGAAATGTGAGGTCTGACAGGCTGGCTTCAATTTGGCCCTTTTGGAGGGCTTCTTTGACAGTTTCGAAATCTGCTGGTTCTGAGATCACTTCAAATCCATTAGGGGTTTGTTTGACGTCTTCGGCTCCGGCCTCCAGCGCCAATTCGAATAATTGTTCTTCCGTGACAGGTTGATCTTCGATAACGAGCAACCCTTTCTTTTGAAACTGCCATGCTACGGCGCCCGGTTCTGCCATGGTGCCATTATTCTTTGTGAGAATGTTTCGAACCTCTGCCACTGCCCTGTTACGTTTGTCGGTGGAAATTTCTACAAGGAGCGCTGTGCCTCCCGGGCCATAGCCTTCAAGCATAAATTCTTCGAATTGTACCCCAGGTAATTCCCCTGTACCTCGCTGAATCGCCCGTTTCACAGTATCGGCAGGCATATTCACTTCTTTGGATTTTGCGATAGCTTGGCGTAAGGCGGGATTGCCGTCCGGATCGCCCCCGCTTCGGGCGGCAATGGAAATTTCACGGATGACGCGGGTAAATATTTTTCCGCGTTTGGCATCTTGCGCGCCTTTGTGACGCTTGATTGTTGACCAATGACTATGTCCACCCATGCTCGCGATCCATTTTCCAATTGAAAGAGGGTCAAGGGGACCTGAAACTGCCTTCGCGTGGCCTTCTATCACAGTATTTGAAAAGGAGTCAATCGGCCCAAACGCTTCCGAAAAATGACTCGGAAATCAGGTAAGCTTAGTTGTTCTCCCCCTTCTGAGGTTATATGGTAGTCTGTTTTTTTGTTGTGGTGATTGAAGGGACAAAATTATGCGTGTGGTCTTTATGGGAACCCCGGAGTTTGCGGTTCCGACACTTCAGCATCTCATCAAATCCGAATATTCTGTTGTGGGCGTGGTGTGCCAACCAGATCGGCCAAGTGGACGAGGAAAAAAAGTTCAATTTGGTCCGGTGAAAACATTGGCGCTGTCTCAGAATCTTCCGGTTTTTCAGCCGGAGAAGATGAAGGCGTCAGAATTCTTGGAAACGCTTCGCTCTTGGAATCCAGATGTCATTGTGGTGGCTGCATTTGGACGCATATTACCCCAAATTATCCTGGATCTCCCCCCAAAGGGCTGTCTGAATGTGCATGGCTCTTTGTTACCCAAATATCGAGGAGCCGCTCCGATTCAATGGGCGGTCATCAATGGAGAATCTGAAACGGGTGTGACCACAATGGTAATGGATGCTGGCTTAGATACTGGTGCTATTCTTGAGCAAGCCGTGATGCCGATTTCTGCCGAGGACACAGCTGGGGATGTAGCCGGTCGGATGGCCGAAGTGGGTGGAGGCCTTCTGGTGTCTACACTAAAAAAATGGGTGGTGGGGACAATTGCACCACAAGAGCAAAACGAATCTCAAGCGACCCTTGCTCCCATACTCAAAAAAGAAGATGGATTACTCGATTGGAGCCAATCCGCTATAACATTGGCTAATCGTATCCGAGGCTTATCTCCGTGGCCGGGTGGCTATACGTTTGTGGCAGAGGAACGATGGGGAATCTGGAACGTTCTGCTAGAGGAACATGACGGAGGCTTTACGTTGTCTTCGGAAAATCATCATGATGTGCCGGGAACGATTGTAGGAGTGAGTAAACATGCCATCCACGTTCAAACGGGTCATGGGGTGTTAGGTCTTGTCGAAATTCAGCCCGCGAATAAGAAGCGAATGGCTGTGACTCAGTATCTAGCCGGCCACCATGTAGAAGTAGGCATGCAATGTGGGAGAGCAAGCGAGTAGAGAGGGTAGAGAAGAGCTTGTCTGATCGTTTTGCTCAGTCTTCAAGATTGCTTGACGCAGTTTGTGCTTAATTTAGTCAAAGGAAAAAGGGGAAGCTCATGAGTGATGATACTTCAGAGTTGTTGGCCTATATCCAAACTCAAATTGAGGAAATTACAACGATTCATGCTGAAGCAGAGAAAGCCCTTAATGCTGTGCAGGGGAAGGATCATGTCACGAAATGGAAGCGAAAAGTGGTGGATGGTCTCGCGCCCCATGTTAGCCCGGAATATCTTCAGCACATCACCAAGGAATGGTTGGAAACGACCTATTTTGTAGGCGATGTCTTCGATGAATTAGCAGACGAAGTCGATATGTGTCGCCGGCATCTCAAAAAATTGGCTAAAGATATACAGACAGCTGGCATTCCCTGAAGATCTCACCCTAACGACCTACTATAAATATCAGGTATTACTTCTGCCTCACCTGTAATGGTTAATCTTCTTCCTCACCCCCGTAAGCGGTTGGGACAGCATTTTCTGATTGATCCTAATCTTCTTCGAAAAATTGTGGGTTTAGCGGATATCCAATCTTCAGATTCGGTCTGCGAAATTGGGCCAGGGGGCGGTGCGCTGACCGGGTTGTTGTGTCAGACAGCCAAGCAGGTGTTGGCCTTAGAGGTGGACCCTCGAATGGTGGTCTTTTTGAAGACAGACTTGGCCGAGCATGTGAATCTCGAGATTCAGGAACAAGACGCTCTTCGGTATGGATTTGAAGATCTTCCAGAAGGCACGATTGTGGTCGCGAATTTGCCATATAATATTTCCACTCCGATTTTGTTTCGCATGCTTGAAGCCAAGTCGAAAATCGTGCGAATGGTATTGACGGTGCAGTTGGAAGTGGCGCAGCGGCTAGTGGCTAAGCCAAGTACCAAAGAATACGGCGTCTTATCAGTCATGGCGCAACATTTAGCCGAAGTGACCTTCGGTTTTAAAGTTTCTAGAAAATGTTTCCGTCCGGTTCCTGATGTTGAATCTGGGGTGGTGCGGCTGGATCTTCGCGAAGGGAGTTCGCAAAAATCCGAAGACCTCATCCACTTCCAACGGATTGTCCGCGCAGCCTTTAGCCAGCGTCGCAAAACTCTCATGAATGCTTTCCGGTCCGTCAATATTTCTGACGAATGCTTGCAACAAGCTCAACGGGATACAGACATTTCCCTCGCCCGCCGGGCCGAAACGTTGTCCTTAGAAGAATTTCAATATCTGAGCAAAGCTTTGGCTCCTTTTTAAGTTTCACTCCTTTCATTACATTTTCTCTTCCCTCAGGTTAGAGCTTGAAATAGCCTAAGGGTTGTTTGCTCAATAGAAACCCTTATGGTACGATTTTTTGATGAGTATTTTCCCCAGTAAGAAAGAAAGTAAAAAGAAAAAACCACCTCAAGAAATTTCTTCGCTAACTGTTCAAATTGCAGGGGTTTTTCTGGCCACGGTTGGAATCTTGTGGTTGCTAAGCCTGCTGACGTTTTCGCCTGCCGACCCTGTTTTGTTGTTTCCCCATTCTTCTGCACAATCTATCCCTGATAATGCGGTCGGGCTTGTGGGTTCGACGGCTGCCTTTTCGTTGTTGACCATGGTAGGTGGAGGCTCATTTGTGGTGCCGCTCTTGTTAGTGGGTTTTGGGCTAACGGTGCTCTGGTCGGAACGGCTGCAGTTGACCATTGGCGGAATAGGTGGCTCATTATTGGCTATTTTGTCGGTGAGTGCGTTACTGCATTTGCAATCGTCAGGTTCGGCCATAGCCGATATCGTGAGTGCTCATGCAGGTGGGTTTGTAGGACGAGGAGTATCCGAAGCCTTGGGTACCTATTTTGGCACAACTGGTGCTTTTATTATTTTGTGCTCCATGCTGTTAGTGGCTTTTTTACTGTTGGTGCCTGTGTCTCTTGGGCAATTAGCCCGCGGGATGTTTGCTCTGGCGGGGGGATTATGGACTCGCATGGCTTCGTCCCTGGTAGCCATGAAAGAAAGTGAATGGTGGGCACAGGATGCTGAACCCAAAAAGAATAAATCGATTCGTATTAATCGAGAATTAGCTGCCCGTGGAGGAATCGGGAGTTTGGGCCTGGATTCCATTTTGGAATCATCCAAAGAGCCAAAGGCATCATCTGAGACGAATCCTGCTCTCCTTGAGGCAGAGCCACGTTTGGCTTTGACCGATCAAACGGATCAGGACTATCTGTCTCGTAAGACGGTATCGGAATCCTATGAGATGCCCTCACCAATGGATCTTTTGGACACCCATGCGGCTCGCGCAGCGCACCAAACCGATTCGGTTTTGAAATCCCAATCTGACATTTTGGTGCAAACGCTGGGTAGCTTTGGGATTGAAGGCAGTGTGACCGATGTACATCCCGGTCCAGTGATCACAATGTATGAATTTGCACCAAGGCCAGGCATTAAAGTTGCCAGAATTGTGAATTTGGCTGATGATCTGGCGATGGCCCTGAAGGCGCTAAAGGTGCGGGTAGTGGCGCCACTTCCTAACAAATCGACTGTAGGTATTGAAGTGCCTAATCCGCAGCGTGAAACGGTGGGCTTGAAGGATATGTTGACTTCCGAGGCGTTTGCCAAGGCGCGATCCAAATTAGCGATTGCTCTGGGGAAGGATATTTATGGGCGGCCTGTTGTCACTGATCTCCGCACAATGCCTCATTTGTTGGTCGCTGGTGCCACGGGAGCTGGTAAAAGTGTGGGGTTGAATTGTCTGCTCTTAAATATTTTATTTACGGCGCACCCAGATGATGTGAAGCTCCTGTTAGTTGATCCTAAAGTTCTGGAATTGCAAGTGTATGACGGTATTCCGCATCTCATTCGGCCGGTGATCACCAATCCCAAGGAAGCCGCTCGGGGCCTAAGCTGGGTGGTGCAAGAAATGGAGCGTCGGTATCGAGTGCTAGCTGAGCTGGGTGTTCGGAATATTGATGCCTACAATCGAAAAGTTATTGAACTTCAAGAATCCGGTTCTCCTGGACGAGGTAAAAAGAAATTAAGCAAGGGCCAGTCCATGGATATCGAAGAGGCGCCTTTGTTAGAGACGCCGATTGAAGAACGTACGACGTTACCTTATATCGTGGTGGTGATCGATGAATTCGCGGATTTGATGATGGTCGCGCCAAAAGATATTGAAGATCGCATTGCCCGTCTCGCACAAATGGCGAGGGCTTCTGGTATTCATGTCATTTTAGCCACGCAGCGGCCTTCGGTAGATGTGGTCACGGGCCTTATTAAAGCAAATTTCCCTGCGCGCATTGCGTATCAAGTATCCTCGAAAATAGATTCACGAACAATCCTCGATGCGAATGGTGCTGAAAGTTTATTGGGAAAAGGTGATATGCTGTTTTTAGCATCGGGGACGGGACGGATTGTTCGGTTGCACGGGCCATACGTATCTGATGATGAAGTTCGAAATGTTGTGGAGTGGGTGAAGGCACAGGCGTCTCCGGTCTACGATCAAACCGCCTTGGCATCGGTTGAAGAATCGTCAACCGAAGATCAGGCTGAAGATGAAACCTATGAACGAGCCCGCGAATTAATCATGACAACGGGACAAGCCTCAGCTTCTTTTCTTCAGCGGCGCCTTCGAGTGGGCTATCCTCGAGCGGCAAGGATGATTGAGCAAATGCAAGAAGAAGGTTTAGTCAGTGCCCCTGGGCGTGATGGACGAAGAGAGGTCTTAGCTCGAGGGACAGCCACGGCGGAGATTGGATGAAGCGACTGAATATTTTGTACCTCATTATCCTCGGAGTGGTCGTGAGTCTGTTTCACGGAATAGATGTCCTGGCTTCCAATGCTGAGGATATCGTGAATCGTGTGGATGATCGGTATGCCAAGACTCAAGACTTGCAAGGTGAGTTTACCCAAGAAACGATTATCGAAGGATTTGAATCAGGCTTTAAGTCAACAGGAAAATTCTATTTAAAAAAACCGGGACTTTTACGCTGGGATTATTTAGAACCTTCGAAAGAACATATTTATGTCGATGGCGATGCTGTCATGATGTATGTGCCTGAGCATCAGCAAGTGGTGAAGGGCACTTTGACGCAAATGGCGGCGTCGAAGGGACCGTTGGCGCTTCTATTGGGTGTGGGTAAGCTTTCCGAACAATTTACAATATTGAAAGTCTCCGAGTTCCCCAGTGGTTCTAAAAAAATGCCCGATTTGACATTGGTTCCCAAACCGGATGGAGCTACGGTTCCAACGATCAAGAAGATCGAATTGCAATTATTTTCTGATTCGCATCTTATTCAAGCCATTTCCATCTTTGAAACCAGTGGAAATATTTCTCGAGTGCGTTTTGATCATATTCAGGTAAATCAAGGGCTTGCAGCTGACCTGCTACAGTTTACGCTTCCACAGGATGTGGTCGTGGTTGAGTTTCCAACCTTTTAAGGAAGTAAGGGTAGTTGGTACGGCAACTCCAAAAATTTCCAAGGAGGGTGAACCATAATGGCTGAACGTATTTTAGTTGTGGATGATGATACCGGTGTTCGGGAAGCGTTGTCGGAATTCTTACTCTCCCTTGGGTATGAAGTAGTGGCGGTGGAAAATGGCGAGGTAGCCTTGGCTGAATGTGAAAAGGGTGATTTTGATGTGGTGATGGCCGATTTGATCATGCCTCATATGGATGGCATGGAGTTGTTGCGCCGAATTCGTGGGTTGCAAAATACTGAGGTGATTTTTTTGATGATTACTGGGCATCCCTCAATTGGTACAGCAGTGGAGGCCATCAATCAAGGGGCGGATGATTATATAACCAAGCCGTTTCACTTGGAAGATGTGAAGTTGCGTATTTCGAAGGCGTTGGAAAAGCAAAGTTTGAAAGGCCGGTTGAAAACTGCACAAGGACTGGCCTGGGGTCTCATGTTGTCTATTCCTCTCTGGCTGCTTCTAGGGATTATTCTCGTACTCCTCTTTAAAGGGTAATTGACGCTCCTTCCAGGCTCTTGTTTTTTCTTGATTCCTTTTCAGTAGGATATGTGTGGAATGATCGTGGCGGATGGATTGAGAATGTTCAAGGCTATCCTATCAATTTTGCTAAGTATTGTAGTGGGAAGTGCGACGTCTTCAAGCGCGTTTAATCGTCATATTACAGAAGACCCAACAAAAACGTTACACAGGTATTTGTCCCTGGATAAAAAAGGTGCGAGGCTTGAGACCTCATCTTGGCAAGTGGTTGAACCCTATGTGGATTGGGGGGAAGACGTTGTTTGGGGGCATGTGGTTGTGATCTCGAAATTTCATATTGAAGAGGATGTGACGCAATGGGAAATTGTGAATTCTTTGGAAGCCAAAATTCCCGTTGTGTTTGATGTGATCGGAACAATGCATTGGGAAAGTGTGACATTTGTTCCTGATCCTCATCAGGAATCTTATTTGTTTCATATCAAAGCCGTGTACGATCGATGGCAAATTGTTCATCCCCAATTGCCTCCTCATGTGGGTCGACAACGCATGATTGATTTTGTGCGTTGGACGGAGTTGACTGAAACTGAAGAAACGAAAAAGGCAATGTTCGCTTCATTGCATCAACAACTGAAAGCCAAATAAGAAAGATATTTTGAAATGAAACAATGGCGCGCGGAGGTGTTATTTTTTGATTTTGATGGAACCTTGATTGATTCCAAGATCGATATTGCGACGGCTGTGAATCTCACGCTTGGGGAGTTGGGGCTCCCGCTTCGATCTGTAGAGGAGATCTTTAGTTTTGTGGGAGACGGCGTTAAACGTCTACTTCGTCTATCCGTTGGGGAGGGCAATCCTCATCAATATGATAGAGCACTGGAAGTGTTTCGTCTCCATTATTTAGAAAATTGTGTGCAGACGACGAGGTGGTATCCGGGTATTTGGGAGGTGCTTCAGCATTACAAGGATCGTAGAAAAGTCATTGTCACCAATAAGTCGTTAGAATATACCCTCGCTATCGTTGATGGTTTGCAAGCACGCGATCTGTTTCAACATGTAGAAGCTCCACGAGATACGACTGAACTGAAGCCAGAGCCGGTGATGTTAGAACGAGCCCTTGAAGTCTTAGGAGCGGAGGCCGCTCATACCGTAATGATAGGAGATAGTACTAATGATGTTCGGGCTGCTCAGGCTGCTGGTATTCGAGCATGTGCCGTGGGCTATGGGTATGGGAATCGTGAACGAGTAACAGCCCTGCAACCTGATTTTTATTGCGAAACGCCTCATGATCTCATCAACCAGTGGTAAATTATTAGTGACTGGTTATTGGATGTTTTTCTAGGAGTTGTGACGCAGGTTGGATTTCTTTTATGATCATCAATAAGACTTTCGTTTTTAATTTTCCCTGATATAGCGGTCACTCACGCATCAAAATAAGGATTGAAAATTGGTATCACCTGTTATTACATGTTTGGATATGGAGGGAGTGTTATTCCCTGAAATTTGGTTAGGGTTAGCCGATAAGGTTGGCTTGCAAGAATTACGTCTTACCACTCGTGACATTTCTGATTACGATGTCCTGATGAAAAAACGATTAGATGTTTTGCGGACTCACCAGATTACGATTCATGATATTCATGAAGTGGTTCGAACAATTTTTCCACTGCCTGGTGTCCTGGATTTTATGGCATGGTTGCGACAGCGATCACAGGTCATTATCCTCTCGGACACCTTTTATGAATTTGTGCGACCATTAATGGAACAACTCCAATTTCCCACTATTTTTTGTCATACTTTGCAAATTGATCACGAAGGATTTATTACGGATTATTTCCTTCGCCAGAAAGATCAAAAACGACATGCGGTGAGCGCGTTGAAATCGCTTGGTTTTAGAACCTTGGCTGGGGGTGATTCCTATAACGATGTCTCCATGTTAAAAGAAGCGGATGCTGGGTTTTTCTTCTGTCCACCTGAATCCATTGTGCAGGAATACCCGCAGTTTCCTGTGGCCAAAACCTATACAGAATTTCAAGAACATTTAGGCCGTGCTGGCGGATTCCCTCCTTAAAGGTGTTGTGCCATGATAGGTTAAATTGTGCTATATTCCCGATTCCCTAGAGGTTTTTTTGATCTCTGGCTGTTTTGCCTCCCCCATGAAATGCCTGTCTTGTCAATTTCCATCCTGATGCGGGAATTGATGGGCCTCATTACTTCACAAAGAAAGGAGTCTTAAGAATGCGTTCTCTCACACGATCATGGGTCCTCATTCTTGTCATTTTGGCCATGATGGCTATCTCTGGTTGCCTGGGTAATAGGGATTGGCAATATCCACCTTCTGCATCTGGGACATATCTCGAGAATAAAGCTGCATCAGCTGTTCTCGCGAAAGCTATTGTATTGCCGTTAGAAGACTTGCGAGGGAAGAATGTCAAAGAAGACTATTGGCTTGCGGCTATTCCTCTTGTGCCTTATGGCGACACCATGTATGAACGTCCCGAGGCTGCTAAAAGCCCAGAAAAAGTGGATGTCGTTCGTTTTGAGCCATCTCAGGATTTTGCTAAAGCCATTGCCGCGGAACTTTCTCAAGCAGGAATTTATTCATCTGTGAAGTATGCAAAGGATGAGCAGCAAGAACCTGCGGACGTTGCATTTCGTGGACGGTTACGCTCCACTGATTGGAAACGTAGGCTTTACACATACTTGCTGGGTCCCGTCGGGACGGTTTTTTGGATTTTGGGATTGCCTATGAGCGAAACAACCACTGGCCTTGAACTGGATCTGCGTCTGACGCCTGTGAATGATCCGTCGAAGGTTATTTGGAATATGACGATGGATTTTGAGGGCAAACAGTTAGATAGTCCTTATTATGGCCTTCAGGCTGCGGTAGAAAGCTACCCAGAGGCCCTGCAGGAGGCTCTCAAGCCAGCAATCGCCGATTTAGTGGGATTGGCAGGACAGGACCCCAATAGGTTGTTGCCTCGCTAAGTTGTTGGAATAATTGAAGACTGCAAAAAATACATGAATGCGGGTTGATCTTTTGGTATCAGAAGATTATTTTTAGACTTCAGACAACGAAAAAACAACCGATAATGATAAAGAATGAGGGATATCGGATAGCTACCTTCCTTCTTCGACTTTGAGGAGGTATACAATTTCTGTAATCCTTGTCGAGTAGTTTGGTTGCACTCACGCTAGTTATGGATGAAATTGTGGTGTTGGTAACGGCTGGTTCTGAAACCGAGGCAACCAACATTGCAAAGGCATTAGTTGAGCAACAAATAGTGGCCTGTGTGAATGTTCTTCCTGGTGTCCAATCGATCTTTCAATGGGAAGGTAGGGTTGTTGAAGAACGTGAATGGTTGTTAGTTGCCAAGACAGTAAACAAGATGTTTGATCGGGTAGTGACAACTGTGAAATCGCTTCATAGCTATCAGGTTCCCGAAGTGATTGCACTTCCGATTCAACAGGGGCTTCCCGAGTATTTGAGCTGGGTGCGCGATGTTATCAAGCAGCCTAGTTCAACGTAATAATGAATGTTTTTTGAGAGGCTGTCATGTCATTTTTTAATTATTTCTCTTCAACTACATCGGTGACTGAATGAAAGAATCAGAAGATACCCTGACTGTTATTGTTTTTCGTGGTGCTCGTGCCAACCCTTGGCGTCTAAAAATCCGCAAAGTGTTCGTCAAGCATGGCTTGATCTGGGGTTTGGCGTTGTTGCTTATTCAGGGCGGAATCGTCACGCATTATGTTTATCAATGGAGTCAATTGAGTGAGTTAGAGGAAATTAAAAAGGAATTACATTCCTCTCGTACTAAAACGGGTACATTTTCAACAGAAGTCGATGGCATGAAAAAGCGGATGCTGGCTCTAGAAAACCTAAATCGTAAATTGCAAACGATGTTTGGTTTGGAGCCTGATGATATTCAAGGGCTTCCTTCGGGAGTTCCCGGTCAGGGGGGTGAGGAGTTCCCCTATGAGTCAGCAGAAGCGGAAGCGAATATGTTAGCTACTGGTTTGGCTCAAAAAACGGGACTGAATCAAGTAGTTTCTCCTGGACATATAACCATGGGTCGGAAAATATCGGAAATCAAAACGGGCTTGGATTGGTTGAGCCAGCAGAGCAAAGTAGAAAGCAAAATTCTTGATGAACTTTCAGCTGTGGCGGAGAAGAAAGCCGTGCAATGGGCCTCAACTCCTTCAATTTGGCCCGTGAAGGGATCAATTACTTCACGGTTTGGGCCAAGAGTATCCCCATTTACGGGTAAAAAGGCGTTACATGCGGGACTTGATATTGGCGCGCGAAGAGGCACCGAGATTCGATCTCCTGGTTCTGGGAAGATCGTTGTGGCAGCCTACGACGGTCGAATGGGAAAATTTATTCGTATTGATCATGGATATGATATTGAGACCACCTACGGTCATTTGTCTAAAATTCTTGTGAAATATGGTGATCGAGTACATCGAGGTGATCTTATTGGGCTAGTGGGAAGCACAGGAAAATTCTCCACAGGCCCTCATCTGCATTATCAAGTGGCGGTCAATGATAAAGTTGTGGATCCCATTCACTATATTCTTGACTAATCCTCCCCTTCCTCCAAATAACGAGACTGGGCAGGTCATTTTCCTCTGGTCTCAACTTTTTGAACTGACCTTTCCCCAATTTTTTTGACTTTCTGATAATCCTGGACAAAAGACCTAAGTGCCTCTGAGGCCCCATGGGTCTTCTTTTGTAGGCAGTGGGCCTTCTTTTGTATTGAATTATCGGTCAAATTCACCTAGATTATTCCTTTCTAAAATTGATAAAGTCTGGTTTCTCTGTTAGCTTGACAAATGGTAGATATTTTCAGTGGTTTTAAGCAGAGACGAGATGAATTTTCTCACCAAATGAACAACTGATTCTCAGAATGTTTTTTTTTAACAAGGAGGAGACAGAATATGAGTCTCGACTATGTGAAATTTACCCCAGGCTTTGGAAAGTTTATGCCAAAAGAATATCGCGATATGGTGGAGCATGGCCCTTTTGGTAAGAAGACAGCCGTGTCCCAAGTCGGGACCTTTAAGGAAATTATGGAAGAGCATCCTATGTGTGCAGGATGTGCGATGACTCTATTTATTCGTTTAGCGTTTATTGCCTTCCCCAACCCTGAAGATACTATTACGGTCGGAACGGCTGGTTGCGGACGGTTGGCGATTTCTCAAGCTGCGGTGCCTTTCGTCTATGGAAATTACGGTGACCAAAATGGGGTGGCAAGTGGGTTATCGCGTGGCTTGCGTTTGAGGTTTGGAGATAAACCAAAAGATGTCGTCGTGATGGCGGGTGATGGTGGTATGGCAGATATTGGTTTTGCTCAAACGTTGCACTCCTGGTTTCGAAAAGAAAAATTTACAACCATCATGTTAGATAACGAAGTCTATGGAAATACTGGTGGCCAAGAAAGCGGAATGACGAACAAGGGCCAGGTATTAAAGATGGCGCCATTGGGGAAAAAGTTTGAAAAGATGGATATGTTAGGAATGGCTAAGGTTGCTGGGTGTGCATATGTGGCGACTGTGGTCCCCAACAATCCAAGACGAGTAGAGAGTGTCATTAAAAAAGCGATCTTAATTGCACGAGAAGTGGGGCCAACGTATATCCAGGCCTACACATCCTGCAACATTGAATATGCGATTCCGACAGATCAAGTCATGCAAGATGCCAAGGATGTTGAAAATGACCGTTATAAATTCCAAGAATATATAACGGATGAAGCAAAAGAGCATTTAGCTACCCTTTATGGCTACAAAGAATACCTCCCGAAGCCTGCAGCAGCAGTGACGAAGGGGTAACTTTTTGAGTAGTGTTAAGGGATTGGCTGTTCACATTGTGACGAGGGAGGTATAGAGATGGCTATTCGATATAACATCCGTATGGCAGGCGTTGGTGGCCAGGGTGTGGTGACCGCATCGCACATTTTTAGCACGGCAGTTATTAATGCTGGTGGTGAAAGTACCATCGTTCCGTTTTACGGATCTGAAAAGCGGATGGCTCCAGTAGAAAGCTACGTGCGAGTTTCGGATGAGCCTATCTATGAAATTGGAGAAATTACCTTTCCTCACATCCTCATGGTTTTTCATCCGCAGTGTATTACCCATGGGAAGAGCTATACGAATCCTTTTTATTATGGCTTAAAACAGGATGGAGTTGTCCTGATCAATAGCAATAACCCTATGACACTTGAGCCAGATCAAGCTGCAGAATTAAAAGACTTAAATGCGAAAATCTATTATCTCCCAGCGACCCAAATGTCGCTAGACGTAGCAGGCATCGATCTGGCTACGAATATGGCAATGGTTGGGGCAATTGGTGCAATCACTGGCCTTTCAAATTTAGAGGCCTCTGGCACCGCTGTGAAAGATCGATTTCTCGGAAAAGGGTTTGTGGTTTCTGGAGGAACAGCTGCATTAGATAGTGTGGTGGAAAGAAAGTTCAAGAAAAAGGCAGAGCTGATTGATAAGAACTTAGCTGTGGTCAAGGCTGGATGGGACTATTGTGTCGAACATGGTTGGGCAAATGTTCCAGATTCAGCCCCTGCAAGTGCATAGTGTTTATTTAGTGAAAGGAGATTATTAATGTATTTAGTTGCGAATATTGATCAAGAAATATGTGCAGCAACTAGCTGTAAGTTGTGCACCCAATATTGTCCTGAAGCCAATACCATTCAATATGATACCGAGGCAGGAAAAGATAAAGGGTTAAAATATGGGTCGGCCTATGTCGCTGTAGATCGTTGTAAGGGTTGCGCTCAATGTGTGTGGGTATGCGATAACATGGCAAAACATAAGGCCATTAAGATGGAAATGATTGATCAAATCGGGGATCAGGCACTCACCCCAAATATTACTTACCAAGAAAAAAATACAAAAGCGGTGTTAGCAAGTCCGTGGCAGTCTTAAACGCAATTGCTATCTTGCTGATTTCGTATTTAATGTGAATCGGAGTTCAACGTGGAATTAACGAAAGAACTAGAAGACGCAATCGTGGCTCCAGGGCCACAAGGTTTCCATCCCCCATCTGCTGCAGAACTTGGTGTACTGACACCAGACAAAGGAAATGGTCTGAAATTTGGCCATGTCGTTGCGGAGGAGCTGGCAATGGAAGCTATGGCGCGTACGATGTTGACGCGCAAGAATGCAACGATTTTTCCTGGTCCGATGGTGTTATGGAATTGGAATGATCACGCCGCGGATAAGGCTAGAGCTGTATTAGAGCTTGCAGCCCAATTACCAGATGTGCTCGTCATTCCTATGCCGGATTATCGCCCCAAGTACCCTAAGGTTGAACCGGAAGAAGTCATCAATCCGAATCACCCAAATCTGACAATATGGGGGAATAAGATTGAAGCCTGTATTTTTATTGGGGTGCATTGTCATTATGCCAATTTGACTCTCAAGATGATTCGAGCTGGAACCAACTGCTGGACTTCGGCTATCTGTGCGGAACAAGGCCATGAAGATGCCATGTTCACGGTAAGAGATTCTGATGCCGCGAAGATTCGAAGGGTTGTGGCCGTCTTTAAACGGGTACGCGAAGAAATGGGAATTAAATTGCCAGAAAATGGGGAGAATGTGCGTTTTACGGGGCTTCAGTCGAAGGTTCATGATGGCAAAACACATACCAATCCTTTGGATTTCAGTATGGCGAGCCCGGTTGATGGAAATGCAGCAGCATTTGGACATAAAGCTGAACACATGCAAAAAGAAGCATAAGTGCAGATTAAAATTTTACTTTAGCAATAGGGGAATAACGCCATGAGTGAAGGTTTAGAAACAGAAGTCAAAACCAATCCCCAAGGTGATCCAATTACGAGTGCTCCGGAAGCACCAAAGGCCGAAAGCGGAAAAGGAAGAAAAGACCCGCATGGGGACGCAAAACGCCAAGTGGAAGTTTCTCCGGAATTTATGTTTAATGAGGCTCCTCGTGAACGAGAGTTTATTACGGGGAGTGAATGTGCAAAAGAAGCGGTGAGACGCTCAAATGTCGATATGTCCGTGGCCTATCCCATCACCCCACAAAGTGAAACATTGCAATTGATTGGGGTCTTGTATGGGGAAGGATATGTGAAGGAATTCTATCGAGGCGAAGAAGAATATGGGGTCATGTCGGCCATTGCTGGGGCCTCGCGCGCAGGTGTTCGAGCCTTTACTGCCACGGCTGGTCCTGGAACATTACGAGGTCTTGAGCCTATCGTCTCGTGGGCGGGGCACCGTCTTCCTGCCGTGTGCATGTTTACATGCCGAGTCGTCAATGCTCCGCTAGCCATCCAACCGGATAATATTGAAATTGCCTACCTCTTGAACAGCGGAATGCTCGTCTTTCATGCAGAAAATCAACAGGACCTGTTCGATTTTATTATGAAGGGCTTTATCATTAGCGAAAAAAATGATGTGACGCTCCCCGTGGGTGTTTGTTGTGATGGTTTTTTTGTGACACATGCTCGAGGATATTGTTCGATGCCAGATAAAAAGTACAAGTTGCCAGCTCGAGATCCTTACCGAGGATCTGTGCCAGTGTTAGATGCTGAGAATCCTCCGGCACGTTTGTCACGTGATGCCCCGGTCCAAAAATCTAATTTTATGGCCTATAACATTCATGCAGTATGGCAGCAGGAAGTTTGGGCTGGCGTAGAACGTTCACGTAAATATATTGAGCAATATATGGATGGATTGTTAGAAGCTCAGGATGTAGAGGGTGCCGATGTTCTGCTTATTGCTTCGGGAAGTGCAGCGGCCCAATCTCGCGAAGCGGTTCGTCAATGTAAAGAAAGAGGCATTAAGGCGGGATTGATCAAGATTCGCTCTTTGCGACCGTTCCCAACGAACGAACTGAGGAAACTTTGTGGTAAAGCCAAGCTTATTGTTATTCCAGAATTTAATTATACCGGGTGGTTGGCGAAAGATGTGGCGACGGCAATTTATGGTTTCTCAAATGCAAAGATAGTGGCTGGTCCACATGTCTACGGCGGCATGTCCATGCCCGTTGAAATGATTACCGATGAAGTGGAATGTGGCTTGACTGGTAAAAAATCGAATACGGTTCCTCCTTCAGCAATTATGGGGGTCGCAGATCCAGCAGCCGTGGCAGAATTTATGAAAAGTATATAACTCAATTGTCCAACAGTTGAGTAAATTGAAAAGCCCGCCCCAAAGATATTGGGGCGGGCTTTTCTGTATCATCTACCCAATCTAACTCAATATGCCCCCAGCTAAAATAAGACGAATTCTTGTCACCAACGATGATGGTATTCATGCGCCAGGCATCCGTGCTCTGGCGAAAGCTATGGCCACATTAGGGGAAGTGTGGGTTATGGCTCCAGAGAAAACACAAAATGCGGTCGGGCGAGCCATGACTCTTCATAAACCCCTTCGCGTTCGGCAGATTCGTTCTCGGTGGTTTGCGGTCAATGGAACACCCGGGGACTGTGTCACCTTGGCATTATGTAAAATTTTGGAGTCAGACCTGCCGACGTTAGTGGTCTCTGGAATAAATAGGGGTTGGAATTTGGGAGATGATGTCACAAATTCAGGTACGGTCGCTGGAGCATTGGAGGGCATGCTTTATGGGATACCATCTATGGCTGTATCGTTAGAAGATTGCGCTGGAGCCTCTTATGCCGAAGCTGGGCAGTATGCTGAGAAGTTAGCCAAGCGGATATTGAAATCAGGTTTGCCAGAAGGAACCACCCTTAATGTCAATGTTCCTAGCTCAAAAAAAATGCCCATAGCCGGGATTCAATTCACCAGTTTGAGCCAAAGGCGATATCACAATCCGGTAGTAGAAAAAGTGGATCCTAGGGGAGGATCCTATTTCTGGATCGCAGGACAACGAGAATCCTGGGCCAGAAAAAAACCATCAGATCATGATGCAGTGGAAAAGAACCTTGTTTCCGTGACACCGCTGCATTTAGATTTAACAGATTATGAAGCCCTTACTTCCCTGAAGAGTTGGGGCAAAGGTTTGAAGTTCCTCTAGACAATTTTGTTGTTCGATTTCCATAATTCTCTCTAGCAAAACATATGGATTCGGTGAAACAATTATATGATTGGATGCTATCTTGGTCAGACTCCCCTTACGGGGTTCCGGCTCTATTTGGCTTGGCCTTAGCCGAATCTTCTTTTTTTCCTCTGCCCCCTGATGTGTTACTCATCGCCATGACACTTGGTAATCCTGGGAATGCCTGGTGGTATGCCACAGTTGCCACCGTTGGCTCAGTTCTAGGAGGAGCGTTGGGGTATGGCATTGGCTGGTATGGTGGACACCCTGTATTGAAAAAATTCATGGGACAAGACCGCATGGATCTCGTGCATCAGTATTTCCAACGTTACGAAGGTTGGGCGATTCTTATAGCAGGGTTTACTCCAATCCCATATAAAATTTTCACGATTGGAGCTGGTGCATTCTACGTGGATTTCAAAACTTTTATGGTGGCCTCTCTAGTCAGTCGAGGTGGGCGTTTTTTTCTGGTAGCTGGAGCCATTCAACTTTTCGGTCCTTGGATGAAAGAAATCATCGAAAAATATTTCAATATTTTTTCCATCGTTTTTATAGTTTTATTAATCGCAGGCTTTTGGATCGTCAAGCATCAGGGTCAGAAAATCACTCAAAAGACTTCCACGCGAGAATCCTAAACGATGTCAATTTCTATCTATAATACCAAGACCAAGAAAAAAGAAGCTTTTGCCCCTTTGGTTCCTGGAAAAGTGAGCATGTATGTTTGTGGCGTCACGGTCTATGATGATTGTCATTTAGGCCATGCGCGCAGTGCACTCACCTTCGATATGATACGGCGCTATTTTGAATTTTCCGGGTATCAAGTGACGTATGTGAGAAACTTCACGGACATCGATGACAAAATATTAAATCGTGCCGATAAAGAAGGCGTGGCTTGGAATGAAATAAGCGAGCGCTATATTCAAAATTTTTATCGGGACATGGGAGCATTGGGCATTACCAAGCCCACGGTGGAGCCTCGCGCTACTGAACATATGCAGGATATTCTCAACATGATCGAAGGTCTAGAAAAAAAAGGCATGGCTTATCAGTTAGAGGGGGATGTGTATTTCTCGGTGAAGAAATTTTATTCTTATGGGCAACTGTCAGGGAAAAATCTAGAAGAGCTTCAGGCCGGCGCCAGAGTTGAGGTTGATACTCGCAAAGAAAACCCCATGGACTTTGCGCTTTGGAAAGCCTCTAAGCCTGGCGAACCCGGTTGGGATAGTCCTTGGGGAAGGGGACGTCCAGGATGGCATATAGAATGTTCGGCCATGTCTGTGGCGGAGTTGGGTCCTACCTTCGATATTCATGGCGGGGGCAAGGATTTAATCTTCCCGCACCATGAAAATGAAATCGCTCAATCCTGTGCCTTCACTGGCAAAGAGTTTTCCCACTATTGGATCCACAACGGATTTGTAACCGTAGACAAAGAAAAAATGTCTAAGTCACTTGGAAATTTTTTCACGATACGAGGAATTTTTGAAAAGTCAAAGTATTCTGAATCTGTCACGGCCGAATGCTTACGTTATCTATTTTTATCAACGCATTACCGAAGTGACCTCAGTTTTTCAGATAAGGCGATAGAGGAAGCTAAATCTGCGCTCGATAATATTTATGGGCTCATCCAACGATTAGAGGAATCCGATACCCAAGAGAGCATTCAAGGTGACGAAGATTGGGACCGAATCTTGAGGGACTTTGCGAATAAATTTCAGGACGGTATGGATGATGATTTCAATACGCCCAAGGTGCTTGGGGCCTTTCATGCGCTTCGTGGAGAAGTTAATAAATTATTGACGAAAGGGTTGTCAGAAAAGATACGGAAAAATGTGCTAGAAGGTCTGCGACAATATGGAAGGCCACTTGGTTTATTTCAATTGGGGACGAATCAATGGAATGCCATAGTGGTCAAGCTCGAACCCGCTGTAGTTCAAGCTGTAGCCAATCCTCTTAAAGAGGTTACCGGCAGTTCTAATGAAGATAAATGGATTGATGAGCAAATACTCCTCCGAAATGAAGCTCGCACAAAGAAGGAATTTGCTATTGCTGATACGATACGGAAAGAATTAGCCGACCAAGGTATTATCCTCGAAGACCGACCCGATGGCACCACACGCTGGAAACGATGAGCTCACCAATGTGTTGTATGGGTTTCATGCGGTCACCGAAGCCCTGCAATCTCCATCTCGTGTTATTGAACGGCTCTGGTTAGCCAAGCCAGATGGCCGTTTTTTCCCTCTCACACGTCTCGCTAAAGAACGGCACATTCCCTATTCAGTAGAATCCCGTGATCGATTAGATCGCTTAGCTGGGGATCGCCATCATCAAGGGGTGGTTGCGAGTGTGGCGGCGAAACAATTTTTGGAAGGCGAGGAATTGCTTGATGAGGTGGAGCAACGCACGACTCCCTCGCTGCTTGTGGTGTTAGATCAAATTCAAGATCCGCATAATTTAGGTGCCATTGTCCGGACAGTAGACGGAGTAGGAGGACATGGTATTGTCATTCCAAAACATCGTGCCGTCGGTTTAACTGCCGGAGTAGCAAAGGCTTCTGCGGGAGCGTTAGAACATGTGCCTATTGCACGAGTCGCGAATACCGGAAAGTTTGTCGAACAATGCCAGAAACGACAGATCATGGCTCTTGCCCTTGATGCTGAAGCCAAAAATTCTTATGCCGATGTTGATCTCACGGGATCTCTTGCGCTGGTTTTTGGAAGTGAAGGGGAAGGAATTCGGCCAATTGTTCTCAAAAAATGTGATGCCCGTGTTCGGATTCCAATGCTGGGGAAAATCAATTCCTTGAATGTGTCAGTGGCGGTTGCAATCACGCTTTTTGAAGTGGCTAGACAGCGAGCGCGAAAAGCGTAGCGTAAGGGAAGGTTGGATCTTATTTGATCTGAATGAGCCCTTCTTGAATCGCCGCGTTAAGAAGCTGGGCCGCATTCGACACGCGAACTTTCTTCATCATATTGGCACGGTGGGCTTCCACCGTTTTAACGCTGATTTTTAGCCGCTGTGCAATTTCTTTATTTTTCAGCCCAGACCAGATGAGTTGAAGGATTTCTTGCTCTCGTTGAGTGAGGGCTTCGGGCCGTTTGCGTTTTATCGGTGTGTCATCTGCGGGCTTAGGTTTGGTATTCATGAAGTCCTCTGCATCCTTGGCTAGGCGAATTATCTAAGGGAGAATATCAGGTCATTTTAGGATTGTAAACTGAAAATATACGTAAACTCACCCTAGTCGAATTAACTACGGAATATGTGGCATTTATGGCCCACTGGATTGTTTGGCTCAGCGTCTTTATTCTGGGAATCATCGTTGGCAGCTTCCTGACGGTCTGTGTCCATCGGGTCCCGAATGGACGATCGATTGTGGCCCCACGGTCAGCTTGTCCAGATTGTGGGGAACCAATAAGCTGGTATGACAATGTGCCACTGTTGAGTTTTTTCTGGCTCAAGGGACAATGTCGAGCCTGCGAAAGGGCTATTGCACCACGGTACCCCATCATTGAGTTGATTAACGGATTGGGGTATCTCTTGGTGGTCTGGCGGTTCGGGTTCACCTGGTCTACCATGGTCTATGCCGGTTTGTTTTCGGTGTTTTGGGTGGTGACATGGATTGATTGGGATTACAAAATCATTCCGGATGTCATTACCCTGCCAGGGATCGTTATTGGTTTTCTTTGTGGTTCCTTCGTGTTGTCCACGGGATGGCTGAACTCGCTTCTGGGAATTCTTGTAGGTGGAGGGATTTTGTTGGCATTGGCCTGGATTAGCCCTTATATATTTGGCAAAGAGGGCATGGGCGGGGGCGATATTAAATTCCTGGCTATGGTCGGTGCTTTCTTAGGTTGGCAGCAGGCCTTTATTACGTTAATGATTGCGTCGGTTTTTGGAGCGGTTATTGGAATTGGGCTCTTAACTCTGAAGATCATGAAAAAAGGCGAATATATTCCCTTCGGTCCATATCTAGCGTTGGGAGCATTCATTGCCATGATTTGGGGTACTGACATATGGCAGTGGTATTTTCGCGGGTTAGTCTGAATGGGAACAGGAAATACCCGTACGCAATCGGCAAGACGAGAGTATGTAGATGGTGAATACGTCTCAAGTAGCGTCAAAGGGCTTTACTCTTATGGAACTCGTGATTGTGCTTGGCATCATGAGCATTACCTTAATGCTAACGAACATGTGGCTGTCTTCGCAGTTGCCTCAATGGCGTTTGAACGGGGCAGTAAGGCAAGTGATGTCCGATTTAGTTGCCGCAAAGATGAGTGCTGTGGTCGAACGAAATCGCCACCGAATTTTTTTTCAAGACAACCAGCATTACGTGATCCTGGACGATAAGAACAATAATGGGAAAATCGATTTAGGTGAACCTCAAGAAGCTCGCGATATTCAGGCTGACTATCACGATGTCACCCTGACTGCCTCAAATAATCCTTCGTTTTTGCCTCGCGGCACGGCCTCGAATCTAGCCTCCATCACGCTGACTAACTCGGCTGGCTCCAAAAAAATTACCGTGAGTATCACGGGGCGAGTAAAGGTCAAATCCTAAATGTCTTTAGCCGCGAATAGGAATTGGAGTATGTCCCAAGGCTTGCGAAGCCAGCAGGGTTTATCGTTGCTGGAAATCGTCATGGCCATGGCAGTGGTTTTTCTGGCCTTGTTGGGATTTGCAGGATTTTCTGTTGTGGCACATACAGGTATGAGTGCCAGTGAAAAAATGACACGAGCAGTTACGTTAGCGCAGGAAAAAATGGAAGACGTCAAGCGGGAAGGTGTGCCAATTGGATTAACAAGTCAATTAAGAACTACCGAATCCTATGGCTCTATTGCTGGAGCTCTTCAGCATCAACGTATCCTGACAATCATCCCTCATAATCCCATACCAGAGTTATATAGGGTTATAGTCGAAGTGCAATGGGATAATGGTGAGCATTCAACTTCTCTTACAACCTACCTCACGACAGATTAATGAGTGAAGCATGTCTTGTTCCTTTCCCAAATCACCCAATGGTTTCACACTCATTGAAATGGTGGTGGCACTTGGCTTGAGTCTGGTGACGGTGAGCGCGGTCTATTCTCTCTACATCGGAGAATTGAGAGCGCAGTACGTGCGAGAAGATCGGTTGGAAATGCAACAGCAAGCACGAGTTGTCATGGATGTCATGAGTCGTGAACTGTTGATGGCAGGGTACGATCCTCGTGGTGTCAACAATGATGTGAATCTAGGCAATGACTTTCAAGGGATTACCTATGATTCTGGTCGTTTGATCATTAAGGCGGACTTGAATGGGAATGGTCTGATTGCGGACCCCAACGAGTTCATTATGTATGTCTATGATTCCAAAACGCATACGTTGCGACGAAATACGGGTGGTGGAAATCAGCCTTTCGGAGAAAATATCGAGTCATTTTTTGTGGAGTATTTCAATGCAGCGGGACATCTAACGACCGACTCCGTAAGCATTCGGCAGGTGAAGATCACTGTGACTGCTCGTGCAGAAGATCCCGATCCTCAATACATGCCAAATAGTGGATATCGAACCATTACTCTTCAGTCTCGACTGACTCCAAGGAATCTCCGAACATGAAGATCTATGGAAGAAGGGGAAGGCAGAAAGCCGAGTCCGAGAACAGCCAAGGCAGTGCACTCATTGCTGCGCTCATATTAGTGGCCGTGTCTGGGATTATGGGGGCCACGATTCTGTTTGCCACGTCAACAGAGTTACAGATTAGCGGAAACTACAGAAGAGCTATCCAAACCTTTTATGCGGCCGAAGCGGGCTTAGCAGAAACACAAGGACGATTAAACGGATCGTCAGCCTCAAATCCTGTCTTCCTTGGAGATCAGGCTTCACTGTATCAACCAAATTGGTCGGCCTATGTTTTCTCTCATGCTGGCTGGAAGCCAGTCGACGATCAAACCTACAATCCTTTACTTACTAACTACGTTCCGTTCTTAGGAAATGCCACGAATACCCTTTCCAGGCCTAATAGCGTGCAAAGTGACCTGGCATATTGGACAAAAGTGCATCACAAGACAGAATATGATGCTGAACAGGCTGGGCATCGCCAGGCCACGCCGCATTATTCGGATGGCGATGGAATGACATCTTTGAATTCCGCGAGCAATCAAGGGCAACTTATTCGGTTTGGCTATCCATTAGCCACGTCGGTAAAACCCGAACAGTTCACCACTACTCTTTCGACTTTGTATCCACCGGTTGAAGTAATCACGAGTCATGGCCAAGTTGAAGGGGCCGATTCGATTATTCAAGCAGATGTGACGCATCCTGTTGGTCCTCCAATTTGGGCTCCTATCTATGTGGGGAATCAGCTTGTGCTTTCAGGCAGTAAGATCACGATTCAAGGCATGGACGCCTGTGGGTTATTCCCATCTGGCCTTCCATCGATCTCACTCGCATCATCTGGTTCGCAAATAGGAACAGCTAGTTTGAGCGGTAATCCTGCTACATCCCAAGTCAGCCCAATTCTTTTGAATTTGCATGAACAGGTCACTGACTTAAAGAAGGGTGCGACGCCGGTGTTAACGGATTTGATTAATGTGACGCTTGGTTCAGCCACTTCCCCTACTGTGCATTATGCTGAACCCTCAAGTGGAGCATTACACCTCTCGCAAGTTTCGGGCTATGGCATCTTACTAGTAAAGGGCAACGTCCAAATCGCGGCACCTTTTCAATGGCAAGGACTGGTTATTGTATCCGGTCAAGTCATCTTTACCGGAGGACTGGGATCGTCAATTCTCAATGGTGTGCTGTATGCAGATCAAGTTCAAATGCTTCATGACGACGTCAGTATTACGCTCGATACTTGCCCTATTGCTGCCACTCTTCGTACGCTTCCCGTCAAAATTCTCAATTGGCGTCAATTACTTTGAATGGTTTTCTCAACATAATCGTAAAGGCTTTTTTCTCTAACTTTTCGATTCGATAACTCCTCCGTTACCCCTGTGAATAGTTTGATCGTTGCAAATCATTGAATTTAAATAATTTTTAGATGTAGAATTTCTGCCCCTTCATTGTCATTCGAGTATTCTATCTCGCCTGGGTCTTTAGTCTCTCCTTCCTGTCTGGGCCTTTCGGTTGATTGTCGACAGGCCTAAATCTGATTAAAATCACAAGCCTTGGAGATCATTCTATTTCCTTATTCGCGGAAATTGGGTTTTTCTCAGTCATCAAATTAATTATTGGAGGAAACATTATGTCAGCACAGCCCGATATCATTTACACCAAAGTCGACGAAGCACCAGAATTAGCCAGTGGGTCGTTTTTGCCCATCATCCAAGCTTTTGCTGGGACTGCCGGGGTCAATGTTGGAACCAAGGATATTTCCCTGGCTGGGCGTATTATTTCTCAATTTCCCGAAAGGTTAAAACCGGAACAGCAACAGCCGGATGATTTGGCATTGTTGGGTGAGATCGTGATGACGCCGGAATCCAACGTGATCAAGTTGCCTAATATTAGTGCCTCGATTCCGCAGATTCAGGCCTGCGTCAAAGAATTGCAATCTCAGGGCTATGCGATTCCTGATTATCCGGAAGATCCTCAAAATGACGAAGAAAAGGCTATTCAAGCCAAATTCGACAAAGTGAAAGGGAGTGCTGTCAATCCGGTGTTGCGACAAGGAAACTCTGACCGCCGCGCTTCTTCATCTGTGAAACAATATGCTCAAAAGAATCCGCATAGAATGGGAAAATGGACGAAGGATTCTAAATCCCATGTCGCCCATATGTCGGGTGGGGATTTTTTTGGGAATGAAAAATCTGCAACGATCACGGATGCGAATGCCGGCAACGGCCGAATTGAATTCGTGGGAGCCGATGGCTCCACCAAAGTCTTAAAAGATGGGGTGAAACTCGATAAAGGAGATGTGGTTGATGCGACCAAGATGAGCGTCAAAGCCCTTCGGCAGTTTTTCAAGGATCAGGTTACTGATGCCATGAAGGATTCAGACGTGCTTTTCTCGTTGCACATGAAAGCCACGATGATGAAAGTGTCGGATCCCATTATTTTCGGACATTGTGTAACGGTATTTTTCGAAGATGTTTTCACAAAACATGAAAAGACCTTTAGTGAGCTGGGTGTGAATGCGAACAACGGTTTAGGCGATGTATATGCAAAAATTGGGAGTTTGCCTGAGGCGCAACAAGCTGAAATTAAAGCGGATATAGAGGCCGCTCTGAAAAATGGCCCCACGATGGCCATGGTGGATTCTGATAAAGGCATCACGAACTTGCATGTCCCGAGTGACATTATTATTGACGCTTCTATGGCTGCCGCGCTTCGAACCTCAGGGAAAATGTGGGGACCCGATGGCAAGGAGCATGACATGAAAGCCATTATTCCTGATCGGAGTTATGCCGGAATTTATCAGGCTGTTGTTGATTTTTGTCGAGAGAACGGCGCATTTGATCCGTCCACGATGGGGAGTGTGCCTAATGTGGGTTTGATGGCCCAAAAAGCTCAGGAATATGGATCCCATGACAAAACCTTTGAAGCGTCAGGCAACGGGAGTATTCGGTTGATTGACGGATCTGGAAATGTGTTGCATCAGCAGGATGTCGAAAAAGGGGACATCTTCCGTGCCTGTACGGTCAAGGATATTCCGATTCAAGATTGGGTGAAATTGGCCGTCAATCGAGCGAGAGCCTCTTCAACGCCGGTGGTGTTTTGGTTGAACAAGGATCGGGCCCATGATGCGCAGATCATTGAAAAAGTGAATCGCTATCTCAAAGATCACGATACAAAAGGACTGGATATTCAGATTATGCCACCGGTGGACGCCATGAAGCTTTCACTGCAACGCGCCAAAGACGGCAAAGACACCATTTCCGCGACCGGTAATGTGCTGAGAGATTATCTCACCGATCTCTTTCCGATTTTAGAATTGGGTACTAGCGCCAAAATGTTGTCCATCGTTCCGTTAATTAATGGTGGGGGGCTGTTTGAAACTGGAGCTGGTGGGTCAGCCCCTAAGCATGTGCAGCAGTTCGTGAAAGAAGGACATTTGCGATGGGATTCGTTGGGAGAATTTCTCGCCTTGGCTGAATCATTTGCGCATCTTAGCCGAGCCAAAAACAATAAAAAAGCTCAAGTGCTTGCGGACACCTTAGATCGTGCAACTGGGCAACTCATGGATAATCGTAAAGCCCCTGGTCGTGAGTTGGGAGAGTTGGATAATGCGGGCTCCCATGTGTGGGAGGCCATGTATTGGGCCAAAGAACTCGCTAATCAAAATGATGACCCAGACTTGAAAGCCAAATTTGCACCAGTGGCCAAAGAGCTTGAGTCGAATGTCGACAAGATTCTAGAGGAACTGAAATCAATCAAAGGTAAGCCTGTCGATATCGGTGGGTATTACCACGCTTGTCCAGAGAAAGTGAAAGCCGGTATGCGCCCAAGTGCCACCCTCAACAACATTCTGGCGACCTTGCATTAAGAAACATTCCGACGCATAGAACAGGTGAAGGTCTGAATGGCGGGCCGGGTTCTTACAGGAACCCGGCCCAATTTATTTTGAGGACGTGAGGTTAATCGGAAATAGTATTTTCATCGATCTTTGAACGAGCACAATTTTGAGATAACACTTTCATGTGTGGTTCTCACATCACCGTACAGGAACCTGGTTCCCATACTGCTGCAGCACATACTCCAAGACTTTTGGCGCATGTTTCAGGAAAGTTTCTCGTGCGAGTCGATCATGACATTGTCCAGCGAGAATCCATCCTAATGCTTCTTCTTGATCGCCTTTTCGATACGATTCAATAGAATTTTTGAGGCAGGTGCGACCTGACACGTTCCGTCGAAAAATCTTGATGGGGTAGGCCTTCACAATATATTTCATGCATGCTGGGCCGCCTCTAGCTGTAGCTTTGACATCATTCCATATCCAATCAACTTCTTCCTGAAACGCAAAGAGGTTTCCAATTCCTAAACTGGTTAATGAAATGATGAATGCGAGAGATCGTAAAGATTGAAGCATGGTGTATTTATCTGAAATATTCTTCACCTGCGCTGCCCAGGCAGTATAGAATAATAGCAGGCTTGTACTATCTGAACACCTAGATGAAATAAAAGGAGGTTTCTCATGCGTCAGTTCACAAGGCTGTTTCTCGTTTTGTCGTGTTTAGGCTTGGTTATGTCCCAACAGGTTTGGGCGGGCCAACAACTTGATATTCATGATGGATCGGCGATTACGATCACATCCCCTCAAAATGGAGCCACCGTTGGGAGTTCCTTTGATTTAGTCTATTCTTTTAGAAAGGGAACGATGGCCGACCATGCTCATGTCTTTTTGGATGGTACCTATCAGAAGGGCTTTAAGGGAAATTTCAGTGATATGCCATCAGGGAAACATACGATTACTGTGAAAGTCGCCACTCATGATCATGATATGGTCACCGTTTCTGACTCAGTGGATGTGATGGTCAAATAAAAACTGCAGGCTTATTAGTTACTAAATTGGGATATGCTATTGGCTTATTTGAAACTGTGACTCCGAAAGGAGTCACAGTTTCGGCGGCTTAGGTGATCTTACAGTTCGTTGAGATCCCAATCATAGTCAAGATAATACACCGTCAGTTGGCTGTTCTTGAGGGCTGCCATGCCAGTTTCGTCTGCATAGGGGGCAAGAAACTTTCGCACGCCACCCTTTGCTTCAAAATCTTCCTTGAACCACTTGAAAATTGATGACAAATAGACGCGGCCTTTTTCCGCATCCACGCGTAAGCCTTTTTCGGCATTGACCAAAAAGAGTTTCATTTGATCGCCGAGTTGTTCGTTCAGTTTTTCCACGGTATAGGCTTCAATACGCAGGTCCGGACAACTCACAGAGGCACAGACAATCGCCACATGGATTCGAGGCTCGCCCATTTTTCGAAGAATCTCATGTTCAATTTCATTGAGTGTACGTGTTTCCCCTGCGACCACACCCACATCTTTTTTCCAAACAGCCGTAAAAAGGCTGCCGGCGTCTTTAATGCTGTCTACTGGATAATGATCCAACACCATTTTGGCTGCCATAATGTTGTAGACATTAATCCAAAATGTCAGTTTCTCCTCCCGAGTTTTTAAACTGGAGAGTGACAGCCTCTCCAAATCTTTGACCAATTTCTCCCACGTCTGATCTTTGCCAAGTTTCTTATAATCGACGGCATGAAGTTTGACTCCATTGATGGTTTTGGGTGTCACGTATTTTTTTAACAGCTCGTCCCATGAGGAAAAATCAAACGCAAACGCTGATTGCACTGAAAAAACCGCTAGGGCACTAAGTACCAGCCACATTTTGCTCAACACAAATTTCATGATTATTTTCTCCCAAAATTCGTAATGAAATTTCCAAGAACTATCCCTCGCCTGAGGAAGAGTCTTTTCTCTTTACTCAAACATTACACAGTGGGTGAAAAATTTTTGAGATAGAGAGAACGATTCATCACAATTTTGAGAGGCGCTTGAATTTGGGATGATGAAGGCCCCGGGATCCACGAACTGGACCAAGGGTGACTTGAGAATTCAGATCTGATTTTCAGTGATCTCTGTTAAGAGGGCTGACCGCTTTTTAACGTAAGCATGTAACTCGTGAGGTCATTGAGCTGTTTGTCATTGAGAGGGAACGTGGGCATAAACGACCCTGGAGAAACTGATTGGGGGTCCTTGAAATGTTGAATGTGCCAGGCACGGTCCGGGCGACGATCTGCAACAAAGGAGAGGTCTGGGGCTAAATTTCCGCCTTCTCCATGGATTCGGTGGCAGGTCTGGCAACCTAATTGAACAACTAAACCAAGGCCGCGGTCGATGGAGGGATCTTTCTTCGGTACGGCATAGAGTTGCTGGAGTGAAAATCCTAACAGGATAAATACTGTAATTAAAAACCCCATGCCCACGGTTAATGTGATGGGCCGACTGGAAGGATGTCGCTCGGGGTTTCGGTCCCAAAAGGGGAGGAGGAATAATGCGGTGAAAAACAACAAGGGTAGTAGCCACGTGGCGAGGGGGCCGAGTGCTCCAGGGGCATATTTTAAGATTTGGTAATGAAACAAAAAGTACCATTCTGGCACGGGGACGAAGGAATGATCAGAAGGGTCAGCTCGATCAGCTAGTGGAAATTCAATAAAGATTGTCAGTGTTGAAACAATGGCAAAGACACCCAACATGACGACGGCATCCATATAAACCTGCCGAGGATAAAAGGTCTCGCTGCCCTTTTTTGCTCTGGCCTCATCATGTGGCCCGGCGGGCCCGACACGTCGAAGAATAAAGAGATGCAGCGCGATGCCCAAGATAATGGCTGCCGGAAGAAAGGCCACATGAATGGCAAAAAACCGTGAAAGGGTGAGCGCGCCGAGTGTCTCACCGCCTCGAAGAACTTTCGTGAGGAAATCTCCAATGAGTGGCACAGACCCCACCATGTTAATGCCGACCTGCGTAGCCCAATACGCATTTTGATCCCAGGGAAGCAAATAACCGGTAAACCCAAATCCCAACATCAGGGTTAACAGCACGACGCCGATGATCCACATCAGTTCGCGTGGCTTTTTGTATGAACCGTCGAAAAAGACTTGGAGCATATGTAAGCCAACGGCCATGATAACGGCCGAGGCGCCCCAATGGTGCAGCCCACGAATAAACCACCCCCCCCAGACTTCATCCTGGATAAAGCGAACCGTATCGTAGGCATGATCCGTCGACGGCACGTAATACACCATGAGTAGCATGCCGGAGAGGACTTGTAAGCCGAAGAGAAAGAGGGTGGCCGACCCAAACACATAGTTCCAACTGGCTCCACCAGGAATGGGTTCGTTGAGCAGCGTTTGCTCAAGGGGTTTTAACTTCAGGCGGCTGTCAAACCACTGATAAAGACGTGCAAGCATAGTTTACAATTCAACCTTTTCGGGTAGCCCTGATTTAAACTCTTGATAGAGAACGAGTAATTCCCCGTTCTCTACTTTGGAAGGAAGCGTATCCAGAGGACGGGGCGCAGGTCCCGCTTTGACGGTTCCCTCCATGTCGTAGGCACTGCCATGGCAGGGACATTTAAATAACTGAGCCTGCTGTTCCCAACGATACCCGCAACCTAAATGCGGGCAAATGGGGGAATACACACTGATCTGTCCATCGTCCCGTTTCACTGCCCAAATTCCCTTCGTTGACTGGCTGTTTTGCCAGCCATCCTTGACGGTCATGGAATAATCCAGGGCGGTCGGTTTATTGGCAGGGATATCTTCAATCTTTCCAACTGAAATCCAATTCTTTGGTTGTCGTCGGAGTGCTGGGGAGACAAGATAACCTACGATAGGCACAGCTAAAGAGAAGCCAATGATAGACGAAATCAACGTGGTCACTTTCACAAAAAACGATCGACGCGTGCCGACGGGAGTCGATAAACCTTCTTCCATAGAGAGGCTCCTTTTTGGGAATTCGCGATGCGGGGCACACCAGCCCTGGTCGGGAGATGTATCTAATACTTAGATGCGTACCTGAAAAACGTGTATGGACGTGATGAATGCCGCGTTGGCTTTGATCTTTTCTAGCAGATGAAAAGATAGAAAATTTATTGTCATCGGTATAAAAGAAAAAAATGTACGTCCTGGCATATTGAAGGGAACAATTTTTCAATTAAAAGTCTACCAGGAAAGGGGAATTGGTCAAGTATATATAGAGGGGGCAGGCCTGATTTAATGTTCCTGATTTTTTTCAGGTTTTCAAGGTTCTAAGAACTATTTCAAGTATCATCTCTCATGCATGGGTCCTTAGTGGGGTCCCCTGAGATTATGAGAACGAGTTTTCGTGGCCATGGCTCAGATCTGTTAGAGTCTCTCGGATTTCTTCTGGCCGTAATTCTTCCCGTCTTGGAGATACTAGACTTGAGTTACGTGAAAGTTGTGACATTTCCCAAAATCGGTGATGTCTCAATTGTTTGTAAGACGAAACGAGACATTTCTGAAGAAACCCCCTTAGATAAGCGAGACGACGAATCCCTGGGGTGGGGGTATTGGAATAGAATTTGGCCTTCGTCATTGGCCTTATCGGAATACCTCATCCACCAATTTTTTCCCGGAAAACTGACAGGAACCAAAGTGTTGGAAATTGGTTGTGGGACAGGGGTGCCTGGAGTGGTGGCGGCTCAACTAGGAGCGTTCACCATGTTTTCAGATATGGCTCCGGTCACCTTAGAGGCAGTGAAAGAGACATGCGGACTGAATCACATTGGCAACTTTAGTACGTGCACAGTGGATTGGTCAGAAAAGTTTCAATCGAAAGAACGCTACGATGTGGTGTTAGGCTGTGAAGTCTTTTATGACGAGGCGATTCTTTCTGACATCTCGCGCCTCCTTGAGCAAGTGCTTGCCCCAGGCGGGAAAGGATTTTTTTGTGATCCCAATAGATTGGGGCTTGATACTATCGAACTCGCATTCCAAGAGAAGTTTACTGTGTTAGTCAAACAAATTCCTCTCAACTGGTCTCCCCAACAAAAAAAAATAAGCAATAAAAATGTGTACTTGTACGAACTAAGCCTCTTGAACTAAAAGCTACTGTGGCCGCATGATTGCCTCATCTGCCGAAATCGCTGATGTGCAGTAAAAATAAAATTGACGGGTTCTAGATGGCCAGATACAATTTTCTCTATGTTTAAAACGCTTGCAGAATATTCAGCCTCGTCTTGGAAGGGCTCGAAGGAATACGATGGCCTAGAAGCTGTTGTGGCTGCTATTGCTGACGGTGCCCAACAAATTCAGGCCAAAGTGCGTGCGGCTGTGCTTGCCCATGCGGTTGGCACAACTGGTGAGACCAATGTTCAGGGGGAAGTAGTTCAAATTTTAGATACGTTTTCCTCTGAAACATTAGTTGATACGTTGACGCAATCCGGTCGAGTCGCAGCCATTGGTTCGGAAGAAATTGAAGAGACGGTTATTGTTGGTGAGAGCTCTGCGCATCAGTACCTCGTACAGATGGATCCTTTGGATGGGTCCTCTAATATTGATGTCGCAGTGAGTGTGGGCTCGATTTTGGGAATATGGAAACGTCAGGCTGATGAAAAGGTCAGGGATTCAACCCTGTTGAAAAAAGGGACTGAACAAGTAGCGGCGGTATACACAGTCTACGGGTCTTGTACCATGATGGTGGTGGCGACTCGTGAAAGTGTACAAGGCTTTACCCTTGATCCGACTGATGGCACCTTTCGCCTCACCAATCCCAATATTTGTATTCCCGAAAAAACCTCCTGCTATAGCACGAATGAAGGTAATTTTAAGGGACTGGATTCGGGTACTCAAAAAGCCGTCGAAGAATTACGGAACACCTATTCTCTTCGGTACGTAGGGTCTCTCGTGGCCGATTTTCATCGGAATTTGCTGAAAGGCGGAATCTTCTTGTACCCCAGCACCAAGAAAAGTCCTGAAGGGAAGCTCCGGCTCATGTATGAAGCCAATCCTCTTGCATATATTGCCGAGCAGGCCGGTGGCGCAGCCTCCTCAGGTAAAGAACGTATTCTAGACATCGAGCCTAAAAAATTACACCAGCGCACAGCGCTCATCATTGGCAATAAAGATGTCGTCAAAACAACAGTGGCCGTCATGAATAACGGATGATAGGTTCTTAATTCTAAGGATTAGACGCGAATTATTTTCCTTCCCCCTCCCTAGGCCCTCTAATTTTCTAGCCCAATTCATTCAAGTCTGACCCCATAAAAAAGGAAGCTCTGTCCTACTTCATGAGTTTCCTTAGCCATTTCAGTTTGTCTTTGTAGGGGGCGTACGTTAGTGACAGATCCAGCCAGGTGGCAGATTTCATGACGCCTTTCTTGTGGGAGAATCGTTCGAATCCGTTGAACCCATGGTAGGCGCCCATGCCGCTTTCTCCTACCCCGCCGAAGGGTAGGTGGGGGTTAGCGAGATGTAGGACACATTGATTGATGCACCCTCCACCGAATTGTAACCGCTCGATTAACTCATTCTGGACTCGGGTGCTACTGCTGAACACATAGGCTGCGAGCGGATGCTGCGGTAGTTTGGCAACGGTATCGTATATTTCGTCATAATCTGTGTAGTCCAGGACAGGCAGCACCGGCCCGAAAATCTCTTCGCTCATTACCGCGTCGTTTAGTGTGATGTCGCGCAGGACCGTCGGCGCGATGAATCGATTTGCTCTATTTATTTTGCCTCCGACTACAACATTTTTGGGGATAATCATGGCGGCGACGCGCTCAAAATGTTGAGTATTAATCATTCGTCCGAAATCCACGCTTTTGCTGGCATCCTCCCCGTAGGCTTCAATAATTCTTACTTTGAGTTTGTCTAGGAAGACTTCTTTAATATCGCGATGGACCATGAGGTAGTCGGGGGCCGCACAGGTTTGTCCCGCGTTTAAAAACTTTCCCGCCACGATTCGATTGACTGCGATATCGAGTTTCGCGTCATGATGGACGATACAGGGGCTCTTCCCTCCAAGCTCCAAAGTTACCGGGGTCAAGCTCTTGGCGGCGGCGCTCATCACGATCGATCCAACTCTGGCACTTCCAGTAAAAAATATGTGGTCGAATTTCTGTTCTAGGAGAATCGTAGTTTCCTGCACTTCACCAGGGACATACGCGATATAACGTGGATCGAATGTCGAATCGATCAATTTCTGAATGATTGTGCTGCAGGCTGAGGTTATCTCAGAGGTCTTAATCACCGCCGTGTTACCCGCTGCGATGGCAGCGATGAGTGGAGAAAAAGTCAGATTGATGGGGAAATTGTATGGGGCAATGATGAGGTTCACGCCACGTGGAGAATAATAAATCGTGCTCTTTGCAGGTTGGACGAGCAGCCCGGTTCGAACTTTTTGGGGTTTCATCCACTTGCGGAGGTTCTTGAGCGTCTCTGTTAACTCATGCTGACAGAAACCGGTCTCCGTGAAGTAGGCTTCAAACTCAGGCTTAGCTAAGTCGGTTTTGAGAGCCGCATGGATCTCTCCTTCGTAATTCTTTATCGCCTCCTTGAATTTGAGCAAAGTTTCATAGCGAACTACGTAATCACGTGTCGCGCCACTGTTAAAAAACTGGCGTTGTTCTTTTACTACCCGAATGATTTCGTCTTGATTCATAGCAAGGGCTCGTGCTGCAGAAAGCCTTGTAGGTGTATGATACAGCTTTTAGGGCGGAGCGACTGTTCATCCTAAATCTGCTTCACACCCCCTTTCAACCACTCGTTTTTTCTAAAGGGACATCGTGATGGACAAGAAGAAAGGAAATTTTTTCATAAGCATATGATTATATGGATATTTTAGTGCCATATTTCTTTCGTCTTGAAACTCCTGGCCTGTTGGAATCTCTCTGGGACTTTAGGTCTCAAAATTGGGTCTTTTGATTGATTGCAGACTCGGTAGCTCATTCGTACAATGCTCTTTCCCACGAACGGGTGGGTTCGTCTGGTTTTGTCTTTCACATTTTATTCCCTGACGGAAGGGGAGGATTATGGCAAAGGTCCTTGAAGGCCCAGGAATGGGCTTGCTGCGAAAATGGGGAATTTCAACCCCTAACTATGTCGTAGTGACATCGAATGAAGAGTTTGAGCAACTCTCCAAAGTGAATGATTGGCTTCAAAAGAACAAGCTAGTGGTGAAAGCCCATGAAGCGTTGGGCTCTCGATTTAAATTAGGTCTGGTTAAGGTGGGGTTAGATTTAGCCGCCGCCAAATCCGCTGTGAAAGAGATGTTGGGTAAACAGCTGGAGTCCGTGACCATTCGTGAAGTCATTGTTTCGGAAGCTATTGATCACAAAGAAGAATATTATGCCTCCGTGAAGTCCACACGCGAAGGGGTGGATGTGATGGTGACGACGTACGGCGGTGTGGAAGTTGAAGACAATTGGGAGAAAGTCCAAAAGTTAGCTATCGAGATTGGAGAGTCTCCTACTGATGCACAATTAGCTAAGTTATCGAAGGAGGCTGGATTCTCGGGAGATACGGCCACCAAAATGGCTGAATTCTTAAAAAAATTGTATACCTGTTTTGATAATGAAGATGCGCAATATGTCGAAATCAATCCGGTCGTCCAAAATTCAGGCGGCGAATTGGTGGCTCTTGATGCGGTGACCTTGTTAGACGGTGATGCCAAATTCCGGCATAAAGATTGGACATTCCCCTTCGCAGCTGAATTTGGTCGTGCCTATACCACCAACGAAGAAGAAGTCATGGCGGTAGATGCCAAGGTCAAAGGCTCTGTGAAATTGATTGAAATTCCGGGGGGCAATATTGCGATGTTGCCAGCCGGTGGTGGGGCCAGCGTGTATTACTCGGATGCCGTCGTCGCACGTGGCGGAAAATTAGCCAACTATGCGGAATATTCCGGTGATCCGCCTGATTGGGCGGTCGAAGTGCTCACTGAAAAAGTCTGTTCCTTGCCTGACATTAAACATATTATCGTCGGTGGTGCCATCGCCAATTTTACTGACGTGAAAAAGACCTTCGGTGGCATTATTAATGCTTTTCGAAAGGCCAAAGGCGAAGGCAAGCTGAAGGGCGTGAAGATTTGGGTGCGGCGTGGTGGTCCAAATGAATTGCAAGGGCTGGCGGCGATGCGTGCTTTACAGGATGAGGGATTTGATATTCATGTGTTTGACCGCACAACGCCATTAACGGACATCGTCGATATGGCGATGGCGGCAAAATAAACTATTTGAACTCGAGGAATTAGGAGACCGTCTCAATGAGTATTCTTGCCACGAAAGACACGCATGTCGTTATTCAGGGTGGTGTGGCTGGTGTTAATGCTGCCCGTCGTATGGCGGAATTCCGCTACATGAATAAACAGCCATTAAACGTATCCGCGTTTGTGTATCCACCAGATGCTGGAAAAACCAATGAAATCGTATGCGGAACGGAGTTGGTGGCCATACCGATCTATAAGACGGTTGCCGATGCCACAGCCAATCATCCTGAAATTAATACGAGCTTGGTCTACATCGGTGCGAATCGGGCGTATGAAGGTACGATGGATGCCCTGAACGACCCAAAAATCCAAACAGTCTCTATGATTACTGAAGGGGTTCCTGAAAAAGACGCTAAACTTCTTGGAAAACATGCCAGAAAATTAGGAAAGACGTTTAACGGTCCATCTTCCATTGGCGTGGTGTCTGCTGGGGAATGCCGGTTGGGTGTGATTGGCGGGGCCTTTGATAATTTGGTGGCCTGTAAGTTGTATCGCCCGGGGTCATTTGGCGTCATTACCAAATCAGGCGGTCTGTCCAATGAGATCATCTGGATTTGTTCGCAATTTGCTGATGGGATTACAACCGCTATTGGAATTGGTGGGGATGCGTTTCCTGGGACTGATTACGTCAGCTATTTGGAAATGTTTGAAAACGATCCGCAAACCCATGCAGTGGTGGTGGTTGGTGAAATGGGTGGTGATTTAGAAGAAAGTGCGGCTGAATGGTATGGCGCCAAAAAACGGCGTATCAAACTGTTGGCTGTCGTATCAGGTTTCTGCCAAGAAAGTCTTCCCAAAGGAATGAAATTTGGCCATGCCGGTGCGAAAGAAGGGTTGAAAGGTGAAGGGTCGGCTCGGGCAAAATCTGAAGCCCTAAAGAAGGCTGGCGCAATTGTGCCGGAGACGTTTGGTGCTCTAGGCCCAGCCATCAAAGCCACGCATGAGGAATTACTCAAGAGTGGAACAGTCAAAGCCATTCCTGATTTGGCTCCGGCTGATGTGCCACGGCTTCCGAAGACGGTGGCTGAAGCCAAAAAAGACGGAGAAGTCTTAGTCGCGCCACTGATTCGCTCGACCATTAGTGATGATCGAGGTGAGGAGCCTTTGTATCAAGGCTATCCAGCTTCAGAGCTCATCAATGCTGGCTATGACATTCCGCACGTGATTGGATTATTGTGGGACAACCGGTTGGTGTCCAAGCAAGAAGCGGAAATTATCAAACGTATTCTTATGTTGTCAGCGGACCATGGCCCATGTGTCAGCGGTGCAATGGCAACGGTCCTTGCAGCTTGTGCGGGGATCGGCTTATCACAATCAGTGGCGGCCGGTATGATTATGATTGGCCCGCGATTTGGTGGTGCGGTGACCGATGCAGGTCAGTGGTTTAAGTATGCCATTGACAATAAACTGACGGTTGATGATTTCCTCGTTTATATGAAGGCTAATGTTGGGCCTGTTCCAGGGATTGGCCATCGGGTGAAAAGTTTAAAGAATCCCGATAAGCGTGTGAAAGAGCTTGTAGGCCACGTGAAAAGTCTTGGCATCAAGACACCACATTTAGACTTTGCGTTAGCCGTTGAACAAGTGACCGCAGCCAAAAAAGATAATCTGATTCTCAATGTTGATGGCACGATGGCTGCCGTGTTGGTTGATATCGGGTTCCCGGTGGACAGCCTAAACGGCTTCTTTATCCTTGCTCGAACGATTGGAATGATTGGTCATTGGACTGATCAAAAACGACAAGGTAGTCGACTCATCCGTCTGTTTGATTATCTGGTGAATTATGCGTCGCCTAAGCGTCGAGCTGTGCCACCATTAAAATAAACGAAGGCTTTAGGGCTCTTGTGAGGATTACACCTCACGCAATATGAACTGAAACCAGGAGAATGTCTTATGTCGGTAGATATGGTTAAAAAACTCTATGCTGCAATGGGACCTGCGGTTGAAAAAGCCAGAAAAAGTTTTGGGCGTCCATTGACGTTGGCTGAGAAGATTCTTGTCAGCCATGCCGATAATTTTGATACTCAAACATGGGAACGTGGTAAAGCCATGCTGGCGCTTCGCCCTGATCGTGTGGCCATGCAAGATGCCACGGCCCAAATGGCCATGCTGCAATTTATTCAAGCGGGGAAAGCGAAAGTGGCCGTGCCGAGCACGATTCATTGCGATCATTTAATTCGCGCTGAAATGGGATCAGAAAAAGATCTCATGATTGCGAATACTGAAAATCGAGAAGTCTATAATTTCTTAGAATCTGCTGCAAAAAAATATGGCATCGGATTTTGGAAACCAGGAGCAGGGATCATTCATCAGGTTGTTCTGGAAAATTATGCTTTTCCGGGTGGGCTGATTATTGGCACCGACTCTCATACGCCGAATGGTGGTGGATTGGGTATGTTGGCTATTGGCGTCGGTGGCGCTGATGCCGGTGAAGTCATGGCAGGATTACCGTGGGAAGTGCTGCATCCCAAATTGATTGGCGTCAAACTCACGGGAAAACTCAATGGTTGGGCGTCTCCTAAAGATGTCATCCTCTATATTTGTGGCAAGCTCACGGTCAAAGGTGGCACCAATAAAATTGTGGAATATTTTGGGCCAGGCGCAGAAACCATTAGCGCCACCGGGAAGGGCACCATTACCAACATGGGTGCTGAATTAGGTGCAACGACCTCCGTGTTCCCATTTGATCAAAAAATGGTGGCCTATTTGAATATCACGGAGCGTGCCGACATCGCGAAATTAGCAGAAGAGAATAAGGCGATGTTGATGGCGGATCCAGAAGTGTATCAATCGCCTGAGAAATATTATGATGAGATTGTCGAAATTGACCTCTCAGCACTTGAGCCCTATGTAGTCGGGCCGCATTCGCCCGATTTAGCTCGACCAATTTCTAAGCTGGCGGCGGAAGCCAAAGAAAAAGGCTATCCCGTCGAATTAAAAGCGACGTTGTTAGGCAGTTGCACCAATTCTTCCTATGAAGATATTGGTCGTTCGGCGCACATCGCTGCACAAGGATTAAAAGCCGGTCTCAAAGCGAAAACGGCGTTTCTGGTTTCTCCAGGTTCGGAACGAATCTTCCATACCATGAAACGCGATGGGTTTATGAAAACCTTTGAAGATATGGGCGCGACCGTGCTGGCGAATGCCTGTGGCCCCTGTATTGGTCAATGGAAGCGGGCTGATGGGGTGAAAGGCAAAGCTGATTCCATCGTTAGCACGTTTAATCGCAATTTCCCTGGTCGAAATGATGGCATTGCCGAAACATTGTCTTTTCTTGCCAGTCCTGAAGTGGTCACTGCTTATGCGTTGACAGGAGATTTGGGCTTTGATCCCGTCAATGATACGATCAAGACGGCAGATGGCAAGGAAATTAAATTAGAAGTCCCACAGGGTGATGAGTTGCCAAAATTAGGCTTTGCCCAAGGGGAGGCCGGGTTGGTGGAGCCTGCCGAAAATGGTGAGGGCCTGGAAGTTGACCTTCCGCCAACCAGCGAGCGGCTACAATTACTTCAACCGTTTCCTCGTTGGAATGGCAAGGATTTCGAGAAGCTTACCATCCTGATTAAAACCAAAGGCAAGACCACGACCGATCATATCTCGCCTGCGGGTCCGTGGCTCAAGTTCCGTGGTCACTTGGATAAGATTAGCGACAACATGTTCTTAGGAGCGAATAATGCGTTCACGGGTGAAGCAGGAAAAGCCAATAATGTGATGACAGGCGAAAAAAATCTGACGCCTGCGGCCATTGCTCGTGATTATAAAGCCAAAGGCATTGGGTCCTTTGTGGTCGGTGATGAAAATTATGGTGAAGGCAGTAGCCGAGAACATGCGGCCATGTGTCCACGATTTCTTGGAGTCCTGGCCGTACTCACCAAAAGTTTCGCACGGATCCATGAAACCAATTTAAAAAAGCAAGGCATCCTTCCGATGACTTTTGCGAATCCAGCGGACTATGATCAAATCGAACAAGAGGATCAGGTGAGCGTCACAGGCTTAAAGGATTTAGCTCCAGGAAAACCTGTCTCTGTGACGATTCATAAAAAAGGCGGGAAAGACATCACGATTCAAGGGAATCATAGTATGACCGAACCCCAAATCGCCTGGTTCAGAGCGGGCTCTGCGCTGAATGCGTTAAATTAAACATCGTAATGTTAAGCCTCGTGGTAAGCAGTCCTAAGTCTTTCCTTCCTTGTCTCCCTCACGCTGTGAGGAGATGAAGGTCAGCTACTTTTTGTAAGGTCTCGAATTATGGCGAACGAACCTACTACTAAACCAAAGCAATTTACTGAGCAAGCTAGCGAGATTCAAGCGCAAATGGTGACGGTTGAAATCGAAGGGAAACCCTTTCAGGTTCCCGCTGGCATCACACTCATGAAGGCCATGTGGTATGCCGGCAAAGAGGTGTTGCGGGGTGCTGGATGTTTGGGTGGATTTTGTGGCGCCTGTGCGACCTATTACCGTACAAAAGATGATCCCAAGGTCAAGACCTGTTTGGCCTGTTCAATGGCTGTAGAAGATGGAATGTCCTTTTCCTTTATGCCGGCCTTTCCTGCCCGAAAAGCCATTTATAATCTTCCAGAACTGAAGGATCCCAAACAGAATCTCTTTGAACTCTACCCTGAAGCCCCGCTGTGCCGAAATTGTAATGCCTGCACAGAAGCTTGTCCGCAGAATATTGATGTCCGTGAAGGCGTATGGAAAGCGGTGTTTGGTGATTTCAAAGCAGTGTCGGACATGTTTATGGACTGCGTCATGTGTGGGATGTGTGCTCCAGTCTGTATTGCGGATATTGCTCCTAATCTTGTGGCCGTCTATGCCAGTCGTGCCCAGGGTGTGCATTTCACAGAGAAACCTGAGGGTCTGGCCACACGAATCAAAAAAATTGCGGATGGAGATTACCAGGAAGATTGGGACAGGATTCTGCAATTATCTGATGAAGAATTGCAAAATACAACAGCCTCCATCACATAGCCATTTTTTTATTCCCTCCCATTTGTGAAGGGAATAAAAGGGTGGAGTAGAGGCCATGGGCGACACAAATCACCAAGAGTTTCGTAAGACTTTATTATAACGGGTTACCATCTCGCTCTATGGACATCACGGCGCAACAAAACCTCGTACATAAAACTCGTGACGCGCGTCGTGCGATTGATTTTCCGAAGCTCTCTCCTGCTGAACGCGATGCGCTCATCAAAAAATTTCATCCCGACCATCGTGGGCATGCCTACCGGCCCATAAAATTTGGCCCCAATGCGGGTGATTCAACTGTCACGGAAGTCGCGGCCCTCCTGGAAGGGGATAGCTCCATTCCGGCTGATTTTAATCTCACTCCGGAATATTCAGTAGATGTACTGGTTGTTGGAGGCGGAGGCGCAGGTTGTGCGGCAGCGCTTCATGCACATGCTGCGGGTTCGAATGTCTTGCTTGCCACGAAATTGCGGTTAGGTGATTCCAATTCCGTCATGGCTCAAGGCGGAATGCAAATTGCGGTCGGACCAGATGATTCCCCTGTCCAACACTTCTTGGATACCTTAAAGGGCGGGCATATGAAAAACGACCACGATCTTTTAAAGGTCATGGTCGAAGAAGGGCCTTCCATTGGGCAATGGTTGTTGGAATTGGGCGTGCTCTTCGATCGCCAATCTGATGGCAATTTGCATGTCAAAAAAGGCGGGGGAAGTTCTAAGGCTCGGTTGTTAACGTGTTCCGATTATACTGGCCTCGAAATTATGCGAGTGCTGAAGGACGAAGTTTTAAATCAAAAAGTTCCGCTTTTAGAGTTTGGGGCTGTTGTGGAACTTCTTAGTGATGGGAAGGGCACATGCACGGGAGCGGTCTTACAAGATTTAGATAATAAGCGTCATGTGGTTGTGGCGGCCAAAACGGTTATCCTTGCCACTGGAGGAATCGGGCGTCTGCACATTCAAGGATTTCCCACGAGCAATCATTATGGGGCAACTGGGGATGCGTTGGTGTTGGCGTATCGCATGGGTGTCCCGCTCGTACAAATCGATACTTTTCAATATCATCCGTCTGGAGGAGTGTATCCCGAGCAATTGGTCGGGGCGTTAGTGACCGAAGGTATTCGATCGGAAGGTGGACATTTGGTGAATGCCAAAGGCGACCGTTTCGTGAACGAGTTGGACACGCGAGATGTCGTCTCATCCTCCATCATCAAAGAATGCGAAGAAGGCCGTGGTGTGCGAACCGCTGCCGGGCGTTCGGGTGTCTGGTTGGATACGCCATTGCTGGATGTTGCGCATGGCCCTGGTACATTAGACAAACATTTTCCAGCCATGGTTCGGCAATATGAGCGGTATCAAGTCGATATTCGTAAAGATCCCGTGTTGATTTACCCCACGCTGCATTATCAAAATGGCGGAGTCAAAATAGACGTCACGGGTGAGACCCCAGCTCCCAATTTATTTGTGGCTGGTGAGGCTTCCGGTGGGTTGCATGGCCGTAATCGTCTCATGGGAAATTCGCTCTTGGATCTCATGGTGTTTGGCAAACGCGCAGGTCAGACTGCAGCTGAGCGTGCGAAGTCGATTCCGCAAGGCACGCTTACTCTTGATCATGTGGCCAAGTTTCGGGAAGAAGCCAAACGAAATCATGTGTCATCTGGGCTGAATTCACCGATGGTACTGCCAGCATATACGCGACAGGTATAGATAGACAGCCCGTTTCCCCCTCCTTTGTAAGGAGGGGTTAGGGGAGGTAGAACAGAGCGCCCATCATGGCCTCTTTGAAAAAGGAACATTATGGATATTCATGAGTTTCAAGCCAAACAATTATTTGCACAATTTGGCATTCCAGTGCCCAAAGGCAAAGAAATAAAAAATGCACGGGCCGCAGAAAAATGGGCTGCAGCACTTGAGACCTCCGTGTATGTGGTCAAGGCCCAAATTCATGCTGGAGGGCGAGGGAAGGCCGGTGGAGTCAAAATCACGAAGAATGCTGAAGAGGTTCCAGGGCTTGCGCAGGAATTGATTGGCAAAACCTTGGTCACCCATCAAACAGGACCTAAAGGACGCAAAGTTAGGCGATTACTCATTGAAGAGGGAGCGGGTATCGCCAAAGAATTGTATTTGAGTCTGTTGGTGGATCGAGATTCCGGATGCCCCACATTTATCGCCAGCACCGAAGGCGGGATGGATATTGAAGAGGTTGCGGAACAGACCCCAGAAAAAGTACTCAAAGAATCCATCGATCCTGCTGTAGGGTTTCAAGCGCACAACGGACGCAATCTGGCGTTTGCGTTGGGTTTGCCTGATCTTGAGCCTGCGGTGGTGAAGCCGTTCTTTCAGATGCTTGAAAATTTGTATCGCTTGTTTATGGAAAAAAATGCCGCGATGCTCGAAATCAACCCCTTGGTCATTACCACGGATAAGCGTCTTGTCGCATTGGATGGCAAAGTGTCGTTTGATGATAGTGCTCTCTATAAACATCCTGACGTCCAGAAGTTTCGGGATCTTCATGAAGAAGACCCCATGGAAATCGAGGCCGGCAAACATAATCTCAATTACGTCAAGTTGGATGGGGATATTGGCTGCATGGTGAACGGGGCAGGGTTGGCCATGGCGACCATGGACGTCATTAAACTCGCTGGCTCCGAACCCGCAAACTTTCTCGATGTTGGGGGTGGAGCCACAAAAGAAACCGTGGCGGCGGGATTCCGAATTCTTCTGAAAGATAAAAAAGTCAAAGGCATCTTCATTAATATATTCGGTGGGATCGTCCGTTGTGAACGCATTGCCCATGGCGTGATCGAAGCGGCGAAGGAAGTGGGGATTAAGCTCCCCGTGGTGGTTCGACTCCAAGGAACCAATGCTGAAGAGGGTCGAAAACTCTTGGCTGAATCAGGCTTGAAGGTCGAAGGGGTCGCTGACCTCTGGGAAGCCGCGCAACGCATCGTCGCGCTACGAAAAAAGAAAAAGTAAACACGCTAATGGAATCATACTTCTCGATTGGTGAAAGGTGATATGGCATGAGTATTTTGGTCAATAAAAATACACGGGTTGTCGTTCAGGGGATTACTGGCAAAGAAGGGTCGTTTCACGCGACTCAATGCAAGGCTTATGGCACCCAAGTCGTAGCTGGTGTCACGCCAGGCAAGGCTGGGCAAGAAGTCGAAGGGATCCCTGTGTTTAACACGGTCCATGATGCCGTGAAGAAAACGGAAGCGACCACGTCATTGATCTTTGTGCCTCCCCCGTTCGCCGCTGACGCGATTTTAGAAGCCGCTGAAGCGGGAATTTGGCTGATTATTTGTATCTCAGAAGGCATCCCTGTGAATGATATGGTGAAAGTGAAGCGTGCCCTCCATGGACGAGCGACTCGTCTCATTGGTCCCAACTGTCCAGGTATCATCACGGCCGACGAATGCAAAATTGGGATCATGCCGGGTTTCATCCATAAAAAAGGCCGCGTGGGCGTCATCTCGCGCAGTGGAACGCTCACCTATGAAGCCGTGAATCAACTGACCCAATTAGGGCTTGGGGAAACCACATGCGTAGGCATTGGTGGTGATCCCATTATTGGAACTGGTTATATTGATTTGCTCCATATGTTTCAAGAAGACGATGAAACCGAAGCCGTGGTCATGATTGGAGAGATTGGTGGCGATGCCGAAGAAAAAGCCGCCGCATTTATTGAGAAAGAAATGTCTAAGCCCGTGGTGAGTTTTATTGCCGGCATTACGGCACCTCCAGGACGTCGGATGGGCCATGCAGGTGCGATCATCACTGGAGGCAAAGGCACGGCCGCCGATAAAATGGCCGCTTTAGAATCCGCTGGTGTAACCGTCGTAAAAAACCCTGCGGAAATCGGAGCTGCCGTTCAATCAGTCTTGGGTTGATCATTCTATTTTTCCTGGGCGCTCCCGCCTCTGCCCATTTCCTTTAAGGCAAAGGAGCCTGTCCCAATAGGGGCTGTGCCTTGAGGTTTTTAATTCGAGTCTGACCCCTTATGGTGGTGCTGGGCGCTCCTTTCTGGTTTGCTATATTTAGGGGGGGTGTTAGCTTTTCAGGGTCCTCTTTTCCTCAATACGAATTATTCCTGTTTTTCATCCTATGGAGGTGCGGCTTTATGGGAACGATCCAGAAGAAACAAGTCCATCAACGTGTCTGTTTGGGGAACGAGGCTGGCGCCACGGCAGCGAGCTCAAGCGGGGCCGTATTTGTTGACAAAATTGGTGTGCGGGGTGCAGGGATGTTATGGGTGAAGCTATGGTGTAGGTCCCTCCCTCCCTCCCCGATCATCTGGGGTGCTGTCCTTTTTGTTTTATGTCTATCTGCCAGTCTTTCCCCTGTATTCTCCGCAATCGTCCATGCATTCCCAGGTGAGATCACAAGGGTGAGTGTCTCCAGTAGTGGGGAGGAAGGGAATTTTGGTGGCTCGAGTCCAAATTTCACCGCTGATGGACGGTACGTGGCGTTTAATTCCTTTTCCACCAATTTAGTGGCGGGGGATACCAATGGAACTTCGGATGTTTTCGTCCATGACCGGCAGACGGGCAATACCTCGCGCGTGAGTGTCTCGAGCAATGGGGACCAGGGGAATGCAACTAGCAGCTTGGGCACAATCAGTGCCGATGGGCGCTATGTGGTGTTTGGTTCTGCTGCGACCAATCTGGTGGCGGGGGACACCAATGGTTTGCATGATATTTTTGTTCATGACCGACAGACTGGGAATACCTCGCGCGTGAGTGTCTCGAGCAATGGGGAGCAGGGGGATAGTAACAGTTACCTACCCATAATGAGTGCTAATGGCCGGTACGTGGCGTTTAATTCCGTTGCCACCAATTTAGTGGCAGGGGACACCAATGGATGGCTTGATATCTTTGTTCATGACCGGCACACCGGTACTACGGAGCGGGTGGATGTCTCGAGTAGTGGGGAGCCGGGGGTGCATGGTGGCGGCCCCCCCTCAATCAGTGCCGATGGGCGCTATGTGGCGTTTGGGTCTACTGCGTTCAATCTGGTGGCGGGGGACACTAATCACTTCCCCAATGGAGGGAAAGATGTCTTTGTTCATGACCGGCAAACGGGAAGGACCGAGCGGGTCAGTGTGGGAAGTAATGGGGAGCAGGATAATCATTCTAGCACTCAGCCCTCAATCAGTGCCGATGGGCGCTATGTGGCGTTTAGGTCTGGCGGGAGTTTTGGGTTGGCGGTGGACCCCATTGGATGGCATCATATCTTTGTTCATGACCGGCAAACGGGAAGGACCGAGCGGGTCAGTGTGGCAAGTAATGGGGGGCTAGGAAATACAGATGGTTTCCTTCCTTTTAGGGGTTCTCCAATTAGCGCCGATGGGCGCTATGTAGGGTTTTTCTCTGGGGCGACCAATTTATTGCCTGGGGGAGCTCCCTTCCTCTTAGTTGGTAAGGAAAGCGGTCAATGTCTGGATATCACTGGGGGGAACACGGCTGTGGGAAACGGCGTGGCCTTACAGCAATATCCTTGTCATGGGGGAGCGAATCAACAGTTCCGTCTCACCGATTTCATTTCCAATTCTGGTACCTCAATTGTGGCCGCGCATAGTAATAAATGTTTGGATGTGGCGTTTGCCTCTCTCGATAATGGGACAGCCATCAACCAATATGATTGCCATGAGGGGCTCAATCAACGGTGGCTCGGGAGCTTGAGTGTCCTACCGCCGTCGTCCGGATTCACGACGTTCAGAGTGGCCCACAGTGGTCAATGCCTGACCATTCCGAATCCAGGGGTCGTGGGGGATGAAGCGGTGCAAGCCACCTGTAATGACGGAGAGAACCAACTCTTTCAGCTCCAGCCCCTGGGCCTCGATACCAATGGGCAGTCGGATGCCTTTGTGCATGAACGCAGCGGGCCGGTGAATCCTCCGCAGGCTTTAACGGTGGCCCTGACGGGAACTAGGCTGGGCACGGTGACCAGTAATCTTGCGGGCATTGATTGTGGCTCGGATTGTTCGGAAGACTATGTGAGTGGAAGTGCGGTGATGCTCACGGCGACCCCGGATGCAGGGGCCGTCTTTACCGGCTGGAGTGGGGGACTCGATTGGAGCGGCGTGGGCTGCAGTGGCAACGAGTCGTGTACGGTGGTCATGACGCAAGCTCATGCGGTGACGGCTACCTTTAGTCCAGCCACCCCCTCCGGCTTCACCACGTTCTCAGCTGTGCACAGCAACAAGTGTCTGACCATCCCCAACCCAGGTGTGGTGGGGGATGAAGCCGTGCAAGCCACTTGTAATGGTGGGGACAACCAACAATTCATCGTCAATTTCTTGGCTCCCGACATCCGCGAAATCGTCTCTCGGCAGAGCGGGCAGTGTTTGGATATTACGGGAGGGCTCCCGGCGTTGGGGAACGGTGTGGCCTTACAGCAATACCCGTGTCATGGTGGAATGAATCAACAGTTTCGGGTCCCGGCAAATAAAATGACTCCCTTTTCCTCGATCCAGGCTGTGCATAGTGACAAATGTCTGGATGTAGCGTTTGCGTCTTCTGAGGATGGGATGGACATCAATCAATATGATTGCCATGAGGGGCTCAACCAACAATGGATCTGGACGGATCCGGGAAGTTGATAGGGGTTAAGCGGCTCCAGGAAAAACCTCAAAACGAGGTATAGCCCCTGGTCGACGGGAGCGATTGAAATTAGACGATGGCTGGTGAGAGTAGGTGTGTCACCTGCACGGACCGAGTCGAGATTCCTCTCTAGGTCTGTGTTCAACGTGGCTGGCGTAACCGTCGTAAAAAACCCTGCGGAAATTGCCAATGCGGTGCAAGCAGTTTTGGGCTGAGTATTCAGATTTTCCCAGCATTTCTTCTGTAAAAAATTTTCCTGATAAAGGGGGTCTGTTTAGAAGTCCATGTGATAGTTTTGTCGGTCCTTTGGCTTGTTAAATCGTGTCTGACCCCAAAAAATGAGAGCTTTCGTGTAGACAATGAAGAGTCGAAGCGTCGCACGTTGAATCTGCAATAAGGCGGGACGACACCCTCTATGCTCGCCATTCAATTTTCGGTGTGCCTCTTTGAGTTTTGTACATATATTTGGGTAGCAGTGTAGTTTGACCGTTGTGGGCAAACTCGATAAAAATTGCACTGCTATAGCCAGATGGATTCTTGCATCTTCTTCTATTGCTGAATCGCTAGGGAATGGGCCGCGCAGCAAGAGGAATATTTTCGTTAGTTGTTTCCACCTAGTGATTGGCAGATGCGGAAATTTCACGGGTTCGGTTTGATCACGCATGTGGCTCAAGTGAGAAGCCACTGTTCTATCCTGAACATCAAATCTGGTTAAATTTTTTCAGGGCATATTGAGAAGCAATTCTAATGGGTCGAACCAGATAATAAACGAAAGAGAAGGTAGGAGGCAGAGGGAGAAAGGCTCGGTCTCTTTCGTTGGGAGTAATATGGCGGCCGATAAAATGCGCATAGTAAGGAAAGATTTTGTCTTGGACTCGCTCTCGGAACTTAAAGTGCAAATGGGCGCGATCTGTGAAATTTTCAGGTCTCTTGGAAGTGTTGTCGAATAATCGTTTTTGTATATACTCTGTCAGTGAATGAACTGCCGGGTCCGCCTGTATGGCAAGAATAATTTTTTTGGGGAGGACCGTTCCTAGAAGCTGTGTGGCTACGTGAAGACCAATCAAGAGAATACGTCGGCTCCCCAATCTTCTCGCTTTCTCCATGACCCAGTCCCAATTCATGCTTGGTGCAACTCGAAGTAGTTCGGCAATGTCGCAGATCTTGGCTAGCTGACATCTGTCATCCATGCCATCTTTGGCCACCTGAACGGTGAGGATAATAAGCATATCCTCTGGCGAAAGGTTGGAAGTTGTCGTGCGACCAATGGATATTGGTTTACAGCGCTTCCACAAGCTATGAAAATCAAGTGGTACAGGAAATTGGGACGGAGTAATGGCCCGGTGCAGATCAATGCAAACCTTACCTTGGCTATCCAAAAAACTAGACTCCCATTCATATTCATTCACTAACTGGTAGTTTTGCGACAGCAGAAACTTCTGTGTCTGGGAATAATCATTCTTGCAAACTAAAATATCAAGATCGCCGAAGTGGCGGAGAGCAAGGTTGCCATAGACCGAGAGAGCCAAAATCGGTCCCTTATAAGGAATGGCGCGAATGTGTTGTGCCTCTAGCAGATTCAGGATAGTGACGAGCTCCTTGGTAAGAAAAAGATTATAAAAAGTAATGGCCTGAAGATCCGAACGGAGTTGTGCTTGGATAGCTGAAGGGACCATATCTGGACAAGTGGCATTCAAGCTTCGGTGGAAGAGTGGAATCACATTATGCTGAAAGGCGGTTTTCACCAGAAATGGCCAGTTCAAGTCTTCTCGGATGAGGCTCCTGATTCGGTCGGCTCTATCCGCATCCAGATTTGTCTGGGCACAAGCGAGAAGCAGTTGAATCTCATCGTCAGTGCTAGCTTTTTGGGTATATTCTTTCATTGGAGAAATGCGTCTCTGTTTTGTAACCCTTTCCTTAAGGTATTATTCGGAAAGCTGGACGATACTCTGTACTCTATGAAATTATGCTTGGAGAAGATTCTCGAAACGACATTGAAAAAGACAGAAATCTATTACTGAGGCTAAGAAAAAGTTTCGACGATGCCAAAGGTGCGTCGAGTTGGCTCTAAAAATGTCTGACCATTTATCGAAAGCCCTGTATGTCCATCAGCCAGCGTTTCTCCTTTGCGAACTCAATCATGAATCCAGCGTGACGCAAGACTTGTCGGGCAATACTGAAGACATTATCAGACAGTCAGATGTTGACTACATCGAGAGAATAAGCGCTGGAGATATATAAATAGCTGTTCTATTGCTCATTCCCGGTTTCTGGGGGTGAGGAGGGTATAGTTCATGTCTCGTAAGTATGTGGCCTTTGATATTGAAACAGCCAAAATTTTACCAGAAAATTTCGGAGATTTACATGATCACCGGCCGCTGGGCATTACCTGTATGGCGACATGGTGTAGCGATGAACCCTCGGCGGTGACGTTTCATTCCAAAAACGAGGATGGGTCCCCTGCGCCTCAAATGACGAAGGAGGATGTCGCGGCCTTTGTCGAACATCTCAAGTCAAAATTGCAGGAGGGCTATACCATCATCACGCATAATGGATTGGGATTCGATTTTGTGATTGTGGCAGAAGAATCAGGCAAAACAGATGATTGCCGTGACTTGGCGATGACCCATGTGGATATGATGTTTCACTTCTTTTGCGGGAAGGGGTTTGGAATTGGACTGAATGCCGCAGCAAAGGCCATTGGTGTGAGCAAGCCAGCCGATGTTGATGGCTCTGTGGCCCCGAAGCTCTGGAAAGAGGGTGAATGTCAAACCGTGTTGGATTACGTGGCTCAGGATTGTCGGTTAACCTTGGATGTGGCAGAAGCAAGCGAGAAGGCCAAAAAAATTAGCTGGATAACCAAACGTGGAACGACTTCTCATTTCGAATTGCCCGGTGGATGGTTGACGGTGGAGGAAGCCTACCTGTTGCCGGAGCCTGATACATCCTGGATGGACAAGCCGTGGCCGCGATCAAAATTTACGGAATGGTGGTGAGTAGCAAACCTGCACCTCATCATTAGAATTTTTTCATTACAGATGTTCGATGAAAGGAACGAGAGATTATGTCTTTATCGATTGGGAAAAATTCAGTAGTCAGCGTCAATTATACACTCACGGATGATGCTGGAAAGGTGTTAGATAGTTCCGATGGTTCAAAGCCTATGATGTATTTACATGGTTCGGGAAATATTGTGCCAGGCTTAGAAAAAGCCTTAGAGGGAAAAGGAGAGGGCGATGCTTTGAAGGTCAGGGTTGAACCAGCCGAGGCCTATGGGGAGGTCATTCCGAACGGTGTGAAAACGATTGAGCGCGCGGCCTTTGAGGGAGTCGATGTGGTGGAAGTGGGAATGGCATTTGAAGCACAGGCACCGGATGGCAGCTCTCAGCATATTATGGTGACAAAAGTTGAAGGTGATAACGTCACAATTGATATCAATCATCCCCTAGCCGGTGTTGCCCTTAATTTTGATGTAAAAATTGTGAGCGTACGGGACGCGACGAAAGAGGAACTGGATCATGGGCATACCCATGAGGGTGATGGCCATTCGCATTAGTTCCTGGTGGGTGCGAAAAAGTATCAGGCTATTTTTTGAAGGTATGATAGATGCCGGGTTTCGGCCCGGCAGCCGAGGTCATTTTGTTTCGGCAAAAGGACCCAAAACCATTGACGCCCCGTCTGGCGAGGTCGGATGGGAATGACGCCGATCTGGGGAGGGCGGACCAACTCGCTACGCTCAAACAAGGCCCGCCAGCTAAGGGCGTCCTTCCCTTGGGCCAGACGGCAGGCGTCGGACGATGGGGAATTCCATTGACATTATCTCTGTAGAATGATGAGGGATGCTCTGAGTCGTATATAAAGTTCCGCCAGCGGTGTTCTCAGCGCTTTGTCGTGCTCAGGTACTAATCGTACGCCCCGCGCCTCCAATCGTCTGCGGCCTTGCTGGACACGCCTTTTTGAACATCCTGCAAGATTGTCTTCGTCTTAAGAAAAAGAAAGAATTTTTCGGTAGAGTTGAAAAGGTTGATGTCAATGAGTCAATAAAATATTTGGCTCTAATTTTATGCGAATTAGTCTAATCATTTCTCGGTAGAAGAAGATGTCAGAAGATAATTCAAAATCGCTAGTCAATCTCGGAGGACTCTCGAAACCAGCAAATACCCTGGTTAAAAAAGTGTCTTCCGCAATAGGCGGTATTTTTGAACCATGGCAAATAACACGTGTTGCTAAAGCGAAGGCAAAAGCTGATTTGATTCAAGCACAATCGGAGATTGAAATAACGGCCTTACATCGTCGCGCAATGGGTCGTTTTATTGAAGAGGAAGCATTGCAGCAACAAAATATGGAGAAAATAACGGAGAAAGCCTTTCCTTTACTAGGCGAAGGTTCCAACCCTGATGCAATGGAAGATGACTGGGTAACGAATTTCTTTGACAAGTCTCGAATCATTTCCGATGAAGAAATGCAGAGCCTTTGGTCTAGTGTTCTTGCAGGAGAGGCTAACGCACCAGGAACTTATTCGAAGAGAACGGTAAATTTCCTAAGCGACCTGGATATGAAAGACGCTGAGCTTTTTCAAGCTCTGTGTAGATTTGGATGGTTTGTTAGCAAATTCACTCCCCTGATCTTTGATTCTCAGGACCAGATCTACAATGGTCTCGGCATAAACTTTAATGCTCTGACTCATCTAGATAGCATTGGACTGATTCAGTTTAACAATCTTGCAGGATTTGTAAGAACTGGTGTGGGAAAGAAAGGTATGGTTTTTTATTGTGACCGACCATTGGTTTTGACCATGGAGAAAGATGTTGAAAATCAATTACCCATCGGACAAGTCTTGCTTACCAAAGTTGGCGAGGAGCTAGCTACCGTATGTAAAGCCCATGGAGTTGATGGTTTTGAAGAATACGTCAAAGCGAAATGGGCAAAATATATTCAACACGAAATCAATCCTGAACAAGGCAGTGGAGGCGATACTTAACCGTGTACCTCACTTTGCTGTTAGTTAGAAGATCATCTCAACATAAAGGTTGTCTCGAATAAGTGTCTGAAAAGAAAGTGGATTCCTTCAAGGGGAATTTTTCCCATGAAGGGCGCGGAAGAGGCGGAGTTGACCGTAATCGTAGAGGTCGCCGAGGAGTTCTTTCGCACCGGTTAAATTTCCCGATCTGGTTTGGGCAAAAACTGAGGCTATGTGTGACTGCTGTTCAGCTTTCAGGAGCTGATTGATCTCCGTTGGTTCTCCTGCTTGGGTGGCTTGTTCGAGCTGCCCATAGATAGTACTTGCCGCAAATCCCCTTTGATTGGCTACTGTTCCACAGAAAAACCTCTTTGAGTAAGCGTAGTGTTTCTTGAATAGAAAGGGCAACGTCCTATTTTATTTACAGTTTTTGGTTGTGTTTGACATAACTTTGCTCCGTGGTACTTTCTTGTTTGAAAAACAAGTAGAAGCATTTTTATGACCTCAAAAAGGGAGAATGTTATGAATATAGTCGGTCAAGGAAGAATAAGAATGTCGACATGGCTCGGAGCAGTGTTTGTGGCTGTGTGTGTCTTTGGAGCGGGTCAAGTAGAAGCTCACAAGATGCCTAAATCCGAGATTTGTCACTTTAAGAAAAGGAAAGGGATCTTTAAAAAAATTTCTGTCAGTGGTAGGGCAGCCCGGAAACACATACGCAGACATGGGGACTCCCATCCCGGAGAGTTTAACCCGGTTCACATGGTGACGCTGGACGATGATTGTAACATTGTCGATAATCCGCCATTGGTGTTGGCACGTGCATTCACGGAGTTAAAGGATGTGCCTAATGGGATCTATGATCCCAACCAAGACATCTCGATTGCCGCGTTAGTGGACGCCGACGGCTCTGGCGACGTATCGGATGGAGATACCGTTACATTGGGTGATTACCCGCTACAGTTTGAGCCTGATGGAAACAATATGGGAGACTTTGGAACGTTTACGTTGTCTAATCATACCGTAGTGGTAGTCCTTTTAGACGATCCAGGACTCCTAATCAGTGTAACGCTTGATTCGGGAGCCATCATTAGGTGGGAAATCGGAGGAGGATTTGAACAGTACGCTGAGGAGTTAGGCTCGACAGGTGTTCAGCTATTAGACAACATGGGCCAACAGTTCGTAAGCGATCTCATCTTAGTTCGGGAGGAGTTCGCTTCTTCTCAACCTGACACTGACGTTTTCCCTCCCATAACTCAGCCTGACTCGCTTGACAGTTCGTTCTTACAGATTCGCCATTATCAACCAGCGAATTGACGTTGAGTGTTTGCAGCAGGATGTGAATGGAACGAAGACGGGAGCGAAGCATGGTGATGTCATTTCCATTCCTTCTTTAGTCATCGCTAAACCCTTCAACCATCAGCGAGACCTTTTCTCCTTAGGAGGAAAGGTCTCGCTCGTGTATCACTCATTCGATGTACCAGAATCACACTAGGTGGTAACACAAACTGCCAGCACGAGACCGTTTACCTCATACGATATCTAGAGACTTGCCGCCAACGAAAAACTTTCTCCAGTACTCCCCAATGCGCTTGTGAAAGCCACATTTTCTAATTAATGAGTGCATGAAAGGAGATCAGAGTCATTCATTGGCTACTTTTTCCATATGCCGCACGAAATAAGCGGAGTTGACCGTAATCGTAGAGATCTTCGAGGAGTTCTTTGGCACCGGTTAGATTCCCCATCCCGGTTTTGACAAAAGCTGAAGCAATGTGTGCCTGCTGTTCAGCCGTCATGAGCCGATTGATATCCACGGGTTCCCCCGCTTGGATGGCTTGTTCCAGGTGTCCATAGATAGTACTTGCCGTCAGTCCACGTTGCTTTGCCATGTGTTCCACAGTAAATCCCCGTTGAAATAGGCGTAGAGTTTCCCGGGTGGTCTCATTAAGGGGTTTTGTCTTACCTCTTGTGGGTGCTGAGAGTGGTGGCGTGGATGTGTTTGAGAAACTCTGTCGAGGGTTGTTCTCAAGGTATTCCGCAATGGCTGCCAGAAAGTCTGCTCCAAATTCCTCCAACTTCCGGCTTCCGACCCCGCTAATTCGCAAGAATTCTTGCTCGTTCGTGGGATATTCCTGTGCCATTTGTCGTAGGGCGACATCGGAGAAGATGACATAGGCTGGAACATCTCGTTCATCCGCTAAGGTTTTCCGCAATTGCCGTAAGCGGGCGAATAACGATTCATCATGGGCTTGCTCATCGGTTGGCTTGGTTTTGCGTGTAGGCTCGCTGATGGGTTTGGTCAGTGTGATTGTGTGGCGCTCTTGGATAAAAGCTCGGCCTTGTGCCGTAATCTCCAAGACTGAAAAGGCTTCTGTGGCTTGGCGAAGATAGCCGAGGCGGATGAGTTCACGGGCCATAGCGGCCCAGGCGGGCCGGCTGTAGGCTTTGCCCTGTCCGTACATAGGTAATTGGTTATGACGCCATCGGCGAATTTTTTCGGTATTCGCGCCGGTGAGTACGGCAATCACATGATTGAGACCTACGCTAAAGCCGCTCGTGTCGTAGATTGTTTCAATGCATGAGAGCAGAGTCTCAGCGATTTCGGTTCCGTCGAAGGTGTCTCGAGGCGAAAGGCAATTATCGCAGCCTTCACAATTTTCTGGGGTGTATGTCTCTCCAAAATATCCTAACAATTCGACTCGCCGACATGTTGGACATTCCGCATACTGCACCATTTGCTGGAGTTGCAAGCGGGCAATCTGTTGCTCTTGGATTCCGGGTTTTTCATTGATGAAGCGTTGTTGTTTGACTGTATCCCCAGCGCTGAAGAGCAGCAGACATTCGCTTGGCAACCCATCACGTCCGGCGCGGCCCGTCTCCTGGTAATAACTTTCGATATTTTTAGGGAGGTCATAGTGGATGACAAACCGGACGTTGGGTTTATTGATGCCCATGCCGAAGGCGATTGTCGCGCACATCACCTGGATTTCGTCCCGCAGAAATAATTCTTGGTGGCGTGACCGTTCTTCTGGCGTTAGGCCTGCATGATAGGGCTTGGCTTTGATGTCCTGTGCCTGTAGGCGTTCCGCCAGTAGTTCGGTTGTTTTTCGGCTTTGGCAATACACAATTCCACTTTCCTGGGGTTGGGACATGAGAAACGCAAGGACTTGATCCACAGGACTGGCCTTGGCCAGGACGCGATAAGTGAGATTCGGTCGATTGAAGCTCGCAACGTACGATGACGGGTTCTGCAATTTCAGGAGTGTACGGATGTCGGTTCGTACACGCCCTGTGGCGGTGGCTGTTAGTGCCATGATTGGTAATGCAGGGAACCGCTCTCGCAGTTCGACGAGTCTGCGATATTCCGGCCGAAAATCGTGTCCCCATTCACTAATACAATGTGCTTCATCTATGGCGAGAAGATTCACCTGCCATTTCTGAAGGTCGTTGAGACTTTCAGGGAGCATGAGTCGTTCCGGCGCCATGTAGAGCAACTGATACTCACCACGGTATACCCCACGTAATCTGGCCTGGATTTCCTGAGCGCTTAGAGAGGAGTTGAGAAATGTCGAAGCGATGCCATTGGCTTGAAGTGCATCGACTTGATCTTTCATGAGTGCAATGAGAGGTGAGACCACTACAGTGAGCCCTGTTCGCGCCAGAGCCGGTAACTGGAAGCAGAGAGATTTTCCCCCGCCAGTCGGCAATAGGGCGACGACGTCTCGCCCGGCCAATGCATCACGAATGATTTCTTCTTGCAATGGTCTAAATGAAGTAAATCCGAAATGCTCTTTTAACAGAGAGAGCAGAGAGGCATGATTGAAGGTGTTTCCAAAGGATGATTTCATGGGGAGTGATTGTAGGGCTACGGTGGCCTCATCACAAATTTTTATCTGATTATGACGTGGAATGGCGGCGAGCCTGTGCCTCGCTATTTACTCTTCATTCTCATGGCCTGATCGATTTCCAGAAAAAATTTTCGCGAGGCCATGGTGCCAAGCAAAACGAGTATTGAAGTTTTCAATCTCGTGATTATTTTTTGTTCTTTTGTAGTACGTTCTTCCCTGTTTTTCGATTTGCAGTCATCATTTCACTTTTTTCGTCAACTTTCCTCTTGGTGTTTTTCAGGTTCATTGATCACCTAGGACATGGCAAATAATCAGAAAATCAGGGGTAATCGGCAAGAATTGCCTGGAATTGCCGAGAAAGGCGTAAGAATGATGGTGTGATGATGCATGTAGCCGAACGAATACAAGATGACACACTTGTTTTGATGATCTCCGGACGAGTGACGTTTTACTCTCGAAAAGTCTTTCAAGCCATTGTGGGCAATGCCAGACTTTCCGGTGCGAAGCATATTATGTTCAATATTCAGGGTGTGACATTTATGGACAGTACGGCATTGGGTGGCCTAGCCTTGGCCTACCTGAATTTGAAGGAATGTGATTTGACTATGAGTCTTGTTGGTCCGCAACAACCCATCAAAACTTTACTCGACAACGCGAATTTCCCAACGTTGATTCCCACCTTTTCGTCCGAAGATTTGGCATTTCAATCCATCCAGTAATCGCTAAATAATTTCCAAAAAATTCCCAGTTGATCCGGAAAGATCAAAGGGGAATATGCTATCCTTTTGCTCGTGTCCGTGCATACGTATGTCGAAGAGTAGAGACAATTGACGATACGAATTAAGAACAAGACGATCCTATGAACGAAAAACCACTCGAAGCTTTGAGGTTCGAATTGCAGCGTTTGGAATTGACGGGATTCATTGTGCCTCATGCTGATGAATATCAAAATGAATATGTGCCAGCTTGCGCTGAACGGTTAGCATGGCTCACCGGGTTTACAGGGTCGGCGGGTACGGCGATTGTTCTTGCTGAAGAAGCCGCAATGTTTGTGGATGGGCGCTATACGCTCCAAGTTGGTGACCAAGTTAACAAGCAGGATTTTATCTTCAAACATAGCGGAGATCAGCCGCCGGCCATCTGGCTTGAGTCTCATGTTCGGCCTTCTAACCGCATTGGTTATGATCCGTATCTCCATACACCAATAGATCTTGCCCGTTATCAAAAAGCCTGTGATCGGGTTGAAGCCCAACTGATTCCTTGTTCTCCAAACCCTATAGATCGGGTGTGGCGAGAGCAGCCTGCTGTTCCTATGGGTGTGATTCAGCCACACCTTTTGGAGTTTTCTGGGAAACATTCCCAAGAGAAGCGTGAGGATTTGGCCAAGCATTTCCGAGATGAAGGGATTGAGGCCGCTGTAATCAGTGCGCCTGATTCCATCGCGTGGTTGTTAAATATTCGAGGCAGTGATGTGTCGCATACACCGTTACCCTTGTGCCAAGCGATTGTCTATGCGACCGGGCGAGTGGCGGTCTTTGTGGACTCTCAAAAAGTGAGTCCTGGTCTTGGGGCACATCTTGGTACAGATGTTTCCCTGGAATCGCCGGACGCCTTTGAAGGGGCATTACAACATTTAGGACAGCAGAATCAGCAAGTGTTGTGCGACCCCTTGAAAACCAATACCTGGATATTTTCGACCTTGACCAAACACGGGGCGCGTATCCTTCGTGATGATGACCCTTGCGCACTGCCCAAAGCCTGTAAAAATACTGTCGAAATTCAAGGTGCTTATGCTGCCCATGAGCGCGATGGAGTTGCGGTCTGTCAGTTTTTAGCCTGGCTCGAACGTGAAGCGCCAAGTGGGCACGTCACAGAATTGCAGGCGTCGGCGTATTTAGATGATTGTCGTCAGAAGCAGCCCAAGTGGGAAGATTCGAGTTTCCCGACTATTTCCGGGTCTGGATCCAATGGAGCCATTGTGCATTATCATTCGACGCCTGAAACCAACCGTCCGTTGGAGTTAGGGACATTGTATCTTGTGGATTCAGGGGGGCAATACCTTGATGGGACGACGGATATCACACGGACTGTGGTGATTGGACAACCGTCTGCTGAGCATCGTGATCGTTATACGAGAGTGCTACAAGGCCATATTGCGCTGGCAACGGCCAAATTTCCACAAGGGACGACCGGGAGTCAGCTTGATGCGTTAGCCCGATCACCTCTTTGGGCCATGGGCTTGGATTACGATCATGGGACTGGCCATGGGGTCGGCAGTTTTCTTGGGGTTCATGAAGGACCGCAACGGATCTCAAAGTCTGCCAGTGATGTCGCACTTCGATCCGGCATGATTGTGTCCAATGAACCTGGGTATTACAAACCCGGGGCCTATGGGATTCGGCTTGAAAATTTAGTCGTCGTCAAAGATGAAGAAATGTCAAAGGATGCCAACCGTCCATTTTTAGGATTCGATACGTTGACGATGGTGCCGTTTGATCGGCAGTTAATTCTCGTAAACCTTCTGTCCACGTGTGAACGAGATTGGGTGAATGCCTATCATGCCCGTGTATGGAAATGTTTGGAATCCAAGGTGGATAAGGAGACGAGAGGGTGGTTAGAGCAGGCGACGCAACCCATTTCCTAGATTTTCATCTAGTCAGAAGTCATACTCCCATTGACAGCAATTAAGATTAAGGAATATTTAGGTGATATATGTCTAAGACGAATGAAGAAATTGCAGAGACCATTAAAATGCAGATGGGAGAGAACCCGGAGATTACAGGCCTTCAGGTCAAAGAAAATCTGCTTCAATTGCATGTCACGGAAGCTTTCTTTAATCGATTATCCGCTGATCGAGAGCGAGGACGAAAAATTGTCCTTGTGCTCTTAGAGCAGATGAAAACTTTGACAGGGTTGGAAGATGTTGTTGTCTGGGTTTATGCTGAAAATAAGAAGGGGATTGAGGGAACCATCAAGCGCTGGGGAGGCGGTAACGTCAATTTTCTTTTTGATCTCTAGAGAAGCGAGGGGAAACTTTCCTGAAACTCGGTCGCTTGCTTTGTCCTTTCGGTCATGACACCTTTCTTATTTGGACCTAAAGTCATTTACGTTAATGTGAACGTAAATGTCTTCTTAAAGTCTTTTACTGGTAAATTCTTGGAGCCGCTTCGCGCGCGGATTTGCCAAGCATTTGCGTTCAACTGAATTCCCCCACTTCGTAGGCGACAGAAACTGATGGTCATGAAATGGTCCCTCGTCCGTTTTTTCGGATAAGCTGAGAGGACTCGGCCTTTTTTTGTTGTCACGTTGAAGGCCGAATCGTAGGTGACCGTGGCAGGATCCCACCCTTCAATTTTCAGAGCCTTTGGATCGGGAAATTTCTTCGGTCTCGATTTAGGCCCAGAAGTCGCCACGCCGTTCAACCCCGTCAAGTTGGACATGGGGGACGCAATCACTTCTATGAGTCGCCCGCCATTATTGCCCAGTGGGACTGTCGCAATACGTCCAAAATGTACATCTCCGCTCAAGAGCACAATATCATGGCCACTATGAGCTAAGGCTCTTAGAAGCTCTGTATATTGCGCTTCAAAGCTTAATAAATTTCTTTCACTCGAATTTTTTTCGACGATAAGGGGTTGAGGAGAAACCAGAATGCCTGGTGATTTTAGTGACGTCGCCCAATTCACAATTGGAGCAAAGGCTTGTTTAGAAATCATTCTTTTTTTTTCTCGAAATGATCGGAGATCTGCCAGGCAAATGGATAAGTCTTTCCCAATGGACAAGATTTCTACCTGAGGAGAGCGCTGAATATTCTTAACACCATCTCTCGCGGCCGACTTCCAATTCTTTCTGACCCAAGGGAGTTTGAGCGCAAGCAAAGTAGGAATAAGCGAATCATAAAACGGGAAATCATTCCAATATTCGTGATCATCGGGAAGCATCCATGTCCCACCACGATTCAAGATACTACCCAAGGCTTGCCAATGGAGGGCATAGTCATTCGCAATGCGTTGCCGTATTTCGTGTGGCAGAAGAGATAAGGAATCAAATCCAATATCCAAATACACTTGGTCTCCTGTGAGAAAGGTGATATCTGGACGAACAGCGTCGGATCCACGCGTATAGAGAGCCTTATAGGAAGCCGCTGCTTGTCCTCCATCTCGGTGATTGTAGAAACAACTGCCCAGTCCAATAGTAAAGGGTTTCTTCCCTTTTAAGGGAAGGCGTGGAGGCAACGTATCAAAGGTGCCCGTTTTGAGTTTCTGCCAAGACTCTGGAACGACATCTCCCAGAGCTTCGATCCGACGAGAAAACATCACAGAATAGCGAGTTCCCGGAATTAGGTTTTCAAATCGACAGACAGTATAAAATCGTTGATTGAGTTTTCTGAACGGACGCCTCCAATTTCTTTTGAAGATTTGGCGAGTGCGCGTCCTGCCATCCGGAAGGGTCAGTCGAACACGGGCACGGGCTGGCATTTTGAGAGTTGGGAACAGGGTGCCAACAAAAATTTCTGCAGTCGTATCCGTGACTCGATGAATGACCAAAGTCCATTGTGCGGTCGAAGTAATCAGTTCATCATGACTCATGTGAATGGTTCCTTCCCTGGATCAAGATTCACGGACTTCTTTTTTAACGTGTGGCTGCTCGATATTGTAACTGGAGCTCAGATGTGGTGTGTAACTGTGCGAAACTTAAAAAATTTTGTCAATGCTGGTTGACGCAGGTACAGGAATCTATTGAGCGGGTTGAGAATGCTTTCGATAGAAATTTACTCTTGGTTTTTGATCCCGGGCCAGAAATCTAAGCTAGGTGGAAGACCAACTTTCCAAGCACCCACGCGTTTCCCTCCTAGGCCAATTGGACAAGACCAGACACCATCAGGAGTATGATTGATGCGCCATCGCCCCCCTTCGGCACAGATCCATATCCAGACGGGTTTCCGTTGAGGATTTTTTTTCGCTTCAAGTCCCATGGAAAATTCCTCACAGCAATGGGTAATAACTATGGGGGAGTATGTCAACGCAAAAAGTATCGCGATCTGGGCCGACCGCGAAGTTTTTTTACGATCACCAGCTTTCAGGCTTGACAAGTTTATTGGCGAATATGTCAAGGTGTGCGTATGTCAGATATTGATGATTCTCCACCTTCTTCAGTTCCACATTCCCCTACAGGTCTTCTTGGTCAGTATGAGTCCGATGTCACGGTTTTGACCGTTGGGAACAAGACGATCATCTTAGTGGGAACAGCCCATGTTTCACAAGAATCTGTTGAATTAGTCAAATTGGTGATTGAGCAGGAACACCCAGATGGGGTCTGCGTGGAATTAGATGCCAAGCGCTTTGAAGCCATTTCCAATCCCAATCGTTGGGAATCATTGGACTTGAAAGAGATCATTCGCCGGCAGCAACTCAGTACGCTCATGGTCAATCTGGTGTTAGCCTCTTTTCAAAAACGATTGGGCGATAAACTTGGCGTGTTGCCAGGAACGGAAATGCTTGAAGCCATTCGGATGGCTGAGAAACATACTGCTCCAGTGATATTAGCGGACCGTGATGTGCGGGTCACCATGCGTCGGGCTTGGCGTAATACGCCGTTTTGGCGCAAGAGTTTATTGGTTTCTTCTCTCATGCTCAGTATTTTTGATACCACAGAAGTTTCTGAGGATGAAATCCGCAATCTCAAAAAACAAGATGTGCTCTCCGAGATGATGAAAGAACTGGGGAAAGAAGTCCCCACGCTTAAAGTGGTTCTCATTGACGAGCGAGATCGTTACTTAGCGAAAAAAATGGTCGAGGCTCCGGGGACGAGAACGGTCGCAGTCGTCGGAGCGGGTCATGTGGCAGGTATATGCCAAACCATTGAGCAGCAAAAAACAGTCGACTTAGACGAGTTAAATTATATCCCGCCGGTTTCTCCCATCTGGAAAATGATTGGTTGGAGTATTCCTCTGTTAATTGTCGGATCCATTGCCTGGATTGGTTGGCAAAAAGGAGCGGGGGCAGCAGGAGAAAATGCGTTGTTTTGGATTTTAGCAAATGGCATTCCCAGTGGCATTGGGGCTATTGTAGCGATGGCTCATCCTTTGACAATCTTCACGGCGTTTGTGTCTGCGCCATTTACGAGTCTGACGCCGGTCATTGGTGTGGGCTATGTCACGGCGTTAGTGCAAGCCTATCTTCAACCTCCAATCGTGCGGGATTTTCAAACGGTAGCTGATGATATCGCGGTTCCGGGTCGATGGTGGAAGAGTCGACTTCTTCGAGTGTTTCTCGCTTTTTTGCTTCCTACCATTGGCAGTATTATCGGAACGTGGGTTGGCGGGACTCGCATCGTCTCCAATTTGTTTTGAGCGCCGGTTGGGAGAAACCTAAGAAGAGGCTGACGAAATATCCACTTTGGACGTATGCTGGAAAATGCATTTTGGGCAGGTGTAGTGGATAAATCGACCTTCCCCCACAAGACGTTTCATCATTGTCGTTTGACACCACGTACAGAGCCGGTCTGGAATTTCCGAGGAAGGTGAGGTTTGGGCCGAGGCCGCATTAGGTATAGTCATAATGGAAGCATTCTCAAAAACATCTGTGGGGTTTGTCAATGTTCCAGGCCATGAAAACAACAATAATAGTGAGCTGGGTGTTCGTGGGTCTCCTCGTAGGGCCAGTTCAAGCATGGGCTGGAGATAGGGAACAAGATGAGCCACGTTTGACCGTCTCGGCAGAAGGCAAAGTCAACCTGCCGCCCGACAAAGCGGTGTTGAGTTTCGCGGTAGAAACTGTTGGGGAAAAATTGGCGAAAGTCCAACAAGAGAATCAAGAGCGCATGGCTCGGGTCTTGAAAGCATGCCAACAGTTAAAAATTGAACCGAAATTTATCCAAACTACTTCATTAAATGTCACTCCGGAATATCCTCCTCGTCCACGGCGGTCTTCTACCGGGCCGTTAGAGCAAACGATTCATCGCATCATTGGCTATCGAGTGGTACATCAGGTTAATGTGGAGGTCCGCAATTTGGAGATTGTCGGCCAAGTCGTGGATCGTGTCCTGAAAGTCGGAGCTAACCGCTTTTCTGGTATTTCTTGGGGTTTACAAGATCAACAACCTGCGAAACTCACCGTCTTACAACTGGCGTCTTCTAAAGCTCAAGAGAAAGCGAATGCGTTAGCTCAATCCTTGAAAATCAAATTAGTACGAATTATGAAAGTCATAGAAGGTGGAGTGTCGGTCGTGGCACCGCCTGTGCGTTACCGAATGGCGAGTGCGGCGATGGCCATGGACGGTGGAGCCGAGGCTTCGGTATCAGCCGGAGAACTCACAGTACGTGGCACGGTCACATTAGAGTACGAAATTAGCTCTCAATAATCATTGTTCAAACCCTTATTTTCTTGCTCATCAGAGACGTGTATTTCTCATGACCACTGAATCGACAGCGATGTCTTCCCCCAATGAATCTACGCCTCCTGTTTTAGGGGTACCTGCCTTAGTAGTCTCTGGTTTTTTGGGAGCTGGAAAAACTACCTTAGTGAAACATTTGATTACAGATGCTCAGGAGCGGGGTCTAAAGCTGGCGGTGGTCTCTAATGAGTTTGGGGAGTTGGGTATAGATAAGGCGCTGCTTCAGGAAGCTGGTGGACCAGGGTATGTAGAACTGGAAGGCGGCTGTGTTTGTTGCCAGTTAACCAATGAACTCCTTGAGACGCTTCAGAATTTGTGGGAGACCATACACCCCGATCGAATTGTCGTTGAAACATCGGGTGTGGCCTTACCCTTCGAAACGCTCATGACATTTTGGCGGGAACCAATTACGGAATGGGTGGGAGAAAGTTTGGCCGTAGTGGTGGCGAATGCGGAACAAGTGGCCGAAGGAAGAGATTTGGAAGGCACGTTTGAGCAGCAAGTGTCTTCGGCCGATATCGTCGTGCTCAATAAAGTTGACTTAGTTCCCGAAGATTCCTTGGGGAAACTGGAAGACATTCTCCAGGATATGGCCCCTGACGCTCCAATGATTCAAAGTATTCAGGGACAGATCGATACCACCGTGGTCTTTCCTCCCACTTCGAATCAAACCATTTCACCCAAACGTACAAGTAAGCCTGAGCTCATCCCTCACACACATGAAGCATTTGAGTCGCAAGAACTCTCCATCCCACAGAACATCACACCTGAACAACTCGTCCAACAACTTCAACCGCTTCAAGCCCTTCGCATCAAAGGGATCGTCAATACGTCACAAGGTCTCAAATTGGTCCAAGGTGTTGGTCCAAGAATTGACCTAAGTGCCCCTCCCCCAAATCTTCCTCAAGAAATGATTGGCCGCCTGGTAGCCATCCGTCGAAAATAGATTTTTAGGTTAGTTTTTTATCCTGGCTTCGACCACATAGTCACGAAGTCCACCGACTTTGGTCATGAGTTCATCAAATTCTTTTTTGGGAACTTTGAATTCTTGTAAGGTCGTCACTAAATGTCCGGCGACGATATCAAATTCTTTATCGGTAATCCCTAAGCCGATATGGGCCTTGCCTAATGGGCGATTAATTTTTTTGCAGGGCCCACCGGTATTTGCGCACATCAGGTTTTTATTTTTTTGACGTAGTTGATTGCGGGTATCTGTGCCCATTCCCACAAAAAATCGTCCGACAACTGGATCCTCCCATACTTTGACAAGAAAGACGTCGACGACGGCTGAGATCGCGTCATATCCACCAAGACGTTCATATAATGTACGGTTGGTTTCAGCCAGACTCAGACTGGTAGTCGTGCTAATAAAAATAAAAAGTATGGTTGCGCAAATCAACCTACAATACTGCGCAGCTTGAGCTATCTTTTTGGAATGTCCGTGTTGTCTCATCTTGTTCTCCGATGGATAAAAGTTAAATTTGCTTGAAGAGATCTATGGCTTATTGATTGCAAAGATTTTATTGTACATTTCAATTTACCAATTTTGAGCAGGAATTGATATCGGGACAATAAGACATTAACGGTGGAAAGCCTTTAATCTCACTATCGAATATATTCGATAATAGTGCCGCATGCTTTAAATAAGTGCTAAACCCACCTAAGCTGGAATAGACATGGGGACTAGTGTGGGTAGAATTTGAATCAAAGAAACTTGGTTTTTCGCCCACGCAACGACGGCAAACCCTCCCAATGCGATTAACCCAACCTCACAAAGCAGAGAGAAAGTTGATCTCGACATGGTCTATTCCGAAAACGTTCCGTGAAAAAAAGTTTGGCGCTCTTCAAAGTGCCTATCTATTCTTTGCTGTCTTTCTCTTTAAAAGCCACACTTTAGAAAAACCAAGCCTGATGTATTACTGCTTTCGCAGGGTGATGGCAAGATGGCTAGGATGGAAGGGTTACCAAAGATTTATTGGGCTGGTTTTTAACAGACGTAAGGATAGTGGTTGAGGAGTTGGTTTTTAAGTTTTTGGATTGATTTGGAAGCGGAATTGAAGTTTATTCTTTTGCCAGATAGTAATCAATAATAAGTCAGTTTGCGTAGGAACTTGCCTCCATTCTCTTCTTTAGATTCCCCGGAGATGTCCGGGGAATCTAATTGAAATTACAGGGAGCCACGATTTCTATTCGTTCAGAATCCTTATCTGCTTGTAAGGTTTTACTCGCCGTACCTACAACAGTGCTAAAATTGCGCTTCCTATTGCAACTTCATCGCCTGGAACAGGATCTATAACCGCTACCACAAAGAGTGCTGCTAAACCAGCAACAGCTACGACCGTTACCGCGGTTCTTACTCCACTAGGTATGGTGAAAGTAGTGGGAGGTGCTGGTGGACGTGGAGGCGATGTGCACATAAATGATGCTTGGATATTGATAAATTCAATCGGCCGGCCTGCGGCTACTGCTGATACTCTCGTTATTCCTATTCCCTGAGCGCCGCCAATGGGAAAGGGATTAAAAATGCAACCGGGAGGACACTTTGCTTGAGCATCCAATCTTGCACGACCAAACGCTAGGTTAAAGCGAGGAACTGGAAAAAATCTTGCGTCACCTACCGATCTTCCAGTCCCAGTAACTATGCCAGGGCATGCAGCGATTGAGACGACATTTCTTCCCGACCCGCTATGGTGGTTGCTACTCCTATAACGTCTTTTTGAAGTATATAGTGCTTGTTCTCCGGTAAATCCTGGAATGGCCATTACATTCACCTCCTTTTGGGGTTGTTATTCTCTGTCGAAGTAGGGCGAAAGTTTCTTGGTCAAGAATGGAAACTCTTCTGTGACGTCTACCCGCACGAAGAATTTTTCGGTCATATCGGTCGTGCGATTGGTATATGAGAAGATAACATCGACAACTTTGCGGACTCCGCTAAGAGGCGATGGTTTAACATCTACCGCAGTTAGAGAAGCGTTCTGTTCAAAGACTTCAGCTGCTTTTGCATATATCGCAGGATACCGAACCGCCAAATAATTTACGGCACGATGTTCATCCATCGCCCCGGCATTGTCGGTCAATTGGATGAGTTTTTCGAAGAGTTCTTCAGCCACTGCTTTGAAAGAGCTTTTGGCAATGTCGTTTGGCTTTGGGATCGATTGCATCAGAGCGTCGCGGTCCAGAGAATAAATCTGGTCGAACACTAGAATTGGTACCATAAGCCCATTGCACATCTCTGGTGGGGCAACTGGTCCTAAAAACCCAATCACCACATCCATATCCAAGGGGCTGGGATTTTGCCGCAGTGCGGTGATCAATAGATCAAAATCAGACGGATCTCGTGGATAGAGGATGTATGTTTCAATCCCCTCAATGCTGAAGACCCAACACAGTTGACGTACTAGGTACCGATTTTCTTTGGCCGATAGCACAGTGCTTAGGGTCTGTTTGTCCGTTAAGCCGGTCGTCTTTGAACGTCCAGTTGCCTGTGCAAATTCCTTTTCGGCAGATAAGGTTGGGAATCGTGCTTCGATTTTTCCTAAACCGTAAACGAAGGATCGAGGGACGATGTCTTGTTTGTTATTGTCTTGGGAACTAGTGGTCTCACATTTTGCACAGGTCCCTTCTACTTGCGGAGGCGTAATCATCTCAGTTCCGCTAGGGGTAACAGAATTCTGATTAGTCGTAATAGATGGATAAGCCGATTCCTCGGTGGTAGGGGAAAATGGCTCCGTCGATTGTTCTAAAAGTTCTGATTGTCTCATAACTCACCTCCTGTTTTAATGAACTCAACATATTAATTAATGACCTGATTTACTTCTTGCCCATTTGTATCTGAACACTTCATCTTAGAACTGGGCACCAAGTCATCCCTCATCTGGTCGCCGCCTGGTGTTTTCACAACGGGTTTCTCCCATTGTCTGCTCTAGAGTAATCTAGGTGGTTAGACCTCCTGACTCTTGTAACCTCGTCCTTCTTATTTTTTCTTCTCCATTCCTAGGAATCATTGGGTTTCAAACTCTTTCTTCAGGAACTGAAATGCTGCCCATGCGTTCAATAAAGGTGGTACTAGCGAATGTCGTCGTGTGTAGGCTTGAGTTATGGCGAATCGGACTTGTGTTGCAGTAGCGTTGGGAAATTGTGACCACAGAAGAGCTGTAGTCCCTGTTACAAAAGGTACTGCGGCGCTTGTGCCAGAGAATATAAGAGGGCTCCCGTTACTCCCAATACTTGTAATTCTGTCGCCTGGTGCTCTTAGACCGCGTTTTCCAATAGAACTGGCTAGATTTGATTGCCCCGCCGGTCGACCTCGAAGGTCACAAGCAACGATGGGAATAACCCAGGGGTGCCGGGTGATGATCGAGCTCCCAATCGTTGCCTGATTCCCTGCTGCTGCAATGATTATCACGCCCCGTTGTGTTGCATAATCGAGTGCTCCGTCTAAAGTCTTCTGACCTATTCCTGATGTTGGAGAAAGGTCAAGGCTCAAATTTACGATGCGAACGCCTGCCTTAATACTTTCTAGAATGGCGGTTGCCAGCTGTTGGGGATCTGCGGTAGGCATATGACTGTTTCCCAAGGTCGTCTCAGAAAAAATAGAGCGAATAATAAGAGTGCAGTCAGGGCAAATGGCCGGGGCTATGGACTGTCTTCGTGCACTCAAGACTCCAGCCACCAAGGTTCCATGATTACATGCAATGCTATTGGTTCGAGAGCAGATGCCAGAAGGTTCTCCTGAGATCACGTGAATAGGTGTACCTGTGAAATCGGAATGATTAGTGGCCACTGGACCATCAATTAAGCCAATCTTAAGACTAGGCTTACCACCTGTAAGATCCATCAAGGGTGTGAGATTTACCAAACTCAGGGGATTCATACCTAGACTTCCCTCCAAATGAAAAAGAGCCAGCCGGTTCTTTGGGCTACGGATGGTGAGTTCTTCATGCTTGGTTCTACGCCTCTCCCTCAAAAAGATACGTTTAAAAAATTCCTAGCCTTTATGGCTCGAGCTAGGAACGATCTTCGTCTCATATTTGGATATACGATGTGGACCTGAAAATTGGATTTCCCGATTGACCTAAAATATTCATTATTTTTTTATCTACGTAATGTAGAAACATCATGAACCTATGTGAACGGCAGGGGAGGATTGGATTTCCCTGTTGATGTTTCTTTAATTACGCAGAAATAGGGAATTTGTTCGAAACTGGTTAAAACAGCCAAGAAATACTACTGAAGATTGTTCTTGATTGACCTGGGGAATAACTGAGACCAATCGCACTTTTCAGGATTTACATGCAGAGCACATTCGTTCTTACGGTTAAATTAACTGTCACACTGATGGGCAAGAATAATGCCCTGTTAACGTTCACTGAGTTTACGGCTGTGATGGTTGGGACAGGCACGCAAGAACATTGAGGTCCACCACATACTAATGCGCAGAGCGCTGATGATTGAGCAAAAGGCGTGGCAAGAAAAAAAGCTTGCGCAGTTGCTGCAGCTGTGGCTTGGGCAATAGCAGCAGCTAGGCCGCGAACACCATTAAGCAGAACTCCAAATAGGCTAACCGTGGCAGTACTAGGTAATTCGATGATCGCAACGAGGCCAATGGTGGGGCAGGGTGTTTCAAGGAGCGCCTGCCCCCCTCCCACCCCAATAATTACTCCGGTGGAGTCCTGCTGCCAGAAGCGCACTTTACGATCATGAATTTTGAAGATGAACTCTGTTAAATCTTCCTGAACAGTACTCTCTTCTGGTTTCCCATATGTTGTTTGTAAATAATCGAAAATTGGGTTTTCTCCTAAAGCTTGTATATCAGCAGGAGACAGGTATTTGTGTAGTTGATTCCAAATTGAATTTTTTTTACTTTTCATGATATTCCTCTTTGCTTGATGGTTTTAAAATTTCACCCTCAGAACGGCTGATGTCTTTTATCTGAAAATACGATGTGAAACCGAAAAATGGATTTCCCGATTGACAAAAAATATTCACGGTTTTTATTTGCATAATTTAGAAACACCAATAACCTATATGAAATGAAGGAGTAGAATTGGATTTCTCTGCAAAAGTTCTTTTAAATAAGCAGGAGAAGGCAAATGATTTGTTCTGGGTTGGTTAGAAAAACCAAGAAACTGTGCTTGAATTTGTGCGAGGTTGACCTGGGAAATAATTCAGGTTGATGGTTGATGATGCATATGTTGTTTTTTTATTCTTCCAGGAGTTCTTTGAGCAACGCGAGAGATTCGGGATCCGTATCTTGCAGGGCCTCCTCTACTGTCGCTTGGAAATCGCTTTCATTGTTGTCTGTCTCCAAGCCCAAGGTTGTGGATTGATCTGATTTCTTCAGACTTTTGCTTGCTTGCAAAAGAGGTAGCTGATTTGAAATTTTTTGAAGAGAAGTATATGAAGGTCTCACTTCATCCGAATATGGTTCTGACGGATTTCTTGTCAAAACCAAGACTTCCATAAGAGAGCGCATTTCATGGGTCTGTATGATGGGATCAAGTTGGTGTTGAATGATGGCGTAATCGTACCCGAGGAGCAGTGTCTCTAGGCTTTCTTTGAAAGAGAGATGGCTAAACGAAGAGGAAATGACATCGTTCTTTGCGTTCCCATTTAGGATTAATCGAAAAGGTTCATGGGTCGCTAGGGTTTCTAAGACATGTTTTAATGATGTACGAATAATATGTGCGGAGAATTGTTGGTTATCCACGGAAAGCGAGAAGGCAGATTGAGGCGCTGCATGTAATTGTCTATCAAATGCGTTTCCTAGAGCAATGAAAATTAGACTTATTCCTAAGAGAGTTTTGGCCATGCAAGATCTTACGGTCAATGTTTTTTGTAAGATAGACTCCTTTTCGATTGTGTTGATAATGGGTGTTTGTGCCATGGTTGTCTCTTATCGTATTCCGAATTACCAGAGCCAATTGGTTAATTGTAGGTTGAGACTGCGTTCCATGAACCAGATGAAGGCTAAGCTTGCGATGCACACCGATCCGAATTGTACGGCGAAATGTCGGTAAGTCCAGGAATGGCGGGCGGCGTAGGCCAGTGGTAAGAATGCCGCGACGATCACCAGTTGTCCCACTTCTACTCCAAGATTAAACCCCGCTAAGGCGACAAACATGGATGAAGTGGGCAATGCTAAATCTGATAAGACCAAAGCGAATCCAAAACCATGCACCAGACCAAAGACCAATCCGACGATCCAACGCCGGACTTGAATGATGGGAAACAGGTTATGTAAGGCGGCTAGTACAACGGATCCTGCAATGACAGATTCCACCCATCGAGATGGCAATGTAACCAGTTCCAATGCTGCCACACTCAATGTGATGGAATGAGCTAACGTAAACGCTGTAACAATTGAAATGACTTCTTTTACCACGTCTTTGAATGACTCAACCGCTTGCCATTGTCCTGACCTCCACCATAAGAC
>CAKZPV010000023.1 GCA_937139405.1 uncultured Nitrospirota bacterium
TTCAATACCTGGCCAGATGCACCAAGGCCACCTAAAAAATCCTTTATGCCGTCATTAAATCTTGCTGCTGAATTAAAGGTTGATTCACCTGTGAAGCTGCTTGTTGTGCCCACAGCAAAAGAACCATCTACAAACAACTTACTACCCGTGCTTGCCGTGCTGCCTATAGTAACATTGTCAGCAGTACTGGTAAGATAAGTATTTGGTCCTGCATCTGTCCAAAGGCTACCCCCTAGAGTATCTAAATCAAACGTGCCCACCTGCCCAGAAGCATCGATATTTAAGCCCCTATACGATGCCTGATCCTTCACTCCGCCAGTGAATCCCGACAACGTTATATCCTTCTGAAATTCCTGGTTCTCATACCAAGTAGTCAGTAGGCTAGATATATCCATTTTAAATATTGTAGCCGATCCTGTTTGGCGATATAGATATAGGTCTGTCAAAAGACCATCGGTGCCCATTCTCCATTTGTTTGTCCCATTTTGGGCCCAGAACATTTCGGAGGTACTCAGAGGGCCTCCATCGATTTTTAAGGAGGCATTGCCTGTTGATTTGGCATGGATGGTTTCGTCTGGGGTATTTGTTCCGATGCCTAGCCTTGTGTTAGTGACATCTGCAAAGAAATTCGCGTTCTCTTGGCCACCGCGCGTTCCGTTTCCTATGATTAGGTTGCCATCGTTGAATGGTGTGCCAAGGGAATCGGCAGAAGCAGCTACAGATAATTGAGAAGCAAGAGAGTCAAGTCTAATGTTCCACATGAATCCCGCTGCATCAGTTAGCAATACTTTATCCAGACCATTGGTCAAGGTGTTCTTTTCAAATGTGGTATATCTATAAAATGGAATCCAAAATTGTCCCGCACTATCGATTACGAAATTCGGTTCGTTTTCTCCAACTCCAGTTTTATTATGTGACCGAATTACATAATCATCGTCAGATGCTTCAGTAAACCAGTACCAATCCGTCAATGTGGTATCACCCATTCTTATTTGAGCTCGGCCTAATGCCAAAGGATCTTCAACAACTGCTAAGCCGCCATATACCGACAATCGCCAGACACTTGGGACGGGCCTACCGTTTATGCCGACGTCACTAGTACCATCAAAATGCAGATGCTCTTCGAGAGTTCGGAAATCTGCATTATCCCAATAGACAATGCCATTATTTTCAAGATCCCACCAAAACGGAATTAATTGATTCGTGCTTGAATCATATTGATAAAATTGCCTGTGGGTAAAGTTGGTGTCAGCATCGAATCGGATGTCTTGGGCGAACTTTATTTCTTCTGTTCGATCTCCACCCAATGCAACTTGCCTGTTACGATCAACGATTGAGGAATCCCCTAATGCGGTAGAATGAGTCAGATATTGATTTGCGACTAATTCATACGATCCGGTTTCCACACTATCAAATTCAAAATAAATTGGTGCCAAGGTTGAAGCACTGGCAATATTAAAAAGGTGGTCTCCTTCAATCATATACACTGCACTGTCAGTAAAAGGCATCTGACCGCTGACTAAGGTGAATCTTATTTTGACATTATCCCCGGTCGAATAGCCAAGATCGGCCAGATGCGTTATATAGGTAGCGAGCCCCGTAATTACTTCGTTGACTGTGTCTATTTGAGTATTGGTAATTGCTTCGGTGATCGTATCGTTTTGAAATGGAAATGCATACGCACCTAAAGCAGTATTATAATTGTTGTCTGCACGTGCGCCCTTTCCAATTGCTAAGGCATTGAGGGTATCATTGAAATATATCCAGCGCACATTATCATTCATTAATACAAGCGAATCCCATGCTGTAGTGTCGGTTATTGAGCTATCCCCTTGAAAGAAAGCCATGTGCCAAGGCTTGCGCTTTAATGCATCCGAATCTGCAATGAGATCACCAATGGTCTCATATTCCACGTCTCCGTTGCCAGTTTGCAAGGTTAGTATCATGCCACCCGATACGCTCTGGTCTCTTACCCCAGGGGTTTGGATCTTAATGAATGCTGTATCTATTGCAAGTCCAATTACTTTGTCTAGCGGTGTGCTTGGTACAATAGAACTATCAGAAAATACGTACATTGAGATGCCCCCAAACCCCCCATTTGAAATTCTGGTATTATATTCGTTCATGCCTCTGGCGTTCTGCCATAGGTCACCATTCCCTGTTATTTGAAAAAAGTGATTATCTCCAAGGTGCTGAAGGCGATAATTACTAAGTACGTTTATATAATAAAGGGATATTGAATCCCATGTCATGCGGTGAAAAGAATTGCCGTCACTACCGGTAATCTCAGTGTTTTCAACCAAAAAGCCTCCAAGTTTTACACTATCAGAGCCCACTAAGGTCAATCCATTATAGGCGTCAATTGAGTCGTTTGGTATGGTCACGGTTTGGGGTGGCTGGCCGTCGTTTTCTATTTCTAGTGAGATCACACGGCCATTAATTGAAAAATTATCGATCTGCTGTTCGTCTGTATCAACAAATTGACTGAGATCTACAGATATATCTTGCGCGTCTTCATAGATATGCAAGACATTGCCAATTATTTTAACCGAATCGATATCCGTGTCAACGAACTGACTGAGGTCAACTGTCCTGTCTTTATTGTCCTCGTAAACGTGCAAAACATTGCCTATGATTGCCAGTGAATCGACGTCCGTATCTGCACCACCGCCACCAACAATTTCCGTCTTGAAACTATCGATCTGTGTGGCTCCACTGCACACGTAAGCAGTAAGGGTATCACCGACGTACTCTAAGCCACAAATTTTTGTATCGCCTGCCGTAGTAAAAAAACATTTGCGCAAGCTTTCTGACGGGAACCCTATGCTATCTTCCACAATTGTAAGACATACGCTATCGGTCTTAAAGCTCCAATCCAGCGCAATACGCCTAAACTGTAAAAATCCATTAGTAGAATCAGAAAGCAAAATATAGTCCGGCATTGAATCCGGTGCTACTTCGATTTCACGATCGGGCCTAATCCTCTGTGCTTCTGCATTGAAGGCAAGAAATAAAAAACTAACGGCAACGATTACGAACTTCCAATGTCTGGAAAGGTCTAAGGTCATACGGGAACGTTATTTTGTTCCCAATATTAAGGGTATACCCATCCGGGTGGTCCTTGATCTTAATAGTTCCGTCAAGGATCACAAACAGATTTTTAGAAACCGTTTCTGCATCCAGAGCCACCCAAGCATCTGGGATAACCACCTTAGAAGTTGGTACCGTAATTTCATTTGTACTAAATCCAGTACCGATATACACATCCCACTCATTACATTTTGGATCAGGATCACCAGTTGTGCCCGTGGTTGCGGTACAATCAGACTCTAAGCATATTTCAGGGCAGCCATCACAAAACTTTACCAGAGCTCTTAGGTGATACACACCATCAATATCAAGTGGTTGTTTGCCATCCCATGTATAGATTTGACTATCTACACCATGGGTAAACTGCCAAAGCACAAATGATATTTGGCTGGTGATTACTCCTCCAGCGGCTGCAACAATAGTAGGGATCAAACTACCATCACCTTGAATGCCACAATCAATCACAGGTTGATTTCTACAGATCGGTGGTGGTGCACAAAATTCTTGTTCCACCGTAAAACTTGGACAATTATTGTCAAAATCCCCCGTCCATTTAAATGTGACGCATTCAAAGTTGCAAACTGAGTCACCTTCGGTGTAAGCAGCATAGCTGCCATACCCTCCACCATTGTCAATTTTAACCTCCCAAGATTCATTTGAAATTGTGGTACAGTCATCAACTTGCACAGAATCACCGGTTGCTTTTACACAGTTTGTAGCGTTGTCATACTCAAAGGATATATTTGGATCAAGCTGGCCGCAAATCAATTCAAATTGAAAATTCTTTTCTACATGTGCCGTACATCCATCGGTATAAACCGCATCGTAAGTAAATACTAATTCCTCAGTACTCCCAACGATTTGTGAGCCTGGGACGTAGGGGATGGCCACGCCACCGTCGATACTAACAGTCCAAGTTTCAGTCTGTATAACACTTTCTACGATGCCGCCAAGATCTGCAGAAACTTGAAGAGGGTCGCAACTTCTGGTAATTACGATTGTCGGTGAATTAAGTGCACACGGATTGATCTTTGGATCTCCATCGTTCCCGATGTCAGCAGGACAAACACCATCCACCCCTACATCTGGGAGGAATAGAATTTCTGCTGCCTCGTGGCTACACGGATCATACCTGCTAATGCTGAGAGCCTTGGCGTAGAATTCACGACCTTTAAATGGCACCTTATATTTGTCCCTAAATCTACTTTTTCGGTAGTTGGTTGGGGTTAAAAATACCTTCGTAAGAATTTTACTAGAATACAAAGATGATAGTAATAATATGCGGTAAAACCAGGTATAAAGATCAAACCCATTGTCATCCGTGCCATAGACGAACTTTTGAATAGGAACCGTATTATTTAGCGAAACGATTTTCTCCTTACATTCATGAAATAGCACCGGATATTCTGTATCATATGTGTCTTCGTCAGTCTCAAATCTAAATTTAACAGGTGCCTCTTCGCCTCTCGTTGTTGTCTTTGAAACTGAAGTTTTACCAATGCAAAACAACATCCTAGGGCCGATGTCGAAACTTAATTCACCATCGGTATTGTCCCACATGAATGGCAAATACATGGGTACGCCCTCATTGCTAAAAAACCTTCTGGTCCAATCAGACCACGTAGGCTCAAATATCGGATTGGGATATTCGGTTGTTTTATTCTCATACTCATCACCCAGATCCACCTTATGGGAAAATGGCTCTTGCTCTAAATTCAGATCATCTATTTTGGCATCAGATGAATCAGCGAATTGATATAAATGGAATCGCTTGACTTTTGCCCTTTCGTTAATTAATGACCCACCTTCACAAAGACCTTCGTCAGTCAAATCAATGGCCTGCGAATTTGGTTTGTAAAATCCCTCAAATGGCCCTATTTCCTCATTAGTATCCTTCCAAAGCGTAGATTCATATGGCGGGAACGCTGTGATCTTTCGTAAACTAAATTGAGGTTCTACCTTGCCATTGATAAAGTGCAAGAATCCTTTGAAGTAATCTAGTATTGTATCGTCTCGAAATAATTCTCCGAAAAACATTTCATCACCCTTCTGGAAATATGTTTTCCTGGTACGTGTGTGAAACACACCATTAATCAGGTAGTACTTGTTTCCAAATTCATCGAGCAATAATAAATACACCTGATCATTTGGATCTAATATTACATTGAGCGCCTCAATGGTTTGGCTGAATTTAACATCCGCATTTGGAACTGGATATTTTGGGATGGCCTTTAGTTCATAACCACCTTCAGCTAGTATTTCCTCCTCGTCATCTCCTTGCCGCTTACGTACAATCTGAATGAATAGTTTCCGGGCTAGTCTTCTATTTACATCACTGATTGACATTGTGAAATCGAAAAAGAAATCGGCAACGACCGGCGCACTATATATGCCGTCATTAAATACATCACTGGGATCAAATACTTCGTCGTAAATATCTGAAACATCTTTCTCAAATGTCACATTGACACTAACATCTCGTCTGCTGAGTAACTCAGGTATGGTGCCGTAATCCTCACGCAAATAATACGACCACATTTGCTTGAAAAAGTCATCATCGAAAAATTCGCTTTCAATGGAATAACCTATGTGGCAAAATGCAGTCTGTAATATATAGATGGGATTAAATAGGGGCCGAGTATCTTCACTAACCACCTTATTATGGTGAAAGAATTTTCCGTAGTCAACAATGGCAAACATATACCCTTTACTGGGATCTCCGTCGTACCGCCAATGGTCCCAACTCTGTTTTACTATATCCGACGAGAATATAATGGGATCGCCCCAGTCAACGTCGCGTAGGCTAGTTTGAGAAGCCAATACCAGCCAATGGTTTTTATCTCGAATTAATTGACATTCTATTTTGTCATTGTTTGACCTGATTACATTTAGGTATGTGACCCGATAGGAGAGGCCCCCACCGATCACATTTACTTTAATTGGTGCATAACTACGTTTGTATGCAACAGGTGATAGAAACGATCTTAATGTAAGCTCATTCTTAGGCGTGACAGGCAAACTGAAATTACGTACAGCCTCGTCTTTGATTTTGCCTTTTGAATTTAATTCTTGTGGTGCCTTGGTCAGTGGTAGCCTCGTTGCGTCATCGGTGTCTAGGTAGAGCACACCATTGTCAATGAAGTGGGCCGGGATGCCAGATGGAATCTCGACTAAGGATATGAAAATACACTGTTGTTTTGACATTACCCGACCCAATCAATTGTTCCTGAAACGACGGCCTTTAAGACCTTTTCTTTTTCGAATATTCGTATACCTCCTGAACCAATATTTAATTTTACCAGTTGATCGCCCGTAAGCGTTTCACGAACAATATATCTGTGCCTAGACATTTTAAAACTAGATAGGTAGAATGCCCAATCTGGGCGGGGTGGTACTTCGACTTCGATATTTACATTCATTTGGCCACTCATTGAAACTGGTTGCTTACCATATAGAAATCTATCGGTGCCGCTGATACCACATGGTATTTCAGTACAAATCTCCACACCACTGCTGTCAATATTGGCCGAAGCGGGACAGCCTTTTAGTACCGCCCAACCACCATTCGGTTCAAAAAATACGATCTGTCCTAAATCGGGTGGGCAACATCCATCTTTAACAAAATACTTGAATGTCTTACCTGTGTATACCCGCACCTCTACCCGAACAATATTTGCCAAGCTGACGCCACCTACATGATTCTTTCCACCAATCGGAATGACGGTTATGCCTTCATTTAGTGAAACCACGGTGCCTGTTTCGGTGCCATTGCCATCTATCCTGACCACCGACACCGTTCCACTGCCACCCGGACTAAATATGCTGATGTACTCATACTGATTACGGCACATATTCATGACCAATGGTCGATAGGTCAAAGCCTCAACAGTATTTGCAGCAAATATGTCAGCCTCCCAATCTTGCACGGTGGCATTAACGATCTTACGTGTATCACTGTCTGTATTGACATTCACTTGAGAAGTGCAATTGTCCTGGTCGTAAGTGATGTCACCATACTTGATATAGACTTCTTTTACTGCCTCATCGTCTTCATAAGCAGCGGTAGCACCAAGTACCGGTATCTTTGGCCGAAACAAACGAGCAATGTCAACCATTCGGTCAGGACTTACATTGATGGTGCCCTGGCCAACTTCCTCGATTTCAGTCAACGCATTTCCGTCAAAGAAAACTTGATAACCTGTATTGTCATCCTCGTTACCTGAGCCCTGTAGAGTGAACCTACCACAGCCGCCACGGACTGGGAAGAAAGCATCTGGATATGTTGTAATACTTGACATTATACTGCTATATCTTCTAAGATTTGCACATCACGTTCGTTTTCTAAGGCTGCACGCCCAAAGCCTTCAGTTGATCCTTTTTCACTACCCTTTTCGCTACCTCGCTCCACAGCGGATTCGATAGCTGCAACAAACTCTGGTGTTAGCTCTAAATTGCTTTGTACCGTAACTTGCTGATTACCTCCACTTAAACCACTGAGTGGTACCGCAAAACCACCATCGGCATAATAACCACGGCTGGCTGAACCCAAACCAAGATTGCCGCGGATAGATTCTAATTGATTGACGAGTGCTCGGCCCCTTGGCGTGGCAAGCACCTTTTTTGGTGTAACATATTCACCAACGTGCACAATTCCAGCAGGACGGTGACCAGTTCGGTCGGGTGGAGCAGGGGAGTTATTAGGAGTAAAACCACCATCGGCAAAGGTTTGACTTGCGATTGTACCCACCTGAAAGGCTGTAGCCGCGGCTATTGGTATGGCTGCAGTCAAAGAAGCTGGGAATGGCAGGATCGTGTTGGCTATCGCCTGGATTGCTGCCAAAGCCCCTTTTATCAATGCTTCTTTAATGCTAATTTTCTTATTCTGCTCAAATTCTTCCTTTCGGATTTTAAGCTTTTCATCTTCAATAGACTTATTTATACGTGCGGTCTCTTCTGCGTTTCCTTCTGCAGCAGCCAAACGACCGGCAAATTCTTCATCCACAGCAGCCAAGCGTTCAGCGGTTTCTTCCTGAAGTGCTTCTCGGTTGCGTTCTTGTCGTAATAGGGCAGCCTGTGCCGCTATTTCTAATATTTGAGACTCGGTGTCTTCACGGATACGTTTCTTTTCTTCAGCAATAGCGCGCTCATGCTCTAATTCCTTGTCAATTTCCTGCTGTTGCCGCTTTTCTAAAATAGCCAGTTCTTCATCGGCAGCCTTCTGGATAGCCTTGAGATCTTCTTCTTCAAGGTCGCGGTGAAACTTTAGATACTCTTCCTCAAGCTTTAATTCCGCATCCTCTTGTTTTTCTAGCAATCGGAGCTGTTCTTTTGCCTCTTTTTCTTGCTCACGTAATTGCTCCTTAAATATATCTTCATCTAACTTGGGTGCGAGACTCTTAGATATTTCTTCGGCCTTACTCCTGGCGCCCTTTGCGATACCATCACCAATGCCTTGACCAATCCTAACCCCTGATGCCGCAAAGCGTTCCTTATTTGCTTGCACTGCCTTCTCAATCTCCTTGGCTGACTCATCGAAAGCATTCCTGAAAGCTTCCTTAAATCCTAGATCATCAGCTGCTAAAGCATCTCTTTGGCTCCTGAGTGCATCAACGTTGGCGTCACTGCTCAGTCCAAGGAAGTTCTTGAGCCTCTCTACTCCGATTTTTACATTTAGTATCTGCCGATTGAAATCATCAGTAATCCGTTCTAATGCCTGGCTACCCACTGCCTTTATCCCTGCAAATGCAGCAGGTGCAAAGTTCAGAGCCTCAACCCAGCGAGTGACCTGCTGGATACCTATTTTTAAGAAAGGTGCCAACTTAGTCAAGCCGATTTGGACAAAGCCACCAACAGACTCCTTTAGGTCACCCCATACATTTGATAATTGTGTGAGTGGACCACTGCCCACTGTGCTTGCTAATTCAGCCTGACCGGCAAATTGGGTGTTTACTAACTCAACCGCTGCACCCGCTTCCAGCTCTTCTTTTGTTAGGTTTCTGAGTCCTGGCAATACCTCACCAAGTTCACCTGAAAGCCCACTATATGTCTTCGAGAGATTCTTAACACCGCTTTCAAGCGATCCACCAGTAACAGCGGCAAGGTTTAAGGATGCCTGAATAATATCATTTATTTCCTCCTCCGTCTTACCTATCGATGCAAGGAATGCTTGCTGCTCAATGATGGCCTCATCACCAATCAAACTAGTGTTCTGGAATTTGCCGGCTTGCTCAATTAATCGGTCAGCAACTTCAACGCGCTTACCCATTGCTTGTCTTAATGCTGCCTCGGCCTGGGCTTGTTTATTGTTTACCTCTACCAATGCCACCCCAGCATTGACTACCCCTGTTACGGCTCCAATTGCTACTCCTGCAGCACCAGCGAACTTTAATAGACCACCAACACCTCCGCCAGCAAAAGCTTTACCATAATCCCCAACACTGCGCTGATTGTCACCCAGCCCCTTATCGATGCCTTTTAGGTCATTACTAAGGTCTTTGATCCTCTTCTGAATACCTTTCCCATAGATGCCGTCTCGAGCCTCCACACCTAATTCCTTGAACTCATTCTTTAGGTTTGTGAGCTCCGCCTGCATAGCCCTATACGAGCCCTTGGCCTTGTCAGCTAGCTGGGTTTGTTCGCGTTGGGTTTGACGTATTTCATCATTAAATCCCTTCTGGACGGTTTTTATAGCACCTACATTCTTCTGTAGCTGCTTGTATCTATCCGATCCAATTTTAGTTTTTTCCAGCTCTTGCACGTACTCCTTTTGGAGTTGCTTGAGCTGGCGCATGTTGTCAATAGTGATGTCAACACCATCTAACCTCAGCTTATATATCGCAGTCTTATTCATTAGGCCGCTCTTAAGGCATCATCGCCCAGGTCTAGGATGAATAACAAATAATCCAATTCCCCTTCAAATTCATCTTCTGTGGCATCGATGGCAATACGACTAAATTCGGTTCGTCTCCCGTTCTTGCTGAACTCAAATGCCTTTCGGGTTGGGGTACCTTCTTTTTCGATCTTATTGATCACAGCCCATGAAAATGATTTGCGTTCCTCTTCAGAGGCACCCTTCAATACGTGCTCGCTCCATTCGAATATGGCTTTGAATGGTGGGCGGTGCGCACGTGTGCGATTGTCTACAAACACTGCCGTACTGGCAACCAGAATTTCCCCAACTAGATCCTGAAATTCCCTTCGGATCACTACCTCGAAACTGTCAAGTGTTTTGCCACTGGCACTGTGTCCCTGTTGGATGAATTCATCTTTCATGGCATTCATCACAATTGTGAGACCTGCATCAAATCTAACCGCCAGTTGATCAAGTGGGTCCATTAGCAGCTATCACATTTAAGCATGAGTAATTCATTGGTCGACATCGGTTGGTAATTGAAGTTTTGCGTTAGATCGGGTGCACAATTACATATCTCGATTTGTACCGTTTTCATCCGTAGATTATCGATGTACTTACCTCCTTGGAATATGTCCAGCGGCGTTGGGTTCACATATGAGGTAATCACCTTGCGTGGTCCGTGCGCGGAAGTCCCTTCCTGGGCATTTATCCATGCGGCACGGGCTTCACTAAGCCATAATTTTCCTTGATCGGCTCCTTCCAGGCCCAGCAAATCATCGTCACCATCATCATTAAGTGATACAATTGGAGCTCCGCCCAAACTACCGAGCCCTTCCATCACCACATCATACAGGCCATAGGTAAAGAATTCCCTCAACGCAACCTGTAGGTTAAATAAATTGCGCTGATCAATCTCAGGAATAGTTCGATGCTTACACCCCTCACATTCTACCGGACTTGCCACACTTATGAACATCGGGTGGCATATCTCATTTGAAAATGGGCTGGTCATTATGCTGCTTTTGACAGTTTCAACCATTAGCATATCATATTCTAATTTGATATTCTTGGGTTGACCTCCTTTGTTTTCTGTAGCCCTGGACCAGAACCAGCCTTTTCGGTAATCAGCAAATGACATCTCTTCATTGGCCGCATTTAATTGGGATAGATTGTCTAGTACTGCAAAGGAATTTAATTGGCCGCCACCAGACAGGTAGGGCGAATCGATAACTATTTGCCTGAATAGCTTATAGATGTCAAGTACTTCCATATCAGAGCCATAAAGATGAATATAGCCCTAGGCGGATGTAAGTTAAACTGACAAGTTCTGTTTGCCATACTTGACAGAAAAAAGGCACATCGATTTGATGCACCTTTGCTAATAAATAACCTGGATAAATACGGGGTAAAACTACCCTATAGCGGCCTGCTTATCACTTTTAACTCCTTTGCGGAGATTAATATTTTTTGCTGACTCTTTGCCTCGATTAAAACTTGATGTATCGCCATTGGAATAATATCTCCTGGACGACTGTAAATTTAGGCCCAAACTATTAAACCTATGGCTTACTTCACGATCTTTACAGACCATTAAGCCCTTGCAATCATTCAGTTTACTAAGCATGTTGCGTTCAGATTCGATCATCAATGTCAATTTGTTCGCTAACGTTTCCATCATGCCACTCATGAACGAAGCCTTTTGCACTTTGCCCCTAACCTTAAAAAACTCATGATCCATTGCATTCCTGATCAAGTCGAGCATATACCATGCGATTAAGGTATCATGCTTTTCGCCAAAAAAAACAATCGATGCCCCAGACCTATATGACCTGCAATGTGTTAGCTCTGCAATTTTTGACATCAACAATGAAGACCGGTGCCAAGTCCTTCGCTTTTCTGATCCTCCAGCAAATTCTCGCGCCCGTTTCCCATAGCTATCAGTCTTAATGTCAGATATGTCAACGGTGGATAAATTGTATTCATTCATTAATTCCTTAGCCTTAGCAAGTGCCAAGATTGCTTCAGATTCACTGCAACCGTTCGTCTCGGTCTTGCTCAATAAGGCTCTAATCTTCAATGCTACTTTTTCCCGTTTAGTCATATGTACCTATATTGTTGGTTATTTACTTTGTTATATCAAAAATAAACTATTTAGTTTAATATAACAACTATATAGGTTATTGTATTTTGATTAATTTTACTGCATTTATAGAAATGATCTAAATGGATGAGCACATCAAAAAGAGGTACAAAGACATGTTGTCACTGTGGCCGGTCATATTGGTAGTGGTAATTGTGATCATCATCCTTTCCGAGTTGGGCTACACGGATGGTCCTAGCTTTTCAGATATGCTTTTTGGAAAGTAGTTACTGCAGCTCCGGAATATACTCTCTGAATAACTGATACATAGCTGACTTGCCCATCTTTGATAAATTGCGAGTGCCTGCCATCCAGCCATCGACTTCAGCCTTTGTAATCTTTATATGAGGCGTAGAAAGTCGATGTGCTAAGATCTCGTATGTCCAGCCCATGCGCTTGCAAAATACCTTGATATTTTCAGGGGTCATTGCAATTGCTTCAGTTCTTATATTTTCCACTGGGACCATGTTAATACTTGAACCCGGAGCGTCTATTGCAGTCAATGCTTTGGTTATCTCGTATGCATGTGCTTCATCTTCAGTAAAGCACTCGAATTTGATTTTAACTATCTTTGTCATTCTAAGTTTTTGTTTAGGCCAGGAGTGTGCGCTCCCGGCCTTTTTTGGTTTAAGTAATTTCAAATATTAATTATCGTACAGTCCCGATTTGATTTCTAAGTCATGACTAATCCTTGATTCCTTATCAATAGATAATTGGGTAGAAAACCTCTTCCAAGTTTGTGACCACTTAGAAAATACACGTGCACCTCCATCGACTTTTTCATAAATAAACTCGCTCCCCCAAATTATCGGTCTACTAGTCTCACAACAGTAAATTCCAGATACGTTAGCAAGGTTATAGTTAGCGATCATGATGATTGCGTTTTCAGCGTTGAAAGTGATGACCTCGCCTTTTTTATTTAAGATATTTTTCATCTCTCTAAGTTTTTGTTTATTAATTAATATGATACTAATATACAACTAACACTGCGCAAGTATAAATGTCATAAATATTAAACTTTAACACTTTTAAATAAAAAAGGCCACCCCACTTTCGCGAGATGGCCAAATACGGACCTGAGTTTTCTTACGATGTATCTAAGCTGCTAGTTTTCGCAATTATAATGGGTCGTGGTATTAATACAGTCATTCGCTAATATCGCTACGGATGGGCTGCTCGGCTGCACACCATTCTTAACCCGCATATAGTATCCTTTACCTGGGTCCGTGGTTTGGCTATATGGTACTGCTGTCATGCTGGCATATTGGGAACCATTCTTGTAATACTTGACGCGCATTTCCTCACAATCATCGCTAAATGCCCATAACCTCAGCCAAAAGACAATGTGATCGTTTGTACAATCGTCATCACCATAAGGTAAGCCTACCGTTACAGTCACATGATCAAGCCAAGAGACAAAATACCAAGTAGTGTTGCTACTGTTGTAGGCCATCAAAAGCCAGTCATCCCTACTATCACCATTTGGATCAAAACGAACATCAAAGACATCTGCACTTCTCTGCTTAAGCCTTCTGTCATATTCTTCCATTGCTTCCTGAGACATGAAGATCTTGCCATCTTTTTGGTGTCGATGGTAAGTGTTCTTCATCTCTTCACTGGTTGGTGCACGATCGAAGTACTTGTGTGTCACACCATCGATCAATTCACTTTTAACAAAGCCCTCTTTTTTCATGGGATTGTAATGATGAATCAAGGTCTCACTCATCGGAGTTTCGATGTATTCGGGAGGCTCTGGCGTAAGCCCTTCCGGCGCCACGTCTTGGCTAATGACAAGGTCATCTGTTAGCGGTTCAGACTTATCGCAAGCAGTAAATAGTGTGGTTAACAGCGCTAGACATAGCGCGAGTGCAAAGAATTTTGTATTCTTCATCTGCAATTTGGTTTGCAAGGGGTCTCTCTCGGTGCGCTAACACCGGGGTCAAAGAGATCCCTTTGGTTTAAAAATATTGTTAGTCTTTTGTCATGGGCGCTTCTACTATTTTGGTTGATTGATCATGAAGTAAGTGGACTGCATGACTCATATATTTGCAGTTATATGGGGTGTCGGGATCAACATCGAGCCGGAGAGACCAGTTCTTTATTCTTTCGTCGAAATAGACCTGATAGACATCGTCTTCCATGAACGTCCATCCATTTGGAAGAATACCCATTGAGTTATCCGCGGTCATATTTCCATCTAGAGAAACCCAATCACCATCTTTAATCATAGTGCCTTCACTGTCAAGTAGTCCGGTCTCTTTACCCATTTTCCTTTTTATGTTTGTTCATGGCCGCGATGGCCGATTCTTTTGCGGATTTGATCGTGCTTTCGTTACGACCCCATTCACGGATATCCGCATTAAATGTAGCGCACCAATAAAAGCCACCATATGCTTTCCATACGTTTAATTCATATCCCCCTATTATCCTAGTTCGGTAGAATCCCATAAAATCAGGTCCAGTCCACTTGATGCTAGTCATCGTTCAGTAATTTACTGTGATCATGAATTGACTTGTCTAGAAAGTAGAACCGATTGTTAAATGTTACTTGTAGGTCGTTGTAAAGTCTGCAGTCTATCGCTGAATTTCTTTTGAGATAATCGATATATGATTTTGCCTGCATTAATTCTTTTTTCTCCTTTTGCCGTCGTTCAATAATAATACCTGGAAGCTTACTCATCCTTCATTCGTTTTGCCCTTCCTTGTCCGTAGGTTGGGCGGTTAAGTAATCTATGATTTCGCGTGCAACCCTAGGAAATAAGATACTACTTAGAAAGGGTGTTTTTGTACTATGTCTTGTATTCACGGCTTGATGCTTTGTCAATATGTGAATGACTCCTTCTTCTAGCTTCTCCTTTTCGCTCATAGGTCATATTTTACAATAGCTTCACAGATTCGATTTTGTAAATCTGCTACAGCTTCAGCTAATGTTTTAAAATGTTTGTCTGGTAACCTCAAATAGTTTCCGTCCATAAATAATTCAGCTTGTGAGTACCAATCTTCTGTGTGGTTTGAGTAACGCACAAGAGCATTTTTGATGATATTGGGTTTCACCCATTGGATCTTATCGCTCATTCTTTAATTTTTGCAATCTCCTTTAATAATTCGCATCGGTATAAGGCAGTAATTGACCTTGGGCAGGTTTTGCAGGGTTTTACGCTATCTTTCTTGTAATCGCAATGTGGTTCGCTCATGGCTGGTCTGGCTTAGAATGTCGCTTTTCTATTGCTGGATTGATATTCTTCATAATCGATTCTTCCCAACTTCCTTAAAACTCGCTTCATTAGATCGATTACATCGGTTGTTTTCATTCTAGGGTATTTTTTGGCATTAGTTTCAAGCGAGTCTATACATTCTTCGGTCTCTTGAATCAAGTCCTGAATAAAGTCTCTCATACTACGTTCAACCTCCTTCGCTGTGCTCATTTTGATTTGGTTTGAAATATCATGTCAGTAATTAGGCCGTGAAATCCTATAAGACCTGTATTCCATTCTTTTTGCTCTCGTAATTCGTGGTCTTTCCACCGAAGTAGTTCATAAAACATCGGAAGGTCCTCTATTGCTGCACTAGAACGTCTATATAGCAGGTCGATTCTTTCATCACCTAGCCTAAATTGTGCTATCAATTGATTTTCCTTCATATCGCTTTATTTAGTCCCTGTCGGGGTTAGTAAATCTTATCGATATTTTATCCCTAGTGGTCACTAATAAAACCGAGCATCCAACCTTCTTAAGCCTTTCAACACAATCATTTATGGTGTATTCTGCATCTTCAATTTGATCTTTGCACGTCTCGATCTCTTCATCTTGCTCGATTTCAATTTCTTCAAGTCGAAAACAATCTTCACAGATCACCGTATTGGGATACCACTTTTCAGAACCATATCCATCCGGTAGGTCGAATATGGTATCGCAGTGTTGGCAGTTTACTGGCATTGCATCTTCGTCATACATCTTTCATATCATTTTTTCGTTTGCTGGGTCGGGGTGGTTAAAAAAGATCATGACAGCAGTGAGCAAATCGTTTATGCGAATATTTGTTGAACACCTCCGGGAGTCTATCGATGGCTGCACACAATTGACTAGATCGAGTACCCGCATATTTCATAAGAAGAGAAATAACCTGGGAGGCCACTATGAATATTCGAGAAGTAGAAAGATTGCTTTGCGTCATGATCCTATAATTCCTTGTTGTCTAATTTGTGGTCACTTTAAGTCCGTAAGGGGGTATTACAGGGTAGGCCAAAGCCCGAAAACATTGGGTTTGGGGTACTCGAAAAGTAGGTGGTTGGTTCCTCTTCATCCGTAACTTACTTAAAGTGCTTCTGCATCTTCTTATGTTCTTTCAGGTTCTTCTCGATACCCTCGCGAATAAAATACTGGTAGCCTGAATGTGAAATATGAGGGCATTTCTTAGAAATGGACTTATTAATATTGATTTTGATTTGTGAATATCTGTTGTCCACTATGCCTCTAAACGTGTTCACCACGGTTAACTCTCTTCCGCTTGCTAGAGTTACCATAACATCAAAGATTGATTTTGCAATTGTGGTCTCAGTTTTAATGCTATCAAGCATAAATAACCTGGCAGGCGAACACATATCTGTCAATACCTGCAGACCCTCTAGCTTCGCCTGGTTACTTTCCAGGATACCGATGATAATTAAATTTAATTCTTTCATGTGTTTGTGTTTATCTGTGCCAGTTTGAGCCCTTTAAATTATCACGACCGTAATACTTGTCAACTTTCTTGCGTAGGTTGGACCGCATAATATTCATCTTCTCCCAATTGCCTGACTCAATGGCCCTGGGCCACTCTTTCAAAAGCGAATCTGTTTCTTGGATGATGGCATCCATTTGTTGGATCGATTTCATTTCTTCATTAATGCTATAAATTCACTAACGACCGTAAGATCTGACTTACTGCTTGAATCATGCTTTCGCAAAAAATTGGTGTAGCTGAGCAGCATCGAAACTATGGCGTTCTCCCTGGCTGCATTAGTGCTGCTATGTACTGCCGTAAACATATACGTACCTGCCTTGTATTTGCTGTTCATAATCTAATTGTTAAGATTCGTCGTTGTCAACACAATATAAACTAAATAGTTTATTTTGAAAAACAATTGATTAATATTTTAAACAATTTTCACCGTGTCGCCTTCATTCAGCAGAACAATTGTGTGTCCCGTCTTTTTATGGAGCACTTGCAGTTCTTTGTCTAGCTCTTCGTACTCCTCTTCGCTACCAACGTCCTTAAGCGTAATAAAAATGGTCTTGGGTTTGTCATTACTGGTCATAGCAACTGAAGCTATTGCAGGTGCGAGCGCTGTACCTATGCCAAATTTTCGGATAAAGTCAATTCTTTTCATTTGAAGATATTTTCAGCTTTAAATCGTCCAAGTTGTTGTAATAATAGTCTGTCCACTTAACTAAACCGTCTGCTCCAAAGGTTTCCTTAATCCACTCGCGAACTAACGTATGTTTTGCTTCGCATATCCTCAGTTTATGCATGGAGTCACCATTTGCTTCTGCTCTCTGCCGATTGCGCTCCTGATACACTCTTCCTCTTTTCCTCCTTGCGCGATTCACCGCCTGCTTAGCCAATATGTATTCTTCGTGCTTACTCCCTTTCAATGTTTTAATCTTTTCGGCTTTCGCTTGAAGCTTAAAATATTGATAGTCGAGTCGGTCAATAAGGCATTCAATAAACTTGTCAACGCCTTGAAGGATTGCACTTTTCAGAGACTGTTCTATCTGTTCTTCACTAATTATTTTGGAAGCATAGATTTCTGAAGCTACCATTTTGCACCAAATGTCAAATAGTGCAATGTTTTTGATTTTCGTCTGTTCTTTCACTTTAATATTTTAGGTCTGTCCAATGGATTATCTGACCTTCAAAGTCTGAGTCGAACCATTGGAAAAAACTGATCGCATCAGGGAACCCGTCATTTACAGCAAGTTTAAATATTTCCTCACCTCCACTCGGTGTGCCTTTTCGTGGTATTTGTTCAAAGGTGATTTCGTCTCCCCAATTAGCTTGGATAATATCGCTTGGCACGATCGAGTGATAGTCGTCAATTGTTACAGTGATATACCTCTCATAATGATCCTGGCAATCTGGCGGTCCAGGGACCGGGTACCAGTCCGAGTAAATAATTTGAATATCCTGCACACTCACCACCGGCACTCTCGGAGCAAACCTAAATTGGTTCTTTGTCCGCATGTTTACCCAAAAATCAATCATCATTCCTGGTCGCCATCGCTTGCCGGATCGGATAGAGTGAATCTTTGCTTTTTGAAGTATCATCAGGCCTGGGTCAATCCTATGATTGGCAAGTATTTCCAAGTAGCAAGGTGCTGGTGATCCCATCCAAATCTTTTCAGGGAAGAAGGTCGGCTGCCCTGCCATCTCACCCATTTTCTTGGGCCATTTCGTGCTGAATGCTAAGTTCATTTATTAGCGATTGTTGCGGTGCTCATTTGATATTGTACTTTTTACGCATTTCATTATATTTTTCGAGCGTCAATGTAGGGTATCCCAATTTCATCCGATCAAAAGACTTTTGCCATTGAAAGATGCCTAGTACAATTTTAGCCGCTGTTACTTTATTGCGTGCATTTGGATGTGCAACATCCATTGGTATACTGCTTTTAAAATGTGCGGAATAATGGTACTCGTCTTTCAGCGCTTCAAAATCCATTATTATTTTTCTTGCTTCGTCTTTAGTCATGTGGCCTTAATGTAGGTTCGTTATGAATTTAATCTCAGCCATTGTTCTTCGGTCATGACTACGTGTCCACTTGGTTTACCATGCACATAATCAATGAATGATTCAATCGTATACTGGTCAGTTCGCACTAACCAATTTGTAAGTGCAGACTGAAGCTGGTTTCCCAAATTATGAACTACGTAAAACCTACCTGGAATACCCGAGGGTAATTTGAAGTTAACCTGAGCGTTGACAAAATTCATATTGCCGGAATTTCGAATCTTAACCAATAGGCTTTGTTCTGACACGTTCATATTCTCATAATTTAAAATCGAATTTAAAATTGCCCGGTTTAATTCATCTGTCCGCCTCGGGTTGGGCAACTTCTCAGATCTCCAATCATAACCGGGACCAAAAAAGATCTTCGAAATTTGGTGGTTATCCCAACTGTACCCACCGAAACACCTCACGAGTTAATGCGGCTCTTTCTAATTAAATGGTATGTCTTACAATTTCATAAAAGGAATTGGTGCCCACTGTTCACCGTTCCAATAAGTTTTACTATCAAGATCAACCACGCGCTCAATAGTGGCTGAATAATGTTTTTCGTGATCGTAATTACTGACCAATTTCGGCTCGGTGATCCCTTTGAGGAAGACCAAGTGTTCGCCTGCCATCTCCGTAGTTTTATTTGGGACCAGTGCCCTAAGCTTTGCGTTCTCGTTTTCGGCTGCGTCTGCCTTTGCTTTAAGCTCTGCATTCTGCGCACGTAATTCCATTTGACTAATTTCCTTCGCCTTTTCTTCTAAATGAGCACGGTGCACGGCTTTTGCACCGGTGACGAAGGAGTGCCACATTGCATCAGGTAGTGTTCCTAAATTAGCTGGCACCTCCATACCTGGGGTTAAATATTGCCTCAGCTGCACCTCACGCTCATTGTATATTTTATCAATGCGCTGCTGCTCCTGGATCTCATAATAATTTTCGATTCCATGCAGCATCTTTTCAATTCCCTGGGATGCGAACAACTGAGCATTCTTCCAACCATCAACAAACCGACCACCAGCAAGGTAGAAAGCCTTCATTTTTTTGTGAATTTTGGCAGTGCCGGTCCGTACTTTGACGTACCGTAGCCGCAATTCTTTTGCGCGCTGACATGTGGCGTCACTTATTTCTAAATTAACGATCTCATTGTATTCACTTTCTAAGGCTACCATCTTGTCAAGCATCGGAGTGAAGGCAGCGCGAATCTCACTGGCTTTAGTTTCTTCCAATCCAAATTTCTTTGGATCTAGTTTTACTAATTCAATTGTTTTCGCTTCCATGTGTTTATACTGTTTATAGTTTTTCGAATATATCCTCCGAATCCTTGATACTTTTGTCGAGGTGACTAAGCATCGCCCCGTGGCATACAGCCAACAATTCTTTTTGCATTCCTGACAGTAAATTACTGGCATTAAAAAACCGAACGATTTCATCAGTTTCTTCAAAGGCCTTTTCCTTCAAATGCTCGAATACGTGCAGCTGACGTTTAATTGCAGATTGCAGTTCAATCCCTCTCTTCAGAGTTTCATTGTCCATAATTGGTTTATTTTAATAGCTCAATAAATTCGAATACAATACCTCGACAGTAAAGGTCATCGTCTTCGTATATCTCAAATGTGTGGTGAGGGATATCGGTGATAAATATCCACGAACATTCATCGGAACCCCAGATAGCTTGGATCTTATGTTTAACTTCAACACCCATAGAAGCCAAATATTCTAGCTTCTCATCTACATCGTCAAATACATCGTCAGTGCTGAATACCTTGCCATTTAGGAAGTAAATATGCTCTCCACCATAAGCACCAACCTCATCATGAATAATGCCCCTGAACTCCACCAAATCATCCGACGCACCAAAAACAACCACTAAATTGTGTTCATTGGCAAGGTTGCATTCTGCTTTTGTGATTTCTTCCCTGTATTGCCTACCGTTTAAGGTAGCTGCCATTTGTTCCGCACTCATAATTTTTTATTGATCTAAAAAATGCAACCGGATTAGAACTTCTTCCACCGGCAGCACTTAACAAACAAAAGTGATTCTTATATGTGAATGACTGTCAGGTCTTTGAATTTCTCAATTTCAACCTCCATCAATCGATTCACAGCCCTTTCTTTTTTCTCCTTTAGGTCAGCAGATTCCAACCAATAAACCGCACTACTATCTTGGATATCGAAATTTATTTCAACATCGAATGCCTCAGCTTCGGCACCATTGAAGAGTGGCATCCTTAATTTGAATTTAAGATCAAGCTCATGCTTCACCTGCTGCTCAAAACTTATCTTCTTGTTTCCCTTCAGGTCGTTTCCATCCTCTATTTCCTTTGTCACACGCACTTTGAATTTCTGCAGATTGGTCACCAACTTGGTGTTCTCATCTCTTTCCACAAAGTGAATGCGGTTCATCTTAAGCAGGCTTACCAATTCCTTGGTAGTGTATCTCTTGTAGTGGTTGATACCAAAATGTTCTAAAGCTGGATTATCTTTAATCCGCCCAATAACCTCTACACGTTCATGATTTGCATGGCCGCCAACCAATAATTCGATAAACCAATTATTTACGTCAACCAACACGTAAGCAGTTTTATAGTCATACTGATTCATCGTCTGGTACCATATTGATGGAGCTGACAGAACCCCCTCTATCTTTATGTTCGTGGGGTGCTCAACACTCAAAGCCTTGCCCTCTCTTATGATAAGCTCATTACCTTCGGGTTGTACTTTCAATTCTATGTCTGACATTATTTATAATTAAAAAAGTGATTAGATTTATTTGGATGCGATATTGCGCACGTTCCCAGTGATGGAGTACTGTCGCTCAGCTGGTGTCATGGCACGTTCATATTCGTAGTGCCCTTCCTCGTTATACATAGCCACCAAACCAAGCTCATGATATTGGAAAATGAAGAGCTTCTTTTTGATTATCTCATATCCGGACCGGATACTCTGCAGGTTTTTGCGCAGCCGAGTTTTTAGGCTCTTAATGCCTTCGTCGCCATAATCTATGCCATATAGCCCATCAATCAGTAGTTTGATTTCTTCAGGATTATAGTCCTTTTTCATGGCCTCACTAAATTGATTGAGAGCATCTTGCCGGTCGGACTGGAATTTGTTTATCTGGAAGACCTCTTCTTTCATGTCGAGGATTTCTTCATCTGTGAAGTTGTGTCGCATGTCCTCCACCACTGTGTTGTATGCATTATATTTTAAGTCCTCGGGATTAATAAACGCATCAATGTCTTTGTGTTTTTCCATTACTATGATTTAATATTTTGAATAAATTTGCTCACGCTTTTTGGCATTTGCAATTTTCTTTGCCATACCTGAAATCCATCGGCTGCGTAGCCATTCAGCATATTTTTTATCGCCTACAATGCCAGCACGTGACCGGACTTTGGCATACCCACGTTTGCTTGGCTTTCGTCTGCTGGTTACTACCCGTATTTGACTAGGTTGAACGTTTCTCATTTGATCAGATAAATGCGGTCACGGTCCGTACTGCGAACCATAGCCATGCGAATAAAATAAATGCCTTTGTCAGGCGGTCACAATTAGGAATCTTCATTTGGTGGGAATATTTTGCGGATCATCTTTGCATCACAACTAATAGAGAAAAATGTGCTGTTCCTTTTAGTCTCGATAATCATCTGACCGCTCTTGTTCATACAAACAAACTTCTCACCGGAGTAATATGGCTTCATCATCATTTGTCAATTAATTTGAAAAAAAGGGTTGCACGAAGAGATGCAACCCCCAGAACATGTATAGAAACAATTACTAAAACTGCATCTTGATATCTCTCAAAAATGTGGGAATGCGTTTGATCTAACACCCCCACATTCAAAACCGAGATATTTACGGCAGAGATCTTTTTCCCTGCTAATAACCAAAAACCAATAATTTCAATTTCTGATGAAAGGGTAGGGGAAAGACCATTAAACCCCTACCCACTTCAATATCAACCAAACTTAGTTCGCGAGTTCTTGGAAGTTGATGCCCTTTTCGAACCGCCCGAACATGAGCACATCATCAGGATGAACTCGCCTCTCAATCTCATCCAGTTTAATTGGTTGATTCGCATATGAATTCCACCAATTCAGATATTCAATCGTATCAAATTTGATCTCCCCATCATGCACAATGATTGTAATCTGTTCATAGTCAACTAGCACCTCAGTTACCCACCTTTCTCGATTAGCTTTCCTTACTTTGGCCGTTGCATTTGCAACCGCTTGATCCATTACGTTTTCAATCTCAGTGAACATGTTGTTATGCATTTGTTTGACGATACAAAAATAAACTAAATAGTTTAGATAGACAACTGTTTAATGTATTTTATTTTAAATTAATTTCATCAGCGAAAGACCAGTACTTATTATCCTCCATAAACTTCAGGTGAATGCGCTTTTGCTCTTCAGTTGAGATCGTCCCATCCTCGCAATCATCATGGTGCCGTCTGCATAGCCCCATTAGATTTTCGATAAAGTCTTTCAGCTTACTACCGCCCATCCGTCTTGGTTCAATATGATGCACATCTACGGCTCGGCCACCACATATTTCGCAGACTGCCTCGGTAGGGCAGAGGTAGCCGAAAAACTTTGTATAGATTTTTACATGTGCCTTCACTGAACTGAGTTGTAGATATGCATCATGTGGCTCGTGTCTTCAAAGTCACTGTAGAACAACTCTTCAAATGAATTATACCAGCGTTCACGCAATGCCAATAAATACAATGATTTTATTCCCACCAGGTCACGCACCATCTTTTCGTGCTTCAATTGATTCTCCCGTTGCTTCATAAAATGATCGAGGGAAGCTTTGTCGGTCGGTCTGGCCTTCGGTTTGCCAGTAAAAGCAACCTTCAGATTAGGGTTTTTAGATAGCGATGAATAATAAGCCGAAAAAAAAACCGGGTACCCAGCACCACGTCCATTGGAAGACCTGCGAATAATTCAGCTCGCTTTGTGAGGAAGGCTTCGCGCTCCCTAAATTTCAGCGGCAATAATTCGCCCTTGCGACGTAACAGTATGGCCATAGCTTTTAGGCTTAGTCCAAATTCCATTCCTCCGTCCAAATCCTTTTGCGATTCCTTGACCAACCTCAATTCACGTTCCAGGCTCTTTATCTCAACCACCTCCCCGGTTGTATATCCCTTTTGGCTGCCAAAGTGCCTTTCTACCATCATGGGGTCGATGTAATAGGTCTCACCCTCAAAATCTACTTTGTAGCTGCCATCCACTATGTTGGTACCACTTGTGAGCAATTCATCATACTGGCTGATCATCGATATGATGTGCACATATAATCGAGTGGTTGAAATTTCTTCACCCATAGGCAACATGTAACCATCCTTGATCATCTGCCCAATGTCATCACCTAGAATAATGTACTGTAATGCAGAGCAATCGCCCACTATATTGGTAACTGCTGCGGCAAGGTATTCAGCTGCTTGGTCGTCTTGGTCTTCCAGGTTCATTTGCATGTAGGCCTCTTCTTCTTTCTTGAAGTCGAGATATCTGGAATAAGTGATTTGACCTGGATGCGTAGGTACCTCTATCATGCTTTGATTGCATCAAGGATCTTACGAGCAATAGTGATTTTCTTACGAGCACCGCCAAGTTCCAGCCCTATCGAATCAGCAAAAGCCTTCATGCGGTTGAAAACTTCAACATATTCTACTTCTCCATCACCAAATACTTTCAGGATTTCCTCAGTGGTTTTGCAATCAGTCAATTCCTTGCCAGCATCATTTAGCTGCTGCGGTGTCGGTGGTTGTTCACCTTGCTCCTTTGCCTGCTGCTTTAGATATTCACCATATGTGATATTTTCATCTTCACAGCCATCACATTTATCCTCATTGGCGAATTTGTTTTCGGTATAAGGATTCTTGACCATCTTAGCAAACTTTTTAGTCTTCGGTGCATCATCATTGAATAATGAAATGACTGCTTGCTGGTCTTGAGGATATGCGCTGGCATAGTTGATTATTAGGGCATTGAATTCATTACCTTTGCGGTTCTCTTGGTAATAATCAAGTCTTTCGATAAGTGGTGTTAGTTGTATCCTGAGATCTTCACTTTTTAGTTCCAGTGCCTTAAAACGGTCTTTAAACCGTGCTTCCGGTGTACTTTTCATGTTTATTCACTATTTGATTATACCACTGCGGTGGCTGTTATTCTATTCCGTTTGGGTTGGGGCAAAAAGAACACGCACCTCATGGCGCACATGTCACTAAAGTCGGGTGATCGGCCCAGGGTGGCCTTTACTACTTCCTTACGCACCAATTTCATGGGGCCATCCTTGTCTGGATCTCTGCGCTTGATTTGCTCGAACTCTTCAATTACCATGGTTTCATCGGCCTTTTTGATAGCTTTCAGCCACATCTCACTCTCGTTGGTCAACTCTACCAGTTTGTAGTGGCACTGAGCTTTTAGGTTCTCATATTGTGGCTTAGTTTCCTTCTTTCTATTCTGTGATGTTTTACGCGTGGGGATCTCCTTTGCATTAGCATGGAAGGCATAGGCCCCCACAAAGAAGCCATCTAGGTATGCACCAAGCCCATCAGCATCATAAACAATCCTACGGTTAGGTATGCCATGTTTATCTTTCATTGCCTGTATGGCGTCCTTCACCTCGGCTCCATTTGCCTTGGCAATTGATTTGTACTCCACCAGTACTTTACCATACCATACCCCTATCATAAACCTATCATTTCCCATCATTGCAACATCTGCACTGATGCACTTTTGTCCTAGGTCAATCGGAACATGTGAGTTCGTAAACAGGTCTAGTATCGCATCATAGTCGAGTAGGACGTCATCACCATCGTCGTAGTCGAAATTTCCATACAATAGCCGCTGGATCATCACTGGATTCTTTGACTCTAGCACTGAATTTCGATAGCTCTCTTGATTAATGAATGGATTGTCGTCATATAGGGCACTGATAAACTTTCGGTATGCCTCAATCGATCCTTTTTGGTTTGGACGAACATAGTCGTGGTAAATCCAGTTCTTCGCTGGATTGCACGTATAAAGTGACTTGGGAGGTAATTTCCAATTGGTACCGTCAAAGTTTTGACCTTTGAGCAAGGTCAATCTACTCTTTAACTGATCTCGGGCTGCCACATTGATTTCCTGGGCCTCATCGATCCAAACGAAACTGAGATCATAAGAGCCCAATCGATCATAGCTCTTGTCTGTAGGCTTATGCTTCAACTCTTCAAATAAAACCATACTACCACCATCAAAGTCGCCGTTGTTTCTACTCAGATGCATTATGCTATCATGGTTGCTGTAAGTGTAGTCGACATCCTTTGTTAGGTTGGCAGCTCTGCAGAACTTCAACATAGTGCTGACCGTCGTACGCTTGAGGCGTTTTAGCTCTTGCCTGGCTACAAACGACACCATTCCTTCGTGCTCTAATCCCGTCATTACTACATGTGCGCTGCCCACGTAAGATTTTCCGCCTCTTCCTCCTCCACCATAACATATCTCCGAAATACCGTTGTCGTCCCTCAATAGATTGAAAGCCGCTAACTGCTTTTCGCTTAACTGTACTTTGATCTCTTCCTCTAGCATTGATTACTACCCATCAAGTATGCTTTCATCTGTAACCTTTTCAATCGTATACCTACGTACCTTTACCTCGCCGCTGATTTCATGCTTATCCTTCTGACCAAGCGTATTTTTGCCTAGCCAGATTTGCATCGTCGCATTAGGTGGCACGATATACTCTTCGCGCTCGATCTTGGTGCCGTCTTTCTTCGTTATGGTCACCTTACCCTTCTCGCCGTTTGCAGTCAAGAATTGCCTGTGACGTAGATTTGTCCGGCCTTTCGCCCTTTTAGGCTTCAGATAATCCGAAAACGGAATCTGATGCTTTTCCTTGCAACGACTGATGAGCGTGTCTAAATCGACTCCAAAAAATCCGGCAATCTCCTCCTGAGAACATTGAATCTCTGCTAGGTAATCGACTTGATCCCAATCGATTTCGATCTTCAATTTTGCTGCTGTATTCCCCTTGGTGAACTTGCCGTCTTTCTTGTTGTGATTGACTGGTGACTTCCTTCGTGCTCGGGATGTCTTGCGCTTTGGAGCAGCTTTCGTTGCTGGCTTTTTCTTGACCGCTGAATTTTTTGAAATTGCCGCTGACTTAGCTTTTGGTGGCCTGCCTCTTCTTTTTGGTGTGGGTTTACTGTTCGACGACTTGGGTGATGCCATATAAATAAACTAATTGGTTTACAAATATGACAAACAGTTAACTCATATGCAATATTTCTGCAATGTATTTTCATAATAAACAGCAATAGTTATCGAAGCAACCGCTCAATTATGAAAGACCATGATCTTTGTACTTTTTCCTTATGTAGGCACTCAAGTTAAGGATTGCTTGCTCTAGCTCCTGATTTGTCTTCCTATAGTCTTTAAAGAACCCTTTGTTTAATATTGCATATGCTGGAGCCCTAGATACGTTGTCAATGTGCTGGAGCATTAACTCATTCTTCTTTGTCACAACCGGAAGGCCATGTGCTAATATATTTCGATCTGTGATGAAATTGAAAAACTTCGTAGTAAGTGCCTTACACTTAGCTTTTGTATTGAAGAATTCTAATCTCTTTATATCAGCTCGCTTCTTTAAAATATCGTTACTTAAAAGACCTCTATGACCCATAAAATCAAGCGCCATGAGTGGTTTTGAGTTGGAGGGATATTTGTGGTGCTTGTAGAAAAGTTGCAGAAACTTCTTTAGATCAGCATGTAAGTATTCAGCCTCTTCTAAAGCTTTGCCCTTCGAATGGCGATATTTATCTAGGACCTCGTTGAGCTCTGAGAGTTTTGATCCGACAGGAATTTTATACTCTATTTTGTCGTCATTTGGCACGGTTTCTCCAAGGAGCTGAATTTTTCGATTCTTTTCATCTTGAATCGTAATCGCCATTGAAATAACACCTTTTTCCGTTGTATATAGTTTCATGAAGCAACTATCTAGTTCCATAAGATAGGGATAATTTTTAGTTTTGTTGTGAACCAATGTCCTCCTGACCTAAATGACCTTTTGACTATCAATGGCTCCTTGGCTGCTCTCTCCGGCACCGCAGAATTGAACCGTGACGGTCAAATAAGACCTCTTTTTAGCCATACTTCCAAGTTTTTTCTTTTTCCAATACGAGTTCCTTTTTCAATTCAATAATTGTCTTTTTGCTCTCACTTTGAACCTGCTGGACTTTTTGCAATTCTGCTACGATATTTCGATACTTTGGATGCTCTTTTACGTCCATTGGTCTGACGGCTTTCAGTTTTGCGACTTCATCCTGTAGTTCAGCCAACTCAGATTTCAACATCCCGTTTTCAATTCGCACCTGAGATATGATTTCTCTCAAACCCTGTACCACCTCATCCTTGGTGTATTCCCGCGACAGCTTGAGCAACGTTCTTTTATCCCAATCGTCCGACATCATGACGCAATTCGTTCAAATACGTTTACTAAACCATTGAAAACCAGTGGGGTAGATGGTTGCATTTCATTCCCATTGCGGGTACATATTGCACTTTCAAGCAAATCTCTCCTCATATTAAGGTTTTTATCTATCCTTAATCCCTTGATAATCTTATTCTTAGAGAAAAAAGGCTCCAATGCCGACGTGGTTGCATAACTCTGTTTACCCATCACCAAAAAGTTGTCAAAAAACAAACCAATCAATTCGTGCTTTTGGTCTATGTTGGCAGCTTGATAGTACCATTCAAGGTTCATGAAGCTACTTTGATGCTTCTCGACCTTCCCGATGAGTTTATGCTCCATCGTGTCGAAGCTATTGATCTTAATATTGGCTTCCGTCTTGAGCCTACTGTACTTCATTTTCCATTTCTTGTACGTGTGGCTGTCGATCATGTCTTGGATGTACTTATCTTCCAACTTGCTTTCTTGCTCGTGGATTTTCTGTAGCTCTCGTTTCGCTTCTTTGACTCCGCTGGCGTAATCCTTGATGCTGACAGATAGATTATGACGTAGGCCGATCATTAGCATTTCAGCATCTCTTTTGTTTAGTGAGCCTTGCGATATGATGTCCAGCATTAAATCGTCTGCTTTCTTTGCGTTGAAGGTCTGCTTAGGACATTTTGGGCAGCGATAATACCAATACGTCCCTCCATTACCGGTGGTCTTACTGCCAGTCATTATTTCTAAGCATTCGGGACACCTGGCAATCCCTCTAAGTGGGAGCTCTGGACGGACAAGCTTTCTATTTCTACGTTGGCGGCCACTCAATTTATCCTGCACTTGGTAGAATGTGTCTTTTGACACAATAGGCAAATGCATTCCATCTTTTAATTTGGTAGGATACTTACGATAGGCTGGTACCTCAATGATTCCGGCATAAGTAAGGTTTGAAAGCATCCTCTTGATTGCATCATGGCCGCGACCTTTCCACCCTTTTTGCTTGGCATATGTCTGCAATTCTTTAAATTCTGCGCCACCCAAGTACTTGTCATAAACCTTTTTGACCACTGGCGCAGCAATGGGATCTATGACAATGATCGGCTTTCCTGCCTCATCTCTGCGGTTCAAATACCCGTATGGAGCCCTGCCAATGAATCTTCCCTCATTTTTAGCTTGCCAGACCCCGAATTTAGTTCGATCGCTGATCCTAAGCCGTTCAAATTCTCCGTCTACCAGGATGCCGGCACGGATCTTGAAGGACATCGCATCGTCTTCAATCAATGCATACGGCTCCATGGCGCTGAGCACCTTGACATTCCACCGGTTTTCAAGTTTGTGAATGAGCTGCAGACCGTCAATCGTGTTCCTGATTAGACGATCGTACTTCATTACGACCAGGCAATCAACTTGTGCACGATTCTTGTAAAGTTTGGTTTCCATTCGCTTCCACGATGGCCGATCAAAATTCTTTGCGCTGTAACCGTCATCGATAAAGGTTTCGACTATCTCGATGTTGTTGCGTTCGCAAAACGATGTGTTGTAATGCACCTGGCCAGCAATACTAAAATGTGACTGGTCTTCGTCACTGATCCGGATGTAGAGATATGCTTTGCGGTTGATCATTGCTCCAATTGGGTTCCTGGGGATCTACCGCTTAAATTTTCCAATTTTTCTTCTAATACCTTGAGCGGGTTATTGGCTAACATTTGTTTGTGCCCGGAAATGAACGAACCCACAGGCCAAATCCTACGTCCTGGATCAACCACCTTGATATTATGAAATTCCGGAGGCGATTCATCTAGTTTCCATTCAGACGCCACAATAAGCGTGACAGCCTCTTCTGACGTGTATTGGATACCACATTCGTAAGCTGGCTGAAATTTGCCGGTATGACTGTCTAGCACTAAATCTATAAAGTCATCACCTTCTTTTTCGCCTACCTGGTGAACATACTTACACAGTAATGCAAATAATTCGTCCTTCGTTAACTGCTTCATAGTATTAAATTGTATTATCTGGTTTACAAAGTACATTATTTGTAGTTACCTCCAAAAGCTTTTCTATCACACGACGCTGATCTTTAGGCAGAGATTCAAGCCAAGCCTTATACTTTTTCACCTCATATGCTGTTGGTGCCAATGACTTCATCTCAGCAAGGGTATCCGTTTTTCTTGAGCTTCCGTACAGCGTTCTTTCGATTTATTGCCGTGGTGTACTTACAACCAGTCTCATGGATCAATTTCTTTTTCAGGCCACCGTTGATCTTCAGGGAAATGCCATCGAATTCCACTTCGGTCACTGTCCCGGCATCCCACTTCCATAGCTTCATGCCACGTCGAAGAGTCAGATTGCCAAGCAATTTATTTTGCCTTTTTACCTCTCTTACGATCTTTGTCGGTTCGGGCAATGACTTCTCTGGTGTAAAATCTTTCATTTTTTGTTCTTGCTTCTTTGACTAACAATAAACTGCTCTTGCTGGCAGTCAGCTTCCGGAATAGTATTTGAAAATGCTTCCACTTATATTTCCATAGCTTCGTTTCAGCTCCCTTGACTTCTATGTATGTTTTGAGTCCACTCAGTTCGGTGACTACGAAGTCAATTCGGTATGTGCATATTTTCTCACCACCTACTTCTAAATCAATCGGCACTTGCCTTGCCACTGATCTGATTTCTTTCAATTTATACTTCCATTCCAAGTGCTTGAAGTATCTCATTTCTAGTCTACTATGCCATTTTATCCCTCGGTATATTGGCTTTTCATTGCCATACTTCGCCCTCTTCTTCTTGGCTGTCAATAACCGATATTCCTCCAAAGACATCTTCATTTATTCCGCTTAGATTGAGTCGGTGGAATCTTTGGAGCATACCCGCTTTTGATTATGAAATACTTGGTGTCTAAATTCATCGGCGGAAATGGATCACCGAACGTGTAAATCCTGACCCACATTTTCCCAGTCAACAGGAATTTTATGCGATCCCAAAAACCACCCTTCCAGCAAGTGACAACGGTGCCCTCTTCATCTTTTAATCTTTGGGCTGGCAATGGCTCATACTGTGGTTGACCCTTCCCGTAGGTGATGTTGCAGTAGATAAAATTTATTGGTTTCATTCAATTGAATTTTAGATGATGGGGAGCCCATTACAACTCCCCATCCGCGAGAACAAAAATTAAAAAGGAAGATCGTCGTCTTCAGTGGGTAAACCACCTTGCATAATCGGCTCCTCTGCAAATGCTTTTTCTTCTCGATCATGCCGGTCTTGAACAGTTTGCATGCCCATTGCCGCATCAATCTTTTCATCCATCGTTGGCTTTGAATGCATAGCATTGAGCTCTTCATTTATCTCCTTCATCACGGCATCGAAAAATTCAAATTCCTTTATCCTGCTATACTTAATCCCCTCGCCCGGTACCTCATAGGGTTCCCATGCTGGTTTGCTACCCTGATAGTCTTTTGTGTATTTTTTCTTCAGCCATCCACCTTGCTTGATAAACAAATTCTGCTTTTTGGTTTCTTCCTCATACGAAAGAACTATGTACACAGGTTTACTTAAATCAATGTTTTCCATGTAGTATAGAAAATCGCCCCCCGCATAACCTTTGCGGTTTAATTGCAATACTTCACCGTCAGTAAATTCTATGTTAATAGTATTATAAGTTTTACCCTGGTATTCACGCTCGGTCATTTCGATCTTTGCGATCATGCCTTCCATGTAATCCCGCCTCAGCTCTATAACTGGGACTAGGTTTGCATTCTGCCTGGTAATACCCCTGGGGTCATCTGGAGTGGTTTTTGAAACAAAGAATTTGTTCCATGACTTCCAATAGCTTTTTGTTTCTCGCGTTCCTCCTGCCATTTTTAATTTGATTTTATAGTGAAATAATTAATTACTTTTTCGTGTCTCTGCCGACCGCTCCATTAAATACTTGCTTATCGTGATTGACTTAAATGCATGCTTGGTCAATCCAGATGACTGATATAGTTTCTCAAGCGTTGTCTTTATTCCGTTGTCATCGATTTCCTCTGTCCATTTCTGTTCTATGTATTCATCAATTTCTTTGTGGATCTCACTGATTTCTACACCGGCATATTCGGCATATTGCTTCAAACCTCGGAACTGTATACCTCTAGCGTTTTGTCGTTTGATCAATTCATTTGTACGTTTTTTTTCCATGGCACGTATTTTTTCCTGAATCTCTGGTGGTGGTGGTTTTCTCTCGACCTGCCTCATCTCTTCGCGGCTTACTTTTCGCATAAATGAACTCACCTCCAATCGTTGGTCCATATGGTCACCCAACCATCCAAGGACGACGTTTGCGTCAAAACGTTCATAGAGATCTGACCCGGCATTATTGATCAACACCATCTTAATATCTGGTATGGTTGCCGTTGGATATTTTGCCAACATAAATTGAGTCAATAGAATCATCATAGATCCGTCTTTGTCAAACCCCCGTTTCACGGATGAAATAGCCGCCATTGCATTTACACACGTGCCAACCAATCCGGAGAGCTTTGCAAACCCACGGTAATGATTTATACTACCGATGGTGGGGTGCGTTGAAATATCTTGCACTAAATCGCTAATAGTTTTATAATCAATCGATGCTATATAGTTAATGTCAATATTGACAGTCTTTCGTGCAACGATTGGATCAAAGCTCCAACCACCCTCATTTATTTTTGTGCTCCACTGATTAGCCAAATCAGCTGTTAGCCATTCTCCGAAATTGCTCAGCAGTAGTTTCGCTGAGACCTGCTGTAGTACTTCTTTCATTTGTCACTGATTTTTCATAAAACAATCCCTGCCATCCATTTTCAATACTTTTATTTATCGTTGCACTAATTACGTCATTGGGAAATAATGACCATTTCTTAACTAACAACCTAATCCCCTTTTCGCTCAATGGTTTACGGATCTCATGTCGGTATTCTAACCAATTCATCAATAATTCTTCATTTAAAGGGAGCGCTGGAAACTCTGGATTTCGGTTATATTTCGCTAATGCATCCGCTTGCCTTTTGCCAATTCTCTTAACATTAGCATCCTTGGTTCCGCGTTCAAGCAAAATGTTTTTAAGCTTCACAATCTCACGCTCATGTTCTGCGATTTGATCTAAAATTGTTTTTGTAGGTATCATATTTTATCTATTTCTTTACTAGATACACCCCGCCCTATATCCTATGAAAAAGGACTTGTCAATTATTACTCTTTTTACCTATCTTTATACTTAGTATGTAGTATGTTAGATAGGTAATTGTTCAGTAAGTAATAAGAGTCCGCTTAGGGCATACCAAGTGAAAAATGGTTTTCATCCCCCTATGGGAGTCAAAAAACTTGGCCTTATTAAAGCTGGTATATTTCCTTCCCTCTGTGAAGAGGTTTCATTTGTCGGGAGTTGATGGCGGTTGATCATTGCTCCCACTTTTTATACCGCATGCCTAAACACATCACACTAGGGTTGTTAACCCCATCAGTTAAATTCTCAATGTCACCGACTGACACCAATGGAAAACTATGGTGGAAAATCCAATTAAAGTGTGACTTATGTACTATCATAAATTACAGCAGAGTTAACTGTCCTACTGGAATAAAATAACTTGCAACTTTGCACAGCTTACCGTGCCTATTCCTGACATCTACTGTTCTTTTCTCTATCATGTGACCACGTTCTTTCAGATCGTAAATACGTCCACTCAATCGAGTGATTCCGAATTTTTCAATTGCTTCGAGCGAAGTGATGTTATTGCCCTTCAGCAAATGCATCAATAGCTCGTCATTCTGGGATCGTGGCATCGCTTTATTATTGACTTATGCAAAAAAGAAGTAGGTCAGGATTGTAGTTGGGCTCTTCGGCTCTCACTCCGTCAAGATGTTCGATTAGCTCCTGCATCCAAACAAACCTATTGTGAGGCTCTAGATGCTCTCTGACGTTGGATACATATACCTCTTTGCAGAGGTCGGATATTTCTCCAAATTCCTCTAAGTTCAGCACAGCAAATTTTAGAATCGATCTTAAAAATGCCTGCATGCTTTCTTTGGTGATTTCAATTTCAAGAGACTGATGATGTCGCACCACTCGATTGAAATCAATCATAACCTCGTCATAAATCTCCCTACTCGATTGGTTCAGAGATATGGTGCATACATAGTAGCCGGCAATTAATCTAAAATTTCGGACCACTACCTGCGTTGGATTGAAAATTGTTTCAGTACCTGATTTCATAATTGTTCTTTTAGTTTTCTGAATAAAAGGATTGATCTAGTGGGAGAGGGGCTTGTTGAACTCGTCAACTGCTGCATTAATTTGAACCAGCATTTTGTGGTTTACGGAATAATAAATTTCCTTACCATTTCTGGCAGTTTCTACAACTTCAGACCTCCTTAATATTGCCAGGTGTTGAGATGTGACAGATTGCTCCAGCCTGAATCGTAGATGGATTTCTGTGACGCTAGCACGACCAACATCGTCCAAATAATCGATAATGTCTTTGCGCAACTCGTGATCAATTGCCCTCAATCGTAAAATGGCGGTTTTGAGTTTCTTCCTGTCAATTAGAGATCTGGTTTTTATTATCATCTGATCTTGATTTTTTGCATAGAAATGAACCCTTGGTCAATGACCAACTAAAATTTACGTGGTGTTTAGTACTAGGTAAAGTTGGGCTCCGAAGAGCCCGACAATTTGGTTTGCAAGAGCATCTAACTACCTGCTATGCTTTCCGTCTGGACTTTTGAACCAAAGAGAGATTTATGATGCCCCTTGATACATTCAATAAGTGCCGCTTTTTTTGTTGAACCTTCAGGTCTCTCTTGATAGTGAGAATGGATTTCATCAAATAAATCCCAGACACCCTCTTTTAGAACCTGATGCATTATTCTCCTTCTTTTCATTTATTATCTTAGCTAACTTGTTGCCCGTAGCAACATATACGCAACAATAATACCGTATATATGTACGGTAAACAAGATATATATACGAATTTAACAGTTCGTTAACGTTTTATGCTAGATCGTATTAAAGAACTCATGAAGCTAGAGGGGATCAAGACTTGGTATGGTCTTGCAAAGGCTACTGGCGTGGGTGAGAGTACGTTCCGGAGGGCCGAGGATCTTGGTAACAAACTAAGTATTGACACACTGAGAAAGCTTCTTAATTATTTTAAAAACTGGGATGCAAGGTGGATTATTACCGGTGAGACACGACAAAAGGTTAGTCTACCAGACATGGAGGATTTGATCAACCTCCAAGCCTTAGCAGCAGATCTGCCTGAAGAAGCTATTCTAGTAGTTGAGGATCATGACAATTCGACAATAATATACCAGGGCGATATTTTGAAGATCAGAAAGGTAGATGAAATCAGAAATACCGACATGGGAATTATTGTTTCACCGAAAATACAGCCAGCCGGGGCGGCTCTTGGACATGTGCATTATTTTCGAAACGACAATGGTGATGTCGCAAACATAAATATTACTCCATACTCGGTATCTAGTGGTAAGGACTATCCTCTTAAGCCTAAGGATGTTACCTGTACCTATAAAATTGAGCTAAGAATCACGCAACACATATAGTGTGCCCTAAATGTGTTTAGAAGCAATCTAAAGTAGGTTCATTCTGCATTTACCTTGTTAATATGAAATTATTAAACTACATTGCTAATCCTATAACTCAAGAACTAAATGAGAACGCACCCAAAGTGGATACTGTGGGTACTTCTTATTGTGGGGCTTAGCACAGCGATTTCTACACGTAATCATTACCGTGATAAGGCACGTAAAACAGCCTATCAGCAAAACACACAGTTAAACCACCTGGACTCACTCATTCAAAGGAATGAACTTGAGGCCGCTCGATATTTGATTTCTGAATTATCTAATTCTGATTTCAATCAAAAGAAAGAAGATAACATCTTCATTCGCTGGCTTTTTCTACAAGGGAAGTATCATTATTATGCCCAAGAATACCCCTTGGCCGCTGATTTTATGAAGCAGGCTGAGATAGAGGTATATGAGATCGACGAGCCTGTCGAGCATCAATTATATTATTTATTGGAGAGGTGTTATTACCATATGGGTTCCAAGCATTTTCGTGCACTTTTCAGTGAAAAATACTTGAAAGAGGCTGTCCAGGAGGATCAATATCGATTCATCCGAACTAAGCTTCTAATGCGCATTGCAGGAATTTATTTTAAAGATAAGAAGCAGGATCTATATGAGGATGCGATTGAAAAGGCCGATTCTATTGCTAGGGATCTAAACGACCCATCTCTTATTATTCAATGTGGATTGATCAGAAATGCATTTAATAAATCTCGAACACCAGAACAGAAACTAGCTTATCTAGAAAGTCTGAAGCACCTTGTCTCAGAAATGTCTCCGCCAATCAAAAACACTTACTATAAACAGATTTCGGATATACATTACTTCAAGTTAAAGGATATGGATCAGGCCAACAGCAACAACGGTCTAAGCCTAGATGCTTCTAAGCATATTCCTGACCACCATGAAAGGTTGCGTAAGGTTTCTGAGAATTTCATTCTTTTATCTGATAGCGAAATTAAACTGGGAGACTTCGAGTCTGCCGCTATACACCTTGACTCAGCCATGAAGTATAAAGATTACATAGCTGCCAGATGGGTCCCGTATCTTTATGGAAATAAGCTTGAAACTCTAATGGCTCTCAATGACAATGATAGTCTTATCCTTGACATGCACTACCAATCAATTGCCGCTTATGAGGACAAGTCTGGAGCTATCCATAAAGGAGAAATGGAAGCTTTGAACAGATTCATGGCTAGAGAGGTAAACTATTACCAAAGAACATTGAAGCTCGTTAAGACACAGCGCAATCTGTTCGTATCCCTTTCTGCAGCGCTTTTGGCGATTCTGTTTTTAGTTAGACATGTCTATAAGCAAATTCTCATTCGCAGAGCACAGGACGCTGAAATTAAATCACTTCGTGCCCAATTAGCAATGGCCCTAATCAAGCCCAAGGTTCTAATTCACCTTCTAAAACAAATGACTCACGACACTGCTGGTGCACAGCAGAGAGTGCGAAAGGCCTTCGGTTACCTATCTGGGTTTCTAAGTTGCCTCGTGAGTGGTGAAGAAGTGAGATTGACCGATGAATTGGAAACAATCAAAAACTACTTGTCACTGCACACACTTGTTCACACAAATGAGAAAATAGACTTTAATGCGGAATTGTCAATAGATACCGAAGTTGTAATACCTAAGTTGTTCATCCTATCAATCGTCGACTACCTAGTTCGTTGCAACAGCTACACTGAGAAGCTTGGCATTCTAATACAAATAAAGAATTTAGATAGCACTACGCTGAAATGCATAATAAAGAGAACAGGATTCAGTGAGAAGAGAAACCAAAAGGGAAATGTATTTCCAATTCTTGAAAGGTATCTTTTAGAATATGGATGCAATCTAGAATTTGATGTGAACGAAAAACTAGTTCTACACATCCCTTTTGATAAGCCACTGGGTAAATACCCGAGGGCGTTTTCTCCTAGTTAGCCGTCAGTTGGATCGTCTTCTGGCCGACTAGAAAAGATCGTTCCAGGGCTTTGAGGGGTAACTTCAACTTTACCATAGGGATCGATATCCTCAACGGTATCTTTCTCACAAGAGATAAAAGTGACAGCGCATGCAAGGACGAAAAGAATCATTAGTTTTTTCATTTGTAGTAATTTTAATTGTTAATCTATGTATTAAAAGTAATCATCATATGTTACAATAACAAGGAAATTCCTCAAGTTTGAACAGAATATTTACGAAAATCGAAAGAGAATTGCTAGATTAATGCCACTTTCAAAATACACTTTAGATGAGAATCCCTAAAAACATTGCCAAACAAACCAGCCGCGTTGTATACGACAAGCTCGTCGATATGACCGATGACCAGAAAAGATCATTCATGGAAGAATTCTATCGGAAAAAGAAACAAGTCCGATTTGGATATATATTCTGGTTTCTTTTCGGGCTCCACTATGCATATATTGGTAGGTGGGGCATGCAAGTAATATTTTGGATCACAGCTGGTGGATTGGGTATTTGGTGGCTGATTGATGCCTTTCGGATGACAGGGATCATTCGAGACCACAATACAGATATGTCTACCAAGATCATGAAGGACATGGTTGCTATCGTTTAGTATTTTTGTCGGTGGGAGCACGATTGCCTTTTTATTGACAAGACGGTTGATAGCTAGCATTGTAAGTACTCAATATGAATGATTACGAAGATTCAGACCTCTTTTCTAGCATTTTGAATAGCATTATATTTGGTGCTTTGGTTCTCTTTCTTTTTGGTCACGCGTACAATTCATTGAGACTACTTGGCACAGGGGAATTCGCTGATTGCACAGTCACGGGATGTAGTGAACATAGAAGAGAAAGGCCCGAAGACATTACAATTTACTATACATACAGCTTTGATTGTACTGATATAAAAATCACCTCCACGAGGAAAGAGTGCATTAGGCATTTTAATTATGACTGCATCCTATTTGTTTCGGAGAAATTGGGTGAGGCAGTTTTTGTCGGGAAGAAGAATGGGTTTTTGGCGATATGGAGCTACAATCGTTTAGGTGGTTTAGCGGCTTTTTGTCTTTTTATTGTGATAATTGTTATTATGATTATTTACGGGCTGACAAAATTGATTCCAGAGGTCAAAATCGTTTGGCAGGGATACATTAGTAATGAAAGTGCCGGGATCATAGTGAGGATGAAAAAAATATCCGATGTAATCCTATTGATTTCAGCATCTTTAATAGCTGTTTCAGCCCCTCTACTTGTAGGAAAGGTGGCTATATCCCTCGAAGGAAGAAGTATCATGCTAAATGGACTTTTAATGCTTATAATTATTAGTTCAATTTCTTTTGGACCGTTCTTGATATTGTTTCTATTCAACCAATTCAAGAGGAATATAAGCTATCATGTCAAGATTGCAAGAAATATTATTACAATCATCGCTTCTTCCAGGTTTTTGTACTCGATCTTAGTTATACTATATAGATCGGTTTACAAGGACCTTGAGATAGGTAGCTTTAGTGAGTTGCTTTTGATTTTATTTGAAGTACTAACTGAATCATGAGCGCCCTTCTTTTGCTAATTCTTTTGCTGCTGCTGCCGGTGCTGTCGTTTGGACAGGATGTGCATGGGACATTTATTTTTGCCGGACATTGTAAGGAGGGAATTGTCGCACTAGTTGACTCAAGATTAGGTATTCCGAGTGATTTTCCTGGAAGAGATCTGTGCTACGTAGAAAACTTTGACAAAACCATTATTCTAGGAGAATCAGTCATAATAACTGCAGGTCAAGGAGCAATAGACGGAGTCTCTCTGGGTAATATTTTTACCGAGTTACCAAGTGGAATGGGGCTAGGTACCTTAGACCATTTTACAATGGCTTTAAATGCATCCGAATGCCTCCCAATGAATAAATTCATATCTATTGAAAAGAGTGATGGCCGTTACGGCCTCTACTTTTCTAATCGTGGGTCACCTGCCAAAAAGGTAGAATATGGCTTTTTAGAAAACCATGACTCATTAGTAATGACCTATAACACTGATTTGCCTTGCAGGACAGTCGCTTCAATTGTTACTGATGCGCTTAAGGACGTTCAGCAAAGATCTCCGATTGAAAGAATAAATACGGACCTCACTGAAATATACGTTGAATCAAATCAACTATCTATTGAGAGGGGCAATAATACAGTCCACTGGGATGATTTTACAGAAATGTATAAAGATCTATCAGAAGGCAAGGTTCCATATGTTGTTGCAAAGGGGCAATGGGCCCCGAATGTTAAGGCTGAACTACGCTTTCGCTATGAGGCTAGAAAATAAAGTGAATGGCCTCTCTGTCGCTTGGAATTATTTTCCACAATCCAACCACTCGAACAGAATCGATTAAATCATTTGCTCTCTGAAAAGCTATCGATTCATTTGGTGCTAATTCGCTGGTAAATTTAGATTCTACAAAGGCCTGCTTAACCAGAACGAACATCGTGTCAACTTGAACTCCCTGTCCCCACTGAGTTGAGGGGGCCAATTCTGTCGTCCATACATGCAAGTCAGAAAATATTTCAACTTGGTTTATCTCATCGGTTTTTTGACCGCTGCAACCAATAATTAATATTAATCCAAAAACTATTTTCCACATCTCTTGACAAATTACAAATAAATATAGGGCTAATCGAACTCGGTTGTCAAAATAATCCATCTAGTTTATTTGTCAAAATTCTTTACTACCTTCGGCTGCATATCTTACATGATTTACTAAATAAACTGTAAGATGTGGTTGTGAAACTATTGAGTAATCTAAATAAGGTAGATATGTCGTCCATTATCAACAACAGATTCATCAAATTCATTGAGTTAACGAAGATTGAAACGAAAGAGAGCTATCGCGGAATAGCTAAAAGGATCGGAATTACACCTCAATACCTGAGTAATGTAATGAATGGCAAGCCGGTCAGCGATCAGACTATTGATAAATTGATTGCTGAATATCCAAGTGCAAGAGGATACATATTCGGAACCGATGCTGCTGCATTGAAAAAGACTAAGTATTTTCTAATCACGATGATAGATGGCTCTGATTCGGAGGAGCAATACCCCTATCAATTGAGTTCAGGTAATTCTGACGAATATGTAGCTTATCAAGTTCATGATGATTTAATGGAAACTAGAACCGATCTCAGCATTAGGAATGGTGATATTGTGATCTGTAGAAATGTCCCTCGCGACGCTTGGCCAAACCTGTGGACGAAAAGATACTACCTGATCAAGCATAAAACGCTGGGTTACATCTGCCGATATCTCGAATCGATTAAAAAAGGATTTCTGACATTGGGTACGGCAAATGATTTATTCTCGCACGAAAGTAAGGTTGATATTGAACACGTGCAGGAGATATATCTAGTGCAAGACTTGCACACCAAGAGATTCAAAAATATTACCTAAAAAAGTGACTGCTGATTGTCTACTGCGATATCATCGTTCCGTATCATATCAGTCACGGCTTGCAATCGAATAATTTGCTTCTGTCCAATGTGGAAGTTCAGTTTTCCACTTGAGATCATTCGTGGGTAAGCACCTTTTCGATAATCCAATTCACGATTTAATTCCCCAAGTATTGCTGTCTTGATTTGGTCTGTTGGCTTTAATCCGGTCGTAATTAATTCCAATGCAGCCTTTAATAATAGATACTGCCTATTGGCTTTGTCGCGGCTCATTCTCCCTTGCTTCACCCATCTAGAATAGACCCTTTGACGCATTCGGAGCTCCCGATTTAATTCGGTGATCATTTCTTTGGAGGTGCACTTCTTAGCCATCGGTTACATTGTTTGGCCTACCTGGCATCGTGCGGTTCTTTTCTTCCTTCAGGTAACTGATGTGCTGTGTCAGTGCATTGAATTTTTCCTTGCAATCCCAATGCAGTTGGTCGTAATTTTCCATGTATGTTGTGTGCAAGGTTTCTTTATGCTTATAAAAGTCAGCATCTACTTCGGCCAATGCCTTTGCCTGTACACCACTTTTACCCTGGCCCATGTAGTGCTTTTTCCGTTCGTTCAGGTGCTTTTTGTATTGGTACGCATACCTGGCCACTTCCTTGCGGTGGGTAACGATGCTGATAACTAGCTGAGTTTGAAGCAACATTATCCTTTGCTTTAATGACAAAAGCCCATCGATATGCACGGTGTCGATAGGCATGTGGCAATAGTCTTCGGTGACGCTAACTAGCTCACCATAATCTAGTTCTTCGCTGAAACTAAGCAGCTCGGGTTTCTCCATAGTATAATTCTCTATATGATTCCAAAAGCAAATGTTTCATTTCAATGGCCGAATTGAGTTTTAACAACAAAGCCTTTTCGTCATGTTCTAATAAAGGCACATGTACAACATGCATCGGATTAGCTTGATTTCTAGGATCGTAACTAATGAACACCGATTGCTTTACTTTTGAACACATCATTTCAAAAACCATCTGCCAGTAATATGCTTTGCACGTTCTTTTCAGGTCTGCAGCATCGACGAACTTGCAATACTTTTTGTGCACCTCTGGGCTATAGGGACATTTCACTTGAACACTGGCTGGTAGCTCATTGATGTATCCATCTGGAGTACCTCCGGAATCCTGATTATACTTCAAGAACCCTGGATCTTTAATGCGCATACCATGCACTAACTCAAAGTGCAACAGAGCACATGGTTCGTGAATGTAACCCCATTCTGTGGCAGCATTAGAAAACCCTCCCTGTCTTTGGCCGGTGATCACTTCTTTTACATTGGCCAAGATATATCCATGGGCCGTCTTACCCCATGCCTTGCCGGTTCGATCCATAGTCATTAGCTTATAAATCTCGCTTGCTGTAAACCTCCCTAAGCGATCATTATGCTGTTGCTCCGTTAGTCGCGCCATTCTTTTTGTTTTTCGCCTCTAATAATACAGACTGCTCTATCTGGGTTAGGTCGTAAGTTTCAACACACAGGTCGTATATGGTGACCTCACCCTTTTTGATTCGATCTAGTGCTGCCTGAAATTGAGTTTCAGATATTTTTAACTTGACCGCTTTTGTTTTTTCACCAGGTGATTTTTTCAATGCATTTTCCTTGATCAATTCCATGTCCACCATCTTATCATTTTGATCCTTCAGGTATTTAGATCCATCATGTGTACCAAGGAAAACATCGGCATTGAACCCAAGTAGGCTTAAGCCCTTTGTCAAGGCATCCGTCTTTACTTTCTTTGTTGGATCACTGACAGCATAGAAGATCTTATCTTGGATATAAAACAGGCTGATGTCACTTGCAATAGGGTAGGAGGCTTCTTTTGCACTTGACGCCATTTTATACCATAGTTCAGCAGTGTATTGCATTACAGTCAAATGCGGTTTTCCTTCAAAATGGATCTCCCTGAATTCCTCATTTCTCACACCCCACCCATGGCCAAACGGGCCAAACAATTCAGTAGCCTTTTGGATCTGGCTTTGTGCGCAAATTGATGTGCCATGGAAATCTCCTTTCTGAAATTCCTGGGTCAGTGCTGGATCAGTCACATTTACCTTATTCCAAATTCGGTCTAGGTTGGCCGTGATCGTTCTTTTTTTCTTAGTTGATGCGCTCATGCTGATAAAATTGTTCTGTCGGCTGGTTGTGCTTGTCCACATATACAGCGTTCATTAATGAGAAAATATCGTTTAGTTCAGGCTCATATGCCTCTATCCACCACAGTTTGCTCTCGGCATCCCATCGGAAGCCATTCGATTTCAATAGGTCTTTACTGTGGAATGGTGATCCATTGGCCGTGACCTTATATTTGTTTAGCTGTGAAAGCTTATGCAGTCGTTGTAAATAGCTTTCCTCCTCCATTTGGATATTGCGCATAGACAGTACATGCAATGTTGCTAGGCAATCGATGTCAGCCCTGTGCCCTTCGAAGTAAAACCCATGGGCCCAGCTCAAATACTCTAAACTCCTACAGCTCATTCCATAATCTCGCCAGGGGATGTCATCAATACTGCACTGCCACCGGATTTGTTCTGCGATCGGGCACACTTTTGTGACAAATGATTTATCGAACTTGGCATTGTGAGCAATGATCATATTTAGGCCACCTAACAAAATATTCAAGCGATTCAAATCAAGCTTATGTCCAGCTATCTTCTCAGGCGTTATGCCAGTTAATTTCATAATATTAAGGCTCAGCGGTGCGTCATTTAATTGAGTCTCACTGTAAATTTGTATGATCTTTCCTTGCCTGGCGCAGTATTTAAAACGGATCACTGCGATTTCAATAATAACGTGCTCATTCGGGTCTAAGCCATTGGTTTCAACATCTAGGACCGCACCTACAAATACGTCGGCACCGACCTCATCAATTAGCTGCAATTCACCGTCAAATGGATGTAGAACCCTCATTTACTTAGATTATCTAGTAGCGCAATGACAATGAATAATAATATGATTGAAAGCGTCTTCATTCCTTTAAGTGTATGTCTAAAAAATGTTTGGCAGCCGAGTTGATCGGTTTGATGTAAAATCCATTCTCATCACTTCGGTGAAAAATTAATCCTGCCAAAGCCTTGCGTAGGTAATTGTAATCGTCCTTTCCAACTTGATATATGGTGGTCATGCTAATGTTATTGATCGAGCTATTTCCGACAACGTCTTAGGCTCTTCTCTGTCTGGGCATTCTTTTGGCATGGGTTCATTAAATTCATCTCCCAGATCAAACCAATTATTTTTCATCTCTACCTTTGGCGGATAAACCCACTTTTCCAATTTCCTGCATTTGAATAATTGCACTTTCTGCTCTTGCTCTCCGATATACGTGTCGTGGTAAATTGATGTTTCCTCCTTTGCTAAATGATTACAGCCCCAACAATCACGATTGTTATCTGGATTCTTATGACAGATCAGTTCATGCTTGACACAACTATCTTTTCTCAGATAGTATTTCTTACAATGATCGCAGTAATAGACTTGTTTGGTTTTGGTTATCATGCACTACCATCTACTTAATTCCTCGTCGTATGCCCTATGAGCTGCCTCTTCCGCTGCATGCCGATATTCGTCTTCTAATCTTCTTACTTCTTCCCTTTTTTGCTCCTCAGACAATTCCTCACTTTGCCATATGTGGTCAATTTCTCTTTGCAATCGTTCTTCCATTTTGTCTTATTTTATAAGATTATGATGTTTGTTTCTCCAAACTCAGGGTGCTCTTTGTCGTTTCTGTAGAACCAATGATTTAAGGCTCGCACCCATTCTAAATATTCAGCATCGTTGATAACGAGACGAATACCCCACGGACCTCGAGTAACCTTTCGGATATTTAACTTGTGCTCTTTGATGTATTTCTTAACCCTATAAGGGATGCGTCGATTCAAGAAATCATACATCAGCTTCTTCTCGTGCAGACCATCGTCTATTAAATCACTGATTTGGTTTTCCATGGTCTATACTAATCTTGAAATGTGAAATGATCGGGTTCCTTTAACTCCTAAATCGTAGTATCGAATTACGTACCCACTTGGTGATCTAAACAATGGCGTCCTAATACCCTGCATGCTCCCCCTGGCAATCCTTGGCGTTGCATCTGACTTGATGTACGTAAAGGTTGCTTGATCATCAGCCATCTTGCGAATAAGCTTGTATGTTTTCCAAGCCTTCTTTTGAGCTAATGACCAACTCATGCCCTCGTGTGATCTCAGTAAATGTGCCAACTGCATAATTAGTGCTCTCATTGTTGTATGATTTTGTTCTCATAGCAAAGATACACTAAATAGTTTACATTGCAAATCTATTAGGTAACTTTATGCAACTTATCTGGTTTATCGCCTTTATGTAAGAATGGACCCATTATGCCCACCTCTTCAATTTGATGCTTGATGGTCTTGCCACCATAGTGACAGACGATCGTTAAAGGTATTGAACCATTGTTGGTGAACATCCATGCATCTAAATGCCTGGGATAGAACGTAATGCAATTTGATCTCTTCTTAAAAAACCTATCAAGTTTAACTTCGTTACCATTGCAAATTACACCTGGTGGCGGGTGCCCAAATATGATATTTCGCCATTTCATGAAACAAATCTATGGCTTTTTGATGTTAATGAAGTAGTTTATAATATAATCTTTAAGGTTTATTTTATACATTTGTGTTAAATAGTTCGATTATGACAAGGATGAATAGATTGAAAGTAGTGCTAGTCGAAAAGGGGATGACTCAAAAGGCATTGGCTCAAAAGCTGAAAGTTACGCCCGCATCTGTAAACAATATTTGCAATCAGAGGCAACAGCCCTCATTGCACAAATTGTATTTGCTGGCTTCTGTATTGGGCGTCAGTGCGAAAGATCTTATCTATGAGCAGATACCTGCTTAATCTTAGCTTGAATTAGTGAATTAAAAAACCGGCTGATCGTAAGACCATCCGGTTTTTTATTTGCTGCAAAAATACCTGCAATTAAGCTCTAGCCAACTGGTACGTTGCCGTGTCAGTGGTTATAGAATCCAATTCGTAAGGCCCAATGTGGTCAATGGCCAAATTACCGCCTCCGTAAGTGACAACGAGGTCACTCAATTTGACGTTAATTTCCTTGTGCTTGATCAGATCGTGAATTGCATCACGGATCGCAATAGGTGCGTCTGCCCTAATGCCAGCAGGTAAGGCCAAAATTTCCCCATCAAAAACAATCGATTCCACTATCTCGGCAGCGCCCACGGCAGTATCCATACTATCCGTAGCGTTTGCACCAGGTGAAGCCGATTCCAGTTTAAGATGGTTGTCTTTATCGGCCAATGCATTAGCTCTTTGTAAAGTCATGACTAACTAGTTTAAATTAAAAAATTGATTATCTGTATCGGCCCACCGGTCAAACGAATGATCTGAACACTGAGCTTTCTTGAATCCCAGCTTCGTTAAGCTGAAATAAATATCCATGTAAGGCTTTGTAATGGATGGACATTTGCAAATTGTACACCCTTTCGTCATTATCCCCACCTTGGGCATCACAGGCCCGTAGTACGGGCATTGAACGCAAACTTTTACCCTGGCATCACCGTGCTGCTTGCTAACCAACTTGCCGCCCATCTTTACAACTGAGGCAAGTTTGTTCATGGCAAACCTACCCAGCGCGGTAGTAGCTTTTATTTCTTCGTTTTGCAACACAATTTTCTGTTTCACAATCTCCATCAAATCCGGAGTAATTATCAAATAAGGTTACATTATTATCCTCTCGTTGATCTGTCATCCACCCGATCATTGCTTTTAAGGTCATGGTGATCTTTGCATCGTAGTTTTGGATCAATAGATTTATTTCACCAGTTGTAGCAGGAGAGAAGCTTTCACCTGTACGCCTAGCGGCTCCCTGTGGGCTTAAATAAATTGAATTCTGTGTGATGCCACCCTTGACTACATGGTAAGCTATCAGTGGGCCTAAATATTGGCACCACAATTCGTTGTATAAATCTTCATCGAACTTGGTGGCATTCTTCCAATACTTTATGTTATCCGGCCGGTTGCCGGTAGTGCTGGCAATTGCCTCATAAATGAATTGGTCGAAGATCGCTTTTTCACCAATTGCATATGTTTTTTCGTCGTCGTATTCATCAGCAACGTGTGTGGTTTTGTTAGCAAGCAAATCTTTCTTGAATGCATGACCTAAGCAATTTTCGAATAGGTTCCACTCGATAATTGTAATATCCCTTAACTCACACTGAGGGAATGTTCCTCGTAGTTTAGCTAATGACACTATTTCGTGCTCTTCTATTAAATTATTCATCCTCAACGACAATTGCTGGACCTTCAATTTCTTCTTCTTCCGGTTCTTCTACCGCTTCCCCTTCGCCAAGTGATTCGATCATCGTAGCTATGTTGCGGTCAAACTGGATACCGTAATCAAATTCTCTACCCATGAATTCGAATGTCAATTCAAATACATGCTGCCAAAAGTTCTCGTACTTAACTTGCCTGGGTTGTACTACACTAGCATCAAATTGAACATACAGATCTTTCAATATGTTGGAGCCAATACCGGACCCGGTCTGCACCATCCTAGATATTTCCTTTGGCACATCGTGTGATGCATGTATATAGCTACTGGCAGTTCTTAGGGAAAACTCATTGTATTTGTAGTCTCGATTTATTCCAAGTTTTTCGACAGTGGGTTTTTCATCCCCTTCGTATTCTAATACTGCCATACTTCTAGCCTGTTTGCCCTCATTGGTCATTAGGCTTCTAAGGACGCCCGCTAATTTCTCTACCTGGCTTTGTTCATCTTCTTCGCCTTCTATGATCGATGGAGGTGCCTTTAGTAAGAATAGCAATATTGCAGTCAGATCCGTATTGCTGATCTTCATCATTGAGTTGGAAGTATACCACTCAACTAAAATCCAGAAGATCACATTCATTGCCCTTGGACGACCGTATAGGTCAGATCCATGCTTTATGTGAAAAACAGTCTCGCGATAACCACGTTTCTTAGTCCAATGTGGAAATGCTCTTACCAGTTCGTAACCGTATTTCTTAAATCCCTCTCGAGTAAATTCTTCAGCAATACAGATCGTGCTTGGTTTGTCTTCGAACAGGTACATGCATTTTTTTGGGTGGACGACTTCCGTACTAACTTTGCGAACATCACCAACAGTGGCTTGCCGGTATCGCAAATAAGCATTACCGAACACGTCTTCGTGCTTACTAAGGTCCTTTGATGAATCAATTATCGAATTAAACTTCAATCCGGACTCATCTAAGAACTTGGCAAACTCTAACTGGTCATTATAAGAAAGCGCTTCCTTCAATTCTTCTGGAACCTTGAGCCCCTGGTAGAATTTCTTTACAACTTCCAATTCGCCCTCAAAGGCATAGAATAGCTTGGTGTTGATACAATTACCATGGCTGCCAGTATTAGCATAAAGGGTTTCTAATAGATCTAGATATTTATGGGCACTCGCTTCGGTGGTACCAAAGGGTGGCCATAGTTTCAGATCCTTTACAAGTGCCCGAACTTTCTTCCCGTCCTTTACCAGTTCCGGGAATGGGTTTTCTACATGAATTTGTACTGCCACTCACTTGCATTTTTTACTCTTCCTCAGCGTTACCCAATAGATCGTCTACAGGTGCTTCCGGTGTTTTGTTAATTTCATTAGCCTGCTCCCTGACCTGTTGGCGGACCACCAGGCCATGAAAGTTTTTGTCATAAAGCTCACTGTATTGCTCTTGTGTAGCTTCCGGCCAAACGCGCTCACCAACTTTTATTGGGCCACCTATAGCAACCCAATTGCCGCCAAGCATCATCCGTCGTGGATTGCGCTTGGCGGCATCTGTTGGTATAAATTTATAATTCATTAAACAGGCATGTTGTCAATGCCGACTGTACCATGTACGGCAGCACATAAGTGCTTAGAATTCAATTGAACCTGATCACTGGATTTTTCTCCCGTAAGGTTTCCACCCTGATCAATGTGCTGGTTTACCTTCAACGGGCTTACCGCCAAATTCAATTTCAACCCATCGTATTCTATTCCAAATACGCGCTCAGTACAATCATTATTAAAAGTATGCAGGACTAGCCCACATGTGGCAATAGCATTGGTGATTTGTCGAGTCTGCTCAGCTGTCTTACCTTTTAACAAAAGGGTAATTATCGAATCATACAAACCTGAGTCCTCGCTATATGTCGAAACATATTGCGCAGTCTCCCGATCCATGTGAACCCTAACGAAAGTGCCTCCACCCTGCATGGCATAACCAGACAAAATATTGGTGGCCTCATCAAAAGCTGAATTTTCGAGATCAATATCACTAGCCTTTGCCCAAAAAGCAGCGAAAAACCCGCCACGGTCACACAGAACATTCTGTATGATCTCTTCTAGGGCAGCCGGAGTATCGCAATTAATTATAGGACACATATTACTAGTTTAAAAGATGATCAAAAAAACCAAATACTATTACTGGCTGTAGGCTTGTGCTCCAACAAAATAATCAGTGTCGACTATTGCGTTGGCAAACAATGCGTGCGCCAAGTAGTAGAAAGTTCCGTAATCCTTAACCTGTCGACTTTGCTCGATCAACATTCCTACATCTTGGCCATTGGTGCCAGGGATTGAATCAAAGCTTGATCCAAGCTGAATGTTTCCGGCCATGGTGATACCCATAAAGTGAGTCTGTCCGGTCAACCACTGATCGAATCCACCGATCTCAGATAGAGGAATAATCGGATTTTGGTCAATATAGTAAACCAACCTTGGTCGAGCACCTGCGCCAACGGTTATAGCCTCACGGGTTAACCTGCGTTCATTCTGAGCAGCTAATGCCGATTCAGTATTGTAGCGAGTTACAACGCCAGAATAAACATCGTCACTAACCAAAACCAAAGCGCTCACCTGACGACCGCTAGCGGTTACAAAGCCACCAGCGTTGATCAACTTACGCATCTTTGCCTTTGCAGTGCCTTTCATGGTATCGTAATCGTTTACGAAATTGCCATTATAGTCGTTGGTGCCTCCGTCAACTCGAGTATCAAAGAAGTTGGGGATATTTAGGTGATCCGCTCCACCACCAGCTTGCAGGTCAGATAAACGCTTCATCCAACCATCACAAGTACTGTACGTGGCTTTGAATAGTTTAACTTCATCTAAACTTGCTTCACTATCATAGGTGATAGCTGACTCATCTACATTATACAGGTTGCCGCTGGTAAGCGTCATACGTGCACCCAAAGAAGCATTCTGCATTAGTGTGGTCAATGCTTGATTGAATAAGCGTGCTCCATTCTGATCAAGATCGATCACGTCCCCTTCAAAAGATAGGAAGTGCTCAAATAAACTACCAAGTAATTCGTCCCAGCACATTTTTTCTTTCAACACAGCTTCGCATGGTACTATCTCACGCTTATTCATCCTCAACGCGCCTGTTGCGTCACTTACGCATGACTTAAGCGGCTGCCATACTAACGGCGTACCTCGCACGTCATGTACTGTGAATTTTCCTTTTTTGGTGACTTTCATATACGAGAAAATCCCGAACATTGCTTGCCAAAAACCAAAGGTATAACCGTACTCATTCTCGACGAGCGCGTTTAGATTGGCTTCAGGAAAAAGCAGTTGCGGAGATTGAGCGTCGATAAAATCGGGTTGTATTAATAACTCTTCCATTTTTTCTGCAATATTTTGAAATAAATAATTTTATTGTCCCTACACTTAGGCAAAAGCCCTAGTACTTTGATGGGTTCGCCACCTGCCGAGCCTTGTTGTTAAAGCTCTTTTCAGCCGGAGTTTCAACCTGGGCTCCTTGGCCTGGCTTTCCTTCCAACGCTAAAGCATTAGCAACATCTTGCTCAGCCTTTTCAACCTTTTCGCCCATGTTTTTTACTTGGGTTTGTAACTCGGTGATCGTGCCAGCAAGACCTTCAGGAATAGAGTTTTTCACCTCTTCAATTTGGTCATTAATAACTTGGATTTTTGGGTCCAAAGCATTGGTAACCGCAGTGGTGATTGATTCGGTAAAATCAATTTTCTTGATTTCGTTGGTGATCGTCTCACCAATCGAATCACTCAATGCACCAATTTGGGTACTGACTTCATCAAGGATTGAGGTTTTCTGCTCTTTGAATTTTTCCTCATTCATCTTATCTGAATTTTTCTGATTTAAAATATTTTTGATTGCCTCTGGCACCTTGTTGTACACCAGTAGGTTTTTATTTGCCGAATTTAATATTTCTGTGGAGGGAGTGATTTCATCAACGAAACCGTGGTCCAAAGCCTCTTGCGCGGTCATCCAGGTTTCATCATCCATCATCTGCTTAATCTCATCTACGTCTTTACCCGTTTTTTTAGAAAAGATCATGGCCAGCTCATCGGTCATACTATTCATAAGCTGAGCCATGTTTTCTAAATCCTTAGCCTCACCGGCAGCATAAACCCACGGATTATGTATCATATAATATCCATGCTCACTCATGGTGACTTTGTCGGCTGCAGAAGCTACAACCGTCCCAGCACTGAGTGCGAAACCCACGATATGCGCTTCGACCTCAGCGTCCCTACCTTTTAGGTAATTGTAAATAGCTAAAGCCTCTAAGACTTCACCTCCGTATGAATTAATGGGAACCTTGATTTTATCTGGTGACTTGCCTAAAATCTCGCTTGAAACAGACTTTAGGGTTGACCCCCAAAAGCCAATATCTTCGATTAAAGACACTTCTATCTCTTCCATGCAACAATTGTACGACCGTTACAAGGCAATGACAATAGCAGCTAACAGGTATTGTCAAGGATCACAAACAGAAATGATTATTTAGATTTCGGCGTATACATGCCCATCTCTTTGCGTTTTCGCCAAACATAATCCCGGTTAACATTGTTTAGCCTGGCAATTTTGCGGATACTATTGCCTGCTAGGAGGGAGGTCTTGATATAAGGAATTCTTAATTGAGGGTAATCATAGTGCATCAGAAAATTTAATGCTCTTGGTGGAATCTGGTCGATCGAGGTGACTTTTACTTTCGTGCTTTCAAATGTTATTTCGTTATAGGCATCGATCACAGCTTGGGATTTATTCTTATATAATTCCCGAGTTGATGGCTGATTTAAGGTGCTTTCCGACTGCAATTTTAAGTGCTTCATAACAGGTGTCACATATAGTGTCTGGATATACATTGGCCTCTGCTAAGATAGGCATAATTTCATCAAAATATTTTTTACTATACAATTCTTTTACAACTGGAATTTGCACTTCGGTTAGGTTATTCCAATTCCAATTTGTTTGCATATTAGCTTTTGTCTTCGGCCTGGATCTACGCTTTAATTTCTTTGGCTTCCCGTCTGAATATATTCTTACCACATCCGGCAAATCATCTACTTTTATTTTTTGCAATTCCTCTACAGTAAATGCACCTTCGCGTTCCTTAGTAATTATATATTTCATATCCTAAAAATAAAAAAACCTGCACTAAGGATAGAACAGGTTTTTAACCCAAAACTCTAAATCCAATTATTTTTTATGTGATACGCACAGAACTCAACAGCATGCCAGCATGGCTTACCTGAAATAGAACAGCATTGTTTCCGGTGATTGCATTGTCGGGATCATCCTGACCATAGGTTGCCTTGTCAAATGGTCCGAAGATCATGACGGCACCAGCTGGCACAGTCTCGACCCTCTCTTCTAAATCTAAGCCATCCTTTTGATATGGTGTTTGGAAGGTGATAGTTTGGGGTGCTGCATCAGTATTATTTACCCTAACACCCGTCCTAGCAGGATTATTATTTATGCTATGGTGATTTACTGGGTCACCAGTTATTTCCGTAATTGTTGCACCGTCGCGGGTTGCCACCGCTGTTGGAATTAATTCGCGCATAATGAGATATTTTTCAGATTAGATAGGTTTTCAAATTGAAATAATTTCAGTGGCAATAATATGTCTAATCGCTACCTGAGACAATCAAGGGTTAAAGCTTCTGTTTGCTTTCGTTGACAAAAAAATGGGGTTACCGTCACCAGTAACCCTATGGGAAACAACGACGACCTCAATTATGATCCTTGTCTGGAAATATCTTCCTCCATTGCTTGCCAAACCAACTAAGCGGAATGGTTAGCGGTGCTGGACCTGGATATTTTTGATTGATGTAATCTCTCAGGCATCCACCAGGGCATGCAGTCGGACGAAAGTCTGAATGCACATACACTGGTAGATCCCCTAAAACCAGCCTGAGAGACGCAATAAGTTCGTCTAATGATTCTAGCATGACGTAGGGCGGCATTTCTCGATCCCAATTTCCTCGAAGGGCTATGCCAAGGTATTTTGTGTTGTGGCCACCACAGTGGTAAGAGATGTCATCTACGTGGTTGGTATGATTCACCTGGCCGTCGTAGTCAATTACAAAATGATATGAAATTCCTTTGCCCCATTTTTGAATGTGTAGCTTGGCGGCCTCCTCGATCGATATATTACCAGCAAAGTGGTGGATCACAAAGCCTTCCAGTTGCTCGAGCCTGCGCTTTTTGAACGGAACTTTTCGAGGTAATGCATTTATTAGATTAGTCACGCCCATCCGAATAGTCTTTTCCACCATGGGATCTTTTTTTTTGGTTGTTCAACTTTGGCTACAAATTCTTTAGTTGGATCGTCTGGATCTCGGCCAGCCTGAATCAATATGTTTCTACGAATAAATTGTGCTGCACGATCCAAACCGATAGCAACCATTCGGTCCGCGCCTTGCGTGGTATTGAGTGCATGCCTTGTGTCGTCTGTTACTTTATTGTTGGGGTCATAATATGGGCCCATTAATTCACCTTTGACCTCAGAGTGTCCAACACCTTGGCCATGGTAAACCTCGTGTTCAATCCCTTTGGGAAAAGAAAACTTTCCTTTAGATGCTTTAATGTCCCAAGCTACTTCAAGGCTCATAAAGCAGTCAAGAGAGTATGGGTATCCAGGTAAGTACGAGTACTGAACGGCTAGCGTTCCAGGAGACCTTGAGAATAGAAAAGGCGATTTGAAAGAAGAACCATCCGGCATATGAACCATATCGTTCTTATCTACCCAGTAGAAGGTCTGTTCGGCTTCGTCAAAATTCTCACTACTCTTCAACCTCAATGGCCAGTTTTCATGGTTTATATTTGATAGGGCATCCTTAATTAAGGCAATTTGCAAGAACGTCTCCAAGTTCTTTTGTTGCTCAGGGTTTGCTAGATGCCAATAGATAATCTTTTGACCATCAACTTCTTTCCAGGGCAGCTTTCTATCGCTCAAAATACTGAACTCAGCAGCCTTTGGCACCGCCCACGCTTCAGGTGGTGCATCATGAGAACAAACAATCTTTTTCATAGCAATAGATTAAAACCACTCCGATACTTTTACCGGAGTGGAACTGTTTACGAAACACATACTCAAACTATCACACCAAACACGGTGAAAAAATATCTTATGCAGCTCTTGCAAATGGATTTAATGCATAGACAACTTTGCTTTTCTTACTGCTTAGCTTTGCCATTGGCGCACCTTCTTCTTTTTCACCTGTACGTATAGGCAAGAATTGCCAGAGGGCAATGACTGCCATTACAACTGAGAAGACCATCTCGGTTCCTTCTGGACCTAATAAAGATTGCGCCCACCCTGGCAACCAAGAACCACCGATTGAAAGTAGGATGCCAGCAAGTAGTACCCACGCCTTACGAATGTTTTCTAAATTCATGATATTTCTATTTTGATTTAATTTCTTTACCTCTGATTAGGCTCAATCCCATCAGGAATATTTGCCCTAATATTTTTATTGATTTGAATACACCAGGCTTCTGATACTTGCCTTTGATCAAGAACTTGTCATCAAAGAAGACGAGAAACGCCTGTATCCATTCTAACCAAAAAACTGCCTTGGTGGCCCAATTTTGCTTGCCAGAAAGCTTGGCTAATCCCTGGGGCTCTTCACCCTTTAGAATTTTAATAGTTTCACTTAGCTCCTCCCTTTCCCTGGCTGCTTTTATGATTAGTTCATTCATTTCTATCGATTGAATTTCATAAATAAGGCATAGCTGACATGCCATTTATTTGGCTCTAATTTCTTTACTGCCATTGCTGCTTGACCGTCTCCGATCGATTGATATTTCCATCCAAAGTATTCCCCTTTGTTTGGATAAAGAGCAAAGGATGCCAGAGCTGGATCATAGAACCTGTGATGTGGATAAGGATTGGCTGCTGAATGTATTTTAATATAATTCCCCCTTAGTGATGATTCAAAAGAATCCTTCGAATAGCCATAATAGAATTTCTTTAGATCTCGTAAGACTATGTGCCGATCGCTTGTCAGCACCTCCAGTTCTTTTGTGTTTACGATGTAGTCAATCTGAACATGCTGGTGAAAGGAATGAACCAGCGATTGCCATGGCATAGGATTTGGAAACTTAGTCCAATGTGGGGCATCATAAACACGATAGTCGTTGGCTTTTAATATGGCTTCTGCACTCGACGTATCAATCTGCCCAAATAGTGACAGCGGAAATAATATGTAGATCAAAAGCCTCACTTGAGCCTAAAATTGGGTAGCATCCACATGCCTTGATGAAGAAAGAAAACTGCTGTAGGAAAAGCCATGGCAGTGCTGATGTCAGGGATATAAAAGTACAGAGATGGGATATCAGCTGCGTATCCAATCAATGCGGTACCTGAGACTAGCATCATAGCCCAACCCCAAGGTTTCTTGTTTCTCCTAAAGAAGGATAGGGAGAAGATTAAAAACAATGCAACTGTTGCCCAGCTGGGCACGTTCTGCGCCAAAGAAAAATACAGGGGGTCATTGAATGCAGGTAGAATATTTATTGCTTCAGAATGATAATACCAGGCACTTACAGCGCCCATTGCTATTAAGCTAAACCAGCCCGCTAAGAAATCTCTTGACCTTGGTTTTTGATGGACGTGGAATATCATTGCTAATGATGCAACGATGAATGAAAGTGCTGTTACAGGCTTCATAGTAACCCAATCAGGTCTTATCTGAGCAACATCTGTAACACCAATGCACCACCCAATAAATATTAAAACTGAAAAAGCCAGAAGCATCCAAGGCAACGAATAGTACAGCGCCATTTTGATTGAGTATTCACGATTTAATTCATTGCGTAGATTCATTTCATTTTCTTTTTTAGGTAGTCTGATACCAATTTATCTCGATGCTTATTCAAGTATCCAAAAACACCAAAGACAAATGAGAAAAGAGGTAGTGCTAACGCTGCTGTCATCAATGTAATAAATGAACAGTTCCACGATTCAAAGAACTCACAGCCTTGTGGAGCAACGTAAATTGCAGCTATTACGCCAAGAATAACTTTGGTTATTATTATTTTCAAACTGAGGGTATCCCAGCTGATCATCATAGCCACCACTGATCCAGATAAACCAGTGAAAATCGCTGGTAGCAAGTCCACAAAATAGTGCATGTCGTTTTCTCTTGTCATAGCTGTCTCCGTGCTTTGCTATGTGTGTTCATTAATAGTTTCAATTGTTTCTATGTTCGTCCATTATTCGCTGTGCATATCGCTCTATCTGATCTCTGTATTTGCTTGTCGTCTGCCCTGGCATCGTGCCGCCTATGAACTTGTTTTTAAATCTGACCCCACAACCCCACTCACCATCCAAAAACCAAAGCTTGACTTTGTAGCCGCCATCCTTGGCCATGTATTGAGCCCTGAACAACTTATATTCCATCTCCGTTGCCGTGTGTTCGTAAATCAACTTTTATTTCGCTGCCCAGCCAGTATTTCCAGTTCCACTTTCTTTCACATAAAATGACGTTCCAGCACCTCCGTCCGATCGATGGAATGTAGACCCCACGCCAGCCGTTACCGCACTTTCTGGACTTCCTGAGCCGGTTACAATCCTAATGTCATTGGTTTCGTCTAGCGTTAGATCTGAAGTAATTAATACCGTACCATCCAATTGAATATCAAAGGTCCCATTGTCGGTATCTGATCCAATTAGTACCTCACCACCTCCGGTTAATTTGATCAATACTGGATTTCCTGTACCACCTTGAAATATAATATCATCATTCGATCCTACACCCCCTTGAATCGTGAAATCATTACTACTAACCGATCCGAACGTTATTTGGTTAGATCCATCTAAGGCAAGCATATTCATAGGTGATCCGCCTGCATCATATATAGCATACGCCCTGCCATTTGCGAGACGCATACCCACCTGGGAATAGATATATCCATTAGACTGTAGAGTACCGCGGCCGTAATTCGTAGCAGTACCGACACTCACTATTCCACCACCCGTGAAATAGATATTATTTCCGTCCTGATCTATATTTCTATGCCCTGTTATTGGTGCGTCATCTGTAAAGAAAGTCGGGAACCATAGATCACCTCCGATATATGATTTCGGTGTGCTTGAAAAACCTTTGCTTCCTGCGATCATGGTTAGCTTAGAAGTATCAGCCAATCCTTTGAGATCGTATACAAAGTTGGTTCCTGTGCGCTCCATGTTGTTAATCCAGGATATTGGGCCTGTGTTCGCTGTCGTATTGAGACTGAAACCCACATTGATGAAGTAGCAATCCTCGACAATCAACCTGGATGCATAGTCAACCTTAATGGCTGGATTGTTCGGATCACCACCCGATTGAGGTGTAATCTTAGTATTAGATATCTGATATGTTGGATGCACCGCACCTGAAGGAAACTTGCTACCTAGGTCAAAGATGGCTGCCGTCTTAGTGTTATTGAGTGGAATGTCTTCGGTATACCCACCACGTAATTGAAACCAATTATTCTCTGCGATCACCGCACTGGAATCGATAGATTCCATTATTAATTCTGTAGCGACTAATCCCATGCTTGCGCTATCTTGCTTCAGTCCTATATCGGCTGCTGTGATCCAGCACTTATGCAATGTGGTTGTGGTTCCTTGGATGTTGGACGTATATGCATGTATGCCAATGTCTTCAATATGCTTGATTCTAATTTCCCTGATTTCAGTATTGATGCTTGCCGACATACGAATACCATCTTTGAAATACCTATCGCCAACACCTCCATCAATTGTTATTCTCTCAAATAGAGGAGCGTTTGGATGAATTAATTGAACCGCACAAGAAGCAGGCGAAAGAGCCTGGATATGCATGTTAGTTAGACCAATACTACTATGATAGCTCGATGTCGAATCGATCACAAAAACCGGCTTACTAGCGTCGTTCAAGTCAGCTAATATCATCGAACCGACCTTACCGTTTAAATCGCCTCCTGTGGTCGCTGTGCCCTTAAAATGAATATTTGGCTTTATGCGTACACTATCAGTTAAGGTGACCGTATCGGGTAGGTTTATTCGGTAGGCATCTCCGATTTCATAACACCAATCCCTCGCACGTCTCAATACCACCTCACCGGCTTCTGATCCCTTGTCGAAATGGCTGTATTGGTATTCCAACCCATCAGCAAGCAAATAGGCATAACTGCCACCTGTGGGCACCAACGTAATTGAATCGATAGTATAACCTACTATGCCAGTTGACTTGACTAAGTACTTGGCACCTGTCGTGCGTCGCTCAATTATAGAATTGTTTGGGAATGTCTGAGAATATATATCTGCCAGGTCGTCAACAAAAAAGGATCTGAAGTTCTCAAGACTCTGAATGTCAACTCTATGAACACCTAAGCTGTCAATGTTCCTTTGAATAACAACTTCGTTTGCAATGTGCCTCAATAAGTGAGCGGCGAGCGTATCAGTAGTAATCGTGCTATCTGCAAAACCTGTGATAATTACCGTGTTACCGTTATCAATCGTAAGGCTGTCGTTTGAATAGGTAAGGTTTTGAGCTGGAACACCCGAAATAATAGAATCCCGAAGCCATGCAAGTAATGTATCGGACGGAACAATAGATTCTCTAGTACTATTTCCGTCTTGATTCATCACATAGAAACCATAAGTTTCAATGCTATCCTTTGAATCATGAGCCCATGCGAAGTATGGGATAACTCTCAACGCTGCGGGTGTAAGTGGATCACTTAAAACTTCATCCATAGATGACATCTTAAATCGCTTATCCACTTCGACTAATATATCATCCTTGATCTTCTCAACTTGATCTTGACTGACTTCACAAGCAGCAATGATCAATATCAATGCAAAAATTAAATACCTCATTTCTTCCTTTTTAGAATTGATTTATGAGTGATGGGTCCCATTTCTTCGGGCTTTATTCCGTGGGATCTAGCAATCAAATTAATTTGATATTCAAGGGCATCTAATTCTTGCCTCAATTGAATCCACCTTGATACGATCTTGGCAAAATCCTCCTGGATGTATGGCGCCAATGGAACGGTATCAAAGATTGGTGCCGCTAATTGTTTATTGGTCAATTCCCTTGCCTTTTGGGCGGCTTCCGAGTAATCCTGTGCATTGAGTGGTATGATTACTGTGCAACATGCGATTAAGCAAAAAAATATAATTGAATATCTCATTTCGTGATAAATAATTTTGGTCGTGATACCTGAATCATGGCAAAGTCTGAACAGGCAAATAGAATTAATATTGAGATCGTCAAAACCTTCATTTCTTTTCTATATCTATTGTGATTTTAATCCCGTCCTTATCAATTACTGGCACGGATAAGCCAGCCGGTTTCACTTGATTTAGGAGAGCATTTTCAAGGGCAAGCAATCGATCTTCCTGCTTGGCAACAATGGCCTCTAATACTTCTTTATCTTTTATTAATTGCTGGACTGCAGCTGTCGTGTATGTTTGTGCCCCATCAACTGACATTGTCAACATTCCAGTTGATTTCGAGGCCATAACCTCATGTGGAAAGACAGATTGGTATTCCTGTGCAATATATCCGTGGTATATTCTGTCTTCCATACCGGAGGCATTTATTAGACTATCCTTGTATCTAAAATTGACCGGTCGCAAAGACCTCAAAACAGTGTATGGATCTTCGATTGTTGTGATGTCCCGTTTAACTCTTTGATCTGAAAGTGATGACCAAGATCCACCACCCGTCTTACCTGCTGTCCCGTTAACCTCTAGGTCATAGGTCAGACTAGAACCTCCATTGACAGAAAAATATCCAGTAGCCCAAGCATATGTATTGGCGTCAAGCTGAATGTTATTGGTTCCGGCCCTTATGATGACAACATCATCCGCAAGGATCTGTATGTCGTCATCTGCTGCATTTCTGGCTGAGATATAAATATCCCCGTTATCATCGAATTGAATATATTGGTCATTGTCGCTTGGTGTGGCGTCCAATAGTAATTCATGGCCTATTGATGGACCATTTGTTGTACTACTCTGGATCTCAAGTTGGTCGTCTGGAGCATTTCCTATAAATGCCTCATTATTAATTGTGCTGACTGTGCTTGTGATGCTTTCCTGTGTAGCACTACCAACCAACATCGATATCTGACTAGAAGTAAAATTGATCGACTCACCAGAAGCATTATCAAAATTGTAACTATTCGGGAAAGTCATTCCCCCCGTATCGTCTATGTCAAGGCTGGCACCAATGAAAAGCGTATTGTTACCATCGTTCCATTGAAAATCGTTGTCTTGATCTGCTACATCAGACCCTTGACCGTACACAATATTTGTATTTGTAATAACAGTACCTAATTCGTCAGCACCACCTGACCCCGAATAATTTATCGTGACCGTGTTGCCAGACCTTGATGTGGTAATATCGGTCCCACCTGTGATAGATATCGTTTCTCCGTCTGTGATCTCCGTTGCTGCGGTACCGTCTGCATCCCAAAAGAAGGAAGTCATACCGACATTGTCTACATTATCAGCAAAGCCAGCTGGTATACTCCCTAAATCAGACCATAAGACTTGTTGCCACCTGACCTCGTCACCTGTGAACCATTTCAATACCTGGCCAGATGCACCAAGGCCACCTAAAAAATCCTTTATGCCGTCATTAAATCTTGCTGCTGAATTAAA
>CAKZPV010000024.1 GCA_937139405.1 uncultured Nitrospirota bacterium
CCTTGCTGCCCTTCGGCTCGATCCGAGTGCAGAGGCCATTACGAAGCACAGACTTCATTTTTTGTCATCTTTCATTCTCGAATCCGCACTTAAGGCACCTAATCGACTACAGCCTGTCACCATCGTTGGCTTTCCGCTTGGTCTTGGTACCGATGGAAATTTTTCCCCGATTTCCCAACAATCGAAAACTGTTAGTGGACTCTTAACCCTTCCTCGTTTGGATATAAAGCAGTCCCAGGTCTTTTTCTTGCTAGATAATCCAAGTATTGGCGGTTTTAGTGGTGCCCCAGTTCTTGAGCTACCGGGGGCGTATATTGCAAAGAATGAGATTCAACACAACCGTGACCTGACGTGGGTTGGCGTCGTACATGGCACAACAGGTGATAATACAGGAGGGAAATTGGCAGTCATCACTCCAGCCGCACTCGTCCTTGAATTGTTAGGTGCCGAAAAATCCGATAGCGCAACGGCGCCAGACTGAAAGCTGAAACAGATGTTCAGTCCTTCCTCGCCCACCTCATTAAGGTTCGTTCGTCTTGGGGATCAGATCTTGCCATATAATATTTAAAAAATGAAAACAAGCTGCTTGACTCAGTGCTAGACACCAAAACTTCTTTGGTGAATCCTCATGTGTTTTTTCCTCGGTATAAGGTTCTTTGAGATAAGGTGGTCTTCTCGTATTTCTAGGAATTGCAAGACGATAATTACGGTAAGCTTCGCCCAATATTGAATAAGGCTAAGAAAAACAAGTTAAAAAGAGGTTTTTCCCGAAGGGGGGCTGGCGTGGAGGATTTAGGAGATGAAGCTATTGAAAGAACTTTATGGGCATTCTACTTCCCTGATTTCTCTCTTTGAGAGAACTCCTGTCTGTGTCATAGGAGTATTGATATGTTATCCAAATCGAAGATGGTGGGCCGTGTAGGGATCGAACCTACGACCCGCTGATTAAGAGTCAGCTGCTCTACCAACTGAGCTAACGGCCCCATCGAGATGCAGATTTTGATATCGCTTTGTCTTAAATATCCAATTTTAAATCTAAGAAATTGTTGGGCAGTGTACTTCCCTGATTTCTCTCCTTGAGAGAAATCCTGTCTTTGTTACGAAGGCAGGGCATGCAACATCTCCCAAGTCTAAGATATCCAAGTCGAAGATGGTGCGCCTGACAGGATTTGAACCTGTGGCCCCTTGCTCCGGAGGCAAGTGCTCTATCCACTGAGCTACAGGCGCACATGTTCTCCGTGTTCTGGTTTTTTGCTGACTTTCCCCTCAATACGAGGAAAGATTTTGAAGCTAGCATGGTTGTTTGGGTGAAGTCTAGCCGATTTTGTCGACGAGTTCATTCGCAAGCAGGGGGTGGTTCTCGGTCTGTTTGATAGACTTCAAACACGCTTTTGGAAGCTTCAACAAGTTCGGCAGGTTCGTGTAACACTTTGGTGAGGAGGTGTTCAATATCTTGAGGCGTCAATCCATTCGAGGGGGCGATGAAGCGCTTACGCGCGACTTTTCGTTCTTCAGGATCGTCTGGTTCATAGTAGCCGAGTAATTCACCTGATTCCACCGCTTTTTCTAATCGGTCGGTCCATTGCGCGATGAGGGCTGGTGTCCAGGTACTGTCGGACAGTTTCCCGTCAAAGAGTTCAAGTTTGGACCAGAGCACCCACCCAACAAACACAGCCCAGGTTTCATTCATGACTTCCCAGGAATCTTGATCGGATAGAAAGCGCAATTCCGTCGCACCTTTGAGCTGCCGTATGGGGTTAATGCGCACAAAGCGATAGTGGCAGGCCATTTGGCTATTAGCAAAATCGAGAACCTGTTTGTCTTCGGTGGTGAGCTGTTGGTCGGCGTAGAGATAATCCAAATAGGCATGCAGCAGTTCATGATAGAGCAGCGCGACGTCATGGTGCGTCATCCGTGCCAAATCGGCCAAGGCCCCACCGGCCTCATTGAAGGAGAGTCGCATATTGAGAATCATACGATGATCTTCGGGATGATATTCCGCGGCATAGGTACGGAGGTCTTCGAAGGTGATGTTCACAAATGTGGGATCAATGTGTGTCAGAAATTCCGTGGGGAGCCCTAACGTTTCTGCTTGCTGTACTAAGGCTGGCCAGGGATTTCTAGGATTCGGTTGATTAGTTGATGACGTGTCATTGGCCAAGGCCAATTTGTTAATGGCGATACTGATGACTGCGATCAAGATGATTCCGGCTATGGTTTGCTTCAATATTCTCACGCGATTATCTCCAAGAGTAAGTCTGATCTTCTTCTACTAAATTCCAGGTTTCGAAATGTGAAGGGGGAATATGGTCAAAATACCGTGAAGGTTTCGAGAGGACCGCCCCTGTCATCTTATCGTACACATTTATAGGGTAGGTGAGGAAGAGGTGTTGCTTCGCTCGGGTGATGGCGACATATAATAGTCGGCGTTCTTCTTCCAGCCCATCGTCGTCTGAAAATGAGTAAGCAGAGGGAAATCGGCCATCGACTAACCAAATGACAAAGACGCAGCGCCATTCCAGTCCTTTAGCTGAGTGAATAGTGGAGAGAATGAGCCGTTCATCGTCATTATCTGGGGCTTCGACATCTGAGACGCTTTCGTTGGGTGGTTCCAGGGTCAGATCAGCCAGAAATTGATTGAGGTCCTCATAGCGTTCTGCCATGACGGATAAATGTTCCAGGTCGCGTATTCGTTTGGGATAATCGTCATATTGATCTTTGAGGAGCGGGAGATAATATTCCAGCATTTCTCCCAACAGCACAGCTGGGCTGAGTGGCTCTTCCGTGAGTTGCTCAAGCGTAGCTGCTAAATGACGTAAGCCCGGGGCAGAACGCCCTGTGCTGTGTTTGAGCCCTTCGTAGCTGCCGTGTGCTTGCAAGATGATAGCGATCAGATCTTTGGATTTTTTGGGGCCGACGCCTTCTAGGAGAAGGAGCAGACGGTTCCAACTTACGGTGTCTAATGGATTGTGAATGACACGCAAATGTGCGAGTAGATCTTTGACGTGAGCTGTTTCGATAAACTTAAACCCGCCTCGTTTAATAAACGGTAAATTCCGACGGGTGAGTTCGAGTTCTAGATCAAATGCATGAAAGCTGGATCGGAACAACACGGCGATCTCATCTAAGGCGATGCCCTCTTCCCGGAGTTCTAAGATTTTTTGCGCAATGAACCGAGACTGGGCATTCTCGCCCATGGCCTGGACGAGGCTGGGCAACGGGCCCTCTTCTTTTCTCGTAAAGAGCGTTTTGCTGTATCGCTCCGGGGCGGCCGCAATGAGCTTGTTGGCGAGTTGAAGAATGGGTTGCGTGCTGCGGTAGTTTTCTTCCAACTTATAGATCGTCGTGTCAGGAAACAAATCAGGAAATTCCATGATGTTGCGAAAGGTCGCACCGCGAAAGGCGTAAATGGATTGCGAGTCATCCCCGACTACCATCACGTTTTGATGCGTTGCGGCTAAGTTGCGTACTAGCGAGGCTTGAAGACGATTGGTGTCCTGATATTCATCTACCAAAATGTACCGAAAGGCTTGGCTAATGGTTTGGCGTGAATAATCATCGACGACAAGGAGTTCCAATAACTTGACGAGCAGGTCATCATAATCTACTAATTGTCGTTGCCGTTTGGCTAATTCATAGGCGGTTTGCAGTTTCGTGAGTTCATCTAAAAAGTTTCCGAAATGACTGTATTCATCAAGGACAATGTCTTCTAAGCTTGCCAATGTATTGGCTGTTTTCCCAAACATTTCGGCGATAGTATGTTTCCTGGGAAAACGTTTGCCCATGTCATTTAGCCCTATTTGGCCTCGCAAGAGACTCAATAAGTCCTCAGAATCGCCTCGATCTAAAATCGTAAACCCGGATTCCAAGCCGACGGGTTGACCATATCGGCGCAAGAGAAGATTGGCTGTGGAGTGAAACGTCCCTCCACTGACTTGTTGGCTGCGGAGTCCAATGAGGAGGCCCACACGTTCCAACATTTCCTGTGCGGCTTTTCGTGTAAAGGTCAGCAGGAGAATGGAGCTAGGAGGAATCCCCAAATCGATCAGTCGGGCCACTCGATATACCAATGTTCGAGTTTTTCCACTGCCGGCTCCGGCAATAACCAGGGCCGGCCCATCGATAGCCTCGACTGCAGCTAATTGTTGCGCATTCAGTTCTTCTGCGTAATTGCGAGACAGCGGAGGAGCCGTGGGTTCTTCCGGCAAGCGCTTGAGCACGTAGGGTTTGGAGTTGGCAGGTGTCGAATCCATGAATTTCTAGGGAAAATGTTGTTTGGCAGTTTGTGGATCAGTCTTATCCGATAGGGGTTGGCCGTGTATAGCATAGGCTGTAGTGGGTTGCAACGCGGGGAAATGACTCTTGGACAGGCCTCCAAATCCTCAGTTATAATTCGCCACTATTCACCAAAGGAATCATGACATGGCAAACACTCCCGCAGACAATTATACCGGTATTTTGAAAGATTTGGCTCATACGATGATGAGCGTGTCCCGCGAATCCGTCAACCTGATCAAACGATCCGATCAACAGCATGCCGTGAAGCTTGAGCGGAAGCAGGAATGGGATATCTATTTAGAATTCCTCCGTATGCTGTTTAATTTGGTGGATCGGCTCTCGGCTTTTTATATTCCTATCCAGGCCCAGCGTGATTTCATGAATAGCCTGGAAGATTCTGTCTCGCATGAATTAAGAACTGTTTTGGCTCCTTCATTAAGCTCGACTGAAATCGACGACATGGAAGTGATGTTATCTGTTGGGCAAACGGTTTCCGAAAGTCGCGAAGTATATGAGCGGTTTAAATTTGTGGTCACCGATCAAACAAAAGAACGCGATCAATACTTTAAATTTTTCTCCGAACGAGTGGCTACGAAAGCGGGGGCAACAGGGAAGACGGAAATTACTTCGGCGGCGTTTTTATGTGGATCTGCCGTTGTGCCAGCTCTCAAAAGTCTCTTCGAGGATGCGGGAAAACCGAAAGCTGACGTTTCCGAAGCAGTGGCTGCACCTGTTGACGAGACGTTCAAAGCCAAAGATGATCCACCACCGATTCAATCGAGTTCTGCGACCCCGCTGGGTGCTCCTGAAGGGGCTGGTGAAGCCTTGATCAAACTCATCAGTGTGGTTTCGCGTACTCAAGGCGAAGAAGTGGAGACATGGTGGGGTCTCCATCCAAAATTTCGCACTGACCTTCCACCAGATGAAGCTAAGGAGTTAGCGAAGCACATGAATCGCGTGACGCGTATTGTGGGAGAACGATATGCTGTCGTGGTCTCACTTGCTCAGGCTGGAGTCAGTCGCCCCGTTGGGAATGCCTAACGGTCTGTTCGGGGATTGAGGGTTGGTTTTCCCTCATGCAGATAATTTTGAATTATTGCTCTTCTGATCTTTTTCTCGACGATTCCCATCTCATTGTTTTTTGTGGTTCCTCACAGACCATACCCATTTGCTTGTGTGATAGAGAAGCGGGTGATACCATTGTTTGAAGTCGAGAATTTTCCTTCCTCGTCATTCTTATATCTTTACCATGCCTAATTTGTGCTCTAAGTTCTTCCCAATGAAAAAATCAGAACGTACATTTACAATATGAGTGTATGATGTGTAAGCGAGGAAGATTATGATGAAAATACTTCGATGGTGTCTATTACTGGGCGTGGTCTTTGGGGCTGGTTATTATACAGGGCAACAGCCTGATGTGGTGAAGCAAACATTGAGGGATTTGTCAGGAGAGGTATTGGAAAATACGATTGGCTTTGATCAAACTGTCAAATTACAACGGCAAATGTTGGGAGCCAAGGAAGGACTGGTCGAGGGCCGGGCTTATTTGTTGGATCATGATTTCGAAGGGGCATCCGGAGAATTTGAACGCGCCCTACAACATTTAGATGAAGCGGTAGCTCTTGATCCAAAAGGCCCGATGGCCACGAAGATTGAAATTGTGAAAGCGAAATTCCGTGAAGCTCAAGCAAGTTTAGCTCAGGGCCGAAGTCTTCCGCCTCATTTATTAGAGGATCTTCGTCAAGAATTACATGAAGTGCTGCCCTGAGGGTGGAACCCTTAGGCGCTCACAGCCTCTTTCTTCCAAGCGGCTAACATCCGTTCGATCCGAAGTCTGACAACTAAATCTGGGTCTTTCATAAGTGGTTTAATGGCTTCTCGGCCTCGAGGATCCTTCATTTTTTCCAATGCCGATGCTGCCGAAAGTCTTGTAAACCAGTCGGGATCTTTTAAACTCTCAATTAATGCATCGACGCAACTATCATCCTTGATTTCTCCTAATGCCAGGATGGCTTGTTTCCTGGTGACTTCTTCAGGGTCCTTCAATAATTCCATCAATCGACCCACCGCGGGTTTCCCGAGCTCTGCCAAGGCCCACGTTGCATCATCTTTGAATTCATCACTGCGCATAAACGTAATAAGAGGATCGAGAACCCGTTCGTCGTTAATTTTCCCCAAGGCTTTGATTGCTGGCTTTCTTGCATCATAGTCCCGAACGTAACGAAGCAATATGTCAACGGCTGGAGAGCCGATCATGGCGATGGCTTCAATCGCGGCTTCTCGAACTTGCCAATCGCCATCTGGTAGACATCGCACAATGGGTTCGACGCAACGTTCATCACCCATTTCACCCAACGTAATGATCGCTTCGCGGCGGACCACCCATTCTGTATCGTTCAACAGATCAATTTGGATGTCGATCTCATCTTTGACTTGTTCTTCGACGAATTCTTCTTCTTGTTCGGCCACTTCTGTCTCGGCTTCAGCCGAAGCGACGACATCGGTCATTTCTTCGTCAGATTCCGCTGTAATGGCATCTGCGACTTCATCCACTAATTCGTCTTTGGGCATGGCCTCTTTGCCATCTAAGGAAACGAATTCTGTTTGATCAGAAAATTCATCATCAATATTTTTTTGGTCGTCACGCATGCGGGTTTCCTCCAAAGTTCTGCTATATCAAGGCTTCTCGATCTTATTTCGCCGCTTCAGCTTTTTTTGCTGTGCGTGCGGCTTCCCGCTGGTTCGCCATTCGAACTTTTCGTTGGGTTCGCTTTAATCTCTTACGCAGGGATCGAATAATGGGACATCCTTCAGGGTTCTCACTTTTTGCTGAGCCTTCTTTGACTTTTGCTTTAAGGGCAACCGTGTCTTCCTGAAGAGATCGTCGTTTAGCCATGTGACAAGCATTCTCCTAAATAACAGATTATTCCATTCCCCGCTGAACAGTGGGGATTTACCTGTGAGAGTCTAGTCAAGGGCCTTGAAAGGTGTCAATGATCGAAATGTTGAAAAAATCTGTTTGCGGCGTTTGCTCATAAAAAAACCCCCGCTGGGCTAGCCCAGCGGGGGTTTAACGATCAATAGCCGTTTGATTATTTCTTACAGAAACTTCTTTCGTAGGCAATCACTTTCCAGCCTTCTTCTTCGCTGATGGTTGCTGGAATGAGCGGCACCATTCCGGTACCTGGGCTGCCGTTCTTGATGACCCACATCATTTCGCCCTCTTTCCGTTTCTTGTGAAATTTGCAATTGGTGAAATCTCTTGGACCTGGGTTGAGGACTTTTCCGGCAGGGCCTTGGCCATTACCTTCTTTTCCATGACAGTTCACACAGGTGCCTTTTCCTTCAAAAATGGCCTTCCCTTCGGCAATAATTTCAGGAGTCGCATCTGCGGACTTTTTGCCATAAGGAGACTTGTTCTTTTTCGCAGCTGCTCGTTTATCAGCTGGAACGCGTGCTTTTAATGGGTCTTTTTCTGGGCCAGCAATGGCCAAGCCAGTGGTCAAGAACATGGCGGCTGTCGCCATCACAATCATTTTCATCGAAAACTTCATGTAAGCCTCCTCGGTTAATCTCTGATAAGAACAAAAAAATAAATGAGGTGTTGTTGCCACCCCCTTATCGCCATTTCTTTCTGGTTCGGGGTATTTGAGAGGGAAGGGATGATTAATCATCCCTCAGCCACCCAAACCTTTTAATCATATCAACGATTTTTTAAACCTGTCAAGAAATAAACATAGATTATGAATCATAGAGAAACGAGGCTTTTCTTGGTATTTCTAGGTTGATGCAGATGGAGGAGAGAAGATGAAAAAGGTTTGGGTGGAATCAATTATAGGAGGTTTTTTTAGGGGCGTAGACGGATATCGCGAACGACTTGCCCTGGTTTTCCAAACGGCCCTTGAGTTTGACCGTTGAGGCTTATCGCCACTCCTGCCGCGTTGCCAAGGGTAATCAGAAACTCTTTATCTGCTTTCCAGGTAATACGTTGTCCGGGTTGCAACAGTGCTTCATTTGAATCTTGCTCGTCTGATTTGACGACAACCCATGTTAACTGAGTAGCTTCGATCTCCAAGGTATGCGATTCGTCAGCGGGAACATTTTCCATTGGTTGCGTGGGAGGTGTTGGAGTGGGTGGGATAAGTGGAGGCTTCGGTTGCGCTGGAACAGAAATAGGCGGAGTGGGCAAAGGTTGAACAGTATCAATGCCAGTGTCATGAGGTGTCGGTGCGATGCTTTCCTCGGGTTCAGATGGCGTAGGAATAGGTTCTTCTATTGGTTCTATTTGAGAGGAAACTTCTTCCTCTGATAGGGCGATGGGCTTTTCCTGTTGTTTGGGAAGTCCGTACCAAACGGCTCCGGCGGCGATGATGACGAGGACTGCGACAACTAGATTCCAATTGATGCCTTGTCGTGAGGCTGCTTCAAGCCTGACTTGCGTATGAGGTTGTTCCGGCTGATTTTGTTCATAAAAGGTCCCGGATGCTTGAAGGAAAGATTGAATGGCTTCTTCTTCATCTAACCCTAAGGCTTTGGCATACGACCGGACAAAACCTTTAGCGAAAACCTTTGCCGGCAGGTCGGCAAAGTCTTCTGATTCTAAAGCCTGCAGGTGATGCTCTTGAATCCGCGTTTGTGCTGCGATGTCTGTTAAGGAGAGCCCTTTTTTCTCCCGGGCCTGCTTGAGATAGTCTCCTAAGGGATCCATAAAGCTTCTAGAATGTTGCGTTTCCTCGAAGAACTAGGATAATGCTTCAAAATGTGTGAGTTGTTTAAATGAGTGATACCGGGAATCAATTTCTTCCCTCGTCAACCGTTTCATGCGATCAAGACTGAATTCTTCGACGTTGAATGAAGCCATGACGCTGCCAAAAATGATGGCTTGCCGCAAGCCCGATTCGGAATAATTGCCAGATGCGGAGAGGTAGCCCATAAATCCTCCGGCAAAGGTATCGCCAGCTCCTGTAGGATCTTTCACCGTTTCTAAGGGAAAAGCTGGCGCTCCGAAAATTCCGTCTTGATGAAACATCAAGACGCCATATTCACCCCGTTTAATGATCAAGGTCTTCGGGCCTCGAGATAATATCTTTTTAGCCACTTGTACGAGATTGGCATCTTCACCCAATGCTCTGGCTTCTCCATCGTTAATGACGAGGACATCGATAAATTCCAATACCTTCCATAAAGCATCTCGTTTGCTGTCAATCCAAAAGTTCATCGTGTCACAAGCCACAATTGAAGGCCGCCTGACTTTATTCAGTACATCAAGCTGTAATTCTGGATCGATATTCCCTAGAAATAATGCTGATGGCGTGGTGTAGTGATCGGGGATTTTCGGACGAAAGGTTTCTAAGACATTCAGATGAGTTTCCAGGGTTTGGGCTTCGTTCAGATGATGAGAATATTCTCCTCGCCAACGAAATGTTTTCCCGGACCGATGTTCCAGCCCATCTAAATTAATTTGACGACTTTTCAAGAATTCAAGATGTTCTTGTGGAAAATCTTCTCCCACAACTGCAATCAAATTGACGTCAGTGAAGAAACTCGCTGACGTGGAAAAATAAGTGGCCGAGCCTCCCAAGACATTGGAGGCTTCACCGAATGGTGTTTTTACGGAATCAAAGGCTACGGAACCGACGACTAATAACTTTCCCATAATGTTTACCTTTTCTTGGTTTGACGAGTGGTCGATAATTGGCGCTGTAAGAGAACTTGGTAATGTTTCTTGGTTGCTGGGCTGACCCGAGTTAAGGGCGTAATCACGGCATGTTCTAGTGCCGTCTGACATGTACAGGGTCCGAGATGTTTTGCCATGTTCAACGCATGACGCAGTACCTGCTTTGCCGTTTCGACGTTTTTGTGCATGATTGTCAAAATGGCGCCGACTGACACGGCTTCTTCCGTTTCATGCCAACAATCATAATCTGTCACTAAAGCCAAAGTGGCATAACACAGTTCGGCCTCACGTGCGAGTTTGGCTTCAGTGATATTGGTCATCCCAATCACATCGACCCCCCATTTTCGATAGAGCAGGGACTCTGCCCGTGTGGAAAATTGCGGTCCTTCAATGCAGAGATATGTCCCAGGGCGATGGACTTTGACTGACACTTTCCGGCTTGATTTCCACAAGATTGAGGAGAGGGTGCTGCAAATGGGATCAGCAAAGGCCACATGAGCCACAATACCTTGATCAAAAAACGTCGCGAGACGTTGTGTGGTCCTATCAATGAATTGATCGGGTAAGACAAAATCACCAGGTCGTATATTCTTCTTCATGCTTCCGACAGCACTGACAGAAAATACACGGGAAACCCCAAGGGATTTCAGAGCATGGATATTGGCGCGATAATTAATGCTTGATGGGGGTATTTGGTGCCCTCGTCCATGGCGCGCCAAAAACGCGATGTGTATTCCTTCAAAAAATCCCAGCATGATGGAATCTGAGGGTTTACCAAATGGAGTGGCGACCTTGATTTCCTTGATGTTGGTTAGGCCCTCCATATGATAGAGGCCACTTCCGCCAATGATGGCGACTTCAGCTTTGGGTTTGCGGACGTTGGTCGTGCGTGCGGACATTCTGGCGCTTCCTTATCTTAAGGTATCAGGAATTTATACTTGAGCGTTGTTTGCCTGGTCTGCTTCTTCAGAGACGTTTTTCCCTTGGTCTGCTTTAGTTCTGCCAGGCGTTGACTGGGATGTGCTGAATGCATTGAGAAAAACATCAATCATTTTCAAAATCCGTTTTACAAGCTTTTCTTGGGGATCTGATTTTTCCACTGTGATCCATTGAATAGCGGGTTCTTTTCTAAACCACGTCATTTGCCGCTTGGCGAAGTGTCGGGTATCGCGTTTCAATAATCGTACGGCTTCTTCATAGGAATACTCCCCTGCGAGATATCCGGATATCTGTCGATAGCCTAACCCTTTCATTGATCCAAGCTCTCTCGAATAGCCTTGCTGCATGAGCTGTTGAGTTTCTTGCACGAGACCTTTTTCGATTTCCCATTCCACTCGGGTTTCAATGCGCTGGTAGAGGTCTTGGCGCTTCATGGACAAGCCAATCAGTAGGAAGGGGTGGGGTGCTTCTTGAAACTGATGCTCTTGCTGCACCGTTGAAAGAGGGATTCCAAGTGTGTGATACACTTCGAGTCCTCTGAGCACTTTGGGTTGATCGTTGGGATGCAAGCGGCGTGCAAGTTCTGGGTCCACTTGTTGTAATTTTTTATGCAAAAAAGGCCATCCTTGTTCTTGAGCCTCCTGCGTTAATGCCTGACGAATAGACCAATCGGCTGGCGGTCCTGGACATAATCCTCTTAGTAGACCGCGGATGTAGAGGCCTGTTCCACCAACAACCAAGGGAAGAAGTCCTTGCCTGTGTAATCGAGCGATTTCCTGTAGCGCATGTCGACGAAAATCTCCGACATTGAAGGATTGGTCTGGGGCAATGAGATCGATTAACTGATGGGGAATGTCTTGGCGTTCTTGGATGGACGGTTTGTCAGTCCCAATGTCCATCCCTCGATAGACTTGGCAGGAATCAGCAGTCAAAATCTCCGTCTGGAGATGTTTGGCAATTTCTATTCCGATTCGGCTTTTCCCAATAGCCGTTGGCCCAACAATGGCCACAAGAGGCTTGTGCGTCTGTATGAGATGTGACTGTTTCATCGGTCATCAGGTCAATGGTTGCTTTTCTGAAGCTCGAGCAAACAGGGTATTCAATTCTTCTACTGAATGTCGAATTGCGACGCGCCTTCCATGTGGGCAGGTCATGGGAAATTTTTCTCGAGCCCAATCATGGAGCAATGTGGAGATTTCAGGCAGAGTCATGGTTCGCCCAGCTTGTACCGCACTTTGACAAGCCATTGTCGCAAGAATTGGCCTGATCAACGTGTCTAAAGAATCCGTGGTTTTCCATTCCGAAAGTTCTTCCAACAGTTCTAAAACCAAAGAGCTAATGGATGCTGCCCCTAAAACCGACGGGACGGATCGTACGATATACGATGTTGTTCCGAATCGGTCAATCTCTATTCCAATTTGAGATAACACAGGCAACCATTCGTCAAGTAATGCTCCCTGGTGAGGAAGAAGCTCGATGGGTTCGGGAATGAGCAGAACTTGTTGCTTCATATCTTTCTTGGTCCAAGCCTGAAGCAGGCGTTCAAAAAGCACCCGCTCGTGGGCAGTGTGTTGATCAATAATATAAAGATCCTGATCGATGTGTCCTAAGAGATACGTATGATGAATTTGTCCAAGAGGGACAACTTGGAATTCTTGGTTTTGGATTATATAGGCGGATGATGGTTCCTGGGCAAAGAGAGATAAATGATTGGTCTTGCCGCGTTTGATGTCAGGAGAAAATGGCATGGCCGATACAGGAGAAACTGCCAAGGTTTGTGCTTTAGGTTTGGCTTGTAGAGTTGAACCGACTTCGAGATTTGTCCCCTGTGTATTCATGCCAAATGATGTGGTTGTCGCAAAGGTTTGTTTGACCGCATGAAATATTCCTGAGTGTAGTACTTCTGGATGTGAAAAACGCATTTCGCGCTTTGTGGGGTGCACATTGATATCGAGTGTTTGAGGGTTCAGTTGAATACAGACAATAAACTGAGGATGTTTTCCCTTTGGAAGAAATGACTTGTACCCTTCATAGATGGCGTGGGTAATGGTCGCATTTTTAATTGGGCGACCGTTGACGAATATTTCCTGAGGTGTTCGAGACGTTTTCGCATGATGTGGGCTGACCGCGAATCCCGTGAGCTGGAAGAGATCGGCCGTTTGCGTCAGAGGGAGAAAACGATCAAGGAAGGTTGGTCCATACATTTGGACTAAACGATCTTGAAATGTTGAGACAGCCGGGTAATCCAAAATTTTATGGTTATGATGGAACAGTCGAAAATGAATATGGGGACTGATGGTTGCGGCTTGTTGAACAGAATAAGAGATTTTAGAAAATTCTGTGGCAACAGTTTTTAAAAACTTGAGTCGTCCAGGAGTATTAAAAAAAAGATCTTGAACTTCCACTTGCGTGCCAGGTGAGCTTGCGTAATCTTGTGTGTTCCAGGTGGTGCCACCCTCCGAAGATGTTTCAGTTCCGATGGGCGACTCGGATGGAACAGTCCTCAGGCTCAATCGAGAAACTGAGGCGATGCTGGGTAGAGCTTCTCCTCGAAATCCTAAAGTCGTTAAGCTGAAGAGGTCGTGTTCTTCATGAAGTTTGCTCGTCGCAAATCGTTGGCAAGCCAGTTGGGCATCGTCCCGATTCATCCCTATTCCGTTATCAGTAATGCGGATAAGACGTCGACCCCCTTCCTCGATTTCAATGGTGATGAGTGAGCTGTTTGCGTCTAGGCTGTTGTCGATCAATTCTTTGACGACAGAAGCCGGGCGTTCGACGACTTCACCCGCTGCAATTCGACATGATACATCATCTGGAAGAACATGAATTTTTCCCGTCACAAAGGGAGACATGAAATGGCTTCAGAATGAAAGTGGTAGGATGGGCAAACAGCGTGCGGGCAACGAGACAACAATCAAGACAGGCCGGCTTTTTTTAATTGGTCCTTTGCGTGAGTGGCGTCAGGCGAATTTGGGTAATCTTGAATGACTTTGTTCCAGAGTTCCTGGGCCTTGGATCGTTGGTCGGTTTCAATCATGATCTGGCCGAGCTTGTACAACGCTTGGCTGCGATATTTCGTGTTGGGATACTTCTTCACCAATTGTTGAAGGGCTTGCTGTGCTGGATCGTAATGTTTTTGCACATACAGTGATTGCCCGAGGTAGTAAAAGGCCTGGGGTGTTAAGGCTGTCGAAGGATAATGTTTGACAAAACGCTGGAATTCGTTAGAGGCCCTGTCATAGTTGCCATTGAGGAAGACCTTGTAGGCTGAGCGAAATGCGGAGGCTTCATTTTCCACTCCTGAATCCTTAGGGGCGGATTGGGTTTGAGTGGCTGGAGTCGATTTTTTTTCCTGTTGATTTGGAGCAGAAGTTGACGGTCCGGGCGTTTTGACTTGGGAGGCTCCGGAACGTGGCCGATGGACCATATTGTCGATGCGTGCTTCTATGGCTTTAACCCGAATCGATAAATCTTGATCTCGTCGTTTTGTGGATGATCTCGTTAATTCAATCTGTTCTCTTAACATGGCACTTGTTCGTTCAAGCTTTTCTAGCAAATGGCGGGTGTCTAAATTGGCCTCTTCTTCAGTTTTGATGAGTTCTCCAACCAAAAAATCGTGTTCATCAAGTTGAGATTCGATAGCCGATAGCCGATCACGAGTTTGTTTTTCTTGTTTCTGCCCAGCTTCTTGTTGCAGCGTGAGGGTTTGAACCTGTTTTTGCAAATCAGTCAGATTGGGTTCGGTCGCGCATCCTCCCAATATGATGGGGGTCAGTAAGGCAGATATCGTAAGAAGTTGGCGAATCATGGTTCTATTGGGTTGTTTGAACAGTCTCTGATATTTCATTCTACCAAGCGATGCCTTTTTAGAAAAGGCCTATTTGACGGGAAATTGTCTTTCCATGGAAACCCTTTAAGCTAAAAGCGGTCATTTTTTAGGCTTTTGTAGGCGATTAACGCGTTTGGCCAACTGGCCCAGGCGGTCTTCGTGCTCATCTACCCGTTCTCCTAATTTCGTTCCGATCGTGGTGATCACTTCCTGAAGTTTATTCATGGTTTCAGTCAAATCATTCAGGTGCTGAACATTGGTTTGCGAGATTTTAGCGTTTTCTGGTACGCGTTCAAAAGCTGTCACGGCACGGTTGAGTTTTTGCTCTTGATTGGTAATGCGTGTATTTAATTTTGCGCTAACATTTTCAAGAGCTTGTGCAACTGATTTGATTCCATTATTCACATCATGGAGATGCGTTGTTGTGGTCTGTGCGTCAGAGTCAAGTTTCCCAACAAGTTCCGATTGATGGATTTCCAGGCTCTGCATACGCTTGTTCATCTGCTCAACATTTTGACGGAGCTGATCTGATACTTGGCTGGCTGTTTGCATTTGCTGAATCTGTCCCTGTGTTTCACTCTTTAATTGCTGAAATTCTTGTATCGCTTGATCCAGTCTTGCCATCGTCTGCTCTTGTTGGGCGAGTCGTTGTGACAGTGATTGTGTTGTTTGCTCAAGACTCTGAGAAAGAGAGGTAAGGCTTGAGTTGACCTTTGTTAAATGGCTTGATGTCTTTTGAGTATTGGATCGGAGTTGTTCTGCCAATGTACCTTGGTGAGTTTCCACAGTGTTCATCCGTTCCGATAGCTGTCCGGCTTGTTGGAGGATCTCATCCCCACGTTTTCCTAGCAGACTTCCCATGACATCTTGTGCTTCGCGAAGCTTGACGACTGATTGAGAGAGTTCCTGGACTTGTGTGGCATCAGCTTGGACATGGATCCCCAATGCCTCCAAGTCTGATTGTAGGGCATCAATTCGTTCAAGCGTAGGACGTTGCCGTGCATCTATATCACTGGCGAATTGATTCATGGATGTTTTCACGTCTTGTTCCAGGAAAGTTCGTAGTGCTTGGGTATCGGTGGTCAGTTTGTCCTGAAGATTGTTGACTTGTTGTTGAAGTTGGGTCAGTTGATCAGCATGTTGTTCGGTTTGGGTTCCTAATACGGTCCCAGATTGTTCTAAGGCCTGCTTGACCTGAGTCAGTGATTGTTCAAGGTTGTTTGATTGGTTTTGAACGGTACTCAGCTCTTGGGCTTGAGTTGCCGTATTAGTTTGCAGGCTAGTGATGTTGGTTCGAGCCTGAGCGATATCCTTGCCTAGACTGCCGAGCGTTTCTTTGTATTGGGCAAAGGCTGTCTGAAATTCTGTCATTTTTTCGGTGAGGGCTTGGTTCTTTTCGTCAATTTGTTGGGCTAGGGCATCCGCTTGTGCTTGAGTAAGCTGGAATCGTTCCCCCTGCGATTGAACGGTTGTCTGAAGACTGAGAATGTCTCCGTCAATTTTTTCCGTCTGACGGGTAAAGTCTTCTCGAAGATCAGAAATATTTTTTTCCGTCACTTCGTTTTGCCCATATATGCTGGTTAAATCCTGTTCACGTAAAAGTTTAATTTGTTGGTTTAATGGAGCCAGGTCACTTCGCATCTTATTCATGTCAGCTTTTTGAACAGCAATCAGATTTTGGGATTCCGCAATTGCCGAACGTGCCTCTTCAACTTGCTGTCCCAGTGCGATTTTCTCGGACTTGAGTTGCCCAATCTGTTGTTCCAGGTCTTTTTGTATTCTGGCAACATCGGCTTGTTGTGCAACGCAGCCTATTTGGAATCCTCCGAATAGTCCGATCAAAATCATCCCCTTGAAAACTGACTTAGCGCATTCTTCAGGTGTCACTGTGTATTCAATCCTCCATGACTGATGGTGTTGAAGTCATTTGTCAAAGTCTACCGATTCGGGATAAGAAGGTGCCCTCGTCGGTTGAGTTGGTGGCAGACTTCTGTGGCATCTTGGCAGAATGGTTTGTCTTTCCCGTAGGAAATGACCGCAAGGCGGGAAGCCGTTACACCTGATTGTGAGAGATAATCGTGCACCGCAACGGCCCGCTTTTTGGCCAAGACCATGTTGTATGCTTGAGTACCACGCTGATCGGCATGTCCCTCAATGATAAGATTCGAGGATGGATTTTGTTCGAACCACCCAAGAACACGTTGAAGCGATTGTTTCCCTTCTTGCGTAATCGTCCAGCTATCAAACTGAAAAAACACATCTTCCAGGCCTGCAGCAGCAGCTGAAAGTTCTTCTTGTTTAAGTCGATTCATTCGTTCTTGAAGGCCATCAGAAGGTTCAGCCTTTGCAATTTGGAATGTGTCAGGAATTGGCTCAATGTCTTCTCCAGAAAGGGCATCAGCGAATCCGACTGAAGAATCCTTAGGAAGAGAGAGAGTACTTTGTGAATCGGATTCTCCAGCATTGCTTACAGTAGACCTGCTCAATGGATTGTCTTTAGAGGAGCTGGATTGTGTGGAAAAATCTTGACCGTCGACTAAGGGATCGAAAGAACTTTCATGATCTGAAAGCCCGTTTCCCAAGCCTGAGTTTTGATTGCCGAAGGAGGAAGAGTCTGGAGAGACAACTTGTTTTGAAAGGTCCGTAGATTCATGAGCCATATTGATGGGTTCGTTGCCCATGTCAAGTTCTATTGGTTCTCCAGAAACGTTGCCATCATCAGAGAGCTGTGATGACAGATCCGATTCATTGACCAAGGCTTTGCTAAGACCAGCTGTTTGCGTTCCTGAAGTTTCATCCAATGGTTCCAGTGCTATTTCGTCGCCGGGGGCTCCAGAAGCTGTGGAGACATGAATTCGTTTTTCCCCGCACCCTGCAAGACTCATAAGCGTGAGGCTCAGTACTCCGAGTAGTGAAATGAGACGAAGGTCTGTGTACATACGGCGACTCCTTTGCTGAAATATCACAGGTATTTCCGTTAAATTAGGGTTGAAACGGCGACCAAGACGGCGAACTGAGGTGAGCGCCAACCGATGAAATTTTTTCTAATCCTGCTCCCTCACTCGTAATGATATAGATCTGACTTTCTCCTCTTCTAATGGAGCTGAACACTATGTGTCGACCATTTGGGGCCCATGATGGCGAATCGTCAATGCTATTGCCCTTGGTAATTTGGTTTCGCTGTTCCCCATCCGGACTGATTCTACATAACTTAAATCCTGACCCAGGAATTCGGCAGACATACACGATCCAGTCTCCTTTGGGAGACCATGCCGGAGCTGCGTTATAGTCTCCATCATACGTGAGACGCTTCACGTGGGAGCCGTCCGCATCCATAATGTAAATTTGGGGCCGGCCTCCACGGTCTGATGTGAAGGCCAAGTGTCGCCCGTCTGGAGACCATGACGGGGACAGATCTGCACTATGATGAGAGGTTAACTTCTTCGGACTTCCACTGTCCAATGCTATTTGATAGATATCAGAATTGCCTTCTTGGGCTGCTGCGTAGGTAATTGATTGGCCGTCTGGACTAAAGGTCGCGGTAATGTTAAGGCTAGCTGGTGATACCAAGACTTCCTCACGACCGCTTGCGAGCTCACGTCGCATGATTTGTTGTTTACGGTCTCGATAGGCAGTGTAAATGAGAAATTTACGATCAGGCGACCAGGTGGGCATGAGATTGAGATACCCGTCTGCGGTCACTCGTTGAGGATCATATCCATCGTAGTCCATCACGAATAGTTCGCGTCCATTTTCTTTTTCCCCAACAAAAGCAATCTTCGTTCTAGCAATGCCTTGTTCTCCCGTATATCGATAGACCAGCTCGTCTGCCCATCGATGGGCCATTAAACGGATGAGAGCATCGTTGGTTTTCAGGGAAAAATAGCGTTTGCCGGTGAGGACATCTTGGTGTCCAGGATCAAAGGCGCAGGCATCAAAAATTAAGCCTTCTACTCCACTGGATGTGCCTCCTATTCCCAACCGTCCCCAAGTGGAGACCGTCACTTTTTGAAAGTGCGTTTCAAGCGTGGGGGCAAGACTGATGCATTTATTCTGGGAAAATGAGCCTTTTGTGGAGGGTAAATCCGCGACCGCAAAGACCTGTGATCGTGTGAGGTCTTTTTTAAGAATGGCTTGAGCTTGTGAATGAATTTGTTCTGTGATTTGATTGTCTTGTTGTACAGGAGAAAATCCCATAACCCAGATGGGGATTTTCTGAAACTCTGAGCGTGTCGCTTCCAGGGTGGCCTCTTCTCCAAACAGCAGAGATGGAGATAAGACACTCAGTAGACAAGGTATAGAAAGAACAAAGTAGAGGGTGCGGTGGATCACAGTCTTTATCATAAGAGGCAAAGTCCTTTTAATCTTTAATAAATCGATAGGTGACGTCGAAGAATGAATCCGAAATATCAGATGGAAAGGAAGGAAGGGGATTGACCGATTGCACGGCACGTTGAGCTGAGGAATCGTAGTGAGCATGTCCAGAGCTTTCAACAAGATGAATACGAGAAATTTCTCCTGATCGAGAAATGTGGAACTTTAGAACTACCACGGGATTACTCGCCAACAAGGGGGGAGCAACCCATTGGCGATCGATCCTATCTTCCACCATCGCTAAGTATCTGTTTTTTCCTGGGGAAGCCTTGGCGGTGGAACTTCCTGGGTTCCCGGCCGCTTCTACTTCAAGCAATTGCAGTCGTTGTTTAATTGATTCAACCGGTGTGACATTAGGAATAGAAAGTTTTGCGATACGTTCCCTGAGGACCGATGGAGTAGGCTTGATTGCCGGTGTTTTCGTTGGGGGTGGATTCGTGCGTTCCAGGGGAATATTTTTCGTTGTAGGTACGCGAGTTGTCGATTTCAGTCCTTCCATCAACTTTTTGACGGTGTCTGACATTTTAGGCTGTGCTGGTATCGAAGTTTTTGGCTTTCGAGCCTTAGGAATTTCGGCTAATTGAGGAGCGGAGATCTGTGGTGCTGATGATTGTGGTTCAGGCCGAGTTGTTGTTCGTTTCCGAGATATCTTTGGGACTTTAGGAGTCAATACCGGTGTTTGAATGTCTGAGAGGTTGCGTTTCAACGATTCCTCAATCTTGGAGGGTTTCGGTACCTCGGTTGGACTCGTTGTTTGTTTAGGCTTATTAAATGGGATGACCTCGCTTAATGAGGGAATAGCCGGTGCGGGTTTAACCACAGGTCGAGGTTTTTCCTCTGGAGGAGTGGATGGTAGCTTTTGAGATTTCACAGGAGTGTGAGCTTTTTTCGGTGCTGGGATTGTCGGAGGTGGTGCTGATGAAGGAATGTCCAACGGTTTCGCCGGTTGTAGGCGTTTGGGTCGAGCAATCGTTGGGGGAGCAGTGGGCAATTGCAGATTGTCCAGTAATGGTGCTTGGTTTTCTGGTAGTTGACGCACTGGTTCTTGAGAGGGAGTAGGTGCTACCGTTGCTTCCCGTTTTTGCGGAACGACGATTGAGTTAATGGCCCCACCTAGCGATTCCAACAATCGTTCGGAGGCCGTTTGCGTTGGCAGCGGAGGAAGGGTGTTTTCAGTTGGTGGTGCCGGAGCGACTTTTGGGGGTGGTTGAGGTGCCACAGATTTTTTTTGAACGACGGGAGCAGACTTTGAGGGCGTCGTCGTTGGCATGGTTGGCAATGAAATCAATGCCACGTCGATCGTCCGAAACGGCTGTTCGTTGTCCGTTTGAAACCGTACAAACATGGCCATCACAATAACAAGAGCGTGAAGAGCAATGGACGACGCGAGGCCCCAACGGAAAGGTGATCCTTCTGAAGAGGTGTTAGCCGTGAGCCCAAGAGAAATAAGGCTTGGGGATGCAGCATGTTCCATGAAACGGAAATTTAGGGCGCAGCTCCAATATTGTCTGCTTTGATGGTTTCTATTTTTGGCCCAGTGACCATTCCAAGTCGTTCGATTTTGGCACCTTTCACTTCATCCATAATCTGAACGACGGTCCCATAGGGCACGGTTTGGTCGGCGCGTAAATAGACCGAAACAAGCGGGTTGGAACTTCTCGCTTCCTGTAACTTTGTTCGTAGGTCAATCAGGCTAATTGGGTCGTTTGCCAAAGACAAGCTGTGGTCTTTTTGGATTGTGACGATCAACCGCTCCTCGGCTTTTATATTATTGGCGACGGATGTCGGTAGCTTGATATCCAGTCCTCGATGCAACATTGGGGCTGTGACCATGAAAATAACCAGCAAAACAAGAACGACATCTACCAGCGGAATCACATTGATTTCCGAAAGAAATTGACGTGGGCGGGAACCAGTGGTCATTGGGCAACTTCCACTTCATAGGCCTTTTCGGAATAGGCCTTTTCGGATTCCTCAAGGGTATTGAGAAATTCAATCGTAAAAGCTTCAACGCGAAACGTCATTTTCCGAATTTTGGAAAGAAAGAAGTTATAGGCCATAACAGCAGGGATGGCTGCGAAAAGCCCAGCCGCAGTGGCCACTAACGCTTCTGACACACCAGGTGCGACGGCAGCAATGCTGGCAGACCCTTGCACTCCAATTTCTCCAAAAGCATTGATTATCCCTAAAACCGTTCCTAAGAGACCAATAAATGGAGTCAAGTTGCCTGTGGTCGCTAGAAATGGAAGATAGGCCTCTTGGTTGCTAATCTGAGTTTGAATGATATGTTGTGCAACTTTTTCTAAGTATTGGCGGTTAGGAAATGGGACAGCATTATTTCCATTCATTTTCTGTTGAGAATTAAATAGGTCCGAGGCAGAGGGTATTCGCTCGACGACTCCAAGATAGACCATTGAGCTTGGGCTCAGCACATAATTTTGAGCTTGATTTTTCAAAGGTTCCTGGTTCACAGGATTGACCTCATACAACTGTAGGAATTGGGCCTCTTCTTTATTGATTTGCCGAAATTGTCGAAATTTATTGATGATAATTCCCCAGGATATGACTGAAAAGATAGAGAGAATCATCAAAATGACTATGGACAATAATCCGAGAGAACCCAGGAGCTCAGAAGGATTGGCGAAGGGCATAGTATATTTTAGACCTCCATTAGGCTATTTGGAAGTGACGCGGGGGATGGCGAATACAGGACCAATTCAATGTGAGATGGAGTGGCGGGGCCGACGGGATTTGAACCCGCGACTTCCAGATTGACAATCTGGCGTCCTAACCTGGCTGAACGACGGCCCCGAAATAATCTGTTTCTAGGCAAACAGCCCACGAAGATCTTCCACAAGGGAAGTTGAATTTGATGTAGGCTGGTCAATATATCAGATTGAGCCGACCTTATGCCAAACATTATTTGGTAGGCGGAACAGGGATCGAACCTGCGACATCTGCCGTGTAAAGGCAGTGCTCTGCCAACTGAGCTATCCGCCCAAATAGTTGAATGAAAATAATAATTTCCTCATTATAACAGGGAGTTAGACCTTGTCAACTTGATATAAATAGTGGGGAGTATTGTTTGACATGACTTTGAGACGTGGGTATAAGGCAACACAGATTATTTTGAGGCAGACAAGAAAATAGGATAAATTTAGTCATCTAGAGTCGTTGAGAGGAAGTCCAGACGATGGGATATAAAATCAAAGACCACTCCGATAAAACGGCAGGACTTGAACCGGTCGTGGCTTTGTCCAGCAAGGAACAGTTTTTGTTTTTTGTCGAAGAACATCGAGGGTTGGTGTGGGGCGGTATCCTTTTAGTCATAGTCCTCATAGGTGGGCTTATTGCGCTTAATTGGCTTTCTCAACAGGAAGAGGAGGAGGCATGGGCGTTACAAGGCCAAGCCCAACAGAGATATTTGGATCGACCATTGGACGATGTTGAGAAGGGAAAAAATAATATTCAGGAAGCATCAGGAATGTTTCAAAATATTCTTGAGCAATATCCTGCTACGCCGAGCGCAAAAGTTTCCTCCTTTTTGTTAGGTAATAGTATGATGGAGACCGAAAATTATCAAGGTGCAATTGATGCCTATACGTCATTCATTCAAGACCATACGCAAGACCATATTTTGGTGGCATTAGTGCAGCAACGTTTAGGATTAGCGCAATTGCTGAATGGCGATCGAGAAGCAGCTGTGACTGTTTTTGACGCTGTGCTGGGAAATCCCCACGCACTGAATAAAGATCAGGTAATTTTTGAACTGGCTAAATTAGCAGAATCTGAAGAGAAAACTGATGATGCAGTCAAACGTTATAAGCAGCTTATTCAAGAATTTCCTCTTTCTCCTTTTTCAACAGAAGCTAACCTTCGTGTTAAAGTCTTGGCTCCTGAAGAAGAGCAGGCATCGACAGAATCAGAGTCCGATGTCGGTAGTGATGTAGGTCAGCAGACACCAGAAACTCAAGAAGAATCAAACGGAGAAGGTGAAAAAGATCAAGAGGAAGGGGAGCCGTAAGAAGTCAATGTGGCGAAGAGTTAGTGGCTGACCACCAACATATGTCCAGCTCGAATAATACTGGAAGATAAATTGTTTAATGTCCGTAAGTCCCGCACGCTCACTCGGAACTGCTGAGCGATACTCCACAAGCTATCACCGCGCTGCACGCGATACCATTTAGAGTCTTTGGTTGAAGACTTCTTTGGTGATGGTGATCCTTTCACACGCAACCGATCTCCTGGGAAAATTAAATGAGTCGAGAGTTTGTTGAGTTTTTTAATTTGTCTGACTGAAGTGCCGAAGCGACCGGCAATTTTCCCCAAGGAATCTCCATAACGAACGCGGTACCAGATGATTTGATCATCTGCATAATCTTCGTCCCCACCCCGTACCCGGAGTCGGGCTCCTACGCGAATGAGATTGCTTGATAAATTATTCATGTCTTTGAGTTGGCGCACTTTCATTCGAAAGCGACGAGCAACGACAGATAGGCTGTCTCCTCGGCGTACTCGGTACCATTGAGTTGGAGGTGGAGGCGGTTGGGTCCAGACTGGAAATCTTGTCTGGTTCGCAGCGACTAACGAAGCCATTCCCACTGGAACTTTGAGATGATATCCGGGACCTTTTGACCGTGGAACAATATTACGTCTAAGTTCGGGATTCAACCGTTTTAGTTCTTTAAGTGAGACACCGGTTTGTTTGGAAATGGCTGCAAGTTGAACGGGTTTCGAAAACAGGACTTCTTCGAATTGATGCCGATCACCTTCAGGCGGGAGAAACCCATATGCGGTTGGATTTTTGGCAATAAGTGTGGCCGCAATAAAACGTGGAACATAGTCTTTGGTTTCTCGTCTGAGGTACCAGGTTCGACGAATTTTCCAAAAATCTCGAGACCCAGTTTTTCGAATGGCTCGGGACACTTTCCCGCTTCCGGCATTGTACGCGGCTAAGGCAAGAGGCCACGAGCCAAAGCGGTCATAGAGATCTCGAAGATGATGGGCCGCTGCCACAGTAGACTTTATGGGATCCCGGCGTTCATCCACGTACCAGGTCACATTGAGTTTATACATACGGCCCGTCGCTTTCATAAATTGCCACGGTCCAGAAGCTCGAGCGCGTGAAAACGCCTTCGGGTTGAAGCCGGATTCAACAAGAGACAGGTACATCAATTCGGTGGGAATTCCAAATTCCATAAAAATGGGCTCGACAATTTCTTTGTAGTGATGGAACCGGTCTAAATAGGATTGAAATCGATCGGTAATGCCCTTCTGAAAATATCGTAGGTTTTTGTCTACGGCATCATTGATAACGAGGGGAATCGTGCCATATACCGAGAAGGTCTCTGGATCTACAGGTTCCCACTCGGATTTCAAGACATCAACAAAACGAGCCAGGTATGTGTTGGACTTTGAATGTTCAGAAACTCTGATTTCTGCGTCCCGTAGAGAAACCTCTGTAGAGACATTCGAAAATTTTTGCTGTTGCTCGTATTCTATCAGCGGCCAATCAAAGCGTGAAAAAGAAGGAAAGCGATCTCGTTGAAAGATGCGTACTGCGGTTTGACGTACAGGAGTATGAGGAGTCTTTTTTTGAGAATCGTGAAATGTTTGGTTTTCGGTTTGTTGTTCACCAGAAGGAAGAGACGTTGGATTTATGACCTTTTGCAAGGTTACCTCATGATGGAGTACAACAGGTTCGTGAATGATGTATGAAGGAACCTGTTCGTCAGCAACAATGGAAAAGGCTTGTGCCGGTTCCGCCTCTACTTGGTGTTTTTCCATGCTAGAGGTTTGGGTATTTAGCCTTTTTGGAAAAATCCTTAAAGTATGTGCTGAAACGTTAGGCCTTTGTAGAGAGCTGTGTCTCTTAGATGGCCCATTCGCGTGTGTACCATCAATCGCCAAGGAATAATTAAAAGTGAGGGGTTCTAAGGAAATTTCGGGAGAAGGAGTAGAAACTTCCGCTAATCCTTTAATGGGAATGAGCGCAATGATCGCTAAGAGGCTTACGATTAAAACAGTATGAGAACGGATTTTCATGAGTTAGAAAGAGGGGCGGCCAACAGATTCCGGTGAAGTTTCTCGTAGGTAGAGCATATTCTATGACTTTTCGGCAGTTACTTCAGATATCTTGATAGGCTACCCCTCGACCCATGGGATGTCAATCGAGGCTGAGAAAAATTCAGCTTTTAGGTCTGTGTTCATGATGATTTGGCGAAACGTGCATCCTACTGTCGTGGACTGTTAGGAGGCCAAGAGGTTGAGAATTTTGGGCCGAAGTTTGGCGCTCTGTCTTTAACGGTGGGGATTGACAGGTAGGGCTAAAGTGAAATATCGACCCCTTTCTTCGTAAAGTAAGCGTTTCTCGAGGAGGGTGGCTAAAAGATCTGCCAATGGCTGTATCTCTTTATCTGATCCGGAATAAGGCTGATCTTGTAGACCTTTTCGAATTTGCTCAAAGGACTTGGGTTGGTCGTTGCAAAACTCCAAGATAAAGGCATAAGGCTGGTCAAATCGTTCACTGGTCGGATTGGCCCCTCGACCATCATAGATCGTGAGGTAACTGAGGGCCTTGGAAAAAAAGAGGAAAGGTCCACTGGGGGAATGGTATCGTTCTTTCCATTCTTGTACGAGGTGGACAAATTCATCATATGTTTGAGGGTCAACTTTCCAGTCGATGTCATACTCAAAGTCATAGGCAATTTTATTCAAATCAACCTTCCGTGCATCGTACACATACTCATAGGCCAAGCCAGGTCCTGTCAGACGAATCCCATACCGTTCTGGCCATTTATAATAAGGGCTGAATCGCTCCAGCCATAATTTTGAGGTGGATTCGGGAGGTTGAAGATGTAGTAAAGAAGGAATCAAATCTATTTGTCGTTGATAATCAGCATTCGTCTCTCCAGGAAACCCCAACAAAATATTCCAGGACAAATCAATATGATAATACCGGCTCCACTTCAGACATTGAATGTTTTGTAGAGGACTGACGCCCTTATCCATTTCCTTGAGTTGGGCTTGGCTGAGGCTTTCGATGCCCGGCTGCATGCATTTGACTCCGCCGTGGGCCAAGGTTTGAATTTGGCGTTTATTGAGATTGCTCTTGGTTTCCATAAATACATCGAGGTCTACATGTCGTTGGGCTAGTTGACCAAACAAGCCGTCCACATACTTCATGTCGATAATATTGTCGACCAATCGGAATCGGCTGGTGTCGTACCGACTTGAAAGATATTCCAACTCCGTGGCAACCTGAGCGGGAGACTTAGCCCGAAAATCCATGGCCTGCGCGTTGAGTCCGCAAAATGTGCAATGATGTTTCTCGCCCCACCAACAGCCTCGTGAGCCTTCATACAGCAAAATACGATTGAGACCTGTCGACCCCTGACGGTCTAGCTCGTCTAATTCCGCAAAGTAGTCGTCGTAATCAGGCGGAGGGGCTTGGTCAAATCTTGTCACCAACTGTTCGTTGGGAGTAAAGCAAACCTCACCGCCTTTTCGATGAGCAATGCCCGGTGGAATATCGTCTTCTTGCTTCAATAGGATTCGTTGGACTAACGGTGGAAAGGAATGTTCACCTTCGCCACTGACTACGTAATCAATCCAGGTAAAAGCTCGAAACTGTTCCAAGCCCATTTCTCCGTCAAAGTTAGCTCCGCCAAAGACGATTTGCACATCGGGATATATATCTTTGATCAATTTCGCTAAAGACAGGCTTGCGACATTTTGGTCAAAAGTTGAGGTAAAACCTACAACGTCATATTGATCCCAATCCACCGTAGTCAGGGCCCAGGTTAAAAATTGTGGCGCAATGGTTTGAGCGATCTCTTCTAAGTGGCCAATCGAACAACCGGCTTCTCTAGCCGTATCTTCAAAGACGGGCTTGAAAACCTGAGGATATTGAGCATGTTTCGGATTGTCTCGAAAGAGAAGAGCCGAAAACAGCCATTCGCCAAAAAGTCCCCGTTTTTCGCATAAAATTTCATAGAGCGGCACGCCAATTTTATGGGCGAATTGCAAATTGAAATGATACGTTTTGGTGTCGATGTTTTGAGATTTCAAGAGGGCTGATAATGTACCCAATTGAATAGAAGGAAACTTTGAATACGAAAACGGCATCGTGACCAGCGCAACTCGAGTTCCCAAAGAGCGGAAATCTGTGGTGAGTTGAGATGTGGCAGGATCAACCTGTTTCGCTCCGGAGGGCGCGGGCTGAATAAGAGTAGTGCTGGTTACCATGAGTAGTTAAGTGTTTAGGGGGGGAAGGGCGAACGCTCGATCCGCCTTAGCGGCAAGAAAAAAATCACTTTCGGTTAATCCCTGAATTTTATGTGTCCAAATTTCCACCTTGCATTTTCCCCAGGCTAAATACAGATCGGGATGATGTCCTTCAATTTCTGCCACATTTCCCACTCGATTCGTAAAGGCTAAGGCGTCGGCAAAATTAGGAAAATCATATATCCGTTCGATATGGCCTTGGTCGTTCAATGCCCACCCCGATTCTAATTGACCAAGTAATTCTTGGATTTTTTCAGACTCCAATGAGGGAACCCCTCCACGACATGGCACACAGGTCTTATCTGCCAAGCTCATATAAAATCCTCCTTATGATTCATGAAGAAAACGAATAGTTTGTAATTTCATAGGCTCCACGATCAGAGCAATTATAGTCATCATCTAGTTACCTAGACAATTAAACAATGGGTAGTGTCCAGATACCCCCTGAACCGGACTTTTTAAACAGCGCTCATTTGTAAATAGAGAAAATTCTGTATTAGGGGGAAATTCAATGCTAAGTTTTTATATCTAAGTATTAATGCATGCATGCATGCGTCTGTGTGAAAAGATGGAGATTTGACATTCAATTAATTAAATATCATTTTAATAGCATGTAATTGACATTTGATGTCTGGCATTGTCAATTTAAATAAACCGCGGAAAAAATTTATGAATATCAGTGAGTTTAAGGCAGGAAGGTATGAAAAGCATCTACAATACCAGAGTTTTTTGCCATCAACTATAAATACACAATGGATGGTGTCTCATCCTCCAACCATAACGTTAATCGAAGAAGCGACTCATTTATTGGGTGAGCTTAATGCATTTTCCCAATTAATCCCTGATGTGGACTTTTTTATTCGTATGCATATCACAAAGGAAGCCACAACATCGAGCCGTATTGAAGGCACCCAGACCAATATGGAAGAGGCTTTAGTTGATGAACGAGATATCAACCCTGAAAAGCGAGACGACTGGCAAGAAGTACAAAACTATATTCAAGCTATCAACTTTGCCATCGAGAAATTACCGACCTTTCCGCTCTCTAACCGATTGCTCCAGAACACACATGCAGTGTTATTGCAAGGAGTGCGGGGGAGGCAAAAACAACCTGGGGAATTCCGTATAAGCCAAAATTGGATAGGTGTAAATTTGAAACACGCAACATTTATCCCTCCTCATTTTGAGCATGTATCTGAACTCATGAATGATCTGGAAAAATTTATGCATAATGATCATATTCATGTCCCACACGTCATTAGGGCAGCTCTCGTTCATTACCAATTTGAAACCATTCATCCATTTTTGGATGGTAATGGAAGATTGGGGCGCTTACTCATTGTGCTCTATCTAGTCAAGTTTGGCATTCTTCATAAACCAGCATTGTATCTCTCAGATTTTTTCGAACGTCATAAGGGGGAATATTATGATCAACTCATGGCTGTGCGGAGGACGAATAAGCTGGAGCCTTGGCTACAATTCTTCATGCTGGGTCTTAGGGAAACCGCTCAGCATTGCATTCAAGTTTTCAAGGATATATTAAAACTCAAAGAGCAAATCGAAAGTGAAGTGCTCATGACGTTCAATACCAAACGGCGAAGCAATGCACATGTGCTTATCCGACATCTCTATGGCTCTCCAGTGGTCACTATTAAAGCTGTAAAGCAACTGCTTCAAGTGCAAACCAATACTGCGGCTGCTCTGATCCGAGATCTTGTAAATCTGGGAATCTTACGAGAACGCACGGGACTCAAAAAAAATCGCTTGTTTATTTTTGAGCCCTATGTCCGGTTGTTTAGAAGGAATGTGGAAGAAGAGTAACCTGTAAAAATGATCGTGGAAAAATTTTGGCTAACTTTCCTTATCGGTCCAAAAGAGAATTTTTAATAGACTCGGATGATGAAGATCCTCAAAACATTGAGGATTGTGCCGAATCGAAAGAACAACATTACCAAAAGATCAATTGACAAGCTGATTCTTGAGCAGGTAGATATTCCGTCGTCTCTCTACCATTCCATGAAGACTAGCTCTGCGTAGAAACGTAGCAGAGAGTATGACATTAAAGGTGTTTTTTCAAGGAATTGTTGTATGCCAGTGAATATGCTTCGAAAAAAAGGGGCCAGAATGAGTCTTCAAGAGGCTCTGGATCGTGTGGGTAAACTCGAACGTCTTTCTCACAGCAGCAACCAACATGAAGCTGCCTTAGCTGCAATGCGACTGAAAAGCTTTGACGTTGAGATTGCTCGTGCCCCACGAGTGGAGCCGGCGGTCGCTGACACGTCTATCAGGGGTGATAATCTCAACGCCGATAAACATATCGAGATCCTTGAGGAGGCGCCCATAATCCCCTATGAAACAATGGATGAGATTGAAGTGCACCAATCCGAAGAAAAATCAAAAGTGAATTGGGATGAGCTTCATTTTGAGTTGATTAAGAAAGCTCAAATGATGGGAGCCGATGCCTTACTTCATATTCAAATGAAAGGGACGGCGAGCCAGAAAACCTTAGGGGCTAAAGCATTAAAGTATTTGACACCCGTAGAAATTATGGAGATTGAGCAAAGCCAGTTTCTGGAAAAGGATGAAAAGGCCTATGAGGAATCACTGAAAGAACGACGTGATCAGGATACGGCACCTGGAATTGGTTGATAACCCATCTGCATGGTTTCTGCTCAGTGCTATCTGTTCCTTGGTGATCGGCTGGAAAAACGGCGAGTTTTCTTGCTTGGAATGATTTGTGTGGTACCGTAATCGAGTGCGATCAACACATGATGGGAGGTTTGATTCATTGTTTTAGCTTATGATGCATAAAGGACTAAACGAGATGATTCCCTCATTCGTATCTCGTTTTCCCCATTGGTTCAATCCCCTCTTTCCATGATTCCCCAAAATGTTTATCAACCTATTGGCGCATTCACATGCGCTTGGTTGGAAAACTGAAATTCTATTTAACGACTAGAACTGGAAGAAGTGTTTTTTACAAAGGGTTATCTATGTCTATTCTCCAAAAGATTGTTGCTACTGTTACATTGGGATTATTGATTTTTTCCCCAAGTGTGAGTTTCAGCCAAGAACCTAAAAAATTCGAGATAATATCGGTTGGGATCCGAGGAGGTCTTAATTTAGATCCTGGAGGGATTCCTCCCGGTGAAAAAGAAGATTTTCAACAATATGATGTCCTCGGAATTCTCGGTTTCCCAGGAAGTTGGGAATGGCCAAGAGGCTGGGAAGGTCGATATCAGTGGTATGCCTCTGCTGGAGTCATAAAAGCTGCTGGCGATAAAGGTTTTATCTCTACGTTTGGACCAGGTGTGGCGTTTACCAAGTGGGACTGGAACCTTACGTTGGAGTTTGGGACAGGTGTGGTGTATGCGGCTGATGAAACGTTTGGGGAGCAAGATTTTGGTGGTCCCGTACAAATTCTTGGCCATGGTGGTATTAGTTATCATCTTCCTGCTCATGTGACTCTAGGCTGGAGGTTCCAGCATTTTTCCGATGCAACGATATATGGCACTGATAATCGTGGAGTCGATTTTCACTTTCTTGAACTCCGGTATCGCTTCTGATTCTTCGTCTTTCTATTCCAACGTTCCATTTTTGATGTTTCTTCTCTCGACTTCTTCGAGTACTTTCTTCTGTATCTGAGTCAAAATGTAACGTAAGCCTAGAAGGGTTAATTATTCTTTGCCAGAGGAATCCCAAAGAACTATCGCCCATCACAGGAGAGCGCGGATGGCCTCTTCAGAACTTCGCTTTTACTTTTTTCGTTGCTTAGCGATGTCGAGGGCGGCGACGCGGTAGGCTTCTGCGAGTGTAGGGAAATTGAAAATGTTTTCGATAAAGCGATCGATATCAATGTGATGCAGTAGCCCCATCTGTCCAATATGAATCAATTCGGTGGCACCTTCCCCGACAATATGGACGCCAAGAAGTTTTTCTCCTTCGGCATCGGCCACGAGTTTCAAAAGGCCATTGGTCATGCCGGAAATCTGCCCGCGAGCAATTTCATGAAAGCGAGCCCGGCCAACGAGTGCGCCACCACATTTATCTATGGCTTCCTGCTCGTTGAGCCCAACGCTCGACATTTCTGGAATGGTGTAAATGCCCATCGGAATATGTTCTGGGGCATCGCCTGAATCTAGTCCTAATGCATGACAAACGGCTCGCCGGCCCTGTTCCATGGAACATGATGCAAGTGACGGTGGTCCAATCACATCTCCCACCGCGTAGATATGAGGCACGGTTGTTTGGCATTGTTCATTCACCGAAATGAGGCCCCGAGGAGTTGGTTCCAGCCCTGCAGCTTGAATCGCCAGATGCTCAATATTAGCGACCCGCCCCAGTGCCACCAACATTTTTTCACTTTCGAAGATTTCTCCATTTTCTAAATGAGTAGTGACTTTTGAAAAACCGTCCCATTGAGCTGATTGGATTTGTTGTTGTCCGTGATAATGCCCTCCAGTTTTCTCAAACGCTCCACAAAACTGGTCGGTGAGTTCTTGGTCCAGAAATTTGAGAGGGCGATCAGCTGTGTCGATCATGGTGACCTGAACACCGAGAAGAGCAAAGATCGATGCATATTCACAAGCAATGACGCCTCCGCCAAGGACCGTCAGCGATTTAGGTAAGTAGATCAAGGACAATATTGAGTCACTATCTAAGATATGTTCATGGTCTATGGGAATATGAGCGGGTACGCGTGGGCGAGATCCGGTCGCAATGACAATATGATTTCCCCTAATGCTTCTTGTGACCCCATCGAGACCTTTTACCTGTACCTCTCGATCAGAAACAAACTGCGCACGTCCATGATATCGTTCGATGCCGTTGCGAGCCACTTGCTCCGTCATGAACGCTCCATGCGCGCGAACGACTTTATCTAAACGAGTCATGAGGGTGGAGATTTTGACATCGTCTCGCATACGAAATTCAAACACATCGGTAGCTTGAAGGAACTGCACCATTTGTAACGCACTCTCACGCAACGTTTTGCTCGGAATGGTGCCTTGATATACGCAGGCTCCGCCGACTTCTCGATTTTGTTCGATGAGGGCCACGCGTTTACCTGACTTGGCTCCTTGGATAGCAGACTTCTGCCCAGCCGGGCCGCTGCCAATCACAATGAGATCATAGGGAGATGAGGTATTCATACCAGGAAGGCTTCGACGCTTTGTTGAATGCCTTCGCGCAGCTCAAAGAGGGCATCCATATCATCAGGGTAAAAATTTAAATCTTGTATAACGGGCAAAGCGCGAAGGGTTTCTTCATCTAGGTAAGATGAATCGAAGACATGGGATGCTAAGTGATCAGCGAGACACGTGATGATGGCCCCCTTCGTTGGAGACGTTGCCTGAAGGTAGACTTGATCGGGATACAGACGGATGGCTTCTTGAACCGGGTCGGGTAACTTCCAAACTTCCGCCAACTTGCTCCCTGCTGGAATGTGATATTCCTGAATAACCGGTTCGAGATCCGTCCAGGTCGGAAGGTTTTCTTGGTTTGTCTGAGAGGTCAGGACCAGGTGCAAGATGACGGGTTTGCCAATAGTATGGAGTAAGCCACAGAGAAAGGCGTTTTCGACATTATGTCTCATACGGCGAGCAATCTCTTTTCCAAACAAGCCTGTCGCTAAGGCATGACTCCACAAGTGACGGACTTCTTTTTCATAACCTTTGGTTGAAAAAATCCCACTTTGAACGGACACGGAAAAAGCCAGGCCGGCGAGCATATTCATTCCTAGCCAGGCAATGGCCTGTTGTAGTGAGACAATAGGCGAGCGCGGGAGATATGCCGGCGAATTGGCAATGCGCAAAATTTGTCCGGCTAGGGCTTGATCTTGTTGAATTAAGGCCGCCAGCTTGGTGGCGTCAGCATTGGGGTCGCCAGAGACCTGAAGGACTTGATTGGCAACGACCGGGAGCAACGGGAGATCTAATGTTCCCTGTTCTAACTGTGTCGTGATATGTGCACGGAGGACCGCATTCTCTTCTTGTTCTGTTGGAGCGGTGGAAGCAATCGTCATAGTGATATCTTCTCGGTTTCTAAGTGATAACCTTTAGAGTGATGGACAGGGTTGGATCGGTGTTGTGCATTGCATAGGAACAACAAGGGGCGATCGTTGAATGCGTTTTTACAGGCTGTTGTTAGCCAAAAAGCTTGCTAGAGTATATGGATGAGGCCACATTCCCATGTGAGCGAGTTGCACTTGTCGGATTCATAATCAGTGGATGCCTGGAAGGAGTTCTGTTAACTGGGGATTCAGTTTGCTACGAAGAGAGACGAACCAAGTGTCTCAGGTCTTGTCGCTTACTGACTGATAAGGAGAAATCACATGAAAACATTAGCCAATGCCATGACGACTGCCTTACAAAAAATTGAGGCTCAAGCCACTATTATCGTGGCCTCACAGAAGATGCGCGATAAGAAGGTCGGGTCCCTCGTAATCGTTCGTCATGGAGCGCTAATGCGAGACCAGGAGGAAGAAATTATAGGATTAATTACCGAAACCGACATTATTCGTAAAGCTGTGGCTCAAGAACATGACCTGACAATCACGACTGTTGATATGGTTATGACGAGCCCCATGGTGACGGTTGAAGCCTCTTGGCCACTCGAAGATGCGTTCAACATGATGAAAGATAGTAGTGTTCGTCATCTCCTTGTCACACAAAATCATGTTGTGGTGGGTTTAGTTTCTCTTCGGGATCTGTTGGCCAATCTTCAAGAATAGTAAACCAACAGAGAGGCTGGTCTTATAGGTTTTTTGGCAAAGCCTGTAATAGGTAGAGTTGAATACACGCATGAAACGTTTAGAAGGAAAAGTTGCTATTGTCACAGGGAGCAGTAGCGGCATTGGGAAAGCCATCGCTCTGCGTTTCGGAGACGAAGGGGCTAAGGTGGTGTTGGCAGCCAGACGCCTTCATTTGTGCGAACAGACCGCCACGCGTATTCGGGACAACGGTGGCGAGGCCTGTGCAATTCAAACAGATATATCAGATGAGCATCAAGTGAACGCTCTGGTTCAGCAAACTGTCATGCGATACGGACGGGTAGATATTCTGGTCAACAATGCAGGAGTTTTTGGTGGAGGGCATTTGGCCGATACCGACACTCAAACGTTTGATAAGGTTATCGCTACGAATCTACGAGGAACTTTTTTCTGTTCTCGAGCTGGGTTTCAACAAATGAAACTGCAGAAGGGTGGGCTGATCATTAATATGTCGAGTGTAGCTGGGGTTCAAGCGTGGAGCGGAACGGGAACGTATAGTGCCTCCAAACATGGAGTGATGGCCTTAACCAAATCACTAGCTGATGAAGGCCGAGCGTTTAATATTAAAGTCAGTGCGATTTGTCCGGCAGGGGTGGCGGATGAACTGGTCAATGCGTCTTCCGAAGACATGCTCCGTAGCGAAAAAATCAATCCCTTTGATATTGCTGAAACGGCACTTTATTTGGCTGGGCTAGGCCCTCATGCTGTCGTGCATCAGATCATTGTTGATCGATTAACCGCGGATTGGTAAAGACAAAATAAGAGAGCGGATAAAAAAGATTCATCTGAAGAAAGAACACAGCCCCTGGAGAATCTTCATTTGATGAATTTCCCCAAGGGCTGCTCTTGTTTCCGACAAGAGAAAAGTTCAAAAAGCGAATATTACTTTTTGTCTTTTTCGTCTTCCTTGTCTTTGTCACCATCCATTTTTGGAGCGTCTTTTTCGTCTTCTTTGTCTTTGTCACCACCTTGAGGAGCTTGGATGGTGAGTTGATCACTCGAGGCGCCTAACGACTTGGCGAAAGTCATACCGCTGAAGCTTAAGCCAATTAATAAGGCCAAGAGAAGTGTGAAAGCTTTAACCATGGTGCTGCCCTCCTTAAATAATGAAATTGAATATTGTAGACCGTCCGAGGATTATCTCCGCGGGGGTAAAGCATTGATATCAGCAAAACCTATTCCAATTTTCATGACCTCAAAACCACAAAATTTATCTCTTTGATTTTAAGATGATTTTTATAATTCTCGGTTATAAGAAAATAATCACATATATACTATATCTTAAGTATTATAATTTAACTCATTGTATGAAAACGCATGCAGTGAAGCGCAGGGAATAACATGCACTACATGCGAAACAACGATTTCAAGCTGAAAGTTGGTGAGAGGGATTTTTGGAAAAATTTAAATAATACTACTGAAGTTTTCAGTTTTGAAGGACAGGCCCTTAGATATTCATAGGTATTATTCCATCCCCTATCAATTACTATAAAATGGAACCTATATCTTTGGAATCTGGAAGTTTATTGAATGTGCAGATTTTGGTATAGGAATAGTCACAGAGAACAACCCCATCACACGCCACACAGTTGCCCACGGAATTCAACCAATTGTCCCTCTCCATTTTTTAAAGCTAATAAAACAAAAAAATCCTTTATTCGCGCTGGCATTATGAAGGTATGGAATTTAAACGGACTATAAATTGGTGGGGTGAGGACTATCAAAAAGGCTGAGGAAATATATGGAAATGAAAAGATATTTTTAATTGACAGTGTAACTGTCATTCTTCAGGAAATGCTTCAAGAATCGCCACGTGATGGTGCGTCGGATGTGTCATCACACTGGCTCAGTCATACCCCGGCATCATCTCTCATTAATCATCACACCACTGGAAAAATTCAAATAACCAATCTGACATTCTGACTAATGTGACCCAACTGGAGTTCGATCCCTCATGACAACATTTCAATCACGCGACGAGATTGAGACGATTGAGTTAGCCAACTCAAGCGGCCTTGTTTTTACGTTTTTTCAGAATGGCGGTGTATCCCGGGTGATGTGTCATGATGTGATGATTAATCAGATACTTGGCAACCCGCTTGAAGGGTCATTGAACAATGTGTATTTACGCCTCCGCACGGCTGCTTCCATTACGTTTGTCCCGCTGATCGGACCCTCATCACCCAGTACCTTCGCGCACGCACAACATCAAGCCAGATGGCAAGGGCACTGGCAAGATCTGTCTTATACGTGTTCACTGACGCTGCATCCAGAGGCAACGTTGTGGTTTTGGACCATCGATATTCACAACACCGCCTCGACGGATCATCTCTGCGATGTGATCTATACCCAAGATATTGGCCTAGCCCACGAAGGGGCAGTCCGAAACAATGAAGCCTATTGCAGTCACTACATTGATCATGATGTGCTGCCCAACGACTCATACGGACCCGTCGTGTGTTCACGCCAGAATCAAGCATACGGCGATCAACATCCCTGGTTAATGCAGGGGAGTACCACTCACACCAGGGGCTTCGTGACCGATGGTTTGCCATTTTATGGCTTGGCGTATAAACACACCAATATCCCAGTTGGACTCACCCAAGATTGCCTCGCGAATGTCAAACAGCAATACGAAATGGCATTCTGCGGTCTGCAATCCGACATCCTACAGATTGCTCCCGGCGAGTCCCAATCGGTCACGTTTTACGCTGAATATGTGCCGCACCATCCAGATCCCACACAAGCCGCTGATGCCGACCGTATCCATCCCGCAGTCAACCGTATCGAAAGATTACAAGCTCAACCACCCAATCGTGTGTTCACGACGCAACCAGTCGCCAACACGATCTTCCACAAACTTCAGATGCTGACCGGACACGATGTAACCGACGACGATGTTCAAGACCTATACCCAGCTCGGCGACGCCATGACGAAGTCCACGACGGAAGATTGTTGTCGTTTTTCTATGCGGATGCCACTCACGTCGTGTTCAAAGCCAAAGAGCAGCTCGTCGAACGCCCCCACGGCCATATTTTGCGCAGCGGTAGCGCTCGGATTCCGCATGACGATGGGCTAAGTTCAACCACGCATATGACCGGCGTTTTTCACTCCCATCTCAGTATTGGCAACACATCGTTCAACAAACTGTTATCCATGACGAGAACCTCCTTCAACATCTTCAAAACGAGCGGCCTGCGCATTTTAATCAAGCAAGGCACAACGTATCATCTTCTCGGGATGCCGTCGTGTTATGAAATCGGCTTGCACAGCTGCCGATGGCGGTACAAGACCGATCAGGGATGGATTGTGGTCAATGCCTGGGTCAGCCCCGAAGATGCCGCCGCGTTTCTGAGTATTGTGTCCGATCATACCAACACCTTTGTCATACTCAACAATCTGGTGCTGGGTAACCATGAACTGGATCATCAAGGCCATATTGATATTGATATCCAGACAGCAACCGCCACCTTGAGACCGCATGACAGCACGGATATGACTCAACGATATCCGGATACCATGTTCTCTATCACGACGTCGGAACCAGACAAGGTCGAGTTCATTGGGACAGATGAGGGATTATTTACCGATCGACAGTCCCGTGGACTCCCCTATCTCACATTTCAGACCAAACCCGTGCAGACGTTTTCTTTAGCGATCACGGGTTCAATCATCAACGCGGATCACGCCAAGATCTTATGCGAAAAATATCAAGCTCAGCCGGTTAATCTGAAGCAAGACCAACAGGCCAGTTGGTCATTTTGGCAATCACTAGGAAGACAATTTCACATATCACTCACCAAGACGAATCCGCTTTGCGACAAACTCAACGACATATTTTACTGGTACGTGCACAATGCCATGGTGCACTTCACGACGCCCCATGGTCTCGAACAATATTCCGGTGCAGCATGGGGTGTACGCGATGTCTGCCAAGGCCCGCTCGAACTCCTTTTGGCCACCCAACACTACAATGAAGTGAAAACCATCTTGTTAACGGTCTTTGCCCAACAATATGAGGAGACGGCCGATTGGCCACAGTGGTTTATGTTTGATCGGTTCGCCAACATCCAGCATCCGGAGAGCCATGGCGACGTCATCATTTGGCCCTTAAAGGCGCTGGCGATGTACCTCGAAGCCAGTAACGATTTTAGTATCTTAGATATTGAGCTACCCTACACCGAGATGAAAAATTTTGGCTTCACCTCCACCAAATCCACTGTACTGCAGCATGTTCAGCGCGCTATTGACGCCATAGAATCCCGCTTTATCCCGGGTACGGCGTTGTCAGGCTACGGCAATGGGGATTGGAACGATACCCTTCAACCGGCTCAATCCGACATGCGGGAGGATATGGTAAGCACCTGGACGGTCGCGTTAACCTACCAAGTGTTCCAACAATTGGCCACCGCCTTTAAGCAGGCTGGGCTCAATGCCGATGAACAACGACTGCTGCAGTTAGCTCAACGCATCAAAGCAGATTTCAACCAGCATCTCATCCCGGATAAGGTGGTGAGCGGATTTGGCTATCGGCACACGGATGGGCGGGTGGAACCTATCATTCACCCAAGCGATACGCGAACGAAGATTCACTATCGGCTGCTGCCGATGACCCGCAGCATGATTGGCGAGTTATTCACCCCTAAACAAGTGGAGGATCACCTGCGGCTCATCGAGTCCCATTTAAGTTTTCCGGACGGTGTCCGCCTCATGAACAAACCCGTGTCGTATCAAGGCGGCGTGCGAGTGTTATTCCGCCGGGCCGAAGAGTCGGCCCATTTCGGGCGTGAGATCGGCTTGCAATATGTGCACGCCCACATCCGCTATATCGAAGCGATGTGCAAAATCGGCCAAGCCCAGAAAGCCTACGACGCGATCTTGCAGATTATACCGATCACTATTCAGGATCAGGTACGCAATGCGGTCACACGGCAGAGCAATGCCTACTTCAGTAGCTCAGATGCGGATGTGCGGGATCGTCATGAAGCCGAACGGCTATTCGATGCGCTGCGGGTGGGTCACGTTCGGGTGAAAGGAGGTTGGCGAATATACTCCAGCGGGCCCGGCATCTTGATCAATCAAATCGTCAGCCATTTTTTGGGCTTACGACTGTCTTATGACGATTTCGTCATCGATCCCATCTTGCCAAAACAACTTGATGGACTACAATTTGCCTTTGCCATCGATGAAAAACCAATCACTGTAATCTTCTCAATTGCCAGTGATGCACCAGCGAAGGTGCAATCCGTAACCATCAATGGAATCGAAACAGAATTTAGACGCGATCACAATCCCTACCGCACAGGTGGGGTTCGGATACCACGCGCAGACTTTTACTCCCCACTGAGTGACGACACCAATCGCATTCTCATCAGCTCAGCCTAAAGCGATTTCCCGCGAAGACTGGCGGTGGCGAAGGCCTCTTCCGCCGCCCCCAAGTCAGACTCATCTATTTTGCCAGGCGTATACCGAGTGCGCTAAGAAGTTGCTGGAATTTAAGGGTAATTGGCGGTAGCATGCGGGACGAGAGTGTCTTCGGTGTAGGTCAATTGTTTTCGCCTCTTTTGTTCATTTTACTTTGCCAGGCCAGTACCAATGCCTTATTGCCTTTGGCGACCTGAGAGATAATGGTCCCAAGAGCTTTGGTTTCGGCACGGTGAGTTCCGACATAACCGGAACGTATCAGGCTTATTATGTCGGCTTCGCGCAAATAGGTTCCGTCCAATGTGCTATAGCTCAGGCGCACGCCGCCTTTCGACCCCTTGGCTTCAGGCGATGTGAGGATTTCTTTGAGGTGTTCGAGCGAAACCAGAAAAGACTGATGAGAGCTATTGACAATCCTCCGCTTCACAAACTTGAAGAAGAAAGGGCTTCGGCTCAGTCGATAATCCGTCAACTTTTCGCAACAAGTCGGGAGCTGCATTCGTTTAATCTCATCACGCAACTGTTTGTTCGGTCTAAATTGCCAGTCGAGGCCTCCGCCCTCCTGCTTCGATTTCTCCAGCATTTTGTACTGGACCATAACAATATTTCCACGAGTCTCGTTGATATAGATCAGATCAACGCCAAGCATCTTTTCCAGGGGAAGCTTGTTGGCGGTGTAAAGCACCAGGCGTTCATCATGTTTTTCAAAAACAGCCCTTCCTGTGACATCGGGGGCTATAGCATCGAATCCCGCTAATTGGGAGGCGTCAGCATGAACGACATTGTCTTCATACAGGTAAGATCCGATCAGTCCAAGGCCCGAAGAAGTATTGCGTTTTAAGGCGACTTGAACTGGTACTGCGTTGGCCCGGATATCGAACGCTGCTATGGCTGTCTGGATTGCATCTTCCTGTGCCCAATTGCTATGAGGGGTGCGTCGCAATTGGGGCAGCAAGGACAGCGCGGTATCCAGTGCAGAATGGTTTTCCGAGTTGCCCCCCAGCACCTTAATAAGGTGAGCGCTGAGTAAGGGCGAAAGCCTTGAGAAATTTCCTTTTGCCGGCAATCGGTCCTTGAGTAAACGCTTCATCCGCGCCAAGATGACTTTTCCCTCTATCATGTGAAACGAAGACGGTTTCACCGCGCGTAGCTTCTTGATGGTCAAGCGCGAGTCAAATGTGCTGGCAGTGGTTTTACGGGATGCAGTGCCCAAGTAACACTTGGTCCCACCATGCTCCTGAATTTCCAATAAACAGACCGTCGGCACATTAAAGTCTTCGAAAACTGAGTGTGGCTTTGCAATCGTGAAGTGTTCGAACCCTTGCTGAGAATTTAGTAGGGATTCGGAAAATGCCTCGTCGAAGCGAATCAAGATCATGGGTTTCTTCTGAACCCACTTGGCGAGGTTAGAGGCTGCGCTCACATCGCCACCTCCCCACTCATCAGGCGAGGCAGGAGTATATCGCGAGCCGCGGCAAGTTTTCGATTCTTTAGACTAAGAGCTTTGAATTGCTGGATGATTGGCTTGATAACGCTATTGAAGATCATTAAAAGACTATCGGATGGTAATAGCACGATGTATTGCTGCATTTGCTTCCAACCTGCTCGAAAAGGGGCCAGACCTTTTGTTGCCTAATTAATGTCTCCACCTGTCAGGATAGACCGCACCCGAATACGCTAGGCGCAGGAAGTCCTGTCATGCGAACAACTGGGCTGGCGCCGACGTAACTCTCAACCAAAGACTTTCCCCCTTTACTTTTTCAGAATGAAGCGCCTACTACAACAAACAACAAAAGATCTGACCCGTTCTCTACTGCGAGGCCAGAGATTCCTCAACAGCCTTACGGATATATTTCTGGTAGGAAATGCCTTCCTGCTCTGCCTTCTGCCGAACTGCAGAAAGCAGTTGCTCTGAAAACCGCAGATTGACCTGCTTGTCTTTGGGGAGCATCTCAAAGTTGACCGACGTAAAGTTCTTCAGATTGATGTAATCCGTCAAATCTTGGTCTAGGAATTTTTCCGCTTCTTTATCACTTTTCAATTTTGGCATTTTCTTCTTCATATCTTTTTGCCTCTTTCTCATGCATATAACGAGCGCTGATGGGTCGAATTAATCTCTCTCCATTCACATCCCGCAGGGTAAACACAACAAACATCGGTTTTTGCCTTTGAGAGCGTCCAATCGCCAGATAGCGCTCCTCATCATCGGAATGTTTGGGATCGGGGGTAACCAATACCTCCTTTTGTTGAAAGAAATACTCAATTTCTTTCTGAGACAGCCCATGCTTTTGGCACTTTTCCCGGTTTCCCTTATTCCAATCAAAGGCGTTAACCTGCATTTTTATCATATCATGAAGATATGCGTTTGTATATACAATTGTCAATGCATACATTCACGATTTGGCAGGACATGAAATCTCTCATGGAAAGCTTAGTGTGTTCTAAGCAAAAAAATGGCCCCTGGATTTTTTGATCCAGGAGCCGTATTGGTGGAGGTGAGGGGAATCGAACCCCTGTCCGAGAACATTCAGCACAACAGCCCTACGTGTGTAGCCGATGATTTAAGATTCGCAGTTGCCCACGCCCACCGACCGGCTTAGAGCGCCCGCTAGCCCAGAAAGTTCTCATCCGCCGCCTCTGAGCATCAGCATTGGACCAGCCTGCAAAGTGTCGCCTCTTCCCCTCCCGCAGACAAAGAGAGGAGAGACGTCGCAGTCAATTAAGCTGCGAGAGCCAAAGGTTCGTTGGCAATTAATGTTTTCCCGAAGGTTTTACGAGACTCCGAGAGCTCGACACGCTCTGTTGACCTCTTGATTCCCGTCGAAGCCAGTCACCCCCATATTGAATGTGTGTCATGTTCCCTCTAGAGAGGGATCCTTCTTTCAGTGTATCTCAAAACTGCTACCCTTTCTAGTTGAGATAACCATGATACGGAAGAAATCAAGACTGTTGTTTCCTTTCAGGAAGAGATTTGGAAGATGCTTGGCCTCCATAATCTCTTGTTCTTAACTACGTATGGTATACAGTGAACGTATCCAAGTTGGACCTAGCATTGAGTATGGTCTCTTATTAGATAGAGGAGAAGGATGATATGGCATGGACGTTGTTGTTTGTCGCAGGGTTTTTTGAAATAGTTTGGGCAATGCTATTGAAATTCACGGATGGGTTTACGAAGGTGTGGCCCAGTGTAGGGACCGTGGTCGCCATGGGCATTAGCATGGTCTGTATGTCGTTCGCGCTTCGCGAGATCCCGATGGGAACGGCTTATGTCGTTTGGACGGGCATTGGCGCCGTCGGCACGGTTATCCTGGGAATCGTGTTTTTTGGTGAGCCCAAGAACGCTATTCGTCTAGTGTGTGTTGGGTTAATTATTGCGGGGATTGCGGGGTTGAAGTTGTCTTCATCTTCTTGAGGGGAAAGATCAAGGGAAAAAGTGAGGTGGGGGAAAATCGAGCCATAGTGTATCGAATACCTTTCGTCCCCCTTCCAATTCTTAAAAAGCCCAACTCACAAATGTATAACGCTCGCCTTTGGTGAGTTCTTTGACGGCATGCGGATACATGAAGTTTGAGGGGAACACCATGATGTCCCCGGCTTTCAACGGCACTTCATGTTGGCCAAAGAATACAAACTCTCCCCCTTCATAGCCTTCGTTCAGTACTCCTAAAATGCTGAGGATGGGAATACCTTTTCGTTCTCCATCAAAGAGAGAATGGATATGGTCGAAATGCTCGCGCATCATGGTGCCCGCCGTATAGCGGTTAAAGCGTATGGGGGTAAATGTTCTGACAAAACTTTTGATTCGGTCATCCTCTTGAGGATTGTGTTTGACCATATACTCCTGAAGAGCGTTAAAAATAAATTGGCCGAGCCCATCTTGTAATTCTTGAGTCGTATTCAAGACATCGAGTTCTTTTTCAGGTTTTGACTCATAATCATTAGCCGCATAGCTGTACCAGGAGTGTTTGGCCCATTCTTTAGGTCGAATCTCATTTATTACCGCCTCACAAACATGGGGAGGAATAACGTTCGTGACATGAATATAGTCAGTTATTTTATTCATTGATTCGGTCATTTTGGGCTCAGGGCCATTTCGTTAGGCCTCAATTGTTGAGGAAATTTTTTTAATATTCTAAAACGAACAAGCAAACCGTTCAATTTTTTCAGGTTTTTACATACCGGTGAGAAAGACACTATTAGATCGAAAATTGAACAGCAGCCTGAGACCCCTGGGGTTCGGCAAGAATACCTTTTTTCTTTAAGGTTTCAAGGATTTGGTGAGTACAGACCTCGAAATCTTCAGGTCCAGCGAAGATGAGATCCCTATCGGGTTGAGGGCCATCCTGATTTTTAGCCATGTGCACGGTGATCACAGGAATGGGGTTGGCCAAGGTCTGTACAGTTTTGACAATACCCTTAGTCGCCTGCGGGAACGCATTCGTTGTGGTAATCACCAGTGAGCCAGTATCAGTCAATAAACGGACGACTTCTCCAAACCGGCGAACCATTTCCTCAGGCTTGAGATCATGCAAATCGGCATCCAAGCCTCTATGTAAATTCTCAGCAGCTAGGAGATACGCATGTCGACCTTCTGCAACCAACACCGTTTCTAGCTTCCTGGCCAGAAAACTCTTTGCGGTGATATCTGGTCCCGTCAACAACACCACAGCTGCCCGGTGTCCATAGTGAAGACTTCGATCTTCGGCTCCGACATCGCCTTTGACCCAGGCAGAATCTCGCTCCCGGGCTTCCGTGCGGAAATCTTCTTGTTCGTCAGCAACCAATTCTGTAATGATGCCGCCGCCTGCGACATCATAGTTATCAACCAGGACGAAACGCCCTGTGGTTTCAAAATTGGCATAGAGGTCGAAGGCCAAAGGGGATTTGGTTCGCAAGGTAATATCAGCGACTTCGTTGCGTTGCACCATGGATTGTGTGTGACGATCGTCCAGATTATTCGCATCCACGATGCGATGAATCGCCGCAATTTCGCAGGGCGCTTCACGAGTGGCCAGCCGTAAAGTATAGGTTCGTCCGATTTCTAGTGGCTGATTCCCTAACCAAAACAGATTCGCACGAATTTGGGTGGAGACCAACGGGCGGGTCTCTTCATGCGTGGCGATGTGACCACGTTCCACAAAAATTTGTTCATCCAACGTGATGCCGACTGATTGACCGGCCATGGCTTGCGTCGGCGGTGGATCGACATTAAAGGCTTCAATCGATTGAACGCTCGCCGATTTATTCGTTGGTGAGAAGACTAAACGATCACCGATCTTTAACTTCCCAGCCGTCAGACGACCGACCAAGATACGTCGGGCATCAAACTTATACACATCTTGAAGCGGGAACCGTAGAGCTTGCTCACTTTCGGCTGTCTCCAAGTGGAAATGGGCTAACGAGTCCAACACGGATGGCCCGGTATACCACGGGGTTTCCGGGCTGACCTGCGTAATATTGATGCCTTGTTTTGCACTGGCTGGGATAATGTATTGAGGAACGACATTTAATTGAGTCAGGAATTCACGATATTCTTTTTCAATGGCTTGAAATGTATCTTCCCGGTAATTGACCAGATCCATTTTGTTCACGACGACGGTGACTTGTTTTACTCCCAACATTGAGAGTAATAGGCCATGACGTTTAGATTGATCGCGTACCCCTTCCAGAGCATCAATGATCAGCAACGCCGCTTCAGCACGTGCGGCACCTGACACCATATTTTTCAAAAACTCTTTATGCCCAGGTGCATCTATGATGATGTATTGTCGGTCGCCCCAGGTGAAGAACGTTCGAGCCGTGTCAATTGTAATGCCTTGTTGCTGCTCTTCTAAAAAAGCATCGAACAGAAACGCATACTCAAACTCCTTGCCTTGCTGACGGCAAATGGCTTGAATCTTTTCAATTTTGCCTTCGGGTAATGTCCCCGTGTCGGCGTACAAACGGCCCAACAGGGTGGACTTGCCATGATCGACGTGGCCCACGATCACGATATTCATGCGTTCTTGAATGGCGGTGTCGATGGCCATCACATATATCCATCTTTGCGTAACTGTTCCATGCCCCGGCCTTCGTCTTGGGCACGTCCGGCTCGTTCGGCCACTTTGCTGTTTCGCAGTTCAATGATGACCTCATCCACATTTTTCGAGGTGGATTTGATGGGAGATGTACAGGGAGCACATCCTAGGCTACGGTAGCGCTGGCCTGTGCCCTGATCCAAATACAAATGATCGAGAAAAGGAATATTTTCTAATTTGATGTATTCCCAGATATTGATCTCTGTCCAATCTAACAGGGGATGAATGCGAATATGGGTCCCAGGGGGAAAGGAAATTTTATATTGGTCCCAGAGTTCAGGGGGCTGGTCGCGGAAATCCCAATCGTTGTTTTTATCGCGAGGCGAAAAATAGCGTTCTTTGGCACGGGTGGCATCTTCATCGGATCGCACGCCTAAAATAATCCCGGTATAGCCTTTTTCCTCCAACAACAGTTTTAAGCCTTCGGTTTTTAATGCCGTGCAGCAGGCAATCCGACCCTTTTCATGGTTCATTCCTTCGGCGAGAGCTTTTTTATTTTGACCAACAACCAGGTTTAAGCGCCATTCGCGAGCGAGGCGATCGCGATATTCGATCATCTCGGGGATTTTGTAACTGGTGTCAACATGTAACAAAGGAAAGGGGACATGACCAAAGAATGCTTTACGTGCTAACCACAACAATACCGTAGAGTCTTTGCCCATGGACCACAGCATGCCCAGGTTGTCGAAATTTTTATAGGCTTCGCGAAGGATATAGATGCTCTGGTCTTCTAATTGACGAATATGTTTCATGCCGTTACCAATGGAGAAGGATGGGAATCAGGGTTGGAAGATGTACGAGTGTGATTCTTTGCAAGGCTTTGATAGAAGCGGAGAGCCTTTCCAGATTCGAGGGCGTCATTGGCTAGAGGCGTGGCTTGCGCCAAGGAGGGGGCCAAACCTGCTGCGTAGATGTATAACGCAGCATTGAGAATGACCCATGCGCGTTGATCTCCACGTTGACTATTGCCTAGTATTTTCAAGATCACTTGGGCTTCGTGTGCAGGGCTTGCTGAAGAGGCCGTGTCTTCTTGAGGGCTTACCTTGGCACTCATGGCTTGGAAAGGGCCAAATCGAAAGCCTGCATCTTCCGGGCGGAACGTTAGCGGCGAAATATGGCCATTTCGCAGTTCCTGCGCCGATGACGGTCCAGAAATTGAGAGTTCGGGGAACCCTTCAACCCCTTGAATAATGAGCGCACGTGGGGTCCGCAGCATATCCAGCGCTTCTGCCATTTTATTCAGATAGGGCGGATGGGCAATGCCAATGATTTGTGAAGGAAGCTGAGCCGGGTTGAGCAGTCTGGAAATTTGATGTGACAAATTTTGTAGGCCAAATTCCTGGCGCAAATCGAGCAGCTTGGTCAACGGAGCGTGATAGCCAGCCAAGTCCATATACACCCATGCATGTTGCGAGGCCTGTTCGGTTGCTTTCAGCGCTGAATCAGCGATGGGAAGTTTCAGTTGTTGAAGGACGTGAGTGAGGTCATAGTCGAGACAAGGATTCTCAATCCCATGGAGAAACATTCGGGCGCCAGTTGCACCTGCGACGAGCGATGCTGCAACGACAATATGAATCGTGTGATGTTTTTCGCCATACAGCGGCAGATCGACCATTTGGGAGGAGTCCGGCAACTGAATGGATGAAACGTGTTTGCGGGCGGTTGCGGTAAAGGCGGCCAATTCCCCGATCGATTCGGTTTTTATTCGCATGGCCATCAGGAATGCGCCAACTTGGCCTTCAGTCGCTTGTCCCTCAATAATGGCATTCAGGGCGAATTTTGCTTCCTCCCAGGTTAAGTCCTTTGCGCCTTTCAGGCCTTTGCCAATTTTGCCAATGGCATGGTCCATGGAAAAAGAATGAGTAGGCATCAAAACGTAACCACCTGGTCAGCTGAGAGAACAACTTCTTTCCAAAATGCCTCGGCTGTTTGTCCTTCGACAAATTCTGGAATCAAATCTTCCGACATCAGGTCAAAATAGCGAAGAGAGTCTTTACAGGCAGACAGTTTCACGTTGTCGCTTTCTTTCGCTTTCAGGCGTAATTTCGACAGATTAGCTTTATGTTCTTGTCGCAATAGGTCTCGAACGACAGCCTCGCATTCTCCGTAGGCAGAAGACATTGTCATCTCTTTGATCTTTGTTGTACTCATGGGGCCTGCCGTTTCATCTCGAAAAATCCATTCACTTTCATTCCGCTAGCTGCGGCGAGGGTTAGCCATTCGGATGCTTGGAGAATGTTGTTGAGTCCTGCACGAGTAATAATGAGCTCTAATTTTTTCACTATTTTCCTCTAACGTTTATGCTGTTTGTGTGGTAACTGATGGCGCTTGCTAAAAGAAGTGAAAAGTAAGGATCAAGAAGCAATGGAGGGAAAAACGGTGAATTCCTTCTTTTTTCTTATTCTCTAGTTTTCTCATTTTTCTTCTACCTTCTCGTTTCACTTTTGGTGGAGTCCGCATTCTGTCTTCGATGAACTTTGCCATCGTCCAGATCGTGGATCATCACCGGGCATCACAGGAGCCGTGCAGTGGGTACAACCAATACTCGGGAAATGTTGATCATGAAGTTCATTGTACGGCACCTTTTGGGTACGAATGTATTCCCAAACCTGTTCCCATGACCAAGTGGCAAGCGGATTGAATTTTACCAAACCGAATTTGGCGTCCCACTCGACAAGTTTAGCATGCGCACGCGTGAGAGATTGATCACGCCGAATTCCTGTAATCCAAGCCGCATATGTATTCAGAACACGCGTGAGTGGTTCGATTTTGCGGAGTTCGCAACATTGATCAGAATTCTGTAGCCACAAGCCTTCGCCATGCCGTGTAGCTTGTTCTTCTGGATTCAGCATCGACTTCATTTGGATGACTTGTTCGTTTTGTAATTGATAATGCTTGATGATTCGATCACGAACGGTGTAGGTCTCTGGAAATAAAAAATCGGTGTCCAAATAAAAAAGCACGGCGCGTGGATTGATGCGAAGCATCATATCCACTAGCACAACATCTTCAGCCCCGAAACTGCAGGCTAATATGATGCGAGATTCATATTGTCTCAACGCTGTTTCAAGAATCTTCTGCGGAACCTGACCCTCAAGAGTTTGGTTTAACGCGTCCAATTCATCTGGCGAGGGTTGGGTCTTGACGGATTTTGACATCGGTACGAAGTTATCCTTCAACCTTTTCCACGAGCACCTTGAAATGCTGCTCGCCAGTATCCATGGCTTCTTGTTGAAGGACCTTATGTCCATCATTTCGCAAACTAGCTGGGACGTTACGAATCGGATCGCCAGCATCTAGCCAGACTTCGAGTTGGTCGCCTTCATCCATCATTTCTAATTTCAACTTGGTTTTGACATAATTCATTGGACATGCCACGCCTCGTAAGTCATACACCTCAGCATCTCCAACCGTCGTCGCTTGTGGTTCGGGCTGAGACGTCGTGGTGGTTGAGGGCGCGGTACCGTCTGCACCCACTTCCGCTGGGGTAAGCTTGAGGTCCTGCCCAATCCGTTCCGTGACCGTTCGGCACACGTCGACAAACCCTTTGGCAAAGGAGAGCTTACTTTGGGTGAATTCTGTTGAGGCATCCTTAGTCCCAAGGTCTCCAAATTTTTCGGCAACATTATGATATTCCGCCGACAGGAATCCTTTGGTGCGAATCAGGTCATCAAATTCCTTTAACGTATCCGCATCGGTGTTAGGATCAATACCCTCAGTAACGAGAATAGCTTTGGCACCAGCCACTACCGCACGGTACGCTTTATTGATGGCCATCGCATATTGGTGTTTTTCTACCAGTAACCGGGCTTGATACAATTCTTGCTCGGCTTCCAGGATTCGATTGTCGATCATCTCTAACGCGCCACCAGCACATTCACCTGGCCCTAAATCCTCAACAGAAAATTCCTCATCCCCTTCCCAATCGAAATAAAATTCTTTGTCATCTTGGAAGGAGGGAAGAATCGTATACGGAATCAGTTCGTCTTTGAGTTGGACCTTGCCCGTACGATTTATAAAGGCCGGGAGGGATTCTCCGTCCTTTCGTGTTCGCCGATACAAATCTAAGAGATGCTGGACCGCAGCGGGCACATTTTTCGCGGGGACCTTCACAATTAATTGTGCAATCTTTGGTGTGCCGTCGACTTGGCCACCTAAATGCAATTCATAGACGGGTGCAATATGATCGCCGATCCGTTTCCCCACTCCATGCAGGCCGATGGTCGCGATATGGTGTTGCGCACAAGAATTGTGGCAACCACTGATTTTAACATCGACGCCCTTAAGATCATCGGGTGATTTGCCAGCTGGAAACACCTCAGCTAATGCGCGGGCGAGCCCTTTTGAAGACGTGATACCCAATCCACACGTGTCGGTTCCTGGGCAGGCCACAATGTCTTCGACCCCTTCGGCTCCAGGATCGCCTAACCCATGGGCCAGCAGTTCTTCAAAAAAGTGAGCCAGTTGGTTATCGGGAATCCATCGAACCATCATATTTTGGTTAATGGTAGTTCGAATATTTCCGTTAGCATAACGCTCGGCAAGATCTGCTAACACGAACATTTGTTCGGTTGTCAGGTCACCGGAACGGAGTCGAACGGCCGCCGCTTTAAATCCAGGCTGTCGTTGGGAAATGACATTCGTGGCACACCAGGCCGTAAAAGCATCCGATGAAGTCGCGTCTCCATTCTGGGAAGAACCGTTTGATGCGCTCTGTCCGTTGCTCTGAGCCGATGCACCATTGCCATTTTTGGCAGGCATGATTAGGGGTGGATCATCAGGATACACGCCAGGGATTAACCCCAGTTTCGTGGACCCAGATTGGATCATGCTGTCATAGGTTTCTTTCCACCGTTTCGAAAACTCTTCAAAGCCTAATTTGTCGAGGACAAACTTCATACGGGCTTTACTGCGATTTTTGCGATTGCCCAAATTATCAAATACTTTCAACATGGCTTCAATGGATGGAATCAGTTCTTCCATTGGGACGAATTCTCGTAGCGTTTTCGCCAAACGTGGAGTGGCCCCTAACCCACCACCCACGACCATTTTGAAACCAATAGCGCCTTCGGCATTCCGGGCGGCCAGGAGACCGACATCGTGAATGGGCGTCAACGCACAATCCTGTTTACAGCCCGAGAAGGCGATCTTAAATTTCCGTGGAAGACTTTGATTCAGTGGATTTCGCAAAAGATGATACGCCACGGTCTTGGCATAGGGCGTCACATCAAACACTTCGCCCGGGCACACACCGGCAAGCGCACAGGCGGTGACATTCCGCACGGTATTGGCGCAGGCTTCCCGAGTGGTCAAATCAACTTCTGCTAATTTCCGCATAATGGTGCCAACATGAGGAAGCGGTACAAAATGTAATTGGATATCTTGTCGAGTCGTCACATGCCCGACACCAGTGGCATATGTATCAGTGATCTCGGCGACTTGCCGTAATTGGTTGGCATTCATCCCGCCAAAAGGAATTTTGATGCGAATCATTTGGACATCGGGTTGGCGTTGTCCGTAAATGCCGTATTGCAAACGGAATGGCTTAAAGATATCCATTGGAGTATCGCCGGATTGGAGCCGAGCAACCTCATCTTCGAACGTTTCAATTTCCTCAATAATTTCTTGAGGAATCGGGATTGTCTGAATGGGCGGCCTTGTCGTAGTTGGTGACGTGCTCATGGTCTTTCTCCAAATGGCAGGTAAAAGTCAAAATTTCCTATTTTTTTGTGTCTCATTATTTATGAACATTCAGGGACATTCGTAACCCCTTTTATCAATAGCGGAACTAAATATGATACATCAAGCTGCGCTGGGATTCGAGTTTGTGATGTTGCTCCACCAAGGATTCAAGTGAAATCACTCGAAGGACGGCTTGCTCCGCTTCCTGAACCTGTGCCCAGATAGCTGAAAGTATCGCGTTAGATGCCCCTCGTGCTTCGTTTCGGCCAGTGGAGCCATTAGTATGGAACAATGCGGGATCCTTCCCATTCATCGAATTCACCAATTCCGCCAAGGTAATTTTATTAGGGTCTTTGGCCAGGGTATATCCCCCTTGAGCGCCACGGAGACTTCGTACAATCCCAGCCTGCTTCAGCCCCTGAAGAATTTGCTCAATAAATCGAGAAGGTATGCCTTGCCTCGCCGCAATGGTCTTGGCCTGAAGGGGGATTGACCGATCGTTCCTAGCTAATTCAATGGTAGCCATGATTCCGTAGTTAACTTTAATGGGTAATCGGTTCATTGTTTAATTCATACTAAATCGATAGGAATAATGTATTTATACCATCTAACTAAAAAATGTCAAGAATTGGAGGCAAGAGGGGGAGGTGGAATGCACGGGAGGTGTGGCCAATAGGTGAGCTGAAAAAAGCTGCTTTTGAGTACAGCAGTATTTGGGGAGTCTACCCCTTTAATTTTGAGGGATAACTCTCTGATTTCGAAACGAGGGAACAGTGAACGTCCACTAAATAAATTGAAAATCGACCAATGCCAGAATATAAAGATCGGATCTCCTATATGAAGTACTGGCAATTGTTTACACAATTACGGGGCGAGAATCCTGATGTACAGGATCGAGTAAATGGGCTTGAGTTGCAAATGTCTTTGGTAAAGGAAGAAAAAATCAAAGAGGTGCAGAAATCACATGATAGTCAAGCGGAGTTGGTCAAAGAGTTGCCGGAAACGAAATTTCGACTGTCTTGTAAGTTACAAGATACACAGCATAGGCTTGATCGGTTTCACCAAGAAATGCAGAGTCTTCAGGATGAACTCCAGAATGCAGGAAATTTTATTAGAGATAGAAATGTCTAATAAGAATGGAGAAATTCAAATTCTAGAAGGTCGTTTTCAAGCCTTTACTTCTCTTGCCTTAGCTTCATTGCCCGTTGCTGAACCAACCGCATTATCTTTTCCTCATTTCCTGTATTAAGCTGGCGAAAAAGGCACCATCTATATTCTTAGTGCTCCATTAAAGGGACGGAACCGTTAGAATCGATGAATTCACCGGAACTGCTCTATGTCTTTTGTTAACTTTCTTATAAGAAATTGCACGATTCGATAAAATTCAAAGTACCAGATGCCCTCGAAAGGCCATCGGTCGCGACCAAAAATACTCTAGTCAACAACGTCTGTCTTTGTCTTGCCTTGGACTTTCCCTTAGTCCTCAGTTGCCAATATTCATCGTAAAGGTATGGAACTGCGAAAACCACTCGCCGCTACTGTTTTTGGTATACCAGCGGACGTGAATGGTGCCACTCGTAGGGAGGCCGGACACGGTGCGGCTATGGCCGGTGCCCATAGAGCCACTGTCGTGGAGGTTGTTGCCGCCCACGCTGGTGCCGACATAGAGCCAATGTTCGGCATCCTGACTGGTATGCCCGCCGGTAAAGGCGACGGTGGTGTTGGTTAAGGTAGAGCCCGGGGCCGGGGTAGCCATGGGGGGCGAGGTCGTGCTTCCACCACCACCACCACCACTGCCGCCACCCGAGGAATAACTGGAAGGGAATGTACAGCCGTTGGTATTCACATTCAATCGTTGGTGCACATTCATACAGGAATTCCCTGCAAGATCATTGACGCCAGTAATGACGGCGCCACAGGTGAATGCCCCTGATTGTGCCCAAAGGGGGGAATTCGTCAATGTTCCGCTCTGATAGCGATGCAGCACAGTTGCGCCGATATCAGCACCATTTGTGCCGGCTCCCTTCATCACCGAGTTGTCGGGGATAAACACTTTACAGGAGCCCAGGCCGGGATCAAGGCTTGATATATTCGAATAGCCTTGATGCGTGCTTGGCCAAACATCATACGATTGCCCAAAGGTATTAGAATGGGTAACGCTCAAATCAGATAGACCGTCAAATAAAAGGCCATACACACCGTTGTCGACGGCTAACGAATGGTGAAAAAAAGCTGTGGATTGCCCATCGCCTGAGGGGGACCCCAAATCAGCGGCAAGTCCGGCTGATTGGTTATGATGCGCCATACAATTTACACATTGGGTGTTTTTTGCTCCACGAAAATAAACCCCGTGATAAAGGGAATTCATTGAAATATGGTTTTCAAGGTAAGTGTCACGCGGCATTTGATTCAGGGTGTTTCCTCGTGCATGAAGAACGAGGCCAAAGTTAGTATTAAGAGTGATATTCCCAAGAAAATGGTTATTAATCGCCGTTCCGTAATCTGCTTCAATGCCCAAAGCAGTACCCGTATTCTCAACAATATTATTTTCCACGATATTGTTGTTGCCAGGATAAATCGTAATCCCTCCATCCCCCGTATTGATGGGATCAGAAACATAGCCACCAGAAATGTCCACGCGATTACGAGAGTTTGCATAATTTCGTCGAAAAATATTCCCATTTCCGCCTGTAGTTAAAACTCCATGACGATGGAAAGAATAAAATTCGCTTTCTTCTACCAAGCTGTTATGGGTTCGGTTCAATAGTAATAATGATGAATTTTTGTAACGATTATTATTACTTAATAATAATCGACGAAAGGTTAGATAGGCAGAGTCTATAGTCTGGACAATCGTACCATCCGAGTATTGACTAGTCGCATCTGCGCTGGTCATCCGCAAACCGTGGAAATTCCAATAGAGGCAATTTTGGACAAACAATACATTTTGATGTCCCGTTCCATTGAGGAAGGCTTGCCTCTCATTTGCTGCTTTCACGGTAATGGGTTGTGCTGCCGTGCCGGTCCTGGCATTGGTCCCACATCTAACGTCCGGGTATCCAGAATTGCTCCCATTATATGTGCCGTTGGCCAGGATGAGGGTATCACCGGGAAATAGGCTTTGGATGGCAAAGGGAAATGTTTGCCAAGGAGAACTAGAGGAATTCCCAGCATTTGCATCTGAACCAGTAGGTGACAAATACCATGTAGTCCCATGAGCATTTGTGCTGAGGATCATCCCGAAAAGAACTAAAGTTGCTGCCAGACTACAGAGGAAAATCTTCAGCCTATTTTGAAAATGAGATACCATCTATCCGCACCCCCTTAAAATAGTTTTCTAATATTTTTCGAACCGGATGTTACTATGCAATGTGAGAGCCAATAAAAAAATCTGAATTATTACTTAAAAAACAATAATTTTTGGAAATAGGGAATAAATCGAATATGATCAAACTTCATGAAATTGGATGGATTTGCCTACATCAGGGCAATCTGAGATAAGTCTGTCTTTCAGTATTGTAGATTCTGAGTTCGTGAATGAAACGTACTTGCTGTATTGTTATATAGGGTCAGACTCTAATTATATTTTACTCTGTGCAACAGAGCTTCTCTTGCTTGCTAGATGAGATGGCGAACGAATTGGCTTCAATTTGATTCCAAGAACTATTAATACAGAAACCTAGAGACTTCAGACTATCAATCTAATAAACCCATATTCTTCTTTGGAATCTCAATTAATGACTTATGTATTTTGCCTATCTTTGCGAAACAATATACGTGGGTTATCGTAGAAACCAATAATATCCAAGCTTCCGCTCTCATTTAAGAGCGATCTTTACTTTGTTCTTTGGAGACTATTGATGTGGGGAAGGACTGAATCTATCAGACTATTCTACAATGACCAATCCAAACCATGAGTGAAATACGGTATGGGCAAAGATGTCATAAAGAATTCATAGTCGTTCCGACTTTCAATTATTGTGAACGTTCATAAAAAGGAGGAGTTTATGTCATCAACGAATCAATCGAGCAAGGTGAAAAAATCTGCTTCAAGTTTTTCAAAATCACCATCGAAGAAAAAAATGGCACCGAAAAAAGCTAGCGAAAAAAAAGCGGAATCGTCTTTGATTAAAAAGGGCACCTCAATTTTTCCGAAGGGAAAGGCTGTGGCGAGTGTGCTCAGGATTGGTAGTCGAGCGCCAGCTTTTTCTTTGCCAAACGAAAAGGGGCAAGTGGTGAAGCTGTCTGAGTTGAAAGGGAAAAAGGTTGTGTTGTTCTTTTATCCGAAAGATGATACCTCGGGTTGTACCAAAGAGGCCTGCTCATTCAGAGACGGTCTGCAGGCTATTCGAAAAAAAGGAGCTGTCGTATTAGGGGTGAGTGCTGATTCTGTAGACTCCCATCGAAAGTTTTCCAAAAAATATGAATTTAATTTCCCATTATTGAGTGATGAATCCAAAGCCATGATTCAGGCGTACGGCGTTTGGAAAGAAAAATCGATGTATGGCCGAAAGTACATGGGGATTGAGCGCACGACCGTGTTGATAGCCAAAGATGGAACCATTAGTCATGTCTTTCCCAAAGTAAAAGTCGATGGCCATTATGAAGAAGTGTTAGAAGCGTTAGGCTGACAGAACCAATAGGGGGAGGATTAGCCTGTAGATAATTGTCTACGTTTTGGGTGTTCCGCGTTCGTGTGTATCACCAATCTGGCAAAAGCTCTGTTCTCCAAAGATAGCAGTGGCATTGAGGTAATACTTGAATTCCAAGAGGTTGTTGGAGGGATCTTTGAGGAAAAAAGAGAGGTGCTCGATGGGTTTACCAGAGAACCGGCGTTGAGGCTCACGAAAAAAATCCAATTGATTCTTCTGGGCTCGATCTCTCACATGAGTCCATTCTTCTTCCGTTTGGCATACGATCCCAAAGTGCCGAGGGTAAATTTGCTTTTGGGGTGGTCCTAAGTCCTCGGTGACCTGAGCTACGAGTTGGTGGCCGTGAAAATCAAGCATGATGGCGACAGCTGATTGCCGACCAATTCGACATCCTAAACTTTCAACATAAAATTCTTTGGTCGATTCGATATCGCGAACAGGAAAGGAAAGATGAAAAATTGAAGTATGCATAGTCAAAATCTTCCCCATATTTCTAGCGTAATTTCTATGTTAGAGCAAGCCTGAATTGCCGCGAGGAAGATATGGAGAGCGCCCAACTAGCTTAGGTTGAAAAATAGATGGAACATGCTAAAAAAAGTACTGTTTGCGAAGTCAGAAAAAAGACAAGGGAAGAAGAATGGAAGCTACACGCTCATTGTTATGCCAGTTGATTGGTCTGTATGGTGTGATAGAAGGTGTTTTGATTACCGCCATGGGTCTTCGAGTAATACACGGCTTCGTCAGCATGGTGGAGGAGATCGGCAACATTGGAATAGGGCTTTTCGGGTGAATGGGTTGCAGTACCTAACGAGATAGTTACAGTAATGCTTTCCGCTAGTGGAATTTCATGTCTGATTTCACGAAACGCATCCAGGATTCGGTTGCAGACCATTTCTGCGACTTGTTCTTGTGCTTTCGGCAAGATCAGGACAAATTCTTCTCCGCCGTATCGTCCGACGACATCCGTTCCACGGAGTTTTAATTGAAGAAGTTGGACGGCAGATTGTAAGACGAGATCCCCTGCCTGATGACCATATGTGTCATTCACAGATTTGAATTTGTCCAAATCTCCAAATACCAAGGTTAATGGTTCCTGATTCTCGACCGCTAGTTCAAAGGCAGTGACCAGACATGCATCCAAGTGAGCTCTGGTTAAGGCACCCGTGAGGCTATCGTGGCGATGGTTTTCTTCTAAATGTTCAAATTGGTCAGCCATTGTTGCCTGGGAAATTTGAAGTTCTTCGACCTGTTTAATAGCCTGAAGGCTGCGGACGAGCAGAGATTCACGAGCTTGTTCCAAAATTGCTTGAGGGTCAGTCCAGGCTTGGAGCTTCGTGTCAAGAAGATGTTCTATCTCAGGAAGTTGAGCATGTATGTTTTCTATGGCCTCCATTAAGGATTCTGGAGAGAGGCCTAGGAGCGATTTCGCCTGAGTCTTGAGGGTGAGCATAGAGTCGTCGGAAGTTTCACGGAGAAAAATTTCTGCAATGCCTCCGGATAAAGAAACGCACCAAGCAAAGATGGCCCGCTCATCATGTGTTGGAATGCGGGATGGGTCGTCACTTCCAGCGACAGCTAATCGGAGCCGGTCAGGGAAGTTCCACTTGGTTAACAGCCAACTTCCTACGGCTCCGTGTGTGATCTCTAAAACATGATTTTCATAAGAGAGGAGACTTGCGTGATCTGTTTGTGGAGCGTTGTGAGCGACGTATAAATCAGGAAATACGAGATCCAGTGCGAGCATGCCGAGGTCTTGTAACAGACCTGCCAAATACAATTCTTCGATTTCTGCCACATTGCAGATTTTCCCTAATGCTCGAGAGGCAGTTCCAGCGATTAATGCGCGCTTCCAATATAGCGAGTAATCCAATCCGCTCCCTTTGGTAGTCTGAAGAGACGTAATAAGAGAGAACGACAAGGCAAGAGATATGGTGGCATTTAACCCGAGGATCATAAGAGCCTGATGAAGAGATTCGATTTTCTTGGAATACGGATATAACGGAGAATTGGCAACCCGCAAGATTTTGGAAGATAAGGCTGGATCGCAGCTCAGGAGATGAATGATGCGGTCTAAGTCAACTTCCGGTTCATTTGCCAGTTGGATAATTTGTATTGCGATGGCTGGAGGGCTCGGGAGATTGGGACACGATTGGAGTTTTTCTTGGAGTTCTGGGGTCATACGAATAACCGTCGTAAGCTGAAGCCTTGTGCAGGTAATCCTGTAAGGTAATTTCCCCGGTAGTTGTTACCCTCCTCGTACCTTGGGGGAGGGCAAACGAGGATGTCTCGTGTGTTTCCTTCTAAGTTATTTCGGCATATTCTTTCTTATTCTGAAGTCATATGGATGAAAACCAGTATATTTTTTGATGGTTTTCAGCAAGATTTTAGCTATTAGGGATTTTTGTCTTAGTTGTTGGGTAGGTCGGTTGAACGCTCAAGGTCAACTATCCCTAGGTTCTCAATGGTAGAGAATGTTGTTGGTTTGCTTGGGAGGAGATTCTTGAAAGCGGTCAAGATCTAACCGGACAAAACCCAGACCAGCAACGCACAATTCAAAATTCGTCGATAAGGTTTGAAATAACGAGGGTGGGTTTTTGTCTTGTGGGTCTTGGTGAGTCGCCACAATACCGTACGATCGTTTGCCAGCTTTCACATAATCAACTAAGAAATCTTTGTGATGGATTAATCCTGAGCATTTGATTCGACTGCAGTACTCCGGAAAAATACCGGCCAGAAACAACGTCAAATCGCCAATGTGCCGGTGAATATCACATTCTTTTTCCGCGGACGTCTGTTGGCTGTGGGTTTCAGCTTCATATAACAGTTCGACAACCGTTTCGACGGGTTCACCCTCGTGATTGGCAATACGGGAGAGTTGGTCGGTATGGATGAATTCGAGAAGAAGGTTGGCCACATAGTTGGTGACTTGAAAGTCAGGCCAACCCAGCGCTTCGGAAAAATTTCGTTCGGTCAATCGACCAAATAACTGCTTCAGCGGATGTTGATCAGGGATTGGCGTCATCAGGCTCCTCCCTCTCCTTCTCCGGTTCAGGGGTTTCTATCCGTTATCCCATTGAATAGTCCTATCGGCCTAAGGCGTAGCGCTCTTAACTTTTTTTCCCTTTCCTTACCCTGAGCTCTTCACAAAGGGTAGCTGGTCACGTCATTTTAGGAGAACATATTTTTTAACATGCTCTGCTGAGATATCATTCTTGAGGAGACTTCTTTGGAAGTCTTCGCCTCACCATGAGTTTCATATGCGTGAGTTCATCGGAATGCAAGAGTTGATGGACGCTAAAGTAGCCGATGCCACTGCCACCAATTGCGAGAAGCAACCACGCCATTTTTTGAGGACCCTGTCCGACTTCCTGCCATATGGGCAGCGAAGTCATCAAGGTGCAGAGTCCTATGATTGGAAGCAGCGCAATTCCCGTTCGAATAAGGGAGGAGCCTAATGTCTGCCACAGCAATCCCTGAAGCCGCCGACCTAAGATCGTTGCAAGGATTAGGGCGTGGCCGATAGCGGCTATCCCGGCGGCCAGCGCTAATCCTGTATGCGCAAGTGGACCCATGAGCCATAAAGATAATCCAATGTTGATGCCGACGGAGACAATAGCTACGGTGGCTGGAGTGCGCGTGTCTTGTATTGAATAAAATGCCATGGCTAATATCCGGTAACTGGCAAAGGCCCATAGCCCCACGGAGAATCCCAACAACGCTGAAGCGGTGCCGATGGTATCCAGGGCTGAAAATGCACCATGTTCAAAGAAGAGATGAATGATGGGTGTTCTTAAAAGCATGAGTCCGACCATCGAGGGCAAAATGATGAAAAACACCATTCGTAAACCAAAGTTCACCGTTGACCGCAGTTCGTCATGTGCGCCCTTTGCGGCATGTGTGGATAAGCTTGGCAATATGGCGGTGGCCATTGCAACACCGAAAATTCCTAATGGGAATTGGATGAGTCGCATGGCATAAAACAAGTAGGTCGGGCCTCCTTCAAAATACGAGGCTAAGATTGTGCTAATAGTTAGGTTGATTTGAGTCACGGCTAAGCCTAGAAGTGTGGGAATGAGTAGGACGCCCATTCTCTTGACACCTGGGTGCGTAGGATGGAACTTCCACGAAAGTAAAAATCCTTTTTTGTGCAATCCCGGCAATTGCATGAGCAATTGCGCCAGCCCACCCACAACGATTCCAAGGGCTACTGCGATAATCGGTTGTTCAAGCAACGGGGAAATGGCCAGGGCAAAGACGATGACACAGATATTGAAGAAAACTGGAGCCAAGGCTGGAATAGCAAATGAACGCAGCGCATTGAGAATCCCCATAACCAGAGCTGCCAAACTCACAAAAAGTAAGTACGGAAACATGATTTGAGTCAGAAGTGTCGTGGTGGCTAATTGAGCGGCGTCATCATGAAGGCCAGGAGCTAACATCCAGACAAGACTGGGTGCCGCTAGGATACCAAGGAGTGTGACGACAGTGACAAGGGTCAGGAGCGTAGTAAATGCAGCACTGGCGAGCTCCCAGGCTTCTTGTTTGGACTTTGTGGAATGATATTCGGTGAAGACTGGGATAAAGGCTGCGGACATGGAGCCTTCCGCAAACAGTTCCCGTAACAAGTTGGGGATGCGATAGGCGATATAGAAAGCATCAGCGGCGGCATTGGCTCCAAACAAGTTGGCTAGGATGATGTCGCGAATAAAGCCCAGAATGCGGCTACAAAATGTGGCGGCTCCTATCAAGCCTGCTGCTCGACTAATCTGGTGAGTTTCTCCTTGCGGACGTTGAGGAGATGAAGAGTGTGATTGGGGTGAAGGGGTTTGGGTCATTCGACGGAAGATGTTACCGAATTATGAGAATTAGTTCCATCTTGATTGGCTTTGAAGTTTTTAGCGATTCAGAGAATTGAAAAGCATGAATCACTTGGCCCAAACATAGTTCTCTGGTGAATTGACACCCTGAAGATCATGCTTTAGCATCATTTCCCTTTTGCCCATGGCCTCTATTGTCGTATGACACCATTGCCTCAGTCACAAACTTCTCACCCTATTAGCCTACCACGATGGTGGTGTTTTGCGACGGCCTTTACCACAGGAGCTGTTGTGATGGGCTTAGAAATTGT
>CAKZPV010000025.1 GCA_937139405.1 uncultured Nitrospirota bacterium
TCTCCGTAATTATGTGGCACCTTCTCAAGGGGAACGTCCATTTGTTTGGCAAGACTCTGCCGTTCTCGCTCGGGTAACCCAGCTCGGTCTAACGCCGTACTGTCGGAACGGAACAGGTTATTGACCCACCCAAACCCCTTGGTCACCGAAGTCACGGCACTGGCATCCACCAATATGGTGACTTGGTGCCCGGCGTTCGTCATAGCCCAAACGACATTCGGGACGGCACAAATTTGTGCGTCGTCTTCCGCCAACGCGGTTTTCATATGAACCAGGATTTGGGCGGCCTCTCCCTGGGAGGTGGGACCCAATAGAGCAAGACAGATCAACCCCACGCCTACGATCAATGACCGGAATTTTCTTCTCATGTGGCTCCCTCCCCTCTCGCCTGGGTGTTGCTCGGTCCGTGTTCTCTCATACCTGCTCAATGGCTACAACAACTAGCTCCCTTTAAGACTTGTTGGCCTGTCACATGGTCCTTGTAGGCTTTAAAGGCTTTTACTGCCCATTCCTCCCCAGGGCATCCTTGCATGGTAATCGCGACATCTAAGAATTCCACAAACTCCTCTTGTGATATGCCTTTGTCACAGGCCATTTTTACGTACGCTTCGATACAGGGCTCGCACCGAAGGGCAATGGAGATACTCATAGCCGTCAACAGTTTATATTTGGCCGGCACGGCTTTATCTCGGTAGGCCTCCTCACGCATTCGCATGACGCCACCGGTTACCTTGGGGCTTAATCGCCGCAATTCTTCGAAGGTGGACTGCAGCGTGTTCGTCTCGAGATCATTCATGGGCGTCATTCCTTTCCATGTATTTCGGTTTTATATTGAATGCCCCCTCCCAACTCAGCGGTCTGGGAACTCGTCACTCCATCAGACAGGATTCTGTTGTCGGTCTTTTGAAATTTGTTGCATGACCTTTCGAATAAACAAGCAATCCTCTTGGTAGTAATAGAGTCAGTTAAACAGTGAAGACCAGGAATTCCAGAACCCACTGCCCTCGGTTTGTTCAATCGTTAACGACCCGTTAGGAATGATCCTGGCCTGATAGGTATCAAACACATTACTCGCACCCCGAATGGCTTGAACCAATTGATCAGCACTGACCTGTCCCGGTTCAACCTGGACTATCGCTCCACCACTTGGATAACTCACTTGGGCAGATTGAACCCCAGACACACCAATCAGCGCGGCATGCACATCTTTTTCACAGCTCGCACAAGTCCATCCATCGATTTTCATGGTAATGGTGTCCCCAGGTTGGGAACTGGTCTGGAGGTCTCCTGCGATCGCCAAAGAGCTCCCGCTCCCTATACCTCCAATAAAGAGAAATGCCGCTAGCAGCATCAACACTAATGGTCTTGATCTCATGATGTGCCCTTTCCTTATTTAAAGATTCCCAGCCAATAGGGAGATAAAAGAAAAATGAGTGTGAATCCGGTCGCCATCCAAAGCCAGACAACCGATTTCGATCGTGCCTTCCCATCGGAACAAGACGACTCTGCAGAACACCCGGCTTGAGGCTTACGATAGACCAGATAAAAACCGGTTCCTATCGCCACTATGGCGACAACAATGAAAAATGGTCGGTAGGGCACTAAGCCCTTCAGAAACCCCGCCGTACTCGCCAACATGCCGGTCGCCCCCACCCCTACTCCCAGAGCGCTAAACACCACGGGACCGATACAGCAAAGAGAGGCGAAAAAGGCGGCGATGAGCCCTCCAAGAGAGGCCAGGGAGGCTGGCTCTTTGACACTGTTATCCCCCTCACGTTTTTGTAATGACGAGTCTTCTGATAGGGTCATGGTTTCAGCATTGGTGTTCTTATTCATAATCTCCTCTCATCTTCGGCCAATCGGCTCGATGGTCAATTCTCAGATCAAACCCTCGCAGGGAAAAACTTGCCCCAAACTCTTTCCGTGAAAACCCACAAGAAACCTCCACCCGCAAATATCGCAAGGCCTAACCAAATCCACCCATTTGCACCAAGGTCTACGATTCGGAATCCGTGCAACACCGTCCCGACTGCCAGCAGGAGAAAATACGGTCCCGTAAAGTAACAGTGCGTCCGTCCACACCGTGCGGCATTTGCCAGGCAGGCTACACCTTTCCACAGAAGAGCGCCCGTCCACATCACCGTTCTCGTGAATGGGTCCAGAAACATTCCCACGATCAGGAGCGCCCCCGGTAATCCCCATACGATGGCATAAGTGCGGGAATCACTTACCCAATCTTTCGACTCACAACATTCGCTGCTTGGCATGGCCTGGTCCTTAAAGAAGTCTAGATTTCCTCATGTGTCTACCCTATGATAAATCCTGTAGCCACTACAGATGCAAGAGGTTTTTTATAAAGGAGCAAACCCATGTTAATTGGAGCCTTTTCAGAACGGACCGGCTGTCATATTGAAACGATCCGGTATTACGAGCGAATAAAGCTGCTTCCGAAACCCGAACGAACGGGAGGAGGACACCGCCTCTATGACAGGGAGCAAGTCAAACGATTGGTGTTTATCCGGAGAAGCCGAGAACTAGGGTTCTCCATTGAGGAAATTCGGACCCTTTTACGGCTGGTTGACGGTAAGCGCTACACGTGTCAGGAGGTCAAAACGATTACAGAAACCCATTTGGAAGATGTCAAAAGAAAAATCGCTGATTTACGGCGGCTGCAAAAAACACTCGGCGCCATTTCTGGGCAATGCGAAGGAGGGTTGGTACCGGATTGTCCTATTATCGATGCTCTTTTTTCAGAATAATGGTTATCATACCAATTCACATTCTTTGCACATTCTAAAAATTGCGGCCCTGCCGAAATCCGGTGTCATTCCTTTTCGGTGAACGTCCACGGCAACTTTCCTCTTCCCCTACGCCCCGTCTTTGATGTCGCAAATTGCGATATCAAAGAATCAAACTCATCTTGGGAGAGTGGAACAGCAAATTCCCGAGGGAAACGGTTGAGATTGCGTTTGACTTGTTCGTTCAAGCGGGCAATGGGCACCTCGTACAGCCCAGCCAAGTCACTATCCAACATCACCTTTTCCTGACGAATGAGATATATCGAACGGGCAATCCGTTCAACGGGGATCATGGATGGACTTGATGGTTTAGAAGGCATGGTTCATTCTTGAGTGGTAGGTATGCCAGAAATCGTCCATAAAGACAATATCAGATAAACTGTTTAACAGGATCGTCCTCCTTTTCATAACAGTCCTTGATCAGCAAAGCTCCAAAAGGATCCTTGGTCTCCAAGCACGAGATGATCCAGAAGAGGAATACCTAAATTTTTCCCAACTTCTTGTAAGCGTTTCGTGAGCGCATGGTCCTCCGGACTTGGCGTGGTGTCGCCACTCGGGTGATTGTGGCCCACAATGACTGCTGCAGCATTTAACAGAATGGCCGGCTTGAAGACTTCACGGGGATGTACGATAGAGACGGTTAATGACCCCACTGAAACGACATTGATTCCAATCGCTTGATGCTTGGCATCTAATGCCATCGTGACAAATTGTTCACGGTCAAGCCCATCAAACAACGGCGAAAGAATATCCCGTGCGGTGGTACTATCACGAGCCATCTTGTTTTCCACACCAACAGAACCTTCACGGACTAACGAAATGGTGTAACGCGGAACCTGATACATATTGTCTCTCCTTGGTTAGTTGATTAAAAAAAGAACTTCTGCTGAACCTCTCAAAAAGACCGAGGTTCAGCCCAAGAAGGAAGACACGGGTGAGAAGCCCAAATCACACGGCCCTTTCAGACGGCATGCCTGAGCGCGGTATCAAGGCATGAGGGATGACCGGGCCGTCACGACCCCGCCCGTCTCCGAGATTCCACACGCCACAACACCCACCGACTCTGAGAGGAACCACGGACGGACAAAAAAAAGCCCTCGACCCGTGAAGGCCGAGGGCGGTGGAGGAGGGAGGCTACTCGCCCGACTGATCCATGATCCATGTCCGAGCATTTCTCACAACCATTTCGATCTTCGTCAGATCATACAGCCCAAAGGAATTAGTGTTCTTAGGGTTGCCCTCTTCATCCTTAAACGTCCGTGAGAGCGTGACGTTGTAAAAGTCTCCGTTCTCGCCGTGGTTGCGCCAGATCGTGGCTTTCACATCGGCTTCGCGGATGCTGTGAGCGGGTTTGGTTTTTGTGTTGGTGTCCATGTGAACCTCCTGATTGAATGTTGTTGAACCCTCTTTCACGACGGCTGAAGAGGGCGGAGACAACACCACAGGAGGAAGAAGCGGAGAGGAGAGGGCCGACCCGAGGCACGTTCCTCAGCAGGCATGACTGAAGCATGAAGGCGTGGACGGTGAAGTGACGAGGGCAGAAGGCTCTTCCCGAACGCGCGACAGGACACCCCACACACGACCCAGCTCACGAGACAATACGAGGGGAAGAAAAGGTTTGAGCCGGCAACCACCGAGATAGACAGGGCTAACGAGAACGTCGCCCCTCACAGCGCACGATGGCGGGCCGCTAGAGACACGTTCATGGGGATGAGATGATGAAAGCCGAGAGGGAGCAAGGAAAGGGTTGGGGAGATTCGAGGGAAGATCCGGCCAGCCCCCTACCCGACTAGTTCGAGGGCGAGTGCTTTTTGATATCTACGATTTTCTTGATGTACTCAGACAGGTCATGGAAGCAATAGGATCTCCGCGTTTCTTGAATTTTCTTCTCAATGACTTCTTACCATGGAAGTCAATTGCACTTGAGTGTCCTGACGAATCAACCAAAGGATTCAGGGCACCGCAAGGCGAACACTGATCGCGCCACCAAGCTGCCCCAGTTGCCCACCTTCCTTCGCATGGCCCGTCTTGTCGAGTTCGCCCTTCGGCCCGCCATGACACACCAGGCAATGATCTTGGTAATACAACGGGACCATCACCCGGATTTTCTGTCCGTCGTCCACGGTTTCGGCTAATGTCTTCCCATGCGGATAGTCCTCGGATGCAAAGGTCTTGAGATTTGCTGTTTCATACATATCGGGGGTATTGCGGCGATTACGCACGATTGCCGCAGTTTGTTTCACGTACGCTCCGGATTCGCGCCGGAAGCGTAACGACACTGTGGTGCCGAACGAGGCGGGAATAAAACCTTTGAAGCCCACTCCCATTAAGTTAATGAGCGATTGCCTGTCTTTGATGACGGCCTTTTGCACGTCGAGTAGCTCCGGGAGAAGCCGCTTCGCTTGTGGCGGCGTCGAGGATGCCGCAAGCTGCGCCCACACGAGCCCGGTCTCTTGTTCAAACTTCTCGATTACATGCGTGGCAAACACCTCAGGCGTAAACCCCTTGTCGCCCTTGGCGGGATCATTAATCGTGCCTTGAAACTCACCTACGACCACACGCCCCATGTCAAAGAATAACGCGAGCAGCTTTGCCGATTCGACCGCTTCGTCCACGGATGGAGAGCGATCAGCCTCTCCACTGCCCATAAGCAGCGGCGTGAGGAGAAGTAATCCAATGAGAAAAGGTTTCATTACAACACCTCTTTCATGGTGACGTGCGACGCGAGAAATAGCCTTCTGTGAGCCGCCTGCCACCTGGTATGGGTTTGACCTTAGGGTTCGACTGCGGGTATGTTCCCTTCATAATGACGGACACGGATGTCTTTCTGTTACAGCTGTTGGCGACGTTGGAAAGTGAATTGGTGCGAGAATCCTCTGAACGTGGGAAGTCTGCGCTCGATGAGTACACTGCGATGGTGAGCCAGGTGATTGGCGAAAACGTAGGCAGCTTCTCCGACAAGCAGTTTGTCGCGTACAACCAGGATTCCAGCTATCCCTACTGGTTTGCGGCCTATCACCATACCCATACCGACATGACCCTCGAGTATCACTTCGTGCGCCCGAAAGATGACTGGTATCAATCGTACTTGACGGTCCAGGCTGAGTTTGCGGACCTCTCTGAAGAGGACCGCAAGGCGCGTATCCACCAATTTGTCCAAAACTCCCCTTAGTACTGCTCACTCGATCACCTTCCCGTTCAACAAGACTCACGCCCGACCGTTCCTTCACTCACACTCCATTACCCACTCGTCTCCGCGCCCTGGTCATTTGACCGTCACGCCGCCTTCAGCCTCATGAGAACCAGTGACGGATACCTTCTCATTGGAGATGCGCGCGGCTGGCGCCTCAAAAGGCTTGATCACTTGTCCCACCTCTGGGACCAACGCCGGGCTGGGGCGTGTGGGAAGGTCCTCGATCGGTAACGAAGGAGGCGTAGAAAAAATCGCGTGCTGCTCCTCTCGTGCTGTTTGCTTCAACCCATCCCTACCTGGCGTTTCGGCTTGCCAGATGGCGACCGCGTGGCGAAGATCTTTCTGCACTTCATTCACATACCGATGTAATTGGGTCATCCGTTTTTGAACATGACCTAAAGCGGAGGATTTCGACTCTAATCTTGTGAGCGTCAGACCATGATCCTTCATGGTCTTGCTCATGGCTGTCTCGGCTTCCTTCGCCCGAAATTCTTCATCAAGAACCAGCGTTTCTAACTTCACCATCAAGGCATGAAACTCTACCAAGGCATCACGATAGTTCTTCAAATTATTTCGAAGGAGTTGTCGATCTTGGTGGGTTTCCTCCACAATCGCCAGCATCGATTCCTTGAGATTCGTGAGTTCACTCGCCTGGGTTTCCGCAAGGGCTTGCACGGGTGCCCATTGCGCGTCTATTTCCTCCCGCGCCAACAACGCCTGGCTTTCAACGGAAGCGACCCTGTCGCGTAGCGCCTCGGTCTCGCCGTTGAGTCGTCCAATCTCTGTCTCCTGAATCGTATGAATCTTCTCTTCCAAATCCGCCCGCATCTCAAGAAGGTTGCGAACTTTCCCGTCTTGTTCCTGTAAAAACTGTTGCGCGTCCTCAACAGCCGTCCGAATCCCTTCGGCATTGGAAAGGTCGGTGGGGTGGGGGGAATATCCTTGTGAGCTGTCACCCTCTGTAGCTGTGGCTGGACCCTGCCAGCCCTGAAATCCGGCGCATCCGGATAGAGCCAGACCGCACACGACAGTGGCAAGTTGAACACTGTTGAACATTACACGAGTCATCGATGTATCTCCTTTTCAGTTAATCATGAGCATGTGGTGTCGTCGGAACGTATGTGGCTCTATCCGTGAAATCGGTCAAAGAAGAGAGGAGAGGATGAGCCTTCCGTTGTGAGACAAACACCGCCGCTCGTCGATTCATGGTATCGCAATACGCTGAAACCTGATGGCACACGGGCGCATCCTCACCAAAGCTGGTGGGGACCATGGACTGTTGGTCAGCCCCAAGATTGACCAAATAGCGTATCACCGTATGGGCACGGCGCAGGCCAAGGGCATAATTGTACGAGGTCGTGCCTTTTGGATCGGTGTGCCCTTCAACGCTGAGTTCCCCATGTCTGTATGTCCGTAACCATGCTCCCGCCTGTTGGAGGGTCTTCTTCGCCCGTGGTGTCAGCGTCCAACTGTCATACGGAAACAGGACCAACGGAAGATGACGCCCATCTACATGCACAGAAGGAATGTTATGATCCTTCCCGTTTGCGACGGCGACTGGCAACGGGAGAATGTCATCCTGTTCAAGTAATTGCGCCTTTTCAATTTTCACTATGGTTCCCGAATCTAGTCCCTGTGGAACCAACAAGGGGCTGACTTCATCTGCGACACTCGTGACTGAATGGTGTTGTGGGCATCCGGTCAAGACGAAGAGGGCAAGACCAAGAAGGGGGAAGACCACACCGCGCATCGTTTAATCCCTTTCGTCAGTAATTGAATTCTGAATATTCCAAGACCAGGACAATTTCTGCGTCTATTCGCTCCACTTCGCCAACCAATAGAGCGTCTAATTCGTCCAATGGCGCGGCCTCGACCGGATCATGCCACCGGCTAACACAAATCGGGGTGGGGTGGTTGGCCTGAAGGCGTTCTTTTTGTTGATACGCCTCGATTTCTGCGGCATTGAGAAGTGGCGGCTCATCGGAATACCCGTCATATACCACCCAGTCAAAAACCCGCCTGGGCTCAGGCCCCAGATCCCCAAGATGGTCCGTCGAGCAGTGTTCCACCCGAACAGGAAGGTCATACGCCGTCGTGTATTCATGAGAGACCAGCGTCGAACAATACGTGGGTATGGCTTTCGTATACGGAGGGGAGGCCACATTCAATTCGCCCAAGAGTGAGTCCATGTCACATCGTCCTGCGCCCTCCGCCAAGGCCGTCAGATGCGTCTGACGATTTTCATAATCACCCGATGGGCACAATTCGAGAAAATTTTTACGCTTCTTGATGGTCTTCCATGGCTTTTTGGCCTTAATCGAGAAAAACTTCTTGAGAGGGGCATCGCATTCATGGGGTCGTTCACCACTCGACAGGCACATCACCGCTTCACATGCCGTGCGTGTATCTCCAGTGAATGTGTCGATCTCGGGACCCTGGGCTTTCACAACGTGTCCGACCGCAGCCACGAACAGCACAAAGGGGATGACGAGGCACAATCTAATAAGAAACGTAGAGTACATACTAGGCCTCCTTACTTGTGGTCTTTTCGGTCATCCGCCGCTTCCACTGCTGAAAGACTCGGTCTTTAGAAATCTGATTCAGAAGAATGGCTGTGAGGACCATGGCATCAGAAATTCCCGTCTGTTCACTGTTTGCAGCCTGGACATATTCATCAAACAACGCCCAGTGCTCCTCAGACAGTGCGAGAGTCCGCTTGGCAGTTTTGGCGGGTTGGGCAATTTGTAAGCTCGTACTCATACGCTCTAAACTCCTCTCTTTATAAAAATTATGATGATGTTTCGCCCTTGTGAGCGACCCCTAATCGAATCTCCGTGGCCTCGGGCGAGAGCAAGAAGATCTGCGCCCCCAGTGATGGCGCGAACGGTTCACGTTGTGCGGACCAGGACGCCATCCGATGAATCTGGTTCAGGGGAAACCCAGCCTTGTGCAACAAGCTGGCAATATACTCGGCCCGGCGCTGTGCCAGAAGTGCTTGTTCCTGCTCCCCCACACCATGGGAATACCCCACGATCAGATAGTGCGCGAGTGGATCAAGCTGCTGAATGACGGCTGACCAATCTGCATGGTCTGGTGGGATGTGCCACTCTTCCTTCTGAAAGGCCACGAACAACGGTTTCGTAAATGGAACAGACATCGCCACCGGGACAGAAGACTTCGGCCCGACGGGTTCAGAATCCGTGGCTACCCGAGATGTCGAGTCGATGGGTGCCAGAGGTGGACATTGCTCAACGACTGGCTCCGAGGGCAACAAGGACTGATAGACAATACGCGGGTGTTCATTGATTGCCTTGATGGGATCAGCAAAAGGGGGAGGATGAGAACAGCCTAACGGCAGCCACACCAGCACGATCAACCACCACCAAACATACGTCATCGATTACTCCTGCCCTGGCGGTGGTTGATACGGCATTAAGGCAATCAACTTGTTCTCACGATCAATCACCAGGCTCCATGCCTCAGGTGTTACCGCCAACAGCGCTTCCTTCACCGTCAGCACTCGCTGAATCGGCAGTGGAAATGGTAACGCCGCGCGAAGACCTTCCCTCGCCTTCGGAGAAGCGGGCGGAAGGGTCGTGAGACGATACTGGGAGGGAGCCAGAAAATAGGTCAGGGCTTGGCCCACCGTTTCGACAGAATCGGGCAAGCTAAATCGGACCTGGGCATTGAGTGGATCGGTGATCGCCCACCCTGTCAGTGGGTAAACCCACAGGCTCACGACAAGAATAAAAATGATTCGAACAACCTGTGTCATGCCATATATCCTTGTGAGGGTTAGGAACGTCCCGCCACAAACCGATGCCCAACGGGCTTCCAAGGGGTTATCCACATTTCCTCTTGCAAAAAGATTCGCATGGGCGTTCCAGGAGACAATGTGATCGTGGGTACCAAGGAGAGATACCGTGCCACAAGCGGTTGAAATTGCTGCCTGGCACTCGCGCCCACATCCCCCGCAAAGGTATTGTCATTGGCAATGCCCGAGCCCTGGCGACTCGTCCCAGCCGACAACAGGGCATAGGCGGCAACACCTAAAAATTGTTCGAGCAAATGATAATCCGTACTGCCCTCCACAGCGGCAATGCCCTCACGGTCCAACGCCGCCTGCCTAGAAAAATCAATGGATTTCCCATTGGGCAAGACCATCTGTCTCACGGTAATCCCCATCCGGCTTTGAATGGGTGCATTCACGTTTCCGACCAATAACGATTCAGCCAGCACCTTCGACCCCTTGGGAATTAACACCTGGTGGCGTTTGACATCGTACACATCATCCACGACGAGCAAGCGCAACGGCCCTACGTAGTCACTGATGACTGTTTGATCCAACGTGGCCCGAATGACGGTGGTCAACGGCAGGAGCCTTTGCCCTGGAAGGGGCGTGGCCCGTGTAGACTGTGGCTGTCCTACCACCGATGAGGTGACAGCCGAGCGTGGCTGTAAGGATAGAAGCGATTCACCGGGCAAGGCAGAAGATGCCAATACCGAGAGAGGTGCGCCGCTCCCCCCTGAAGGACCTTTTGCGAGAAGTTTGTTCCGTAATTGTTGGACTCGGGCGATTTCGGCGTTGATAGTTCCGGCAGGTGATTGAGCGGGTCGGGGCTTCGCTGGAGGAACCGTCCCCGACGATGATGCAAAACCCAGGTTCACATTCAAGTCCTCCACCCGCGAGGCATAGACCAAATCCTCCATCCGCTTGTTGTCCTGTGAAGAGGTGGATGGGGTATAGGCCTTGGGCCATCGAACCCCTTGGGTGGACACCGGCGCGGTCGTCAACTGAACAGATGGCGGCGTGGCCAGTTTCGGGGAAAGGCCTTCGAGCAACTTTCGTTTCGCCTTGGCTACGTCTTCCGCAAAATCCGCCGAATTTCTTTTTGGAGCCTCTTGGAGGCGGGGCTGCCGTGACTCCTCGGTGGCAAAAAGTTTTGGCGCGGTACTCGTCATTTTCGAATAGGCACTCAAGGCAAAAACCAAAATCATGAAAATCGCCAAGGCGAGTAAATAGGTTTGGGCCTTTTTGTGATGCGTGGCGGGACGCTCCTCAACTTTCGGCCCCGTTTCTTCAATCGTGGCCATGATCTTACGAGGCCCCCGCCGTGCGGCCATCCCGCCGCTTCACGCCAATTTCTGACTCGTCATACCGCAACACAAAGGCCGGGAAAATCCCGGCAATGGTATAGATTTTTCTATCCTCATCGTAGGCGTATTCGATCATTTCTTCTTGTCCGTCGATCGTGGCGCTGATTTGAAGAATCGCTTTGTTGTCATGCGTCACCCGGATAAACGTAAACCGGCCGTCGTCATACACATCCGAAATAAAACTTTCCCCAAAGAAGGAAGACCCTCCGTCGTCCCAGGTATAGCCGGTATAAATGTGCATCCGGTATTCTGCCAGCGTTTTGAGAAGTTGTTGTTGAGAGGATTGTTTCGCGGTAGTGATTTGCTGGCGATATTGGGAGGCCGCTTGTTGCGCCGCACTCAGTTGTGCGGCTAACTGCTCGGCATCCTGTTGTTGAGGGGTCTTCCATCCCTGCTGATGGCCCTCCCCAAGTGGCGAGGCATCATCTTTGACAATTTTGATGCAAATATCTGGAGCACTCGTCACACGCTCCACAAAAAAATCAAAGGAGGTATTGTCGCCAGAGATCACCGATACGGATGTTTGGGTTCCCTCTATGGCATCTTTCGTCTTGGGCTTAATAAACAGATGGACATTTTCCCCGTTCACCGCCCACAGGGTGGCGTTCCCCGCCACCGGCTTCCCTTGCATGGGTTCAGGGAGGATAATGTGCGTGGCGACATGAAGTTGGGAACGCACGGCATACACATTGTCGGGCGTCCAGCTAATTTCCTTGCACGGCTCCACCCCCGTTCCAGCCCATGCCGTGGAACTCCATACGATTCCCACGCAGACAACCTTAATGAGATTCCTCATAGACACATACTCCTTGGTTACGGGCTCTCCGAGTCGCCAGAGGGATCAGCAATGTCACTGTAGGCCAAAATTTCCAGGCCAATAGGGTTGTGATCTAACCACCGCTGACCATCACGGGTATTCACGATGGCATGGACTTCCTCCGGGATCATCAAGCGCCACCGCACACCGACAATACGTTCCTGTTCGCGTTCTATGCGCCCCTGTACCGTCACCGTGGTGGCGGTGGTAAATAGGTTGGTGCGATAGAACGTGCCTTCAACATTGGCAAACCTCCCTTTGTCTTGGTCGTAATGATCCAGCATACGCACCGCATAGGTGACGACCGGACAATCCGGACATTGCTGAACCGTGGCGGCTTGTTGCGCCGCATGAAATCCTTCTTCGCTCACAAACTCATGGGTGAGGGAGGGGGAGAGAAAGTAGTTGGCAAAGGTATAATCCGCGACCACCGTTTGCGGATTTCTGGAATACCGCGCTGCCACCCAACGTTTGAGCAAACTGTTCACCGTGCTTTGGAGAAATTCCGTTGATTGGAGATTGTCATGCTCCTCCATGTCATAGGTGCCGTCCGGGTACATCTTCACCCACAGGACTTCCCGATGGATGTCGGCTCTCTGCGACAAACTGATGTAGTGGTACAACACAAAGCACAGTGCCATGCTTAATAACACCGTCACCAAAAACCACTTATTCCGATCCGAGGCCAAAAAGGCATCACGGGCAATCATGCTGGGATCTCCCACCCGAATTTGTTGTGGCAGCGGCAGCGCCGCGCCCGGCGTCACCCCTGATGAGTGATTGATGGTGGAATCAAGAATTGAGGGCGGCATCATTACGTCTCCCTAGAGGGCAAGAGCACGGGCCGCAGCCCCCGCGCCTAGCGTTATCCGAGCTAACCCTGAGCCCACACCCCCGACGCCTGAAGCAATCGACACCGAGAATTTGCCGGTGGCTAATAGTCCCACCAGCGCCACAATGGCCAGTACAATAAACCCCGAGAACTCCGCAAAGGTCAGCCCCGGCATCACAATGGGGGCACTCACACTTCCCGCCGAGAGGGGAAGGCCGAAATATTTGGTGAGCAACACGAGGCTCAAGGCAATATTCAGTCGCGCCAGCACGTCATAGACAAGGAACCCCACCATGAATCGAAACCAGCCATCAAACAGAAAACTCAACCTGGGCACCATCAGAAAGGGGATGAAAAACCACCCAATGAGTTTGGCCACGGCATAGCCCCAGGTACCCCATGCCACAGTGAAAAACGACACCACGCTTAAGAGGCTGGCCGTGACATACACCACCACGACCGCTACCACCGCGTTCAACCCCGCGAAAATGTCGGCAGGCACAAACGAGAGATTACTCATAATGTTATGAATGTACGCCGGAGCAAACAGCACATCCGTTGTCCCAACAATGGGCTGTTGGATGGCCCCTGCTAAATCCGTTGAGAAGGTATGGAGCAGTTCGGTCAGAGTGCCGTAAAACGACTGGATGGTTTTCACAATGATAATGAGGAAGACGGCCACGCCGACATCAAACAGATCCGCTTGCTTCATCATCCATTTAGCGACGGCCATCGATAATACATAGACGGAGATAGCCAGAAATAACATCGAACTGATAGTTGCTCCGGCAGAGCCGGTGGCGGTAATGAGCGCCAAATACCCCTTGACCGCCTCCACGAATTTATCAAATGCATCATACGATTCCTTCACGTTGCTATAATCCGGTGCCGCCCACCCCACGAGTGGGATGGCCAGAATCACAACCATCCCAACTGCGAGAAAGAGAAAGGGTCTCATTAGGGAGTGCTGGGCCTCCCCTCCAAGAAGTCTAGATTTTTTTTGTACTTGAACATCTCCCGCTTGCCCAACTCGACTTGTATCAGGCGAATTTCCGCTACAATTTTCTCCTCCGACAGTTCGCCAGGCTCCCGATCATACTCGGCATCGCTTTTGGGTCTCGCCTGTTCCTTTAAAGCCCGAAGCTCTTTCAATTTTTCCTGAAGCTCCGGCGTGGGTAGATCCACATAATGCAGATCCACATAATTCCCGGTCCCGCGCACCCGCCCATCTGCATAAAATGGATGGCGAACCTTTGCTTGACAATCCGAACGAACCATTGGATTCTTGTGTTTGTCACAAGGCTTGTATTTCTCTTCAATCTCCTGTTCCACTTTGGCCAATTCAGGATCAGACGGCCACGGCCCCTTTTTCAGCTTGGCCTCAACGGGAACGGAAAGACACACCACACACATCACTATCCATAACGTTCGCATCGTCATCCCTCCTTTACCACCCACCGCCACTCCATCGGTCGGCACCGAGCGTAAAATTGGTACTGTTGGCATGGACCTTCTTCAGACGTTCAATTTCCTGGTCCACCATATCTGCTCGGCGGTTTGCGAGGGCTGTGGACGGCGACTCATACGTCAACATCATTTGATTTAAGGCTCGTATCGTGGCCTCTTGTTGATGGCCTGCTAAGTTTTGTTGTGATGCCATCATTTGCAACGTGGCCAAGTCCGACTCATCACCAAGGCCCCTTATGTTGTCCCCATATTCATTTAATTTCTCCTCCCGTCCCTCAATCGCCGCTTCGTTACGAGATACGATATTCATTTGCTCGGTATATTTCGCAAAATTTTTGTTGAGCCCATCGTTATAGTCCTCAATGTGCGTGAGGTCGCCCGCGCCTACCCCCAAGGCCTCGTATTCGCCCACCACATCAGCCGTCTCCTGTGGCACCGGCCCATATTCCCCCGCCCGTTGCCTTACCTCATCTTTGTAGCCTGGGTTATCGGGTTTGAGGAGCGGGATTTGCCCTAAGATCTCCTTCCCATAGGGACTCTGCACCACAATTTTCATCAACGCCGCCCAGTCTGGAGCCGAAATGAATTCTTGGAGGCTTCGAAGCTGATTCAGATAACTTTTATATTCCGTCAGCGTTTGCGCGTATTGCTGTAATAAAGCAGCGAGTTGAGATTCTTCGAGCCCTGTTTGAATGATTAATTCCTGAAAACCCGACAGGTCATTGATATAGCTAGTGAGGCCTTGGACAATTTGTGCAATGTCCACTGTGGGAATGCCCGACGCCCTGACCGTGTCCGGCACCGTAACCACACTGACCACCACCGAGACCACCACCACACACAGTACACGAAACACACGATTCATGGGCATTCCTCCTACCGCACCCCAACACGATGGGGCGCCACAATCGTTAATCCTAAGTCCTCAATGGTTTGGTCGATGCCTCGCTCAAACCCCAACGCTCGAACATGCTTCTCCCTCAAGGCGGTTTCCTGTGGAGTCGAAGTGGACACCACATATTGTTCGGGCTCGACGGTGAGATTGACTGTTTTTGCAATGCCCAATTTCCGCTGAACAATGAACGCTTCCCGCTTGGGTTGCAGGGCTTTAATGGCTTCGCATTCTCCATCAGACAGATGAAAGGTGGACTGATACAATCCACTATCCATGGCGTGATCGGCCATGAAAAAGAAGGTGCTCGCCGCAGACCGCAAGGCCCCCCATTGTGGCAACGCGGCAAATTCCAATGGGCTCTGGGACCACAAGCCCATTCCCGCCAAATACTTGCCCCATGTCCGAATGGATTGCACAATTCGGGATGACACATAGGGAATGCCCAAGAGCATATGCGCTTCGTCAATATCCAAATATTTCGGGACCTGCCTGTAGGCGGGATTTTCAAATAAGCGCGTGACGCGAAAGAAAATTTCCGCCATGATCAACGGCAACACCACCGGGTTATCTTTGATGGCCCGTAAATTAAACGCGGTCATGGGACGATCAATCCGCCCAATGGCGTCCTCCTTGGCATCAAAATACTTGGCATACATCCCCACATTCTCCCCGGATTGAGTCCAGCGTTGGAGCTTCACTTGGAGCGATTCAGGGCAATGCAGCGCGACCGTGCGGAGTCGCCGCAAATCAGGATTGTCCAGCGCAATGGTCGCCGCAATCGCCTCATCCAACCGAGTTTGCTCCTCGACACTCAACACCTGCATCGCCGGCGTGTCATTGGCTTGCACCATGAGCATAATTTGGCTTTTGAGATGGTGAATAAAATCGATATCCCGTGGCCCCGTACAGACCGCAAAGGGATTAAATCCAGCGCCTGATCCCACATCCATGGAGAAGACCGCCCCATCTTCGCCAAACAATTGCGCGACAGGCTGCATCCCAATATCCACGTCAATGCCCTGAAGCATGCCCCCGTATTTCATAAAATGGCAGGCCAAAGTATTTTTGGTGAACGACTTGCCGGTACGAATCGGGCCGATGCCAATGACCAACCCAGACCCCTCGACAAAAGGGGAGTAATGAAACGCCGTGCTATCGTCACCGACAAAGACGTATTGACATTCCTCGTTGCCCAAATCCCGAACCACGGGCTGGCCTTGGCCGGAGCGATAGAGCAAACTGGCCGCGCCCATTTGCGTCGTGGTGAGTGGAACATCACGCAAGGAACATGGTCGCCCCGCCACCATGAGCGTTTTAAACGCCTGCGATAAACCCACCGTTTCCCAACATGATTGAAATCCTGCCCCATCCATCGCCCGGCGCAAGGCCAAGGACTGTTGGCCAAGGGTGGAAGGATCGGTCGTCCATGAAGCAAAATAGCTGTGCGCCCGACCCCAATGGTCCGGCACCATTTCGGCTTCTTCAATTTCCCGCAACGCCTCCCGAATGGCCGGTTTCATGGCGTCCCGTCGCTCAGCCTCGGTGAGCGTGTTCCCCTTGATGGCTTCAAAGAGATTGAAATTTTTGTGATTGAGTTCCCGTTCTTTATTGCGAAATAACAGGCTGCGCTGCAAGACAGTCAACGGCTGATAGCGCATCATAAGAAGATAGTCTCCCGTCTGACAGACGGGGGCCTTTTTGCCTTCGGCCCACATGCCCCATTTCGGACGATCCTCACCGAATTGGTTCACCGCGCCGATACGAACATAGCGCGGCGTGGCCCCACAACACTTCACAACATCCGTGTGCTGCGCTTCCACCAATTGCCGATCGCCATCGGCTAAGGACAGGTCCCAATGACTCAAGGGTGTTTGCCCTTGGTAGTCTGGCCCAAGATAGTACGGGTCCAGGTTCGCCACAAACTTCGTATGCCGCCACAAGTCATCTAAGGACATGATCGAGGGGGCGAACATGTTCGCCCATTTCCCCACCACATTCCCGAGTATGTCCTGCAGGAGTGCCCGTTGCCGCTCAAGTTCCTCCACATGGCACACGAGGCTTTGCTGACTGGAGAGCGCCACCTTCAGCGCGACCCGCGACGCTTCGCTATAGAGGCTCTTGGCACAATGTGCCAACAAAGCCACCGGCGAGAGCGCCGACAGGGCTTCAGCTGGGAGCAGTTCGAAGAAGAAAAACAGGACACTCGATGAGAGCGTCCGCTGATTGAGAAATGCTGCCCGCCGCTCTGACAGCATGTGGGCGATGGGATGTGCGCGCGGCTTGAGTTGAATGGGCAACCCCGCAAAATGCGCATAATATTGCGTGACAATCAGTGTGGCGGGAAGATCCTGATAGACACTTCGGGCCAAGAGCGACAACCCCTGAAAATCATCAGGGGTGAGCCCATCTCCATCTTTACCTTCCACGATCAACCCCCCAATCAGCGACCCGCGCTTTGTCAGAAGGTACTGGTCATAGACCAGACATTCCGCATGAAGATCGGTAATGGAGGCCACTGACCCTTTGGGAAAGGAAACAGGCATAGACGCGTTCTAGATGGCTTTCATGGCAATGACAAATCCCGGAATGTTAATGATGAGAATCGCGCCAATGACCACTCGCCCGACCCACCCTAGTTCCGAATCCCCACGGGTGGAGAGGGTCCAATACCCCACGGCAAATACCATCCCAAGAATCGCGACAGCCAACCCGACCGGCCCTTCAAAAAAATCCACAAACTCCTGAAGCACCTTGCCCACCTTCGCAAACAACCCTGAAGAAGGAGCCCCAATGTCAGTTCCCGCCATTGCTGGGCTCACGACCGCCACGATCAAGAGGCATAACACCATCATGAGCACACACCACACATGAGACTGTTTCATACGGCCACTCCTCTGTTTAAGAAAGAAAGTAAATGGACAAGGGTTGGCGTTGCCCCGACTCCCACACGAGAGTTCGCGACGACAGCGCCGCCATCCAAATCGTGAACCCCTTTGGGTCATCTTTGTGCATGGCATACATCGGCACATAATAGGCCACCCCCATGACCGGCGGGAGCCAAAAAAATCCAAAGAGCAGATAGGACATGACCATGACCACTATCCCACCCATGAAGAATCCTTGCGGAATTCCCAAGATAAGATTGTCGTCGTGGAAGGCGCGGACATTCCTTATGGCCAGTTCGGTTTTGTCATACGGGTGATGCGAGTGAGCTGACATTGTTAGAGGCCTCCTTCAATCTCGATAAGGTCCCATGACCATTAGGCGTTATAAACCTTGGGCATCAAGTCACGCAGAAAGTTTGGACATACGCACAGGGAAACAACTCATGAACGAGCTCACAACAAGAAGCCAAGAGTTTGATGATCGTGACACGGCTTCTCTTCACTTAATACAGGATATTGTGGTCTCTTGGCATTTATGCCGCATGATATGGTGGATATGGCATAGGCCACAGATTTTGGCAAGAGTGGGCGACACCCTACATCACAGGAGGATTTTGAGAATGGGAAAAACAGGAGATGGGCATTGGGCAAGACACGAAGACCTGCGCAAACCCAATGATTTCAAGACAGACCGTCTGCCTTACAGTAGGCTAGACCAGACACTACGATAAAAAATATGACGCAACCGAGAGCTCGAAAACAAGAATTTTTCTCAAAAAGAACGACAGGCCTTCACAAAAAAAAATACAAATTTTTTCTGTGCATCCCGCACAACAGTCATGGCTTGCATTAATTCTATGCTTGGCATACCGTAGACCTCCGTGCCAAGAAATACCGGAGGTCATGCCGTCTTGATTGAACAGCCGTGCGGGGTAAAAAATTGGCATGCGCTGCTCGGTCAACTCTTTCGACCAGACGCGTTTCATTTTCTCCCACACAAAATTTTTCTTCTTGAAAAAAACGGGATCTACCTGGACAGTTTTTACCCCATCCCTTGCGAACATCTCTTCGGCGGCCCACAGATTGTGGGGCGCACCATTCGTGATCTGTTGCCTTACCACTTTTGGAAGGAGATGAAAAACGCATTGGCGTGGGTCAGCAAGCATCGCCAACCACGGGAACTCTTCTATAAGAATCATGCCCCGAACTCCTCGATCCAGACGACGTGGGTCACCATCCTGCCCTTCGGTGAGAAATATCTGATTTTCGCCAAAGACTATACCCAGGACGGCTATCCCGTGGTGTCCTTGGATACCTGGAATCCCGCCGTCTTACATCTCCAACGGGAGGTCTGGCCTGAGAAGGTCGACTTACTTTGGCATGGGTGAAATGGGGCAGGGAGCTGAGCATCGAACATGACCGTGAGACACGACGTCATAATCCCACAACGTGCGCAATTGCCCGTGGTCCATTTCGGCCACCGTCAGCACCAGGCGCCCGCGGCCCGGCACTTTGCCCAGTTGGATGACGACATGAATATTGCTCCGGACTTGAGAGGCGACAAATTCAATTGGCAAACCCACCGACCCCAACAAGTTTTGCAGTCGAATGAGCGCATCTTCAGGATGGTTGGCATGAATGGTTGAGGCACAGCCATTGTGTCCGGTGTTGATGGCTTGCAGAAACGCTCCAGCAGCTTCCGCATCACGGATTTCCCCCACGACAATGCGATCCGGATTCATGCGAAGGGTCGTCCGAATGAGAAAGCCCAACGAAATGGGTTGCGCCTGGGCATCCCGGCGAGTATTGGGCGAGATCAGCGACACGCGATTGGGCACATCCACCACAAGTTCTTCGGTATCTTCCACCGTAATAATCCGTTCGGTCTCTGGAATAAATCCGGTAAGCATATTGAGGAAAGTGGTTTTGCCCGATCCGGTGGAACCCGACAGGAGGATATTACGCTTGGCTTCAACCGCTGCCTGGAGGAAGTCCAACATCTCTTGGTTGAGACTGCCCAAGTCAAGAAGATCTTGGGCTTGCAAGCGACGCTTGGGAAACAAACGAATGGTGAGGGTATGGCCCTTGGGCGAGACCGAACTCAACACGCCACAAACGCGTGAGCCATCCTCCAATCGAGCATCCACCACCGGATGGTGATGCTTGTCACAGGATTGGCCGGTGGCGTTGGCAATTTGTTGGATGGTGGTCGCCAAGTGCGCCTCACTCGGAAAGGTGGTGGGCACCCGTTGTTTCTCCCCGCGAATTTCAATGAAGACGGTGCCCGCGCCATTCACCATGATTTCACTCACGCCCTCCATCTCAAAGAGATGGGCAATGGGCTTCAAATATTCATGGACGAGATCCCAACTGGATGACGCGCTCATCGGTACAAAGCCTCATGGGTAAAGGTAAACCGTTCACGGATAAGCGGGTCCTCCGCCTCCGCCTGCATGGGCTTTCCCTGCCCATCAAGCAGAGGGACAATCTGGCCTTTGGTTGTGCGAGTGAACATCGGCCACTGAGGCTGGGAAAACCGTGAATAATACCGATCGCGTAACGCTGCATCGGAGAAGATGTATTCCACGCGATCATAATACTGTTGTTTGAAATGATTGAGATGCGTCAGAAACCCCAAATAAATGCGTGGTGCAGTCTTCTGAGCCAACTCCACTTCCAACGCCGTCATCGTATGACCCGTGGCGACAATAGCATCCGGACGAGAGGCGGCTGGAAGATCCAGATGCCACTCACTCTGAAAGTCAAAAGGCAGCGTGAGCGTGGAGCGAGTCAGCACAGCTTGTTGAACCGACAAGTGATGAATATTAAGACCCGACACGACCGACGTTTTGCTAACGGCATACAACTCGGCTTTTTCCGACAAACACTGAGCCAAGGCTTTACCCTCTTTGCCCAAATAGTACAAATGTTCGTAGATGAACGGCGACTTGATGGTCTGCACCAATCCTCCACGTTGGATCAGCTGAAAAAATCGACTTTGATTCGTCCGTTTCAACCCGAGGGCCTGAGACAGAATTCTGGGTGTCGACCACTGAAATTCGAGCAGCCAATGAATTACAAAATCACGCTTATCTTGATACCGACTTCGGTTCGTCATCTCCCCTCCCCTCTTACGTTCATCACCGTCGATCATGGCTGCTGCAACACCAGACATTCGCCAATCAAGCTCCTGCATGGCATCAGTAAGCTGCGCAGCAAGAGGGACGGATCCCGACGACCAGCAAGAGGCAACAGGGCATCACAAATTTTGACCACATCAGCCAACACCATGAGGCCTCACCGAGACGTCCCTCATCACATGATCTTCATCTGGCTCCAAAGCCAGACACTTATTGGCGGGACGAGCTGGCCCAAGCCAGATCGAGGCCACCTGAGGCCCCCAGGCCGATGTGGCCGTGCCCGGCACGCGTCTTCGTCAGGGGCGCTCCCCGAGTCTTCGAGCTATTCCGCGCACACCCTGACCAACGGTGCTTCTGAGTGCCGTTGGTCAGGGTGTGAAGGCCTTGCGAAAGACACTGACGAAGACGCGCCGGGTGAATGGGGACACGGCAGACGCGTTCAGCAGCGCTGTGACCCCAGAGGGCAGCCCTCGACGCTGGTGGCGTCCAGCAAGCCAGTGTCGTCATAACATTATGAAAATGTTGAAGAACATGAACATTTTTACTTGGTCGTTTAGCCGCAGAAACCCTGGGCTAAACATTCGGAAAGCAATGGAAATACGACACGACATTTCTCGCATATTTTTATACATAAGATTAACAATAATTATCAACATAACTGTTACAAGTTTCTATGCATTAGACGATATGCGAGAAAGAGTCAAGCTTCCACGCAAGAAAGAGGGGACCGTGGTCACGTCACCATTCCCCTCTTTGAATCTGTCGCCCTTCATCATCAAGAGAAAACAGGAGTCCTATGACCGCATGGTTCAATAGCTTAGCGCTTCGATTTCTTGAACTATTTCAGGAATGGGCCAACCCCTGGTATTGGGTCATCTTGGGTGGGATCTTGTTTGCGTTTGGTCTGCTCGGATGGAACCCTATCCAACACGAAACGACAGAAAAGAATCCCACCATCAAGACACTTCTTACGGTATACCTTCGACGAACGGGGTTGAAAGCACTAACCGTTCTTCTGGTGTTGTGCCCGCTCATGCTGTTGCTGGCAGGCTATACCATCAACAAGGCGCAATTCCCCGCCTTCATAAAGCATTTGGCCGCATTCTTTTGGGAAGGATTCGTGGGCGTCTTAGGCTTTCCGCTGATTGGATATGCTCTGGGGTTAGTCCTCTCTGTGGCGTATGCACGGTTTCTTATTCCGAAAATATCCGCGCTCAAACGGCGGTTTCGGGTGCGTCAATCGGGGGATGAATTGAGCGATATTCGAGTGGAGGCCAACCGCATGCAGGCCAAGCATTTCAATCCGAAAGACTATTATCAGCCCAATGAAATCTTCTTTGGGTTAGGTGAAAAGGGAAAGCCGATTTCAATAAAAGAAGACATCTGGAAGGTCCAAAATCAACGCTATATTGGGCCGACCCAGACAGGGAAAGGGGTCCTCATTGGCGTCCAACTGGACCAAGCCATTCGCAAAAATCATACGGTGATTTTCGTTGATCCGAAGCCTGATCCCTATGGCTTTTCCATCATGAAACAGGCCTGCTTAGAAACCAATCGGGAGTTCGTGGCGCTGGACTTAAACGACGAACAAGTGTTTCCCATGAAGTATGAATTGTTTGCAGGAGGGTCGTATCGTGATCGGCTTGGACGATTCATTGCCTGTGCGAAATTGGAATCGACCGGCAACGAAAGTGACTACTATCACCGGAAAGAACGAGCGATTTTGAATGAGGTCTTTCCGAAAGAACCGATCTCCCTACGGACTTTCTTAGACCTTCTCGAACAGGAACACTATCAGGAGAAAACCGGTACGAGTTGTAGCATGATTCATGAGATGCTCCATGTACAAAGTCTGGATGTGGGAATAGGAGAGGAAACCATAAATCTTAGAGACATTCTTCGGGACAATCAGGTGTTGTATGTGCGTTCGTCTTTACATGATGCGGTTGTAAAAGCAGCCTCCACGATGCTTATCACTGAACTGATTCAAGAGGTGATGCGACTCAAAGCCGAACGAAATTCCCATGTCTTTATCGTGATTGATGAAATCGCCTTTCTGATTTCAGAAACCATTGCCGATGCACTGGCTACTCTGACCAGTTTCGATGCGCATTTGTGTTTGGCCTATCAGTCGGAAGGCGATCTTTTAAATGGGCATGACACCAAAATTAACTGGAAAGCCATCGCCCAACGGGTGAAAACCAACTCAAAAATTCATCTGTATTATCGCGCAGAAGAATATGACACCGCGCAGATCATGGCGGATAAATCAGGAACGCAAGTGAAAGCGGTTACGCGCGCTCAAAGAGTGTCCATGGGTCGACATTTGGAGGAAACCTGGGGCGGGGAACGAGATATTCACGGAGTCGAAGAGGCCTTCATTCATCCCAATGTCGCGATGACGTTGCCCGAGCGCGTGGGCGTGTTCTTTCAGCCAACCCAAACCGCACAAGTGCTCTATACGTCCTGGGTACCAGTCGAAATCTATCCTACACCTACACTCCCCAGTAGTTCTCACGCAACGAATTTTCCAGACCTGACCACACCCCAATCTTCTTGGCCAAGAACCCCAACGGGGGTGAAAATTTCTGGTGGGTTGTCTCCACTCCCCGACTCCCGCCCAGTACCTGAACCCCACGCAAAATGATCATCTGTCATTTTTGCAATTTGTTAACAGATCGATGCTACCCTCATCTAATGTGTTGGCCCACATAAACCCAGAACACCCTGCTTTTTTGCACACTCCACAGGAACATACTCCCCTATCTTACTCCATTTCCTGAACAAACCTGCGATTACAATGTTTAGCACACATGATGGGTTATGTGCAGGATCAACTCTTAAGAAGTTCCTCGCGGAGTAAGGTATAGTCATTGGGACCTTGACCAGTCAACAGGAATTGAATTTGATCACGCAGGATGGTGGAAACGTCGTCTGTAAGAGCGAACGGAGTCGGATCCAAATGGGGGGTGAACACGGATTGGAGTTCATCCAGGCGCAAAAGACTATCAACCTGAAACAAGCCTGGCTTCTTGGGTAAAAACATGAGTTGCGGATATTCCATTTGGCGAACCCGATCTACAAAAATCTGACTGAATTCTGCTCGACCAGTTTGTGGATCCTCTAATCCGAAAATCTGGGCCACCGTGCATCTTGACCGATGCACTCGTCCACGAAATCCTCTATTCACTGTTGATGGAATAAAGATCTCCGGCTGAATCAGTATGACAGGCCGCCGTTTGGCGCGAATAACAAGGAATTCCTCATTCGTTTCCAATTTAGGTGTTTGCAGAGGGATGGCCCGCCTGAATGCATCCTGACCGGCAGCTTGAATCTGAAATGTTGAAGCGAAAGTTTGCGTTGGCTCGTTTGGGTCAGGAATCGGTCTCCAGAGTTCGAGATGTTCGTGCGGGTAATAGGCGTGGGTCCAAAAAAATTGCCCGAATGAAAACGAATTTTTTTCAGAAACTGACAAGTTCTTATAAAAATAGCCGTCGAACCACTCGTCAATAAACATTAAGTGGGAGCTTCATTCAATTTTGAAAAAGCTTGAGAAAATTCCTCATCAAAACGCGGCGGGGTAAACGCAAAGGAATTTGCTTGATGTGGCCGAATCTCTTTTTGCTTTTGGCGAAACTGCTTGCGTAATTTGGCCAATTCTTTTGGCGTTTTTCCCGAGGAAGTCCGCTGATAGCGTTCCGGGGCCTCCCTGGGAATCAAACCAAAATTCAACAGGGCATGCCGTATCCCCTGTTCCATAGGCTCGGTATGAAAATACACATGATCAAGGATCTCACCCAAAGACTTCTCCGCCCAGACGGATAAAACACCCCTTAAAACCATTTCGTCTTGAACGCGGGGGAAAATAGAAGAAAAGTCACAATCCTCTTTAGCCTCATAATTACATCCGTCATAATCTACGGTGGAATAGGGTCTGGCCCGTAAGGACCCAGATTGCACAAGTCCCTCGAGCACTGGATTATATTCATTCGTCCAAGGGCCTAAGTGGAAAAATTTCCATTCAAATCCCGTAAATGTCTTGCCATGCAGGCGGTAATATTCCACATCAAAAAGATACAGAAGTTTTAAAAGCTTCGTCTTGGATAAAGGACTGTCTTTATCCTTCACATAGACTGCAATGGCAGGAATGAGTTGCTCAACGGCCTGATTCATGAATTCCTCTAAATTGCCTTTTTGAAAGGGGAAGAGCCAAAGCGAACCAAAGCCTTCTAAATACCTATAGATGATATCGGCATCCGAAATGGGAAACGAGAGGTTGAAGAATTACATCTTCCAGAAAGAATCCATAGAAAGTCAATAAATCTAGCCAGTTCTCATTCCTAGGCAAATCTCCCTGTAAGCAAAAACCGCGCAAAAGGTTTCATAGCAAACGTTTCTGCATATCTTTCCGAACAAAATCATCATGTGGGACGCTTCGCCCTTTCTCGAGAACAATCTCCATATAGGAAAGCCTGCGTTTCCCAAAAGTTTTTTGAGCAGCTGACTCTTAATCGGTGGGTCATAGCCTTAAATCACTTCCCCTTGTTTTAAGACCTCACTAGCAATTTTGGCACCTGTCTGGTTTGGACCGGCCCACAAAAGGTAATACAAATGAGAGCCCTGGGTATTTGTAATGAGTCTTGGTTTGGATGAATATCCATAGGCTTGCTTTAATCTTCTCTGATACCATTTTGCTAATTGTTGTCCTGCATCCTTCTTTTTAATCCTCTGTTCACCAAAAAGACCGGTTTGATCCTCGTAAACTATTTTTTCCCAGTCTGATGATCCAAAATAATCGGTAAGCATTAGATTTCGTTCCTCGGAAAACTGGCCCGATTTTGGTAATAATCTTTGAATAGCCATTCCGACCGGTAAGTTGAGAATGATTTCTATAGCCTTTGTTTGACCTAGACCATGAATAGTTTTCCAGGGGACTTGCATCCCAAAGGGGTCAATAAAAGCAATTGCACGGCATTTTTTCCAATTATATTTGGTGTTATTTAGTAAATTTTGTTGAAGTTGTTCATTCGCCTCGCCCTGAAGAATTGCAACTTTTCTCTTATCCCCATAGCTCCTGCGAAAGGCTTCTAATTCACTTATTCGCTGTGTGTCTTTTTCAATGAAAATGTACTCTGTAAAAGGAATTTGAATATCTAAGGCAACTTTTGGAGAACCATGGATGTAGATTTCTGTTTCTTGTTCCTGTTCTCTAACAAAGTCAGCTACGTCGAGTAACGGATGTTGATAATCGGCTTGGTTTTTGTACTGTCTGAGAGGAGCTTTCCCAGATCCGGCAAATACATCAACATAGATAAAAGCTTTGCACCAGCGTTGTTTTTGGAGGATAGTTGTATAGGCACGTAAGTATTTATCCAAACAATCAAGTTTTTCACGTGCCCAGGGTCCTACCGTGCCATCAGTAACATAACTGGTCATTTAGCAGTTACATTAGGGTGGTAAGATTCTTCAATGGTAAATGGATATTGATCCCACGTATGACCATCGAGTTTTCGGCCGCCAGATTTCGGTCTGGGACCACCCCATTGCTTAAAGAAGAAAGGAATATGTTGAGCAATACATTGGTCTCGAACAGAGCGAACCCATGAAAGCTGCATTGGCCGTGCCTGGGGCCCGCTTTCCCCTCCAACAATGACCCAGCGAATGCCAGTTAAATCCAAATCTCCTGGCGGACCAATGAGGGGCTCAATGGAAAGGAAGCGCACGCTGGCATTCGTATCCTGAATATGCCTAATTCGGGAACGTTTTGTATGATCTTCCAGAGAAGTGCCTAACCAAATGTGTTTTGGGGAAGATTTATTTTTATAGCGTTCATTAATGAAGGTTCGCATTAAGGAGCTACGTTTGGTTAAGACCTGAAAAATATGCCAATCGGCCTTCTCCATGGTTTCAAAAACATTAATGATAAAATCCATTGGTATATCTTTATGAAACAAATCACTCATGGAATTCACAAAAATCAGTTTTGATTTTTTCCATGTTAGAGGTTGTTCAATACGTTCCGGTCTAAGTGTCAGGTCAAAACCATTTTCAAATGGATGGTCCTGAACTCCTCGAAAGCGCTCAGAAAATCGCTCTGCATAGCAATTATCACATCCAGCACTAATCTTCGTGCATCCAGTCACAGGGTTCCAAGTTGCATTTGTCCATTCTATTGTTGAAGCTTGCGCCATATTTTGTCCCGTAACAATTTCAGAAAAAAGCCATCATTTATCCCTTATGAAAGCCAAAACTATTCTAGCTTTTTTTTGAAAAAAGAGATAGCCGTTGAGGTTAAAAGGATCTCACAAAGACCTGAACATTCCGTTTGAATTCCTGGGGTACTGAGGGAGAAAGGCTTGTTTAAAAAAATAACAAGTAAGGAAAGACGCCATCACTGAACTTCAATATTCTATACAGATTTGGTGCCCACCTAAGTCCCCTGTCATACTGAAGGACAGTATAGCTACGCTTTCAATGCCCACGGCAACTCGCGTTTCTTGGCTTCGAGTTTCATGAGGGTGAGGAGATAGCTGCCCTTGTTTTTGATCTTTTCGCCTTTGATTAAGCGTTCTCGAATGCCTCCTAATGCCTTATAGATGACACTGCGTGGTAGATCTCGCACCGCCTGTTTCCAAAATGGGAGATACTTGCGGTCGGTCGAGCCGACTACTTCCAAGATACTGACTAGTGTTCCCTCTTGGCTTACTTGGTCCTGCTCCGCTTCGGCTTGATCTTGTTTGGCTTCAAGAAATAGGAGGGATTCATTCGGCTGCTCCATGGGCAGACCATACTCGGATTTCTGCACCTGTTCGACTGCCACCCACTGGGGCCCTGCGTGCCACCGAATTTGATACACCTTTTTGCCTGCGCGCTTGAACGGAAGATAGTCCCACGACTCTATAAACCCGACCCTCTTTAATTCCTCATGTGAGGGATCTAGTTGTTGTTTAATGCGACTTAAGGCCGAGTACTCTTTCATCCGCCAATTCTTGGCGATGTCGGCATACCACTCGTTGGCCACACCTTGATGAAAATGAAATTGCGCGTGCAGAAACTGATGGAGGAGTTTGGACAGCGATAGGGAGAGTCGTTGAAAGAGGGCATGGTCGATAACGAGACAATTTCCGGCCTGCAAACTTTTGAGATACCATGGGGCCACTTCAATTTCATTCATCTCCGTGATCGTGCCATCCTCACGTTTTTCTCCTTCATGAAACATGGCATGAAACAGATGGAAGCGACCCATTTTGTGTTTCGGACCTTGAGTTCGTTCTACCTCAAAGGATAAGGCATGGAGTTTCCCAAAAAACCGGCGGAGTTCACGATAGCCGGTACCACCTGGAGCTCGGTGTACCGCTGCCAACATTTCTCGTCCCGTTACTCCAATGGGATTCTTGAGTTCTCCTTGCTGATGCAAGCGTTCGGTAAGAATGTCTTCAAAGGCTCGAAAGAACTCCAAGTCGGTGGTATTCGGAAAGCCATAATCTCCACCAGCTAAGACTTTGAGCGTTAACTTGATCGGCTCTCCCTGAATCATGCTTGTCAGGGCTACTACTTTGACGTTAGATGTTTCTTTTCGTCCTTTCTTCTTGGGTTCCCAAAAAGGAATGGAGGCTAATTGCTTTTCAGCTAGGAGATATCGCGGTTCAGTAAAGAGTTCTGTTTGAGAAGAAGTTTTAGAGAGTTTACCCATAACGTGCTCTATACGTTTATATTAATTAAAACGTAAAACGTTATAACGTAGGGAGTAACCAAATCCAACAAGCCACAAGAAATTTTGAAATATTTTCAATGAGTTATTCATTAATGGGTTTTCCTTCAACCGACGTCGGTTCCTTCAACTGCCTTATTTCTTCCTTCAATGGCCCTCTTTTTCTTCCTTCAAGAGCCTCTTAATCTTCCTTCAGCCGCCCTACCCGTTCCTTCAACTGCCCCTACCCTTGTGGATAACCTATCTGATTTATTCAACCTTACCTGCGATCTATTGATAATCGGCATACTTTTGCCAGTATATTCAAAATATTTTAATCATTGTGTTTTTCTGAACTTCGAGAAATGACCCAAGAGTTCAGGCTCAAGGAGGCGATAAAAGTAAGTTTTGAAACTTTTAAAAATTTGTATGGGAAAATTTCCTCCAGGTTAGGGAAGAAATCACGGAATTATTCGGGAGGAGAAAAATGGGATGAAGCCGAGTCAGCAGATGGTAAAGACGAATGATTAAATCCTTGGACCTTTTGAATCAATTCCTTCTGCGTAATTTTTTGGTCCAAAAAATCTTGGAACAGCGTTAAGGCAGAGCGAATTGGTTCATGATCGAATGGTCGATCCGGTCGAAACTGAATCAACAGGGTATAGCCCTTTTCCTGTGTTTTCCCCAAAAAATTATATCGGACTGGCTGGAAGCTACTATGCGTCCGACGTTCCCCGGAAACTTCTTTGCGAATTTGTTTCACGGTGAGTTTTTTTGTCACGAGTTTCTCTACGACTTTTTGAAGACGAGAAGTATCTTTGCTTAATGGTAGTAAGGCTTCCGCATGGCCCATTGTCACGTCAGAACCAGGAGCAAACAATCGTTCCAGGGTGGGCTGTGGGATTTCTAGAATACTCACCGCATGACTGACGCGTCTATGACTAATGCCCAATCGTTTGGCCAATTGCGCTTGGGTCAATCCTAATTCGTTGACCAATCTGGCATAGCCCTGTGCTTCTTCATAGGGCGTAAAGTTTTCTCGCTGAAGATTTTCACCAAACGCTGCGACCATGGCTTCTTCGTCCGTTTGCGTTCGAACAATGGCCGGAATGTTCTCTCGACCCAACTTTTGGAAGGAACGCAACCGTCGCTCTCCGGCGATCAGTTCATATTTCCCTGAGCCTACTGGACGGACGATAATGGGTTGATGCAATCCGCTTTGTTCAATGGATTCCATCAACCCTCCTATTGAATCTTCATCAAAAAAGACTCGTGGTTGATAGGGGCTGAGTTGAACGTCTTGGAGAGAAACTTCGGTGAGGGTGCCCAGATGAGAATGTTCGCTCAGATCAAGGGTTGGAGGATGAACGACCGTGGGCGAAACAGAAGGCGTTGGAGGAGTCTCCTGAGTGAGAACGGTTAGCTCTGGCTCATTGTCTTCTTTTTGTAGAACGTCTTCTGAGGGCCCGAGTGTTTGATCAATAATTTGATTTTGCACTTCAGGATTCAAGACGGCCAATCCTTGGAGGGCTTTTCGTGTTTGTTCCTCTAAGAGTTGACGATCTTTTGAGACCTTCCCTTTAGCTTTCATTTCACTGGAGCCTCATGGTCCGCCACGCCTTTTTCAATGACTAACTCTGGGGCGGGAAGTTTAAAGTTGAGCCGTTCCAGGATTTCACTGGCCACATCTGCGTAATCTGTGGCCCCACTCGCCCGAAGATCCTGTTGAAAAATGGTTTTATTCAACATAATCGCTTTATCAAAATCAGTATTGCTGCGAATCGCTGTCCGAAACACTTGGTCGCCAAAGGCCTGTCGGATGGCGGTCGTCATGGTCTTAGCAATATTCGTTCGCATATCGCATCGTGTAATGAGATATCCTAACGTCTGAGTTTTTTGTCCTTGTTTAAAGACATTGACGTCGTTCACTTTTTTGAATAGGGATTGAATGCCATCAAGGGCAAATCGATTCGAGGCTTCAATGGGAATGATTACATGGGAAGCCGCATACAGTGCGTTCGTCATAAAGGTCCCAAGATTGGGAGGACAATCAATCAGGACGAAATCATAATTGTTGAGGACTTCTGATTTTAATAAGGCAGAATGAAGTCCTAATACAGCCCCAGCCCCGTTTTGAATATTCGGTTCCTGTTCAAACAGATCGATATGGGAGGGAACTAAGTCCAGCCCTTTGACGTTGGTTGGCACAATGGCATCATCAATTAGGGCTGAACCACCTAGAACTTGGGCAATAGTTGTTTGCCCTTTATAGTCTCGGCGGTCATGTGGGAAAAGGTTTTGCGTTAAATTGCTTTGCGGATCTAAATCAATGACCAGCACTTGCATTTTTTTACTTTTCCGAACTAACCCTGCTCCGGTATTGGCCACGGTTGTGGTTTTTCCAACCCCACCTTTATGATTGGTTACTGCAATGATTATAGCCACCGTGCCACCTTGTAGTTATGATGATTTAAGCCCCCTACTTCCGGCTGCTTTTTAAAGAAAACAGGCGTAAATGTCAAGCGCAATCCACAATATGTCGTATACTTGGCTTGATAGCACCAGACTTATGGTCTTTGACCACAAGTCTATTTAGCTATACATACGATAAACATAGAGTGATGTTTCACGAACTGAAGCACTCTCATAAGTGTGGTTGTGTTGGCCTATTAGTTGGACCTTGTGCCTTGCTCTAAGACTATTCCTTCTGAAGTTGCTTGTTTCCACTCTCACAAGTCATTGATAAATATAAGAAATAATGGCCATTACCGACGTCGGTATAAACACTATGCCTTTAAATTATTTTTAATATTTACTTTATTTATAACATATCTATTTAAGATTAAATAAATATTAATGCCATGTTTATTGTAAAATTTAATTTTAAATAAAATTTCAATGTAAATTGTATTACTATTGAAAATTTTGTGTGTGCTGGTGTAAAAATTATAAATAATAAAATATTAAATTTCTGAAACTATATTGGTTTGAACTTTTAATTAGTATTTTTAATTTTCTAAAAAATAATAGGCTTATGAAGTTAAATTATTTTAAATAATATAAAGCTAGGGAAGAGGATTTTTTGAAAGATAATTAGAAATTTTTTAATTATTAAAAAATGTGAGGATGGATATCTTTGATTGAATGATACATTTTTTCCTCGAGGACTTTAAAAAGAAAGGCCTGGTGTTGCATAAGCGGGGAGGGGAGGAGGCCTAGGGCTTGGAATTGTTCCTTGATCTCGCTATCAATTCTAGCACGATCATCGGGTTCTAAGGTTCGGGCCATCTGATGAAGTTTTGATTGTTCGTCTGTAGAAAGCTGTGACAAAACGGTTTCGACGCTGGGTTTGATGGATTTTTTGGCAATGGGGTAGGGAGCTAAGGCTCGAAAAATTTGATATTCAGTGGCGATATGGCCATGGCCTTTACTCAACACGCGAATCAGCCCGTAATGCGTGAGTCGTGTCAAGCCCTCTTCCACAGCCCGTTTACCTAAGCCCGTTGTCCTTCCTAGATCTTTCATGGTAATCGAGGCGGTCTCGCGTCCTCGGCCAAAACTTTCTCGAAACATTTTTAAATAGAGCAGTTGATCGCCACTCCGCAGATCCCCTAATCCACCTTCAATCAGCCGATGCAGAAAGGTAAAATAGGGAAGAGGGTCCCAGAGGGAAGCGGGGTTGTCTTCATAGATGACGGATGAATCCGGCTTGAGGAAGCCATCTGGCTCCGACTCACCCTCTTTTTCGCTACCTAGGTAATCAGTCATTTTCTATTAAGTTTCAATTAGTTAGGTAATGTTACTGACGATTGCTTATTTACCCTCTTATTTATATGTATTTATTATAGGGTTAATATGGAGGACTAGCAAGATGTGAAAATAGTTTATACTGCTGGTAAAGTTCCCTTACCGGTTGTTTGACAATTTACTTGGGGAGGGGTATCCTGACACTCACGATGAGTAACGGCCCCCGAAACAATCCTCCTGAAGAAACCCTCCATCCTCTTGTTCCTGAAGTCCTCGACTCCATTTCCAATTCCCTTCTTAGTATAGGGAAACAACCGGGGTCCCTCACATCGCTCCAACTCAGCAACTATATGACGGGTTTTTTGGCAGAGGCCAAGGATCTGAATAAAGGCACGGATTCCATCCGGGGCTATGAAAAAGCCTTCGCCCGGTTTCTTGGCTATTGGCAGAAGGAAGGCAAATCGTATTCTTTTAGTCAAAACCTCTGTGTCGCGTTTGCCATATTTTTAGACAAAGAAGGCCTCTCGGCTAATACCCGTCAGGTGTATCTCAGTGCCATCCGATTATTGGGGAAATGGTTGGTCTTTCGGGGGGTCGTCCGTGGCAATCCGATGGAGGGCATCCGTAGCCCGAAGATTACCCCCCTGTTTCGGAAACAACCCCTCAGCTTGGAAGGCGTCACGCAAGTTTTACAGACCTTGAAAGAAGAAACGCTTCAGCAGCTCCGCGATAAAACTATCCTCTATCTGATGCTCAAAACTGGGGTCCGCGAGATTGAGGTCATTCGGGCCACGGTCGAAGACTATTTCACGGTTCCGGAAGGACAGATCTTACGTATTCATGGAAAAGGTCGGGAGGAGGCAGATAACTTTGTGGTGCTCATGCCGGAAGTGAAGGCCCTGCTCGACACGTATCTCGCACGGCGTGCCCAGGCCAGCGGCAAAAACTGGCCAGCACCTGAGGAACCGTTATTTCTCACCCTCGGCAAGCGCCAGGGGCATGCGATCAAACCCCGGACGATTCAAGGATTGGTACGATGGTGGCTGACGGCTGCTCAGGTGAAGAGCCCGGTCATCACTGGGCATTCCCTACGCCATACGGCCGCGACCATGGCCTTAGAGGGTGGCGCGCCGATTACGGCGGTCAAAGATATGTTGCGGCATAGCTCCCTCAAGCAAACGAACATCTATGTGCATACGCTCGATCGAATGAAGCGCGGCGGAGAACGCTTTATTACGCAGTATTAGGATCATTGACAGGATGAGAGGAGCTTCCTAGAATGATGAACATGATGGATACGCCAACCCTTGTCTCCCCTGAAGAGTTAACCCAATGGTGGACCGAGCTCGCCCAAAATGAGCAGTCCCCGGATCATTTTGAATTGACCGAATATGGAGAACTCGTTTTGAGTCCCAACCCAACGAACCGTCATCAACGACTCTGTACCCAAATTGCCTTTCAACTACAGGCTCAATTAGGAGGAGAAGCCGTCGTAGAAGCTGCGGTCCTCACGACGACGGCTGGGGTTCGTGTTCCAGATGTCGTCTGGATGCCAGAAGCCAAATGGGAGGTACTCACCACCAAACAAGATTTACTCCAAGCCCCGGAGCTCGTTGTCGAAGTCCTCTCACCAGGCAACCGCCAACCAGAAATGACCCATAAGATCCAAGGCTACCTTGGTTCCGGTGTCAAAGAAGTGATCGTGGTCGGCCTCACCGGCACCATTGAGTACATCCGCCAAGATGGAGTGCATACCACCTCCATGTTCAATCTCAAGCTGCCCCTTCCTTCTCACCTCTTCTCCTAGTTGAGTTCGTTCCCGAAACTTGGCGACACTCCCCATAAATATCTCTGACCGATTCGCTCATTAGAAGCAACACAAATTTATACGCTCTCTCAAGGGAAAGAGGGTAGGAACTGCTTGATGGTCCCATATTGATGGCCAATCCAAGGGTTTCCACATTGCGAGTTCCGAAACAATCTTTTATGCTGAATATTATATGGTCTCAATGAGACCTCTTTCATGACCACGACACCTACGACTGTCAAACTGACCTATGAGGATTATGTGAGCTTCCCAGATGATGGGAAACGCCATGAACTCATCGATGGAGAGCACTACGTAACCCCAGCGCCTCTGACGAAACATCAACGCATTTCTATCAATCTCGCCGCCGCTTTGCATCATCACTGTCAACAGACCGAAGCCGGGCGGCTCTTTGCCGCCCCCACCGACGTCAAGTTGACCGAAACCGATATCGTGCAACCTGATCTGCTCTTTATTGCGAAAGATCGGGACCACCTGATCACACGTGAAAATATTCAAGGGCCTCCCGATTTCATTGTGGAGATTCTCTCCGATTCCACACGACGCCGGGACAACGCCCCAAGTCAGACCGGCTCGCACCGAAAGTCGTTGCGTTGGTCGATGAGGGCCGTATCTATCGTTGGATAGCGCGTGATCTGGGTATCAGCAAGAACACGGTCATGGACATTGTGAAGAGGATGCGTGACGTTGCTTAATCGAGCACATCATATTCTCTATAGCGGACGTTCTTGTGTGCCTGCAGACGGAATCTTTCGGTCTGCAGTCGGCCAGAAGCGGTCATTCGAAAACCGCTAGTCACTCGATTCTGCCTCCCTGACTCCTGCCGCCCTTGATTGAGCCTTCACGCAACTTATCCAGAAGTAGGGTGCACCACGAATCATGTCGTGACGGGGACATACCCCCAAATTGAAGAATGGAGTGTAAATGTGAATATGTGTTTGGCACAGACCATATTTTTCATTGAAGGCTCTATTATGGGACATAAGGGTGCAGTGGCTCTACGAGGACCCGTGGTCAGAATCAACAGGGCAATAATCACACAGGTGGCCTATTAAAAAATGTCGGGAAACCAGCCCTGACTTTTTCCGAATGGGGCGGTACTCTATTATTGATCTTTCCCATCACATGATCCTGAATTATGATACCGGTCTCGGACCACAGGGAAGAGAGTTGGGGGTGTGGGAGACAGACGAAGCCCTTGTCAAAAACTCAAGAGGACACCATCTTCGAACCAATTCCAATAAAAGCGACCCCCTTGATTTTGACCTTGTCAGGGAGCATGGTGTCGTAAGGAAGGAACTATCAGAAGATTCGATGGTCCAAATGAGGCCAGAACGAACCTGGATTCTCCATGACAATCGGCCACGTTATATGTAATTCAGTGAATGGTTGGAAGCAGACAAATAGCTTCAAATGTGAGTCATCCTCATATTCAAGGTGTTGTGGATGGAAGACCAGATGAAAATGTTCATCGGACTCATTATTGGAATGAACCTAACGAGCTCAATTCCTAATACTGGTCCTGGTCATTGCCACACCGTATATCCACCACTCAAAAACCAAGCGCCAATGGAAAATTTTAGATATCAGCAAAGACTCTTTATTGAGCGATTTGCGGAGGAGAGACGATGACCCGCTTATGGGTAGTTGGGTTTCTACTCCTACTCGTCGGCTGTTCGAATGCCTCAGCGACGGATCCAGCCTTAATCGGGACATGGGAATCGGAAGCCACGCTCGAAGGTCGAAAATGGACCTTTGTGTTTGACATCAAGCAAGAGGGTGAATTCACGTTCACTTCGAACACCAGGGATGGCACCTTCGTAGCCAAGAACGGACAATGGCGTGTGTCCTCACAAAAAGGCTTTTCGGATGGTGGAGCCTATTCATTTCCAAGCACGGATTCCATATCGATGACTGGAAAGTATGGCACCGGCATCTTAACACGCACTGGGCCAGGTGACACGAGCCGAGGCTCTCGCGTTGATCCTGCCGTCGTTGGCCAATGGCAAACGACCTTCCCTTTAGACGGAAAAGAAACCATGATGCACTATACATTTACCGGACATGGAAGCTACGAACTGGAATTGATCACTGAGGATGGTGACTATGAGGCCAAGGACGGCAAATGGAAATCAGTCTCGAAATCTGGTCACGTAGAGGAAGGGCAGTATGTCTTTGTGAATGAGAACTCGGTGTCCATTAGCGGTCCAAAAGGCACCACGCAATGGAAACGTTCTGATAGCACAGCCGTTGTCATAGAAGTTGGAGATAAATCCGGTCAGCTCGCCTTACAGATTAAAAAGAATATTGTGGGCTCTACTATGACAAGCTGGGATCGTAATATGGATAACAAAACAGTCACTCTTGTGAAGAATGTCAAATCTCAAGGAGTCAAGCAACTTGTGATCATAGAGCGTAAAGACACGTGTTTAATGCCCGATTGTGCGGTTGGACATGCTACGACCTCTGATATGATTTTAGAATTAGATAAAGTCCAGCTTACCTCGATTGAAGTTCATCATAAGAAACGATCTACAAGAACGGATTGGGAGTTTGAACATGAAGGACGTGCGGTTGGATTTCGATGCATAGATGATCAGCCATGTTGGGGGAAATTTGCTACACGAGGATGGATTGTCTGCCGCGATAAAAGTTCCTGCGTCAATGTCGCAAACGATTTGAAAGCATTAATTCGATTGGCCAAAAAGCAGAGCGCCTCATTGCCCATTGCCAAAGTGAAAGACCGGCCTAAAGATATTACGTCTAAAGTCAAATGTGGACAGGATGCCATGAAGCTCGTCCCGGATATGTTACGGGATATTCGGTTTAACGTTGCGAAATGGCCAGTGCCATGGCGATCACCTAAGAATAGGTTGCGCGTCAAATTAAATAGATATATGGATGAATATCACATGTGCGGAAAGGGCATTCAAGTTGTCTATGGAAGAGACGTCACAGCTGAAATTCACTACGCGATTTTTAATACATATGCGGACGCCTTAAAGCGAGACAAGGTTTTACAAGAAAAGGGTTTTGATAGTCGTCTCCTCAAAGAACATTTTTTCGGTGTGACAACGACCTTCCCTACATTATCGGATGAGGATAAAAAAATTGTCGTCTATTGCATGCGTCCCAAGAAGCCTGATCCCAACCAGCTCCTTCGAGTGGTATGTATTAACGCAAAACCTTCAAGTCAGGTTCAGATTATTGTCAAAGGTGACTTCTTGGCAGGAACACAACCAGACCCAGCCATTCGTGTAATGGAAGACCTATTACATATCGCTGTCAAATATTATGCTCAAGCGGTTTTAAGAACTGACTTCCTCAAAGAATGATCTTTTTAAAAAAAATAGAGAAAGGAAATTCGGGGTGAAACATAACATTGTCTCATGTTTGCACTCGCTTTGCTTCTCTCACCCATTGCACTGTCTTGGCTCACGGTAGGTATGGGCCAAGCTCAGCGCATTGCTTATTCCAACTAAAACCTGGAGAGTCGTGGTCATGAGAAAGAAAATCACGCGATGCTACCCGTTCCTCATTATTAGTTTGCTGCTCATGGGGTTTTTTGAGGGAAACACGTTTGCTGTAGAAGATATTGGCGGCGGCAGCAAGTCCCCAGCTCAAGATATTGGCGACGGCAGCAAGGTGCCAGCCCGAGATATTGGCAGCGGCGGCAAGTCCCCGGCTCAAGATATTGACAGCGGCAGCAAGTCCCCAGCCCGAGATACAAAGCCATGCGTAAAGAGGTCTGAGAAGAACCGACAAGAAACAAGGAAATGTCCTTCTCAGAAGGACCTGGCGGCCTATTATAAAAACTTGGCCACTAAGTACGATCATAAAGATAGAAAAACCCAGCATTGCTATGACACCTACCGAACCACGAAAAATTGGAAAAAGTTCGAACTATGCTTACTCCTATCCGTGGAACACAGAGCAAATCGACTTCCAAATCTTCTGGAAGGAAAAATCGAAGCCATTGGCGTTTCAAATGACCGCTACAATTGCTATGGCTATGCACGGGACCCTGAGAACCCACGCAAAGATTGGGTGGGACCGAGGCGATGTGGTAAGAGCAGACCTGGTGATGTGATGGTGGTGTTCGTGAAAACATTCGATGACACCGCGAAAAGATTAGTTGACGGGAGTAAATATGGTTGGCGGCCTATGCCGTGGAAACCTGGCACCCCGATGCCGGCCCTTCGTCCAAAGGAAGAACGTTTTATCATTTATCAGAATGAAAAAGGCTTTCAACATGGCGCCTATCAGAATGCTGAAGGAATTGCTGCCAAAATGGGAGAGTTGGGTGTCTTCAAATTTGAGAGCTTCCGCCAAATGAGCGGTCCGGCCTATGGCAAACCTACAAAAATCTTTACCCGCTAGGAACCTAGATTCATTCCCCACACGTGGTACGAAACTTATGACAAAGACTGCAGACATTAACCTTAATGCTCATGAGTTTTATTGCCTGCTCGATAAGAACATGCTGGAGATGACCAGCAAATTCGGCACCAGCGCCTGGAACCGGCGCAGAGAAACGGTTTGAGGGCATCAATGGCAACGACGAGATGGAGAGACACATGCGAAAATTCCTGATCCAAATGATTGGTCTGATGCTGGCGATGACGACCACAGCGTGTGCGGAGCAAACCACGCCGGTCGGTGTATGGGAGCTACGTTATCAGGACGCTGTCGGCCAATCCTATCTGAATGTGTTGGAGCTGAGAAAAGACGGTACGTACGCGACCCATATGCAAGATGCCACGCCAAGCGATACTGGACGCTATACCCTTACCGACACGATGGTCACGTTTGAGAGTCGGCTAGATCCACGTTTTTCTCGTGATGTGCCTTATGAATTAGACGGAGACACCACACTTAAGTTGCTGATCGTGGCACCGGGCGGCGGAGGCAACGCCTTTTATGTGGATTGGACACGCTCGTCACTGACCCGCCAATTGCGCATCATCGAGATATTCGAACGACGCGTGCCGGGCGATTTGCCCTCACGGCTGGCCGCCTTCGCCAGTGAAGCCCAGAAGTGGAAAGAAGATGCCGTGCCAACGTGGATCAGAATGACGGCCCGTCAAAACGGCGAATATGAAACCATTCTGCACTTCTTCTCCCCGTCAACCATGCAAGAATTGCGCATGACCGTGACTGCCTATGACATCAAAACCTCGACGCATAACGGCAGTCGTACGGCCCATCGGCCGTTGCCTCCAGAATTTCTTGATCTTCCACTCCTGCTGATTAAAGCGAATGAAAACCAGATCACTGGGCCACTGGAAAAAGCCGACCTTAGTGTCTATGAGCAGCATGGTGCAGTGTGGCAAATCACGATGACCAATCGCCAAAGAGGGTCGTTTTCCGCCGAGACCGGTGCAAAAATTGATGGGGATGTCACCGGATATAAGGCGCAATATGAAGCCGACTGGAACCACGCTGGTGAGTTATGGCGGAAGGCCATGAAGCAATGGCAGAAAGACGATTCCAATGGGGAATTCCACACATGTCCTATGGACCCAATTTTCGACCATTGCCCTGATGGCTGCTATTATCACTCGCCCAGCCCCCCAGTGGTAACTCGTGGTTGGTGCAGTATATATTACTAGAGCGTTTGCTGATCGACAGCTTGAATGTAAATTTACTCCTGATGCAGAGATGTCTGTGACCAACCCCTGAAGTCTCCAAATCCTCCCGGTCGTTTAGTGGCAAGACATTCCGGTTTTTGAGCCGAATTTCGCAGGTTCGATTCCTGCCCGGGAGGCCACCTCGTCATTTCCCACCATGACGAAATCCTATGGCCGTTTGGGTACCTTTGTTGGGCTAGACCCAATACCCCATCCTATTTTTGCTTTTGGTAAAAGCGAAAATTTAATAGATGCTCTAGGAGAAACTGTATGTCCGCTTTGGGTCCAGGCTGTGTGAAAACTTCCCTACCGCTTCATTAGCAACGTGATAGGAGGCACATCAGCCCATCTCCCCTTTCGTTGTTCGTTGAGACAAGCTTTTCCGTTTTGTGTCACCTCAAGCCACCTAATGCTTCGCAGGTGGCGCTCATGTGCCTATTTTTGTATGGATGAGGGTGGCTCTCACGTCTGGATTGCCTGAAGGAGCGGTTTCACACCGAGAATGGACAGCACCCGTTTGAAGTTGTATGCCAACACATGCAAACTCATTTCGGTGCGCACATGCTTGAGGGTTTTTGTTTGGAAGTGCGTATAACCCATCCAGGCTTTCAAGGTGCCGAACGGATGCTCGACGGTTTCTCGTCGAGTGCGCATCCGCTCCGGTTCTTGATCGAGGCGAGCTTCGGCAGCCTCGAGCACGGCTTCATGTTCCCAGCGCGTTACTCGCCGGTATGTACTGGTCGTGCATTGCGACTTGATGGGGCAGGTCGGACAGTGTGATGACCAGTATTTGTGGAGCGTCAAGCCTTTCTCCTGTGTCTCGAACCGCCAGATCAAGCGTTCCCCGGCTGGGCATTCATACTCATTATCGTCCGCGTGGTACATGAAGTCACGTTTGCTGAACAACCCTTTCTTCGTACTCCCTGATGTCTGCGGCTTGGGGAGATAGGTCGTGATCTTGGCCTGATCACAGGCCAGGAGTTCTTCCCCCGTAAAGTATCCCCGGTCGGCGGCCACATCGAGCGTCTCCGATCCAATAGCTTCTTTCGCTTGTTGCGCCATGTGGTGCAACTGATGCCGATCATGCCCCTCATTGATGACCTCGTGCGTCACAATTAAGTGGTGTGTCGCATCGACAGCCGTCTGCACGTTGTACCCTACCATCCCCGTGCCGCGCCCACTGGTGGCCATCGACCGTGCATCCGGATCCGTCAATGAGAGCTGTTGATCCGGCGCTTGAAGCATTTGGACTTCGAGCCTCTTGAGGCGTTTCATTTCCGTCTTCAGGGCCGTGATTTTGTCCTCCAGCCGTTGTGTTTTGTCTTTAGCCACCGCTGCTTCTTGTCGATCTGCGCTGGCGATCTGGTTCAGATACCGGGCAATGCTCTCATCAATCTGTTGCAAGCGGCGTTGCATCTTGGCCTTGGTAAAGTTGCGGTCTCGATTATTCACGGCCTTGAACTTACTGCCGTCAATGGCCACAAAGGCGTCGGCAAACAGATTGAGTTTCTTGCACAGCAGAATGAACTCACGACAGACCAAGCGGATGGCGGCACCATTGTTCTTGCGAAAGTCGGCGATGGTCTTAAAGTCTGGTGCTAAGCGTCCCGTGAGCCACATGAGCTCCACATTGCGGTGGGCTTCGCGTTCCAGGCGACGACTGGACTGCACACGGTTGAGATATCCGTAGACATAGAGCTTCAGCAGTATAGTTGGGTGGTAGGCTGGCCGACCCGTTTTCTCCGAAAGGGTTTTGAAGCCAAGCCCTGAGAGATCCAAGTCGTCCACGAAGACATCGATGACCCGCACGGCGTTGTCCTCAGCGAGGTAATCATCCAAGCGTTCGGGAAACAAGGTCGCTTGGTGGCGATCGTCGCCTTGAATAAATCCGCTCATCACTCACACCTCCGTTAGAAAGGTGTAGTATACCTTCTTGCTGAGTTTTCACACAGCCTGGGTCGACTTGAGACCGATCAGTTCGATTGCTTGCAGCGTCCGCTTTGGCCGTGAAAACCCTTAGCGTACGATAATTTCCAAATCCTCTATCGTCCCCCAGATGTCCACGAAATCCCGGAAAGTTCACCAAGCCATGACTTTTTTCTTACCCTGCTTATTATTCTTTTAAACGGATAGCTTAAACCTGGTCGTCACCCCTTTTGTTGACAAAGAAGCTGTCATTTCGTTAAATGCAAACTGCTTGCAATTAAAGATGTGGTGGGACTTCGCTGGGTGAAGCCTTTCTCCCGGTGATTAGCCAGAAGGTGAAAGGAAAAACACTGGATTTAGCCTTTGGAAAGCAGGATCATCAACCTCGATGATTTGCGTTGTCTACTATTTCAAACTGTTTTTCTGTCGCTTCCCTTCAAGGTCGCTCATGGCTAAATCAAATTTTTTATCCCAAACCCATCCATCATGATTCACTCGAGAAATTCCACGTCAAAGGTCTTACGACAAAAGCTTTTCGCTGCCATTCTTTTTTTATGTTTCGGGGTGCTGGCGGGATTCTCCCCGCTTCTGCATAACCATGATTTTGATCTCTCGGAGGCACACGAGGATTGCTCCGCCTGCCAATGGTCCCATTCTCCAACCAATTTAGAAACCTCTGCGTCAGCCCCTTCGCTTATTCCTCTTTTCTACTCCTTATATCCCACCCGCTCTCAACTATCCCTTCAAAATGCTCTTTTCCTCATTACCAACCGCGGGCCTCCTTTCTCCTTCTAACGTCGTTTTTTTTCGCTCACGGCCCTGCCCGGCTCTACTCCCATGGGCATCGCTATATTCAAGAAACGAATCTGGGGGCAAACCCTTAACGCTCGCAGATGAAAAGGAAGAGCTCTATCATGTCATCCAACCATATAAAGATTCTATTTCTGTCCATATTCACCTTGTTATTGGCCATCGAGGCGGGAGCCCATGAAGCGGGGGCGCCTTTTTCAGGCGCGTTTCCAGAACCAATCATGCTTCATCATGCGCACATCGAAGATGAACAACGGATCAACCTCGCCGGGTTGGATAATTTCCGTACTGGGGAAAAGGAAGTGGCTGCTTTCTCTAGTTCGCTGGAGCTGGCGGTTACCTGGTTAGATGATTTCAGTTTTGGGTCGGAAATATTTATCCCCTTCTCAAATACCGGAGCATCCAATGACCAATTCGGTCTAGGGGACATAGAAATTCAACCGATTAAATACGCGTTTTTGAACAACCCGGAAACGGTTGTCACAGGGGTTTTCAGTCTTACCTTTCCGACAGGAGACGAATCCCGAGGGTTAGGGGGAGAGCAGACAACATTAGGGGGGAACTTGTTTTTAGACCAGGCCTATCGTAACTGGTATCTGGGGATCAATACCGAATATGCAGCCAGTGTATCCGGTCCCACGTTCAGTGAATTTGAAATGGCAGCGACCATTGCCTATTCGTTTATCCGGGAAACCGGAGAAGGCGTAGCGCCAGCCATACCCAACCAGCCACTGGTACTAACCCTCATGTTGGAATGGGCTTCGGAATCCGTTTTAACAGGAGCAGAGTCGGGAGAGAACGTCATCACCCTTTTGCCTGGGTTTCAACTGTGGCATCCAGAATCAAACTGGCAGGTCCGGATGGGAATCGGGTTTCCCATAAGCTCTCACAAGGAAAATGATTTAGCGGGCCATTTACAGGTGGGGAACCATTTCGACTGGGGGCAGTTTTTTAAATAGCGGGTGCTATCCAGATTGTTGCCAAAATGCATACTTAGAAAAATAGTTCTCATTTTTTCTTTCATAACTTAGCGTGCATTTTCGCAAGATTTTTCCTGCGACCCTTACTCAATTATTAAAAATATTTCAAAGGCTGCCACTTTGATTACACTTTAATCTTTCCCCTTCTATGAAATCTTAAGCGATTCAATCAAGTTTTATGGTGTTGCCTCCGATAAGTCCGTTCAGAGAAAGAGGTATGAGACCATCACCTGTAAGATGTTCCTTACTCCTTCGACACTTAAGGTCGGTCCGGTGTATCAAGGATCGGTGACCTTTCTGGCCCCTTTAATTCTCGGCTCGGTCCAACCCTACGAGGTGGAGTCCTATGGCAGGGATTAGTCACATCTTCAATATTGCCCGTTCGGGGATCCAAGCCCACCAGCAGGGCCTCGCCACGACTGCTCAGAATATTTCTAACATCAATACTGAGGGCTATTCTCGCCAAGAAGTGGTGTTGGAGACTAATCGCCCGGCTGAAGGGGTCATTGGGAGCGGAGTTCAGGTCGGACAGATTCGGCGGACGGTCGATACATTTCTTGAAAATCAATTAACAGCTGGGAATGAAGATCTTGGGTTCATTGCGGCGCGCTCTACGTTTTTATCTCAGGCCGATGGCATTGTGACCGAAACCGAAAACTCGGGGCTTTCCAATGGCGTGACGGAATTTTTTAATGCCCTCCGGGATGTCGCGACCAATCCGGAAAGTCCGATCCAAAGAACCGTGTTATTGGCCAAAGGCCAAACCGTGAGTACAGAATTTGTCAACCAAGCTCAAGCCTTAAACCAAATACGCTTGGATGCCAATCAAGAAATTGTTCGTCATGTCGAAACCGTGAATGGATTGGCGACCCGTATTGCATCATTAAATGATGATATTTTCAAGGCAGAATCCAGTGGCCGTAATGCCCCGGATTTGCGAGATCAACGTGCCGTGCTCATCAATGATCTTGCCGAATTGGTGGATATTGAACAAATTCAACTCCGCGACGGCATTGGCATCAATGTGGGGGGACAATTACTCGTTGGAGGCAATCATGCCAATGCCTTATCCACGATTCCTGATGCTGATAATCCTCCCATGAACGACGTGGCATTTGTGCGGAGCGATGGAAGTGCCTTTGCCATATCTTCGAAGCTCCAAGGTGGAAAAATCGGAGGATTACTTCAGGTCCGTGATGTAGATGTGGTGGGTTTTCAAGATCGTGTCGACCGGTTGGCCGCAACGTTCATCAATGAATTTAATCAGCAACATCAGGCCGGCTTTGCGTTAGATGGGACCACCAATAATTCCTTTTTTACAGAGATAACCCCTCCAGCTCCCGTGGCAAGCGATACCAATAGTGGGACGGCCGTGGGAACCTCTGTTGCGATTACTGACCCGACGCTGCTGACGTTTCAAAATTATGAAGTGCAGTTTTCTGGCGCCTCAGCCTATTCCATTGTGAATACGGCTAGCGGGTCAACAGTTACCACTGGATCCTACACCTCCGGAGCGGCCATTAATTTCGAGGGAATTGATGTGATATTAACTGGTGCGGCTGCGACCGGCGATGTCTATACGGTGAGTGTCCATCAAGGTTCGGCCCAGCGCTTTGGTCTTGCCTTAACGGATGTTGACAAAGTCGCGGCATCTTCGACGGCCCTTGGTGTACCTGGAAATAATGTCAACGCGTTAGCCTTGGTGAATCTGCACACGGGTCGTCAAGCCACGCTCGGGAATTTGACCATCAATGATTACCAGACGATTACGACCGGAAATGTGGGCAATGCCACACGTGAGGCAGAATTACTCTTAAATACCACAACTCTTGAACTCGAACAAATAAAGGGTTTGCGGGAAAGTGTGTCCGGAGTTTCATTGGACGAAGAACTAACGAACTTATTGACCTTCCAACGCTCATTTGAGGCTTCTGCCAGATTGATAACGGTGGCGGATGAATTATTACAAACCGTCATTAATCTGGGTCGCTAAGACAATCGACTCCGTATCAATTAAGCTTTTTTCAAAACCTTTTAGACCCGCACAGATAAGGGTCAACCCAAGGTTTACAGTTGCACATTTCGTAGGCGGAGCGAATTTGTAATAACGGAGACAGAGCTGAACGTCATAGCGGCTGCCGCAATAATGGGGCTGAGAAGGATTCCAAATATTGGATAGAGGATTCCAGCTGCCACAGGCACTCCAAGGCTATTATATATGAAGGCGAAAAACATATTTTGGCGGATATTCCGCATGGTGCCTTGGCTTAGGCGTCTTGCTCGTGCAATTCCTCTAAGGTCCCCTTTGATTAAGGTAACCCCGGCGCTTTCCATGGCCACATCTGCCCCTGTGCCCATAGCAATTCCTACATTGGCCTGGGCCAAGGCTGGCGCATCATTTATCCCGTCACCAGCCATGGCTACTACCTGGCCTTCGTTTTGCAGCTTTTGTATTGCTTGCCCTTTGTCTTCGGGAAGAACCTCTGCAATAACCTCATCAATCCCGAGTTTGCGGGCGACAACTTCTGCCGTTTTTCTATTATCGCCCGTTAGCATCACCACGCGAATCTTGTTGTCGTGGAGCAGTTGAACAGCCTCCGGTGTGGAAGATTTTATGGGGTCGGACACTCCAATTAAACCTGCAAGCTGACCATTAGCAGCGACAAACATCACCGTTTGGCCTTCCTCGCGGAGACTATCGACTTGGGCATTAATTCTTTGAAGTTTGTCGGATGCAACTCCTATGTCCTCTTCAAGAAATAGCCTGGTCCCAAGAGCCACGTCCTTATTACTCACACGTCCCATAACGCCTTTTCCCGTAACCGAGCGGAAATTTCTGACCTCGAATAATTCAAGTTCCTTTTCTTGTGCACCAGCCAGAATGGCTGCTGCCAGGGGATGCTCACTACTCTGCTCCAAACTGGAGCCTAGCTGAAGAACGTTTTTCTCATCCCACTCATTGAGTGGAATAAGTGAGGTCAAGCGGGGTTTGCCCTCTGTCAGCGTTCCTGTTTTATCAACAACTAAAGTGGTAACCTTTTCCATTATTTCCAAGGCTTCCGCGTTTTTTATTAGGACACCTGCTGTGGCTCCTCGGCCCGTTCCCACCATGATGGACATTGGCGTGGCTAATCCCAATGCACAAGGGCACGCGATAATTAATACGGCGACCGCGTTGACCAGGGCGAAGGTCATCCGAGGCTCTGGCCCAAACACGGACCATATGATGAAGGTCAGAATTGCAATGAACAGGACGGCAGGAACAAAGTAACTAGAGACCACATCTGCCAACCGCTGAATAGGGGCTCGGCTTCTTTGCGCTTCGCTGACCATTCGTACAATTTGAGCAAGCATCGTTTCACTGCCTATCCGCTCTGCCTTCATGACTAATGAGCCTGTCCCATTCACGGTTCCACCAGTTACTTTGTTTCCTTTGGTTTTTTCTACAGGAATTGGTTCTCCAGTAATCATTGATTCATCAACTGAGCTTTGCCCTTCCAAAACCGCCCCATCCACCGGAATTTTTACACCAGGCCGGATTCTCAATTTATTCCCAAGCTGTACTTGATCGATGGGAATATCTTCTTCCCGCCCATCTTCGAAAACTATGCGCGCCGTTTTGGGTGCGAGGCCCAGAAGCGCTTTAATGGCACTACTCGTTTGGCTACGCGCTTTTAGCTCCATGACTTGGCCTAACAAGACCAAGACAATAATGATGGCGGCCGCTTCGAAATACACCGCGACTTCGCCACTTGGGCCGCGAAATGATGCAGGAAAAAGCTCTGGAAAAAGGGTGGCCACCACGCTGTACACATAGGCCGTGCCCGTTCCTATGGCGATAAGGGTAAACATGTTGAGGCTTCGATTGACGAGGGACGCCCAACCTCGTTGGAAGAAAGGCCAGCCGGCCCACAACACAACAGGAGTGGAAAATGCTAGTTGAATCCAGCCAAGCAATTTCCCGTCTATGAAACGCTCTATTTGGAGTCCCGGAATCATTTCGGACATGGCCAAGAAAAATACCGGTAATGCCAACACGAGACCCACCCAGAACCGACGCGTCATGTCGACCAGCTCAGGATTATCTTCCTCTTCTAACGAAACTGTTCGCGGTTCGAGGGCCATGCCGCATTTAGGACAGGAGCCTGGCTGGTCCTGCACCACTTCTGGATGCATGGGACACACATATTCCGTCTTGGTGGCTGGTGCTGCAGCGATCTCCTGTTCGAGGGCCATACCGCATTTGGGACACGGGCTCGGTTTGTCGGCTTCGACGCCCGGACACATCGGGCAAATATATTTAGTCGTTCCTGTCGCTTCGTGTGGTTCCATCGATTGGTGGTATTGACCCTTCAGGAATCCCTCTGGATCGGACCCGAACCCTTTCATGCAATGGGTACTACAAAAGTAGTAGGTCTGTTCGTTGTGGTTGTACGTTTCCGCCGCATTGAGCGGATCCACCATCATGCCGCAAACGGGGTCCTTCATCTGCTCCATTTTTGCCATACTCAAATCCTGTCGAAATAGCTTGGTGCTTTGGGGGTGGGGATGATGCTCCATCTCGAGGCCTTTTCCAATCTACCGATAGTTAAAAAATGCACATTCCACATCAAACAGTTTCCTTAACCGATTCCTCAATTCTGTCTGTTACGGAGTTTTCCCCTTTTCCGTATGGGGGCATCATAACTCCTCCTCGAGTGCCAACGCTGATTCCTGCTTAAGATCTTGGCTTATTACCGGCTTTCCCCTCATTTGAAACACGCGGGTCGTCCCACCCACGAAGGTTTCGATCGTGTCGTTGATACACAAGGCTATCGGAGGTGCCAGGCGCTCCCGCCCACGCACCGTGAGGGAGTCGTGCGTCAGCCGCAAATCAAACGATTGCCCTCGATAGCGGATTCGCATATCAAGGCGCCCTATGTCTTGAGGCAATTCCGGATTGATCCGCAGCACATTGTTTTTGACCTCGATTCCCGTCGAAACGCGCTGCACCAAATCGACCGTTCCTGCCATGGCACCCAAGTGGATACCTTCGGCCGTGGAGCCTTGCTGAACATCATGCACGTCGCTTTGCAGCGCCTCTGCAAAGAGATTCATGGCGCGTGGTCGGTCGGAACGCGCTAAGACCCACGCACAAACCACACGGCACAACGTTGAGCCATGAGCCACGCGGTCAGCATAGTAGGCGACGTTGCGTGGAATCGTTTGATATTCGAACGGATAGTCCAGACGCTCGAATAGCTCCCCAAGTTCCTCGGCGGAAAACAGGTAAAACAACATGAGCACGTCGGCCTGTTTTGAAAGTTTGTAGCCATTGGGGCTGTCATTCTCCGCCTCGAGAATGAGGTCGAGCCGCTGGATGTTGCCGTAACGGGTTTGGTAGTCCTCCCAATCGAACTCGCGTAATGTTTCGTAGCCCTCGAACTGGCTGATGATTCCATCTTTCTGTAACGGTAGGTACATCCTGCGGCTGATGACGTCCCAGCGCGCAATTTCTTCTCTGGACAATCCTAATTGCGTGGTAAGTTCCGCCCGGCGCAGGTCAGGAAGGAGGTCGAGCACCTCCAGCGCCCGACATAGGACCCACACGGCCATCATGTTGGTATACGCGTTGTTGTTGAGGCCAAGTGTCGGGGAATCCGGATAGCGGTCATGGAACTCATCTGGACCCATCACACCGCGGATCTCGTAGCGCCCACGATCGTTATTCAAGCTCGCAATGCTGGACCAGAAGCGAGCGATTTCGAGGATCAGTTCGGCGCCGTAGAACTGTAGAAACTCGATGTCGTGCGTGACTTGGAAGTATTGCCACACGTTGTAGGCAATGGCGCTGCCCACGTGACGCTGCAGGTAAGTGTTGTCGCGCATCCAGCGCCGTGAGCGGGGGTTCAGGTTGAAAACTTGCGTCTCCTCTTGTCCGTCACTCCCGCTTTGCCATGGATACATGGCTCCCTTGTAGCCAGCACTTTGGGCAGCCGTACGAGCCTCACCCAGACGTCGATACCGGTACATCAACAGCGCGCGGGTGATTTCGGGCATGCGCGTGTTGAAGAATGGGAAGATAAACAATTCATCCCAGAAAATGTGGCCTTGGTAGGCCTCACCCGTCCAGCCCCGCGGAGGTACGCCTATATCGAGTCCGATGGAATTGGGTGAAACCGTTTGGAGCAGGTGAAACATGTTCAACCGAAGCAGCATGGGGATGTTCAATTTAAACTCCGACGCGGCGGGTTGGAGATGAATGTCGAAATGGCGCCACACGTGCTTCCAGGCAAGAATATGATCCGCCATCACTGCTGCAAAGTTCCCGGCACGCGCAAGGGCCTTACGGGCTTCCAGCCCGCACTCCGAAATAGCGTGATCGCGGGAGGTATACACTGAAGCCAGTTTTTCCAGCACCAGTGTTTCCCCTGCCTGCAGGTCGGTTTCCAGCTCTTGCCCAATATATCCTGGTTCTTCAATGTTGTGGCGTGGGACTTCCAGCAGTTGTCCCTGGAGGAAGGCTTGCGTGCGCGCCGCTTGTGCGACATGGAGATATGATTGGGTGGTGCGTACCAACAGGGAGACCGTATCCCTGCTCACGATCTCACCTGTCAGCGGCTCCAAGTGTTTCGGGTTAAAGTTGCGGTACAACTTGGCGCCGGCATTGATGACACGCCCTTCAATCGCGGAACGGACGGTGACGCGTTCGGACCAATTCTCGGCAGTCAGCGTTAACTCCAGTGCACCCAGGTGCATGTCCCGCATCGAGACCAGGCGTCGCTCCTGCAACCTACTACGCCGCCCTTGGTCGTCCATGAAGCGTATGATCCGCGATAGAACACCGTGCCTCAGATCGAGTTCCTGGCGGTAGGATAGAATTTGCACTGATCTTGTATCGAACCACGCTTGATCGCCGATACGAAACGCAAGTGCGAGCCAGTTGGGAAAATTCACCAGATCCTCGTTTTCAACCACTCGACCATTGACCTGGGTGTGCAGACGATTGTAACCGCCAGCGAGGTAGGTTCCCGGATAATGAACCTCATCCGCCCCTGCCCATGGTGCGGCCGCCCGAGTCGTGAAATAGCCATTGCCCAAGGAACATAAGGCTTCGCGGGTTCCCTCTTCTGCTGGATTAAACCCTTCGAAAACCAGCGACCACGCGGAAGGAGGCTCGACCGATACCTGAACTTGGCCCAAATTGGTCACTACGACATCGGCTCCGGCCTCACGCAGCGCCTGCGAATGCCCGCTTCGATCGACTCCGATGACACAGCCAAATTGGCCTGCGCGCCCGGCCTCAACTCCAGCAATCGCGTCTTCCACGACAACGGCCCGCGAGGGTTCGGTCCTGAGGCGCCGTGCGGCCTCCAGGAATGCATCCGGTGCCGGCTTGCCCTTAAGCTTAAGTCGCATGGTGTCTCTCCCGTCCACTCGGATGTCGAACAGCTGGGTAATACCCGCAACTGCGAGTACTTCGGCGCAGTTGTTGCTGGAAGACACGACGGCAGTCTTCATCTCTTGAGCCCGAAGCGTTCGCACCAACGCGATTGATGGTTCATACGGCTCGACGCAGTGTTGCTTCAGATGCTCGAGGAAATACCGGTCTTTACGATTTCCCAGTCCTCGAATGGTTTGAGCCTCAGGACCGTCTTCGGATGTGCCAAGTGGCAGCTCAACTCCTCGCGACATGAGGAAAGCGGTCACGCCATCGTAACGGGGCTTGCCATCGACGTAGCGTCGGTAGTCGGCGTCTAGGTCAAAGGGAATGAACGGTTCGCCCATCTCTGCCGACCTTTGCTCGAGAAACCTATCGAACAGCTTTTTCCAAGCCATGGCATGGATGCGGGCCGTCTTCGTCAGGACCCCGTCCAGATCAAATAAAACCGCGTCGTAGTCTCGTGGGGAGAGTGTAATGACGGGGCATATACAGGTCATGATGGAGTCAGTCCTCGCTTATGACGTGAACAGCATTTGGAAAGATCCTGCCAGGGGATTTGATAAAATTGTAACTTCTACTTTTCAAATCCCTTGGCCTGAAGCTCATCCCATTTCAGTTTCCTTGAGGAAACTCGGCTAGGACAGGAAGCCACTACGAATACGGCCACTTCCAATTTTTAATTTCCGGCATGTCATCCCCGTACTTGCCAATGTAGGTTTTATGATCGATCTTTTTATCCCGGATGGCCTGTGTGGCATAGGCCGAAAGAGATCCCAGCTTCGGCACACGATCGATGACATCTGCCACTAGATGGAACCGGTCAAGATCGTTCAGCACAACCATGTCAAAAGGGGTGGTCGTCGTGCCTTCTTCCTTATACCCCCGAACGTGGAGATTTCTATGATTGGTCCGCCTATACGTCAGACGATGGATCAACCAAGGATACCCGTGAAAGGCGAAGATGATCGGTTTATCTGTCGTAAAGAGCGTATCGAACTCCTTGTCGGACAACCCATGCGGATGCTCGTTTTGCGGTTGAAGCTTCATGAGGTTCACAATATTCACCACCCGAACTTTAAGATTGGGAACCTGCTGACGAAGAAGGTCCACCGCGGCTATCGTCTCCAGGGTAGGAATATCTCCGGCACAAGCCATGACCACATCCGGTTCTCCGCCTTTGTCGTTACTGGCCCACTCCCAAATGCCGATACCCGCCGTGCAATGCTTGATGGCCGCATCCATGCTGAGATACTGCAAACCCGGTTGCTTCCCGGCCACAATTACATTGACAAGATTTCGACTTCGGAGACATTTATCCGTAATAAATAACAGACTGTTGGCATCAGGCGGTAAATAAATTCTGATCACTTCGGCTTTCTTGTTGGCCACATGATCAATGAAGCCCGGATCTTGATGAGAGAATCCGTTGTGATCCTGTCGCCACACATGAGACGTTAAGAGATAATTGAGCGAGGCAATGGGTCTTCGCCAGGGGATCTCGCTCCCCGTCACCTTCAACCACTTGGCATGCTGGTTGAACATTGAATCGATCAGGTGAATGAACGCCTCATAGCAGGAGAAAAACCCGTGGCGTCCGGTCAGCAGATAGCCTTCCAGCCAACCCTGGCAGGTATGTTCACTGAGAATTTCAAACACACGCCCATCGAGAGCTAAGTGATCATCTTCAGGAACGGTTTCTGCCACCCATCGACGTTTCGTGACTTCGAGGAGGTCGCCAAGCCGGTTGGACGCGGTTTCATCCGGTCCAAAGACCAGGAAATTTCGGTTGTTCATATTGCGTTTCATCACGTCACGGAGAAAAGAGCCCATCACCCGCGTGGCTTCAGCCACAACCTTTCCGGGCTTGGAAACCTCTACCGAGTAATCCTGAAAATCTGGCATCTTGAGATCTTTGAGCAGCAAACCCCCATTGGCATGAGGATTCGAACCCATTCGCCGTTCGCCCTTGGGAGCCAGTTCCGCCAGCTCTGGAATGAGTTTGCCGCTCTCGTCAAACAATTCTTTAGGCTTGTAACTTTTCATCCACTTTTCAAGCAATTGAATATGATCCTTCTTGGTCGCCATCTCGGCAAAAGGCACCTGATGCGAACGCCATGAATCCTCGGTTTTTTTTCCATCCACTTCCTTGGGACCGGTCCAACCCTTAGGACTACGCAAGACGATCATCGGCCAGCATGGACGGGTGGTTTCCCCCTTTTCCCTCGCGCGATGCTGAATGGCGTGAATCTCCTTCATTACCTCATCCAGCGTGTTCGCCATGACCTGATGCATGGTTTCGGGATCGGACCCTTCCACAAAAAACGGCTGATAGCCATAGCCGATAAATAAGCTGTTCAATTCGTCATGGCTGATTCGAGCTAACACAGTAGGATTGGCGATTTTGTACCCGTTCAAATGTAAAATAGGCAGCACCGCTCCATCCAACTTTGGATTCAAAAACTTATTGGAATGCCAGGCGGTCGCCAAAGGACCGGTTTCCGCTTCTCCATCGCCCACCACACAAGCCACGATCAAATCAGGATTATCAAACGCCGCGCCAAAGGCATGCGACAACGAATAGCCAAGCTCCCCTCCTTCATGGATGGACCCGGGGGTTTCGGGAGCCACGTGACTGGGAATGCCCCCCGGGAAAGAAAATTGTTTGAAGAGTTTTTTTATCCCTTCAGCATCTTGGGAGATGTTGGGATAGACTTCACTGTATGATCCTTCTAAATACGTGTTAGCCACCAAACCCGGACCGCCATGCCCGGGACCGGCAATGTACAACATGTTGAGATCATGCTTTTTAATGACTCGATTCAGATGGACGTAGAGAAAGTTTAATCCCGGAGTGGTTCCCCAATGTCCAAGCAGCCGCGCCTTTAGATGGTCAAGCGTCAACGGTTTTTTGAGTAGAGGATTATCGAGGAGATAGATCTGCCCCACGGACAAATAATTGGCTGCCCGCCAATAGGCGTCTATTGTCTGTAACTCTTTTTTTGAACAGGTCGTAGACATTTACCTCTCCTTGCATTCATTTCTAACCATCAATTTGATGGGCCAGAATTACAATAACCAACGAGATCGTAACTGATCCGATGGTCCAAGGTAGTAAGCTGGTGAATAAAGTCCCCAGGGCTTACCAGCTGCTCAAGGTGAATTACACCCTTTGGCTGTCCCCCCCGCATCATGAGTTTGGCTGCCTCTGCAGCAACTAGCCCAGTCAGCTTAGCTTCCCTGTGCCCAGTGACGCTGTAATCCCGAAGAGTTTGCTCCCCATTAATATGCCCAAGAGCTTGCACCTTGACAGAACAGATGTCTGAGCCAATTCGAAATGTTGAGAGCAGATTTATAGTCAAAGCGCGCATGATTTTTAGGCGTACAAATGCCCCCAGTCCTATCCTCGCTAACAGAGAAATAAGTTGCGTGACGAATGAAGAATCAAAACATAGCCATGTCGATACGGACGGAATCTTCAATGTCTGAGGGATTACGTGTTGATCAGAAAAATCAAACCGAAAAGCAGTCCGCTTCTCTGAAATTCCAGGAAAGTGGCACGCTCTGCTTTCGTTAAAGCTTTTCACCTTCCGTAACACTCCACCATCATGCACAAAGAATTCCACATCTAGATTATCAACAAGCCAGGCAATCGCGGCATGGCCATGGACGTCCCCAAGTCCAAGCATAATGAAAATGTCCACGTGAGTGAGATTGTCAAACTGCCTCCTCGCATATGCCGCTAGCACGTTCGACAATCCCGGTGCTACGCCGACACTAAGGAGGGCCGTTGCACCGTGTTCTTTAGCTATCGTATCTAGACTTTCAATCTTTTTTTGGAAGTCGTGCTGAGCAGAGAGGTCAATGTATTGGATGCCCAATTCCAGACAAGTCCTGACAAAGGACACTTCCCATTGATTCAAGCACATGATGACAAGACACACATCGTCTAGAATTTCATCCAACATTCCAGAGGCATTTACATCGATTCGACTTGCTTGGGTCCCATGTCCAAGTTCGGTTGCTAAAGCTTCAGCCTTGGTTCGACTTCGCCCAGCGATAATCACCTGGCCAGGGAATTGAGGAGAAAGCCCATGGGCTATCACACGACCAACCTGGCCATATCCTCCCGCGATCAAAATTTTGTCTTGTTCACCAGGCACACCAAAACCTCGGTTCCTGTTTATAATAAAGAATACGTTGAATAGGGTTTACCTTTATCATTATTTCCGGACTTGAATAAGGCTACTGAATAACTTTTAGGACCAGCCGTAATTCATCTTGCACCAAACACGGTGGCAAACAAATTCTGACGATTGTTTTCTGATATTGGTTTCTGAAAATCATGAGAGCGTTTAACGTTTTCAGTGGCGAGAATAAGCCTTTCTTTGGTTGTAGGATCTTGACGGATGATGGACATTGTATTGCCGCTTTTTATCTAGGCGTTCAATCTTTTTAAATTTTCTACTTGATAGCGACGGTCCCGAACTGATTATTCTTTGGTCCTTAAGAATAAGAATTGATTGGTAAGAGTTTCGATCGCTTGCTGGTAACGGGTGTGTTCATCTGAACGAAAGGGGCTATAATTTAAATTCTTGTAGAGGTCGGTCAACCGTGTAAAAAACTCTCGGGCTTCCTCTGGATTTGCAAATTGATAGTCTTTTTCGAGCAGCAACCTAATGCATTGGAAGCTTTCTTTTTGGCGATCAAGGGAGGTGGAGCTATCCACTTCATCGAAAGCATCCTGTTGCAAATACACCATGTCGAGAAATTTGCCCTTTTGCCAAGTTACATAATCCTCCAGCGAAATGCCTTCTTCCCCTGTCACCTGCATCATTTGAAAGACCGCATCGCCCCGCCTCAGAAGATCCAGGCTAGCCTGAACGTGTTCGGACCACTCTGAATCCAAGTGAGCCTCATACCAGGGTTGAAGTTGGTTCGAATACCGTGACCAAGAAATGAGAGGATCGACGGCTGGATAAAAACGGCGGTAGGCACGATCGGACGATAGTCCTAAAAACGTTTTGACCGTTGAAAGAGTTGATTGAGTGACGGGTTCTTCGAAATTGCCACCGGCCGGGGAAACTGTTCCTATCATGGTGACACTCCCAATTGACCCATCTGAGCATTTGATGACTCCGGCTCGCTCATAAATGGATTTGATGTTTGAATCCAGATATGCCGGGAAAGCTTCTTCCCCCGGGATTTCTTCCATTCGGCCCGAGGTTTCACGTATGGCTTGTGCCCACCGCGATGTTGAATCTGCAATGACCAGGACGTGGTATCCCATCTGCCGAAAATATTCCCCCAAGGCCATTCCCGTATAAATGGAAGATTCTCTTGCAGCAACTGGCATTGATGAGGTATTGCAGATAATAATGGTCCGATCCATGAGGGACCCTCCGGTTCGGGGGTCGGCCAAGTTCGGGAATTCCGTAATCGTTTCGACAACCTCACCAGCTCGCTCACCACACGCCACGATAATAACGATGTCAATATTAGAAAATCTGGCTATTAGGCTTTGGAGGACCGTTTTGCCTGCACCAAAAGGACCTGGAATGCAAGCCGTTCCTCCACGGGCTATTGGAAAGAACGTGTCGATAAGGCGAATGCTTGTGATAAGGGGTTCTGATGGATAGATGCGTTCCACGAGTTGTTTTTGGAGCATCGCTTCTGGCAACGGACGACGAATGGGCCATCGTTGAATCATCGTGACATCATGGCTCTTGCCATCCACTCCAGAAATTCGAGCTACGGGGGCGTTCGCGGTGAAATGACCTTCATGAATCCAAGCCACGGTCATAGGGCCCGTCTGGTTAAAAGGAACCATGATTTTATGGGTAAACCGACCTTCTTGAACGGTTCCGATTACCTCCCCTGCCCGTAAGGTGGCACCAATACAGGCTAGTGGTGTGAACGCCCATTTTCGTTGAAGATCAACGGGGTGGGCATAGATCCCACGGGGAAGAAAAAACCCATGCTGTTGTGCCAGTACCGGCAGAGGGTTTTGAAGTCCATCAAACACTTGCCCAAGGAGCCCAGGGCTCAACGTAACAGATAACATTTCGCCTGTGAGTTCCACCGCTTGCCCAACGGCAATGCCGCCTGTCTCTTCGTACACTTGTAAATCTGCCGTCGTACCATGGATTCGCAGGACTTCGGCCTTTAGCCGCAGGTTCCCTACGCAGACATAGGCCACCTCGTTTTTCACAATGTGGCTTGCTTTGGCTTCAATGGTCACAAGGTTTTCTCGAACACCGATGACTTCGGCATGACGAGTAAGGGAACCTGCGTGTGTAGTGACCAAGTTAGGCAAAGACCCGCTTGTATTCACCGAGAGTCTCCATTGTTAATTTTTCGAAACGCACGATGGCGTCGCGTTTGTTATACAGTACCCATCGGTTTAGGAGGTCCCATTTGAACAAATAGGTCAAGAACACGTCGAAGGTGAAATACTGCCCCTCAGTTAACTTATTCAAATAGTTCCAAGACAAGTGCATAAGACATTTCTGCAACTCTAGCGTTTCCTCATTTTCGAAAAATTGTCGCACTGCAGGAACCCATGGGAAAAGGGGTGAAAGTTTGAAATTTTCTTCAGTCCAGTTTCGTTCAATATGACTCACCCAGGGTGCAATGCCCCACGCCACTCCTCCTGAAGGTGGGGAACGATGGCGATGACGTCGGCGTAAAGCAGCAAGAATGGTTCGCAGAGTCATTTTAAATTCGATGAAGTTCCTCAGGGTTGGTTGGTGTATGGAAGGCATGATGTGTTGGTAAAAAGAAATAACTTCCTTGTCCGTTCGTTCAACAGGCTGGCGCTCCCACCATAAAAAATTCATCGCGACTCTCGCGGCTTCAGCATCTTCCTGGGCCAGCATGCTCATCCGAGCCTCAAGTCGTTCGAAGGTTATTGGCAACCTTCTTGCCTTATCAAAACGTGGCAAAAATGGAAGACTCGCAATGAGTGTGTAATAGGTGTTTTGTTCCTGTTTCACTTTGGAGTGCTCTTATTTCACCATTCCTTCAAGCCTCGCCCGAAATCTTGGGAGTATATGTTTCAAAAGAAGGTCGGAAATTGTCTGTTCCGTTAGTTCAATTTCTAGATCTTTGTCGATGAGCCGAATCCGGATTCCCTCTGTTTGGTCACCACTAGCCTTTATCTCAATTTCTTGTTGCAGCATTTCGCTTGAGAGTTGTTGAATAAGGGTTGAAAGAGGGTCTGCTTGAGGGTCCTCAGGGTGATCAGAGAATTCATTGCCACGTAGTATCTCTGGTGAAATCAAAATTTCTATCGGTTGGTTTTCCATTTCCTTTGTCAGGATTTTGCGTACCACTTCAAGAATAAGCTCCCGGAGACTTTCTCCATCGTGCATCGTCACGGACACCAAATTTTTGACTTGAGCGGCAAAGCGGGAGGTGATGTCTGCTTTCAGACGTAACACCGTGTCTCGAAACGCGAGTTTCAAAGCCGCTTCAGCGGATGCTTTGTCTTGTTCAACATCCTTTTGGATCTTGGCTTTCATTTCATCAGCTTCACGGTTAGCCTTTTGTGTAATCTCTAGCGCCATCTGCCGAGCTTCGTCTAAGAGTCGGTCAGCTTCACGCTGGCCAGCCTCGACACCCTTGTCTCGCAATTGTTGGATGAATTGCTCGACCCCTTGAGCCGCTTGTTGTTCGTCAGACATCCTTGACCTCTAATAGTTCATTCAACTTAAAGGCACCCCAGCACCTAAGAGTAAAGCAAACACAAAGGCAAAGACTGCAAATCCCTCCACGACGGCTGCCGGCGCAATAGAGAGTCCAAAAATTTCGGGTTTGGTTTTTGCCACATTGATGGCAGAAGCACAGCAGTTTCCCTGATGAATGGCGCTCATCATTAATGCGAGCCCAGCAAGAACCCCAATTCCGAAGAGGCCAGGAGCATTTTCAAGAGTCACGGTTCGATTGAGAGAGAGCATGACCACAATTCCATAAACCGTTTGGGACGACGGCATGGCCGAGACCCCTATAAAACGACCATGGCCACTTTCTGTTTCCAGGAGTGCTCCGCATGCAGCCTGTCCAGCGCAAGCGCATCCAACAATGCTGCCAATCGCTCCAAAGACCATAGGGCTATAAATGCCCATCCAACCTAGAATGAGGATGATTTGCTCCACTTTGGTTCCTCCTTTTTTGCAAAAGCTCGAAAGGGAGATCCTTCTTCCGAAAGGCCCCAATTAAAAAATTCAATAAAGTTCAAGCGCAATCCGTGAACAAAGCCGCTGACAATTGCAAGTAAAAGATTCAGACCGTGCCCCAACACGATAATAAATATGGCTATGAGCATTCCAAAGCCATGAAAGGTTCTGGCAGCCTCGACCGCCAGATTGTTAAAGGCCATGGCCAACGATGCACTCGCTAATCCTAGGGCAAAGAGGCGAAGGTAGCTGAGGATATCTCCAAAGGCATTTGGCAAACGGGCCATTTCTAAAAGACCACCCCAAAGGCGTTTTGAGATGTTCGGGTGAGGGTTTTTAAACAGGAGAATGCTGAGACCTCCTACCGCCATGATCCAAGGACTTATGGCCTCCCAACTTGGGGGAAGCACTTTTTGGGAACTTAACCATAAACCGGTCGCACCCAAAATGAGGAGGACCCAACCAACCGGTGAGAGGGCTAGTTGACTCTTCCTCTGGCGATAGGCCTCGACGAGATTAGCCGTCAGAATATGAATGACCCCTATCATTATGGATAAGAGGATCATGTTTTCGGAGTTCTTGATATCGAATATTTGTACCTTAGCCAACACGGTTTCCGGACCAGGCTGGATTCCAAAATAGCTGCCTGCCAATACCCCCCAAACTGTGGAGGTGAGAACTAATGCCACAAATAAGTTACGATATTTAAGGCTCGTTGATGTTCGGGTGAGACGTCTCCACATAAAAAGAAGAAATAATCCTAGTAAAGCGGCATATCCCGCATCGGAAAGGATCATGGCAAAAAAGACGGCAAAGGAAATAAAAACGGTCGTAGATGGATCCCATGACCGGTAACCCGGAGTCATATAAAAAGAGACTAAATCTTTTCCGGCGTCTACCGGTTCGGGATTTTCAATAAGCGTAGGAGGGGTGTCATAAGAGTCAGGATCTTCGACGACTACCCCCAAGCCGTGGGTGCGGGCATAGGCTTGAAGTCGGGAAATGTCAGATTGAGGTGTCCATGCTTGGCAAACAAAAATTGGGTCTGCATCATAGGTTTGCATGAGGGCGCTCCCAAGCTGCGCGTTGTCTTCAAGCTGATTCAAGTTTTTGACAAACAAATCAAGCCATCGGGTAAGGCCTAATCGTTGAGCCCACAGGTCATCCAGTTCCACGTCGATTATTTCTAGTCTGGTTTCTAAATCTTCTAACGACCGCTCGCCGAGATTAGTTCGGCTACCTGGTAGATTGACCGGTTCCTCTTTCCCAACGACCACGACGTAGCTAAAACGGTTATCATGGTTAACCACTTGCCAAATTTGGGTGGCCTTTTGCATCTGTTTCATTTGATAGTGGGGAATGATGTAAAACCACATCCTGCAATCCCCGAGGCTGTCCGGTGTGGGGATGGAGAAGTTTCCCCAAGGTTGGAGAGTTCGAATTTTAGGGAGGAGGGAATCCCGTTCTGCCTGTAGAGATTGCATTCGAGCCTGAATATTTAGAGCTTCTTTTTCAATGCGCGAGGCGTCGAATCCAGCTGAGCTGTGAACCTGCCGACGCCGTCCGTGACACGACAGAAGAAACTTTAAGGCATTTCGAGCTTGTAGAGAGGAATGCCTAAATTCTTCATTGTCCCCCCTGGCCTCTAATGGGATCAGGTGGAGGCATCCAAGCTCTTGGAGTTCAGTCATGCGGCACATTTTTTCCTCAAGTAGGCCGTAAAACGTGACTTTTTTTAAAGAAACAATACTCAAGGTAGTCCGCCTCTTCCGCCTTCTAACGATCCTTTGCCAAGATGCTTCCCTTTAGCGATCTTGGAGCGGACAACATCGCCGCGTTCAGTGTCTGCTAAAAATATGTGTATTTTCTTTATATGCTGTCTAGTGGCAGGAATCATCACTTTCTCAAACAGGTTTACCCGCTGAGCCGTTCGTCTGGTCGCACGATCGAGACGCCGTCTTCGTTCTTCCTCAACTTGAATTCGGATCTTCAATTCGGCCGCTTGACGAAGCTGCACAACCAACACATCCACCCAATGAGGTTTCGCCAGTAAGGAATATTCTCGGAATTGCCAATTCACACTTAAAAGGACTGGCAATCTCACACCCAATATATTTTCCTCTCCAAGGGTCGCGTCTTGAACTTCTAATAACCCCGATAAATCAATCTCCTGATTGGCTAACATAGGAAGGAGTTCACCTGATTTGGAAACTAAACGTGCGAACTGCACATTTTTCTCCTTTATTAATTTCTTGCTCACGGCGATGAGAGCCATAAGATGTTGCCGTTTAAGCTCGAGCGATGGCAGAAACTGTTGGTAACTATTTAACTGTTTTCTCTGCTTATGTAGTTCAGTTTTATTGAGCGCCAATCGTGCCATTGATATCCTACTTTACTTGGGTACCCTTTTTCTGAGGAAGAAAATATTTATCGATAAGTGTTTGTTTAATGAGCAATTCCTGAGGTTCAAAACACTCGCCCAAAGTTTCCCAACAGAGGTCCAGTGCCTTCTCAATAGGGAGAGAAACATTGATGTCCATAAACCGCCTCCGAAATAGCTGACCAAATTTCAACAGTTTCTCATCGAAAGGAGAGAGATCAAAAGCCATGGCCTGTTTTTGGGCCGTTTCCTGAGCCCCTGCGTACAGGCGAATCATGGTATTCATGATCTGGGCGTGATCCTCTCGGGTGACTTTACCAATAACCCGTTGTTTTAAACGGGATAAAGAGCCAAACGGATCAATCATGCGATCATGAAGATAAAGCTGCCCCTCAGTGATGTACCCCGTGTTGTCCGGCACGGGATGGGTAACATCATTTCCGGGCATCGTGGTAACCGTAAGAATGGTCACGGACCCTGCTCCTTTGAAATCGCAAGCTTTTTCATACCGTTTGGCAAGCTGAGTGTAGAGATCACCCAAATATCCGCGATTTGAAGGAATATGCTCCAAGGCAAGCCCGATTTCCTTCATGGCATCCGCATACGCTGTCATATCCGTAAGCAACACCAGGACTCGTTTTCCTTCTTCCACAGCGAACCGTTCGGCAACCGCCAAAGCCATATCAGGGACGAGCAATCTTTCAACTATGGGGTCGGAGGCCAAATTGACAAACATCACGGTTCGATGGAAAACCCCTTGTTCCTCAAAAGTCGATCGGAAAAAATAGAAATCGTCGAAGATTATCCCTAAGCCACCAAAGACCACGATATCCGCGTCTGCTTGAAAACCAATACGGGCTAGTAGTTCATTATGGGGTTCGCCCGGGATGGTAAAGATCGGAATTTTTTGACTTTCCACCAGGCTGTTAAACAGATCAATCATCGGAATATCTGTGTGAATCATGGTTTGAGGCATCACCCGCATGATGGGATTGACTGTAGGCCCAGCGATAGTGATTTTTGGTTCAGCCAAAAGATCCGGCCCTGCATCAATAGGTTTACCAGACCCTCGAAAAATTCGTCCCAAAATATTAGGAGAATATGTAACTTGCATAGGAGTGCCCAAAAATCGCACGGTCGATCCCGTCGAAAAACCTTTAGCCCCCGCGAACAGTTGTAAGCTGGCGACCTCTCTATTCAACTCAATCACACAAGCCATCGATCGTTCGCCGTTGATATTTTCGACGATCCCGAGTTCCCCCAACGGAATATTGGGTGCGCGTACACGCAGTATATCCCCGACAATACCCAGGATTCGTGTGTGCCGATACAGGTCTTGACTCAACGTAATAAAATCCTTTTGAGCATCTGGTTCTTCAAAGAACGGTCTCTATAAAAAGAAAGCCCCTGATTGAAGGCATAGACCCATATCCGTATGAACATTGCAGGCTTGGATCTATCCATCATTGCTTCTTATGGTCGAACGGTAAAGGACAAACATTCCTGTTACAGCAGATAAGGTCGAACCTGTTAGGATAGCGAATCGGGAAGATTGGAGGAGGCTAGGTTCAGCGAATGCCAGTGAAGAAACAAAAAGGCTCATAGTGAAGCCAATTCCTCCCAACAACGCGACTCCATAGAGCTGCGACCAACTTATTTCATCAGGTAGCTGTGCCAATCTAAGTTGCACGGCAATCCATGCGGCAACAAATATTCCGAGTTGCTTGCCAAGAAACAACCCAGTCATGATTCCAGCCGATGACTTGTTGAAGAGCGTTTCAAGCTGAGCACCCGAAAAAGAGACACCAGAATTGAAGAAGGCAAATAAGGGAACCACGCACAAAAACCCCCAAGGCCGCAATTGTCTCTCTGTTTCACCAAGTGGAGAATAGCCTGCTCGACCTGGAACACGTAATGGAACCGCTAGTCCGATAAGCACGCCAACCAACGCCGGCTCAATCCCGGCCTTCAACGTCGAGACCCAGAGAAATAAACCAATGAAAACGTAGCCAGCAGGTCTGACAATATTAAAAATGTTGAGACCCACCAATGCTGTTCCCCCAATTGCAGCCAGAGTTAAAGGAAAAAGAGCCAGTTCTTGACCATAGAAAAGCCCAATGATGAAGACGGCTCCAATATCATCAAAGACAGCCACGGCCATGAGGAAAACCTTGAGACTATGAGGTATTCGGGCATTGAAAAATGACAAGATTCCGAGGGCTAGCACGATGTCGGTTGCGGTTGGAATAGCCCACCCACGAAGTAACATGGGATCAGTCCAATTGATGGTTGAATAGATAGCCGCAGGAAGAGCCATCCCTCCGAGAGCAGCGAGGCCCGGAAGGGCGAAAAGAGCCGGAGTCCTGAGTTGCCCTTCCAGCAGTTCACGCTTGATTTCCAGGCCTACTAAAAGAAAAAAAATAACCATGAGCCCTTCGTTGATCCATACAACGAGTGGCTCATCAATTATTAATGGACCAAACCGAACGTGAACAGGGGTATGGTGAATTATTTGATAAATTGGCTGAAAAGGCGAATTGGCCGCTGTAAGTGCCAGCGCCATAGCGCCGATCATAAGGAGCCCAGCCGTCCGCTCAGACCGAAACTGATGGTCTTTACTTTTCATTTCGTTATCCTTAGGGTCCCGTATCAACTCTACCGGAACAGCTCTATAACCACAGACGCCAGGCCTCAGAATCTAATTGAAAATACATCATTGGTCCATTTGCTGTTCCGTATGTAATTTCGCCAGAGCTTGAGCTTCTTCGGCTGCCTTGGAGTATCTCTCCGACAAATTGCGGCAATGTTGCACAAGCGCAGAATTTTGTTTTGGCTTGGTCATTCGCTGCTCGTAGCTTTTTGCCATTTGTCTCATTTCTTCAGCCCGCGCACGGAGAGTAACCGCTTCTTGTTCGTACCAAGTAGACAACCCTGCATGATCGTTTTGGTGCACCATTTGGGTGGGAGGAACAGAACCGGTCGTACAGCCGACCAGTATGAGCACCAATACCGCTGCCGCTAACATTTTCCAGCTTGATTTGTTCTTCATGCTGCACCCCCGGAAAAGATGATGGCCCTTCCCTTTTACATTCACGCCCAAACTTAAGGGCCTAAGCAATTTGGTCGATTTCTTCACGAATCGCAGAAAGACCCTCGCAGTTTGAATATCTTTTTCAAATATAGGCATTGGCTGCATACTGTTGAACCATCCGATGCGTGTTGAAAAAGGACGCGTTGAAAGCAATGGATTGGCGCATCACATCAATCCATTTGTCCCTGTCGTGATAAAACATGGGCACGATCACGGTGCGCAATTTCTGATACAGTTCCTGAGCATCTTCTTGGTCGCCTGTTTTCGGTTGGGCGGTAGGTCCAGTTGCTGGCCCGATGGACCACCCCGTCACACCCTCGATGTGACCTTCAATCCACCATCCATCTAGCACGCTAAAATTTGGTATTCCATTATGGACGGCTTTCATCCCTGAGGTTCCCGAAGCCTCCATGGGTCGATGGGGAGTGTTCAGCCAAAGGTCAACCCCGGAAGTGAGAAGTTTGGCTAACTCGATGTCATAATTCTCAAGATAAGCGATTGACACGTCGTTCTTGAGCTCCCGCGCAAACTGGACTACCCGCCGAATCATATCCTTTCCCCCGCCATCACGAGGATGAGCTTTGCCCCCAAAGACGATTTGTATTGGTCCGACCGTTTTGGAAATTTCTGCCAACTGATCAGGATTGAAAAAGATCAGATCGGCCCGTTTGTACGGCGTCGCTCTTCGTGCGAAACCCAGGGTCAGCACATCGTTGTTGAAGGATAGTTGGGTGCGTCGGTTGACTTCCTCAATGAGCCAGGCTTTGGCTTCCACATGGGCATCCCAAACTTCTAGTTTCGAAATGCTAATCGCATGCCGAAGCCCAAACGGGTCATTCCTCCATCCTGAAATGTATCGATCATACAAAGCTTTGAAGCTTTCACAGGTCCATGTGACGGAATGAACCCCATTGGTTATGGAATCGATTAGGTAACCTGGAAACATCTCTTGGGCGACTTCCCCATGCCTCTTGGCTACACCATTGATATAATCGCTCATATTCAAGGCAAGATACGTCATATTTAGCTCGTCTTTGCCCCCGAGCATTTGAAGGAGTTCCAAAGGCAAGGGTTCCTTCCATACTTGTTTCACGAGATCGTAGGAAAAACGGTCGTGGCCAGCAGAAACAGGGGTGTGGGTAGTAAAAATACATTTCTTGCGTATAGCGGAAAAGTCCCAGTCCGAAGCTCCACGACTCCCATGTTCCTCTAAAAGCTTTATGGCCAGAAAGGCTGCGTGTCCTTCATTCATATGGAAACGCTCAAGTTCGGTGTATCCTAACGCGCGAAGTATGCGCACGCCTGCAAGACCCAACACGATTTCTTGGGCTATCCGATACCGTTCGTCCCCACCATAAAGCCAGTCGGTCAACTCACAATCAAATATTGAATTTCCACTTACATTGGTATCGAGAAGAATGAGGGGAATCGTATAACCGGTGGCGCCGATAATGTCATATTGCCAGGCTTGAACGATAACTATTCGATCTTCGATAGGCACATGCGTCGTCACTTGAAGACGACGAGCAAAGCAAGAGGGATCCCAAGTCATGGGCAGTTCTTGCTGGTTGCCCCATTCATCCAGTTTCTGGTCGAAATACCCATTGGCATACAACAAGCTGACACCTACCGTCGGAATTTTAAGGTCGGCACAAGACTTTAAGGTATCACCAGCCAAGATCCCCAAACCCCCACTATAGATGGGCAGGTTGGAATCCACTCCCACCTCCATCGAGAAATAGGCAATTCGTCGAGAGATTTCGCCCAGATCCGAGATGGAAGAATCCAGTCTCGCCACAAACCTTTCCGGATTTTCTAAGAAGCCATGCTGGCAAAGGTCGGAACAAAAATACCATGCCTCTCCTTGATAGCTCATTGTAAGACTATTATCTTCGTCCACCATCATGCCGCAAACCGGGTCCTTGAACATATTCATATTGCGCCCTTTCTTCCCCTAATCATTCAATCTTTGCTTCGCCCTACAAATTATTCTTTCATATCGGACTCAGGATCTTAGTTGAACTTCCCCTACAACATTTAGACCAGCAGTACCATGGTCCACGCCAAAAGGTTTATCAGCTTGGGTCCTTTTGCCTCGATCCACGTGCCACACAAAAACGAGGTTCCGCGGGCTGCGCAGAAACTTTGCTTCCTTCACCATATTAGCCACGCAGTTCCCTATCAGAACTGTGCAGCCAAATAAATAAATCACGACCCTTTGCAGAGTAAGTCCCCGCTTGAACTGTTCATCATCGCCCACCCCTCAGAGAACTACAATGCCTATCGTCGTAGATCAGTCGGCCGAATTGGCCGCCCTCCACTTGCACTTTCTGCTTCATTTGAGCTCCGGGCTGAGAATGATCGGAAGCCCTTCTTCTCCTGTGGGTATGAAAATGAACTTGGCATTGGGATTGTCAAAGGCCTTGAACTGGAGAAATTTTGTCGTCAGAGTCTGATCGATGATCTTCTGAGCCTCCGCCTGGCCACCCGCTCGAATTTTCTGGGCCTCGGCTTCTGCTCTGGCCATAATTTCAAGGGCATCCCCTTCGCCCTTGGCCTTTTCTCTGGCAATGGCGGCATCCTTCGTGGAAATCGCTAATTCGAATTCCTTCTGGATCTTCTCCTGTTCTTTTGTCAGTTTGGTTTCGATCGCCCGAAGCATGCCAGGGGTGAATTCAATATGGTCAATGGTCACATTATCCAGCTCAAGATGTTTTCCCTTTATGCGCTCCTTCAGTTGCTCCAGGATCCCGCCCTCAATTCCCTGGCTCTTCTCTGGAATCTCCACCATGATAAACTCAGACATGAAACTTCGGACCACGGTGAGAAACTCGGGTTTAATTATTCTTTTGTAATACTCCGGCCCAATCTCCAACGCTAACTGATAAACTTCCTCATCCACCGGCCTGGCGATGACAGAGGCATCCACCCGAATGTGCAAATCATCCTTCGTTAGAACATCGATTCGTTCTGTAAAAGTCTGCCACTGGACCGTGAAGGTGCGAACATCGTTCCAAGGTAGGTGCCAGTAAAAACCCTCTCGGAGGGGTTCCTCGCTCAGCCCAAAAGTCAGCGGCCGCCACCGAAGCCCCGCTTCCCCGGGGTCGACCATAGATCCGCAGCCTGTAAGCCATAATGCAGCAACCGCGAACAGCATGATAAACCTGAATCTCTTTTTCATGGGACTAACCTCTCAAGTAATGTGTTTCAGCCTTTCTCAAGGGGAGGGATCAACGAAATGTTTCATGCCTCAGGACAGTGGCTATCCATTCCAAGAACCTCCAATAAAACATGAGTGCTTTTTAAAAAAAGCAAAGAAATTCCCCCATAAAGTTCCCCAGATATCAGTAGTTACATCATTCATTGCCAAGTCTCTCGGCCACGCCGCGTTCAACGACCGGCAAGTTTTTTGACACCGTATGCGCGCAAGCCATGAGAGCTACGACCAAGCAAAGCCCAAAGAATCCAATCACCCACTGTCCCATGAAAGGACGACACACCATGGTCATACCCTCTTATTCAAACCCCAGGTTCGGGCCGATTACGCCAAGTAACGTTTAGCAGGGATGGTGGTTTCACGGTTTTCGGTTTTCAAAATCCTTCATGTAGAGATTGGGATCTTGGTCAAATGTTTCCTTACATTCTTTGGCGCAGAAGTAATATTCCCGCCCGTTGTAATCGCTGGTAAAGTTAGCTTCTTTCATGTCGATCCACATTCCACACACTCGGTCCATTTCTTGTTGTGTAGCCATGATGACCTCCTTGTAAACCATTCATTTCCCAGCCAGAACTGCCAGAACAGGGCAAGGCGCTTCCCTCAGCACTCGCTCGGTTGTGCTGCCACGAAGCGCATCCAAAAATCCGTGATGCCCCTGTGTGGCCATGACAATGAGATCGGGCGAGCGGTCTTCTGCAATTTTGAGGATTTGTTCAACCACACTACCAGTAGAGACAAGAGTTTCCCATTTCCAATCATGCCCCTTCGAGTAGTGATAAGATGCAAGCGTGTTATGAGAACCTGCATGCACGATCGTTAATTCCGTTCCATGACCATTAAACAAGTGGACAAGGCCGGAGGCTGCATCAATGGCCGCTTGAGGAGATGGCTGTTGGTCAACAGGGATAAGAATTCGTTGTAAGCTCATCTCTCCATCCTTGAGGGACACAAATTCCTTTTTCCCCTGCGGGATGAAAAGAGTCATTTGTCCTGCTCCACGAGCAACAGGTTCCGCTACTGCTTGATGCAACCACCGGTCAATCCCTTTTTGTTGATGGGTGGCCAAAACAATAAGATCTGTTTCATGTTTTTCCAAGTAATTTACAATCGAAGCGACAGGGTCATGTTTAAAACTTTGAATTTTCCGGATACCTAGTTCCAGTTTTTTCACTTCCTCACGTGAACTGCCTTCTGGTAGAATTTTCCAGCGAACCAACAAATTCCGAACACCAGGAAATTCGGTCCACTCCTCCTCATCCCGCTGTTGGTGAACATGAAAAAGGTTCAAGTTGGCTTTTGCCGCTAACGCGATCTTCAGTGCGTGCGCAAAAGCGATCTCACTGTTCTCAGTAAAATCTGAGGGGTGAAAGATGTTTTTCAAAAACAATCTGTTGATATCATTTGTGACAATTGGCACTTTTGTCTTCTCCATATTCAAATACTCATTAGAAAATAAGAATTCATTGAAATTCTCTCTTGGAACTACTGTTCCATCTTGTCTTTACAGACTTATTGAAATATTCGCCAACATTTACTGGCCAACTCGTCCTGGACTATCGGTTTGATGAGAAAGTCCATCGCTCCCTTTAAGAGTCCTTTGAGCAGTTCCGATCGATGGCCATTAGCCGACATGACGATCACGGGCGGACTTGGAGAAGAGTTTCCTAATCTTTCCAGCATGGTCATGCCTCCCATGACCGGCATATTTAAATCCAGTAACACGCCATCGACGGATTGACTTTGAAGAGCTTCAAGCCCTTCTTTTCCATTGCCAGCCGTGAGAACATCGTAGCCCAGGGCATTCAGACGGTCCTCAAGAAATAAGAGAACGTCCTTATCATCGTCGACAACAAGAATGGATTTTCGGTTTTTCATGAACACATTTTTCCTTTATGTCATCTAATTAGCACTCCCATTACTAAATAGGCTGGAAACCAAGGAAGTGCTTCCAATGGGCCATGCTCGGGAAAAACATGGGAACGGATTTTTGATAGTTCCGGTATTCTGTTCCAAACTTTTCCATCATTTCCTGTTCTTCCTTCTTGGCCAGTCGGTAGTAGGCCCACACCACAATCGGAAACAAGGCGACGGTTGGAATCGTTGGCCAGTGAATGAGTTGTCCAAAGATCGCCAGGAAAATCCCGGTATACTGAGGATGCCTGACTAATCCGTAGAGTCCATTTGTGGCGAGTCGCTTGGCTTGTGTGGCCTGATAGACTTCACGCCATCCTTCAATCAATAGTGAAATCCCAAAAAAGACAATGGCATATCCGAATAACATTTCCAGCATGGCCCCGGTATGGCCCCACCCGAATAGGGTTGCCCACAAGTGTCCACTCTGATGCAGCCAAGGAATATCAAATCCCAGGAATCCGCTTAGTAAATAAATGGTGAGGGGAAAGCCGTACATTTCAGCGTACAAGGCGATAATAAATGCCTGAATCAGCCCCGCGCGTGCCCATTCACGCCAGCACTGCGGGGCTACGTACCGGTATAGAATCCACGACGCGATTATCACCATGACGGCGGTGAATTCCCATGTTCCTCCAGCCGATACGTCATGTTGCATAATTCTTCTCCGTAATTCCCTTGCAAGTTTTCACCAATTCCCCTACCTCCTTTGCAACTGTTTTGGGAAATTTCTTTTCCCCCTTCGCCCGATTCCTATTCCTGGTCGCCTTTACGAGAGCTACATTTTTTAAGGAAAAAATTATAAACGGGCACATACACTAAACCTGCGTAGGCCCCATACAAAAAGCTTTCCACCAGTCCAACAAAAAAGAGAGGAAAACTTCCCCACTTATAAGCAGGGAGCACCATTTCTAAAAAGTCATGCATGTGTAGACTATGGGGAGTGAGAAGACCATAGATCACACAGATGGTGAACGAAAGGGCGCAGAAAGTTGCCAAAGACCACGTCACGACAAAAAGGTTTAGGGTTCTCATTTCTGGTTGCTCCCATCAGGAGGGGTTTTCTCTCCATGCCCTCCATGACTGTGATGTGAAAAATGACACCAGAACATCAGAACGGCCACTACAATAAAAAACACATTTTCTTGGAGGAATTCGATCATTTCACATTTCCTTGGTTATAAATTCTCATAAAAAGATTCATTTTTTTGCCTTACGGGGTCTAACATTTAACAAATATTCATGTGCGCTTAGCGCCGCTTTGGCTCCTTCGCCTATCGCGATGATGACCAGCTTGCCAAAGGCATTGGTGACATCCCCAGCAGCAAAGACTCCTTCGCAGGAAGTTGAACAATCCGGACGAATTTGGATTTCGCCGCGACTATTCAGATCGACAAGCGAGGACACTGTCTCAGTATTGGGCATCCATCCCAATTCAATAAAACTTCCTCCAACAGGAAAATATTGTTCTTCTCCACTCTCTTGATTTTTTACTTGTACTCCGGCCACCCTCTGTTCTCCTGGCACACCAAAGAAACGACGGCGCATACCGGTCGTAATAATTAAGGCAGTAGCCTCATACTGTTCCCCCCCCCTTTTGGCTTGAACTTTCAAGTGGTCCCCACAATGTTGAACAGTTTTCACCTCAGCAATCCGGTGTTTAAGGTAATCGTGTTGAAGCAATTGGTCTTGAAATCTAAAAATCAACTCTCCACCCGAAATGAATTCATACCCCACGTTGTTTTTGCTCTTCGAGCCCTTAACGGTCTGGCCTCCAAGGTTGGGTGAGATCAGTAAAGCTTGCATCCCCAACAGGGAAGCATACACCGCTGCCGTGAGACCGGCCGGGCCACCGCCAATGATGATCAGGTCGTACCGAATTGGTTTGGGCACCCTATCTCCCGGGCGTGGGATGACCGCCTCCATTATCGCCCCTTGCCTCCACGGCGAGAAAACGTTCCCCCGTCTTCACCGTTGCTCTTACCCCTCTCTCTACTTATAATTTGGCTCATGAAGGTTCTCGTAGTTTCTCGCCATAGAAGAGCAAAGCAGAGTTATTTCAGTTTGGTGGTATTCCTTGTTTTGCTTGTGACTGGTTGTGCTGGCTCACCCATATTTTCTCGACCGGTCTACCAAGATCCGATTCTTATCGTGCGGCTCGATAGCCCTTTGTATAAAGCACGAGGACACAAGGGCGCCAACAGTCATCCCATTACCTTCACGGTGCAAGATCTTCAGTCGATTTTGCAGTCCATGAACATCCAAAGGGAGATGAGTTTTCTTAATTTCTATGTCTTCCGACAGGACACCATCCCTCAGCCTGTCTTTTCCTCTGACATCGCGAAGCTTCTTGCTCCTCACATAACAACAGCCTTCGCTAAAGCACAGCCTGAGGATATCGTGGTCTTTGTTATGAACCGCCCTAGAGAAGATGGCATACCGGTCATCACTTCTGGGGGCCTTTTTGTCAAAGGGGAGCAACTCACGTTTGTCCTCACGCATGTGGAGACGCCTATGGCATTGGAACGGAAGCGAAAGCAAGTCCAGGAAAATCCACTCAAACCGCTGAGTGACCCCGATTTCCACTTTGTGGTCGATCCGTCTCAAACGATCCTCACGCCAACCGACGCCTCGGATTTTCTCCCAGGGAGACCCTCCGCGCGCGCTGTTTCGATCCATTACAAAGCTTTATTGACTCATTCCCCAGACCCTTCCCTCCCTCTCAAAGGTGATTCTGATCATCTGTCTTCCTCTCCTCCGGCCACAGTTGAGGAGAAACTTCGTCAACTCAAATCATGGCATCAGCAAGGCCTGATCAGTGAAAAAGAGTATCGGAAAAAGCGCGAAGAGATTCTGGAGGCCTTCCAATAATAACCCGTTCTCATCAACCAGGCCTGAGAGACTCCTTGTCTCGCACCACTTTTACAGCCCTATCTGAAAACCAACCATGTACCGCTCTTCGCTATTTGTGGCACTACTGTTTGGACCAGAAAAACTATAGACTCCCAATCCCTCGCCGCTCACTTTGTCAAATTCCGCTATCAATCTTATATTCGGAATCAGATAGTAGGTGACATTGGCCGAAACTTGTGTTCCATTGGCCGTAGATGGATTGTTGGGGCTTCCTCCTACAGGGGAGGTATCCTGTAATTCAAAGCGTCCATCCAGAAACAATTTTCCCGGGAGAATTTCCACGATCGCTTCTGCCAAATAGTTTCGACGTTGTTGCCGGTTCACGCCTCCAATGTCCCAATTATGGTAATACCCGAGAATTAATTCTACTGGCTCATACCACAGGTTCAGAGTGGCTTCGAGTTGTTGCCGTGTTCGGCCATCGATAATAGGCGAGGGGTTATCGGAATTGTCTTTGGTATTGATATATCGAATTCCCAGAACCTGATCTGCAATGGTATAAGTTGACCAAATGTAGAACCCCGCCAACTTCTTATCCAAATTAACGGCTGGAGTATTAGCCCCGGATTCCCGCTCGTCGTTGACGATTCCTCCCGCGTACCGCAGTCGCCGCCAAGCGCCATTCACTTCCACGCCGGTCACATTAAAGGTAATCGGCGAAAGATACCGTTGAAAGGTGAGCCGCCGTTTCTGGGAGAGATAGTAATTTTCATTCAGCATGATTCCCCCTCGAAGATTGAGGAGGCTTCCTGGGAACAGATCATCAAATTGGAGCCAGGCTTGCTCCGTGCCAAATTCCTCACCATCAGCCACTTCTTGTGCAAACTCCAACAAGTAGCCCACTTTGGGCGCCGCTGTCCCGGCAACCATCAGTTCGACTTCTTCGAGCTCAAACGCACTTTTGGTGCTTAATCGTGCTCCGGTTACAGGATCATCTGTGTGGCTAATCCGTAGCCGCCCCACGGCCAGCGCCGAGATCGGCAGGGTATTCTGATCCCAAATGTAGGTCCCCTCTTCACGGGGAAGTCGAAAGCCTCGTTGTTTAAAATCCATGCCAAACGGGTTCAATCGAGGAAATGCCGAATGACATTCATTACATGGCAAGCCATGCAGACGGGAAAAAGATGGAACCGCTAAAGCTAGATTAGGTGGAGCCAGAATTGCCAGGCTGACAGAAATCGTCCCTAGCGTCATCATGGTGAGCAAAAATTTTCTCATGGTACGCTCCTTATTACTTGGGTCATTGAGCAAAGGTCCGCATGTAGGCGATCACTTGCCAACGTTGTTCTTCTGTGAGGTGTTTGGCATGGCCTCGCATCTTGGTTCGGCGTTTCCCCTCAGAAATTTCCCAAAACCACTGGGCATCGCTTTTTTGAGCTTCTTGAGGATTGGAAAGCTCCGGCGCCCCTTTTCCTTTCCGGGTAGGTTTGCCATCAATGCCGTGACACCCCGCGCAGTTGACGTCGGAATTCTCGGTGCCTTCATAAATTGCCTTTCCAGCAGCAAGCACATTCGGATCCGTCCGCCATCCTTTAGGCATCTGTTTGTCTTTGTATTCAGGGGGAATCGCCGGAGCGGATTCTTTGGGTTTTTTCTCGTCTTCCGAAAACCCGAACAGCGGGAAGGCCTCAACTGGATAGAACATGACCATGGTCATAACCACAATCATGAGGGTAATACCTCTTCTTAGGATCTGGAGACTGGTTCCTAAGACGACCTCGCGAAAAAAAGTTGATTGAATCCTCATCCGTTACACCTCCGCATTGGATCAGTTCGTGGTGTTACTTTTTCAAAGTCAGCATATAGTTAGTCAGGTCGCTCAACTCTTCTTCGTTGAGCCCGTATTCCGGCATTTCTGAATTGGGGACGACCGCTTGGGGATTCTTGAAATGCTGAAGCAACCAGTCCCGGCTGCGAGTATCTCCGACATAGGACAGATCAGGTGCAAAGGCCTCCCCTTCCCCATGGATACGATGGCACCCTGCACAGTCGAGTTCCTGATAGAGGGCTTTCCCTCGCAGGACTGATGGATCGCTTGTAGGAAGGGAAGCCACTTCATAAAGAGACAAACTTAAAAAGGTAAAGACCACCAATAAAAAACCAGCGCCGGCTCCCATGACAATTGGGCGAGAAACCGGACGCCTTCCCTGTCGACGATCCAGCCAGGGAAGGGCGAAGAGCCCCAGGAAAAACAGAATAGGGAGCACCACCGTTCCCACAATTTCTAGCGGTCCCTCCAAATACTTGAGGAGCTGGTAATAGAAAAGAAAATACCATTCCGGAACCGGAGTAAAACTTGTATCGGAAGGATTAGCTGGATCAGACAAAGGTGCTGGAACCAACAGAGCCAGGCTGGCAATGAGCGTAAACGCCACGCCAATAGCCACAGCATCCATGGCTACTTGTTTGGGCCAAAAAGGTTCACTAATGTGGGCTGCCTGTGCTGCATCCCATGGCCCAGCCGGACCTACTCGCCGCAATATGAAGAGATGCAACACTACAAGGGTCATTAAAAGCCACGGGAGAAATAAGGTATGGAGCGCAAAAAATCGAGTGAGAGTCATGGCACCAAGATTTTGGCCACCACGGATGACTCGGATCAGGACATCTCCAATAACAGGAAGCGTCCCAACCATGTTGATTCCGACTTGGGTCGCCCAATAGGCCCGCTGATCCCAAGGAAGGAGGTATCCACTGAATCCAAACGCTAACGTCAGGATCAGGAGCACGACGCCAACCACCCACAACAGTTCACGTGGCTTTTTGTACGCGCCGTACAAAAACACTTGCAGGATGTGCAGTCCAATGGCCACCATCATGCCACTGGCACCCCAATGATGGAGTCCGCGGATGAATGAGCCGAACTCCACGTCATCCATGATGTACTGAATGCTCATATAGGCATGTTCCGTCGAAGGCGAGTAATAGATTGACAGAAACATGCCGGTGACCATTTGGAGCAAAAAGAAAAATAAGGTGATGCTGCCAAAAATGTAGATCCAACTTGCTCCACCGGGAATCGGCTCATCCAAAAGAGCCACTCGGATGGGACCAAGATTCAGACGGTTGTCAAGCCACTGAACGATTTGACGACCCACACACCACCTCTAGCCTTAAGGTTATTTTTACAATTCTATCTTTGCGGGAGTCCCCGCCTTAAACTCTTTGTAAATAACCAATAGCCGTCCATTTTCAATTTTTACTGGGAGCGTATCTAAGGGGCGGGGAGCAGGTCCCCCCAGAACTTTGCCATCCAAGTGGAAGTAACTATTGTGGCAGGGGCAGTAGAATTGTCGCTGATCGCCTTCCCACCGATAACCGCAGCCCAAATGGGTACACAGAGGAGAAAAGACTGAAATCGCTCCTTGGCCATCTTTGACAGCCCACACTGACTTTTTGGTCGTTGTTTTCTGCCACCCATCCGTAACGGAATGAATGCAGTCGATTTCCTTGGGGGACCCCGGTTCAAGTTCTGCTACTGGTCCGACATCATGCCAACTCAGTTTCTGCCGTTTGAGGGCAGGTAGAATCGTATAGCCGACAAGCGGGATTCCCACGGCTCCACCTATCATCGCCGCTATAACTCCGCCCACCCATCCAAGAAATGTTCGGCGGCCTTCGCCTTCAGAAGCGTCCATGAGATCTCCTTTATCGGATTCCACTCCACATCAATCATTGGACTGTTTCATTCATTCTCTTCTTTCATTCATATAAGTCGCTTTGAGCCTTTTCCCGCGACCTCCCATGTGGGGAGAACAAGGTTATTTTTTCGGCTCAACTTCCAGAATCTCTCGCTCCGCTTGCAGCCAGTGAGCGAAGTCCTGCCCATGGCAACAACCCTCTTGCTCATACAGCTCATAGGCCCGCTGGGCGATGCAGGCTTGAAGATCATCGCCTTCTGATGGGTCCTGACTACGAGGGGTTATGTCTGGCACTTCCACGTTCTGATGTTTTTTTTTAAACAGTTGCTGCTTCATGATGATGCTCCTCCTTACTTTAAATTTGCTGTCTCTCTAAACTGAGATGTGCTTCTTAACGGAAACACAGGTGCTGCGAACTTTTACTCTACTTGCGTCTACGCCTGACAGACCTGAGAGGAGCCTCAAAGGGAACGCGGGTTCCTTGCCGATCTTCAGCAGCGTCTCGACAATTCGTTCCGGCTTACCCCAGTCGCTCCATAGAACGCCATTCAGTTGAATCATGGCTACATGTTCTGGGACTTGCTGGAGCAACCCTGAGGAAAAGTTTCTTGCGGGCATGACCCGATAGATGGCATCTAAAACGTTGCCTTCTTCCGGGCCTCCTATCGCCTCACACAGCCGCTCAAAAAGTGGCATCATTTCAGGAAAACAGCGCCAGCCCAGCTCCCACAGTTTTTCTAACTTGGCAGCCAAAATGAGGGTATTCCATACGGCTCCAGAATCCATCGCTCGACTGGCTTGAACAAAATCCGGTTTTTCCAGAAATGCCTGTACGGCCCGCACGTGGCAAGAGGTAGACTGATTGAGTGTGGGCCCTGGTTGAATCCACCCATATTCCAACTCAAGGCAATCCGGTTGTACGCCAAGCAGGACCAGTCGCCAGGGTTGTCTTTCCGCCGCCTGCACAGCAAACTGCACCACTTCCAAGAATCGGTTTTCCGGATAGACAAAGTGGTCGGATGGGTATAAGACTACCGTCGCTTCCGGATCGCGCGCACGGATGTATGCGAGAGGAAGAAATATTCCAGCCGCCGTGTCACGGTTCTGTGGCTGACGTAAGACTTTGATCCCCGGTACTCCGTCAAACTGAGTCCAAGGTTCACTCCCATGACCATGAGCAACCACGGTCACCATCTGATCGGGAGTCGTGAGTTTGGCTGCCCGGTGGAGGGTATGCTGAAACATGGACCGGGTTCCCACAAATGTACAATACTGTTTTGGCCTGTGCCGCCCCAGCCAGGATTGCACCAACGGCCTGACACGCTCTCCTTCACCTCCTGCTAGAACAATTGCCCAAGGTTTATGTGGGGAATTCATCAGATCCCTCCCTGTTTCACGATATAATCCGTGTTCATAAATGGATAAAAAAGACCCTTTCCCAGCTCCCGATCTTCCCGCCCTCAACCAACACAAACACCTGGCCTCACTTATTGGGCCATAATCTCCAGCAATATTGCTCCCTTATGCCACACCGAAGGTCTTTAACTCCGATTCAACAAAATCAATCATATTTAAGACGTTAAAGCCCTCACTGCATTACAGCTGGTCTGATTACGATTGGGGTGACGTGAGGTTCTGTCCCGTCGACACAATCACAGTCCATGAATCCCCGTTCATGACAACAAGTCTGGCAGGAATTCGTTAATGCAGACTTGAGAGCCCGCCTCGCTCGATGTAGACGCACTCGCACAAGGTTGTGCGTGACCCCCAAATCCTGTGCTACTTGTTCGCGTGATTCTCCACGAAGATCAATCCGCCCTAGCATATGAAGGTACTCAGGCTTGAGCGTGGGCAAAACCTTTGTAAAACAGGTGCAAATTTTCTCGGGATCATGCTCCGTGGTGTCATCCTGTTCGCCCAGCCATCGGATGTACTCTGATTCGAATCGTCGGCGTCGGTTTTCGTATCGAAAAAAATCAGACAACGTGCTATTGAGAACTCGATAGAGCCACGCGATGACCCTCTCCGGATTTCTTATGGTGGAAGTGCCGGTGAGGGCTCGAAGACAGAATTGTTGAAAGATTTCTTCAGAACAATCCGAATTGCTTACCCGTCGTTGGAGAAAAGATAGAAATTGTTTGCGATTCTGAATCAGTGCCCCTTCCACGAGTGCCTTCCTTTTACTCGACTCGCCATTGACCATCGATGCCACGCTCATTGTATGCCTCACTAGGTGAATGATTATTGTTTCTGTATGCCAAATTTCTTTGAAGCTTGGCCCTTTGTTTCTCTGAGTCCCCCTTTGTAGAAGGGTGTTCTCATGTGTTGCGCTCTAAAATGGTGAAATTGGATACACCTTGACGGATAAACCCAGAAAGACGACGCAGTTCTGGATTCTTAGAGAGCTAAGCTGTTGAAGAACTCAATTGAGCAGAGAAGAAAAGCGAAGGAACAGCAAAGGATAGGAAGTAGGAGTGAGCGCATGCGCTTTGAAAAGTTTTTTGAAATTACGAGATAGGAACAAGTCGGACCAACTCCCGAGGGTTTCTAACGTGTCACCCTGAAGCAGGACCACGGAGAATCGCTTGGACTCCTCATTAGAGTTTTTGAACTCATCCGGGCACTCGCTATTTTGGGATGATGAATGGTGGGAAGTTGGTTGAGAAGGTTGTGTATCGCTTGCAGAGGCTGGCATGGCGCAGAATAGACCACCCACCCCACAGACAAAAAAGGTGAAGAGTAAAAAATAAGTAAGAAGGAATTTAATCTGTTTCGTTTGAGGTTTCATGGGAATTGTAGGCTTGAGTGATACGTTTTGAATTTATTCAGAGTACAAGTCTTCCTATTAATGTAGCAAATCAAAAGCCATTATTAAAAATACAAAAAAAACAGATACATGGACAATTACATCATTACGAATAGGCGTCCGCTATGTCGCATTTCTCCGCAATGGGGAAATCCCGACATGTCCCTAATTGCCACACAAAGTTCATAGTCCTCTTAAAGAAGGAACCCTTGGCTGTATTTGCCACTGCCTAAGTGTAGAAAATTTTAGGAGCATTGACAGTTTATGGTTCTACAACCAGGAGGTGATAACATACGCTCCTGACCTTCCACCGAGGCCATGGGAAGCTAACACGTCCTGACTACAGTGGCCTCTATAGAGCTCGTGCACGGTATTGGAAAGTACAGCACCAACGCTCTACTCGTACCTTTTTCTTGCTGGATCAAATTTTTGGGATTCGCCATTTTCCATACACCCAATTTAACTTTGATGCCTTTTCGCTCGTCTACATTTTCTGGCTGCTTCTGCCTGCAGGCGTTATCACGCTGACGTGGGGACCATCCTTTCTGATAAATTCATCGTCTTGATAAAGCGGCCCACTCGATAAATGAAATCGTTCACGCATATCTAAGGTGGCTAACGCATCAATGCGGCCGTATCGCGGCGAAAGTAATATTGAATGATGCGGCCAAGTTCCCCACGTGCGTCGTCCCCTTTTAAGCCATGGAATCGGTCGTAGACCTCCCGTGCGATCCCGGCGAACAAGTCCAACAACTGCGGGTCGAAGTGCTCTCCTCGTCCCTTTTCCAGGATCTCCATTGTGTCGTCGAATGATATCGGTTTCTTGTAGGGTCGCCGTGATGTCAAGGCATCAAATACGTCCACGATAGCAAAAATTCGTGCGTTAAGCGGTATGGCGTCCCTGGCGAGACCGCTAGGGTATCCACTGCCATCGTATTTCTCGTGATGCGCGCCGACGACATCCTGAGCTTCGGCCAACCAAAGGGCTCGGCCCGTAATATCCAGGCCATGCTGCACGTGGCTTTTCATGATCTCAAACTCCTCCTCGTCCAGGCTCCCGGGCTTTAGCAGCACATTGTCACGAATACCGAGTTTTCCGACATCATGCAGCAACGCTCCTTTGATCAGAGCCTGAATTTGCGCGTTGTCGAGGCCAACCACCTCCGCCAGCTTGATCGAATACACCGTCACACGATAATTATGGGTATCGGTATCGCAGTCACGCTTTGCAATCGCTCCACCGAGGACCTGGATCGTCTCCAGATTGGCGTCCAGCAGGCGGTCAGTCAGTCCGCTTAGACGGCTGAGCAGCCGCGAGACGACTGGGTACAGTATCAGACCAGTCACCAGAATCCCTGTGAACACGTGCAAAACCGTACGCCAGATGTTCGCTTGCAATCGAGCCTGCTCACTCGCAGATAGCGCAAAAATGCCATCAAGCCATGCACGAATCTCTCCGTGCTTGTTGATTAGCGCAATCTGTATAGCAACGTACGGACGGTCGCCAAGTCGTGTGCTTGCGACCACGTGATTGTCCGATTCGGGCGATCGGAAGCCGGCCGCAGCCACCGCTTGGCGGATCTTGTCCAGGCTAATAAAGCTTGTATCTTTTAAGTGAGCAAGCTCCAAGCCATCGACGTCATGCACTCGTGCATAGACAAACCGTCCCTGCTCAAGCACCTGTTCACCATTTCCGGCCATGAATGCAGCCAGTGAATCCTGCAGGGCCCCTGGTTTGAGCAAGCCGACCTGATCGAGTTGGTCGCGGACCGCGACATTCCAGTGGGCGGCTGTGGCACGGGCCAGCACGACGATGGCTTCTTCCATTCGTTGGCGTTCCGTAATCGCGGTGATTGCCGCGAACACAGTCCCAAGCAGAATCGCGGTCATACCGACACGAAGCGCAATGGCACGCCGAACGGATCTGCGGAAATTAGCTAAATTCATGGGCATCACGCTTCAGCCGTTTCCTACTGGTTACTTTCAATACCTCTCAGGATCAAAAAGTTAAAGACAGTGCTGTTTTAAAGACAGCATTTAATTGTACATGGGTCGAATAAGGTAAATGCGTCTTCGCATTTCCGTATGCCCATCAAGCCGGTCTCGTCTTGGTGAGCCATTATCTCCCAATAATTCTGCGCCTCAATATTAATGATGTTTATACATCCCGGCCTGTTTGATATCCGGCCACGAGGTCGTCTGATGACATAAAAAACACTGATCTACTCGAGCCCGTGGTTGCCCAGCCACTTTTTGCGAAATCATGGTGAAATGCATCATATAGTGACTGGGCGGTGCCTGGTGGCAGTGGGCGCAATCTCTTGAGTCACCGGGGGGGTGCTGGAATTCTGGAAGAGACCACGCTTGCGTGGCATGACATGCCGCACAATCCTGGCCAAAGAGGTCAAAATGTCGATCATCGTTTTTATGACACGTGGCACAGTTCAAAATAGCTTCTTCTGGTGCCACGTGACGGTTGGTCAGAGGTGAAGCCCGCAGACTGTCCGAATGTTCCAGCCAATTCGTCAAATGCCAGCGCACCCTTCCTGCTGCACCGAGGGAATCCTCATTACTCGGGAGGCTGAACAAGCCGATCTTGGCGAGAGCCCGATGATCCATATTCGTCGGCTTCCGAACGTGTCCTTGATGTTCGAGATGACATGGTCGACACTCCTGTACGTTGGCATGAAAGGCCGTCGGCTGACGCTGTAAGAGTGATTCCTCTGTGGCATGGCAAAGAATACACTTCGTCGAGTCCACACCCATGATGGCGGTATGGCAAGCTGCACAGTTCTGTTCCAAAGAGGCATGGACAATGGATAATTCGCCTGGATTAACCAATCGCTGCCAAGTGTTCGCAGCCATCGGAGTGCCCATGCGTGCGTAGAATAGACCCACGAACACAAGTGACACGATGATGATTACACCAAAGACTCGCAAGCCCATTGTTGACCACCATCCACGTTTCATGAGAACCAACGCAACCCAAAGTGAATGGCTGCCCAAATATGGAGGAGGAGAAGCGCATACAGCACGGCCGATAACGTGATGTGAATCTTCAGCCACAAGGTAAACATGTGTTTGATGGTGTCGTGCGTTTTGATGGCGTATTCCACGTCAGCAATCGCATCAGAAAGTCGAATCGCACGGAGACCGATGGACATCGTGTCCGTCTCTTGTTCCGGTACGCTAAAAAATGGCCTTCCCAACAGTCGTGAAAAAAATCCCGTAAAGGGTTGAAGTTGGACCGCTTTATCCGCGCAGCAGGTTCGCAGTCGTTCCAGCGTTTCGTGATACGAGGAATTCAACCCGTCGAGTATCGAACGTTTTTCTTTAATTTCTTGAGAGATCCGACCCATGAGATAGCGACCGGTGAATCCGCTCAAGACGACGATGATGGTCATGCTGGTTAAGGCAATTCCCAATGGACTAACAAACTTATGGCCCGTATGGAACAGCACAAGAATAGGGCCCACGACTCCGGCATAGATGTGCCAGGCGAGTAGCGTACGCATCGACACCCAACGAGTCACAATCTGTTTGAGCGATTTCACGCGTTTGATGACAAGGTACGCTAGCGGAACAAGCATAAGTGTCGCCCCGCTCACGCCAAGCACCCCACCCCACAAACTCCCGGCAAAACGTGGTGACCGGTGGATAAGAAAGCCCAGCCAGAAAAGGGAAAGAAAGAGCACCAGACCGCCAATTATGACCGCTTCACGTTCCTTCATTAGTTCGCAACTTCTTTAGGCATCGACCGCCAGGTTGCTGGTGGATTTGGCTTGACATGCGAGGATCATCCCGGCGACTTTATCGTCCGGATCCAGGCCATCCTCGACCTCCATGATCACCGATCCTGATAGGAGTTTCACTTTGCATACCCCGCACGAGCCAGTCCGGCAGGAATAGTCGATATCGACGGCAACACGTTCCGACGCTTCCAGTACCGTCTCATCCGGCAGGAGTTCCGTCGACTTATCCGCTCTTTGAAAAGTGACCCTCCCGGTTTTCGCGGCTGGCGTCGCTGGTCGCGCTCGCTCGCGTTCCGCGACCCTGGCCTGCGGTTTCTGCTGCGAGCCAAAGTTTTCGGTGTGAATCATCTCCCCAGACGCGCCCAACTCAGCCAGCATCTGCTTCACAGCATCCATCATAGGCGGCGCCCCGCAAAGATGAATCCATTGTGCGGATAGGTCGGGTACCCACTGCGCGAGTAAATCCTTGCTAATCCGTCCGCGATGGCACCCGTCCACTTCCTTGTCTAGACGGCTCATGGCAACAAAGACGTGTAAGTTTGGATGACGTTCTTGAAGCTTCTTCAATTCGGATGCAAAAATGAAGTGCTCGGGATCACGACAAGCCGCGATGAAGTAGATGTCGCCGTCCCAACCCATGTCGGTCAAGGCACAGGTGATACTCATCATCGGCGTGATACCAACGCCCCCGGAGATGAGTACGACACTGTCCGCTTCCTTCCCCGTAAACACAAACTTCCCACTGGGTGCCTGAACTTCGAGGGTGTCGCCTTCCTTCACGACGTCGTGCAGATAGCGCGAACCAGCACCGTGCTCTTCACGCTTGACTGTGATCTCGCAGTAGTATCCTTGGGTAGGGGAAGAGGAGATGGTATAGCTCCGCCGAATCGACCTATCGCCGGTCGGCAAGGTGAGCGTGAGGAATTGACCCGGCAGATAACTGAAGGGAATGCCACCACCATGACAGGCCACGAGCCGGAAGGTCTTAACGTCCACGGTTTCCTGGTAGATTTGGGCGACCCGAAGCCTGCATAATTTCTTCTTAGCGACGGGCAAGAGTCCCGTCGAGATGTCGGGCCGATCTGTTGGCTTTTCTTCGGTAGCGCACACATCGTTCGACACATCGCAGCACTCGGCAGGAGCTGTGGCCTGATTCTTCGCCTCTTGTGACGCGGGCGGGTGGGCGGATGTAGCTCGGGAATTGGCAGGAGTATCTCCTGCTTCCGATGATTTCATTTCTGTAGCCGTAGCTTCGGGTTTCCCCGGAGCGGCGACTGGTGCAAGATTCGCCGGGCCGGAATCCCCAGCAAGCCGTTTTAGGAGTGCGGCCGCGCGACGCATTTTGAAAAAATAGAGAAAGAGGATGCCCACCGCGAACGCGATCAGGAGCACCATCATATAGAAATGAAACCATGACAGTCCTAGAATCCCATGAGCCTGCAGGCGCTCCTGAGGGGGAAGCAGGTTCATTTCCTGCTTGAACCAATGGAGAGCCACATTGCGCGGTGGCGTGCCTTCTTCTAGAGCTCGATGGGCCGCCAGACCGCTTTCGAATTGAGACAACCCTTCGTGCAGCTTCCTGGTGGCCTCTTGCATGGCTATAAAATCGTTGGTTGGAGCTGACTGGGATAATGATTTCAGCCCTTCCGCCATCAAGCCAGTCCCTTGCTTCATGCGTTCATGTGCCTGTTGTTGCACCTCAGCACGTTGTTCAATAGGCAAATCAGGAAGGCTCATGAGGCTGGGATATAAGGCCTTGGGTTTGGGAGCACCCATCTTTTCCATCATCTTGTCCATGCCCCCGCCCATCATGCCACCACCACCTGGGCCACCCATCATGCCGCCCGGACCACTGCCTCGATTATCAGAGCTGGCCTCTTGTCTTTCGCCGCCTGCGGCTTGGCTTGAGCTGTTGGCTTGATCCGGATGATGGCTCGCATGGTCCTCAGGGGAAGTTTGGGCATAACCAGGCCCCACCAGCATTAATAACCACGCAGCAATCACGGCTACAGCGAAATAACGCCGGGAATACGTTCTCGTAAGAGAGACCTCTGTCATCACGACGCAATCTTGATCATATGGTTCATGGTGCCAAAGTCGGTAGGTCCAAGATGACGAAACTCTACCGACTTCGTTATAGCTCTTGACATAACAGTACTCCTTTCGCAATTTGAGGAAGTAGCCTTTTGAGAAGGAAGACCCTTTTCGCATTCGATCCCTTTCCCTCTCTCGCCCATAGTGCTCACCATCGCCGTTGGCTAGCGCATTTTATGAGGACCTTCCATGTGTCCCATACCCTTTGACCGCATGCCACGAGGACTTAATTGTCCGATACCCTTTTCAATCGGACACTGGCCTGTCTTGGCAACGACCGGACAATCTTTGGCTACCTTGCGTTGACACTCCTCGAGTGAAAGAGCCTTATCCGTCCTCAAACAAACCGCCATTTTCTGGTACATATCCGCCATATCTTCCCGCAACTCAGACGACAGGGCGGTTGTGGACGGTAACTTGTCTTCCCCGAAACTCAACGAAGAAAGACTCACCAAGAAACATACAAGGGCACCTGAAACAAGTTGTCTTTTAGTCAGCATAGCACCTACTCCTTTCATGGTTTAGTTGTTACTATCGATTAAAATTCTACGTCCACGACAAGGCTCGATGTTGAGCGTGCGTGAGAACGTTAGCGGCCTCCTCCTCCGTTCGGATAAAATTCATACGCCAGCAGGCTTATAGGTTCACGATCTCCACTGTTCAGGTTTGCATTTGAGCAGCATGAGGTTGTGCAGCACCCGACCATCAGGAAGGCACTCGCTCAGCCTGCGCGATACGGTGCTACCGTCATTACCTTCCCAATGTTCTAGGAAGAATGACTCGCCGAAAATCGACTAGCAATCCAAGTGCTTCCATCCACTCAAAAGGGCTATGCCAAATTTGTAGAGTTTCCAAATTACTCCTGTTCAGACCCCTGATTCTTAGATTGTGGCGGTCCCGTACCAAGTAAAACCTGTCTTTGCTGCCCGGTAAGAACTTGAGCGGCCTCACCTACTGCACGAAAAAAATTCAGTCTTTGATCTCCCTTCAACTTTTCGATTTGCCGAATTTTTGGTTCGATTTGCTGGATTAGGGGTTGATCCGAACTGGTCAGTTGCCACAGCTCTTGCTCCGCTTGCTCAACCTGCCGATCAAAGGTTGCTTGCGCGAGTAAGGCTTGTTCTTTAATTTGATTAATGGCCATTTCCTGTTGAGGGGCCAGGGTGATATGGTCTTGGTGATCAAGAAAAAAATCAGTCCCGCCTATATGATAGAGATGAGAAGCACCAGGAAAGCCAGGAAGCGCTGACCGGGACAGGGCTCGCCTCTGCATTCTGCCTTTTCCCATCTTCCCCATCATGCCTCCGTCACCTTTTTTCATACCCCGCGGTTTTTTCCCAGATTTCATACCCGAGTCGGATGGACCACAGCCTCCTACTCCACACCCCATCGGACTCATGCCCATCTGAGTTTTCACCATAGGCACAGACCCTCGGTGCTCTTGTTCGAGGGCGGCTTCCAGACGGGCAATCTCCCCACGCAGTTCCACCAACTGCTGACTGGTGGTCAGGGTGGTATCGGTAGCCCGATGGCCTTGGGGTGGTTGAGAGCCAAATGGCGTATTTTGACTATATCCCGGTGACAGAGGGGCAAGCCCGAGAATTATGAAAGCAATGACCAATGAGGATCGGAAACTCCTTTTGCCCACAATATGATTATTCAAAGATCGCATGGTTATTTCCTCCTGTTTATTTAATTAAAAAGAAAACAGTTTAAAATCCTCTGGCACTTGAGTGTTCCTGGAGCTACTTAAGGGATGCTGGGCATGAACTTTGGCCAAGGCTTCCGCATCTTCGGCAGCCTTCGCGTAACGCTCAACCAAGTTTTCACAATGTCGAGTTAATTCAGATAAATAGGGTGATCTGATCTGATGCTTTCGATATTCAGCCGCCATCTCACGCATTACTTCTGCTTTTGCTCGCAATGTTGCTGACTCCGTCAGATACCATACTTTCAAACCGGAGTGATCACGGCGTTCCACCAATTCTTTCGGTTGACTCGAAGCGCACCCGACAAGAAGCGAGAGAGCGACGAAGAACATTACTGGAAACCATCTCAAATCTTGTTTCATTGTGGACCTGCTTTGTCGTTTGACTGAACGCGTTGTGATGGACACCTCCGTCCTCTCCCCAGAGATAAAACTACGTACCCTTTAATTCTTCAATGAGCCAGTTCTGAAATTCTTCATGAGTTTTCAGTCTTTTGAATACGACTTTGGCGGTTTCAGGGTGATGCTCGAAATGTGCCGCAAGGATTTTAGAGAGCTGTTGGTTCCCACTCGGACTCAAGCTGACTTTTTCTAAAATCTGATGGACAAATTCTTCATCGGCGGCCCCTCGTTCAATGAGCTCTGCCCGAAGAGAGGCATCCACCAACGCACGGTCAAGCAAGGAGACCTTTGTGGATGGTGCCGAGTCGCCGCAGGCCGTCAGCACGACGGTGAGGACAGCACTCATTCCCGTCAACCTCATATACTTCAGCAGTCGACTGCTCATACGCCCCCCTTTCCTTCCTGGCTTGACGTGCGCAAAGATTTTCGGTTTTTAGCAGATTCAATCATTTCTAAGACGGTATTGCCTTCGTCGCATTACAGTCTCCGTAGCAGCCATAGATAAAAACACTCGATAGAACCTTTTTTTCGCATTTAGAACCATAGCCGGACTCCCACCACGAATCGAATCTGACTCGTGTCTCCGTCCTCCTGCCGTACGAGTGTTGCGGTCTCGCCAAAACTTCTGTCCAGGGACACTCCCACGTAGGGGGCAAACTCCCGTCGAATTTCATAGCGCAGGCGCGCGCCCCCTTCGACGTTATTGAGCCCAGAGCCGGTCGTGAATTTTTTGACGCGTTGTATGGCCGCATTGGTTTCAAAGCGAAGCTGGAGGATCAGTCGTTGACTCAAGAACAGGTCCTTGGTCCCTGTTAAGCGCGCGGATACGTGGCCGCGATGACTCACGAAAAGGGCGGACTCGACTTCGTAGTTATAGGGAACCAGTCCTTGTAGTCCAATCACCGCCAGCCCCCGTGTCACATTACGATCCTCAAACGACTGCGTTTCGAGGCGACCGCCGACTTGAAAGTCGTAATATTGTTGAAAGAAACGTCCGTAGAGTAGTTGAGAATCCACGTCGTAATCCGCTTTAAAGGCGCTGTTCTTCTGCCCTTCGGTTTTAAACCAGAGGCGGTCGTAGTCCCCGCCATACCAGCCTTCGATGTCCCACCGGTAGTCGTTCGCACTTGCTGACCCGCCTGTTTTCGGACGGTATTCAAGAACGTCGGCGAGAAAAAAGAAGTGGTTCTGCTGATCCTCGACCGGACTGGGCCAGTCAGGCTGGGAAGCGACGTTTGACACAGTGTCCCCGTGTTCTGTGGATGTACGCGCTTGAGTTCCCGGCTGCATCTCTGCATACATCATGGGCATCGGGTGAGTGGGTGCAACCAAGGAGGGCGATGGGCCGGGGATCAACTGGGCGGACGCAACCAAAACGTCGAGTCCCATGCTCAGAGAACTTAGCACGGCCAGTAAAAGAACAGCTCGATGAGGCGCGCTCATGATCGCATCTCCGTCTCCTTGTCAGTCACCTCGACGATCCGAAACATCCCCGCTTCCATATGAAGGAGCAAATGGCAGTGAAACGCCCACCGTCCTGGCGCGTCAGCAGTGATCGCCACGGAGACCCGTTCAGCCGGTTTGACGACCACCGTGTGTTTACGCGGCAGGTAGGCACCCGTGCCGTTCTCAAGGTGCATCCACATGCCGTGCAGGTGTAAGGGATGTTCCATCATCGTGTCGTTCACGAAGGTCCAGCGCAAACGCTCGCCGTACCGAAACTGAATGGGGTCTTTGGCCTCTGAAAACTTCTTCCCGTCGAACGACCACATATAGCGCTCCATATGGCCAGTGAGGTGGAGTTCAATCTCACGCTCCGGCTCTCGTTGATCGGGATAGGGAGCAAGGCTTTTCAAATCGGTATAGACCAACACGCGTCGGTCGCTATCTTCCAGTCCTCTCCCGGGTTCCCCACTACGATTCTGCGAATACTCCGTCACACTTTGATTGCCGGTCCCGTGATCATCGGGACCATGCCGGACAGGCTCCGCGCCGGGAATCATCGAGTGATATGGATCATCTATCGGCATGTCTGACATCTTGTTCATGTCCTGTATCCCGGGCATTGTCATTCTCTGGTGGGTCGAGTGGGTTTCGTCATCGCGAGCCGGCTCGTCCATACCTCCCATGTTCATGTCGGCCATGTTCTTCCCTTCCATGCTCATGCCCATATCAGCCATGGTGCGGAACGGCCTCGGACGACGTTTGGGAAGCGGAGCACTCATGCCTGCGCGCGGAGCCAACGTGCCGCGTGCGTATCCGCTTCGATCCATCGTCTCAGCAAAGATGGTGTAGGCGCGATCCTGGGTAGGATTGACGATCACGTCGTAGGTTTCCGCCGGTCCAATGCGAAATTCGTCCACCACGACGGGCTGCACGTTTTGACCATCTGCCTGTATGACGGTCATGGTCAGATCAGGCAAGCGCACATCGAAGAAGCTCATCGCCCCCGCATTGATGATACGCAACCGGACTCGGTCACCCGGATGAAAGTGCCCCGTCCAATTGCTCTCAGGTGACAAGCCGTTCATTAAATAGGTATAGGCGTAGCCGGTAACGTCCGCGAAGTCCGTTGGGTCCATCCGCATGCCGTCCCACATAAAATAACTCTGTAATGTAGGCCACAAACCCTTTCGGCCTAGATCGGTAAAGAACTCGTGAGCGTCACGCTTCTGAAAGTTATAGTAGCTGGGTAATTTTTTGAGATTAGCGAAGACCGCCTCTGGCGAGTCGAAGGTCCAATCCGAGAGCACGATCACGTAGTCACGGGTATACGGATATGGCTCCGGTTCTATCGGATCAATAATGATTGGTCCGTAGACTCCCAATTGCTCTTGTGCTCCGGAATGGCTGTGGTACCAGTAGGTGCCGCTTTGTCGAATCGGGTAGCGGTAGGTAAAAGTTGAGGCGGGCTTGATGCCAGCGAAGCTGACGCCGGGCACGCCATCCATGTCTGGCGGAAGAATCAATCCATGCCAATGAATCGAGGTATCTTCTTTCAAACGGTTAATAACGTTGAAGGTGACGGTTTGGCCTTCCTGCAGGCGGATCAAGGGGCCAGGTACGGTGCCATTGATAGTCTTGGCCATTCCAAGTTGTTCTCCAATTCGAAACGGAGTCTGGTCGATCATTAACTCAATGGCCGTTCCGTCCAACTGTGCGAGAGATGGCGCTCCCGTCATCGCCCTTGCCCAAACATAGGGTGGAATAAGGTGTGCCATGGCCGCCGTCAGCCCGAGCGTACCCACGCGTTGCAGCAACGCACGGCGGGTTAGTCTGGTGTTGCGACTGTCCATATTTATCCTCCAAATTTTTATGTCGCGGGATGTCGACGCCTGTCTTCCAATAGATTTCTTACACTCTCTTTTCTTTTAATCCTTTCGAATAAACAAATATTTGCCTCACGCTTGCTAGGCGATTATGCGATGCCGTACGCCAGCATGGCATCTGCTACCTTCACGAAACCGGCAACGTTCGCACCCCTGACATAGTCCAATTGCCTCTCCCCCTCCTCACCGTACTGGACACACTGTTGATGGATATGCGCCATGATGTCCTGTAGCCGTTGATCAACGTCTTCACGCGTCCATGGGAGACGGAGGGCATTTTGACTTTGTTCTAGACCGGATACCGCTACGCCCCCCGCATTGGCAGCCTTGCCCGGCGCAAACAAGATACCTGCTTCACGAAAATAATGGACGGCCCCCAATGTGCTAGGCATATTGGCACCTTCGGCCACGAGTTGAATGCCGTTCGTAACCAACAGCTTCGCGTCTGCTTCATCCAGTTCATTTTGTGTCGCACAGGGGAAAGCCAAATCTGCCACAATCGCCCAAGGCCGCTGACCCGCATAAAACGTCGCCGTTGGATACCGTTCGGTGTATTCATTAATCCGACCTCGCCGTTCCATTTTGAGGGATATCACCCAAGCCAGCTTGCTTTGGTCAATGCCCTCCGGGTCGTAGATGAATCCACTGGAGTCAGATAGGGTTAAGACCTTCGCCCCTTCCTGGACCAACTTTTCCGCACAATACAAGGCCACGTTGCCAGAACCGGAAATGATAGCGGTTTTGTTTGAAAGGGATTCATGGCGTCGGGCCAACATATGTTTGCTGAAATACACCACTCCATAGCCCGTGGCCTCCGTACGGATCAAGCTGCCGCCAAAGGCCAGTCCTTTCCCGGTTAGCACGCCCGTAAAGCGGTTTTGTAGGCGTTTGTACTGGCCAAATAAATAGCTGATCTCACGCGCACCGACCCCGATATCGCCGGCGGGTACATCGGTATCTTCACCGATATGCCGGGACAGTTCCGTCATGAGCGACTGGCAAAACCGCATCACTTCTCGGTCGCTTCTGCCCTTAGGATTGAAGTTACTGCCGCCCTTGGCCCCTCCCATAGGCAAACCGGTTAAGGCGTTTTTATATACTTGTTCAAAACCCAAGAATTTCAGCACACTCTGGGTGACACTGGGATGAAAGCGCATGCCACCTTTATAGGGACCAATCGCATTATTGAATTGCACGCGCCAGGCGCGGTTGCAGCAGATGGCACCTTCATCGTTTTCCCAACATACTCGGAAGATGACAATGCGGTCGGGCTCAGTCATACGTTCCAAAATATGTGCATCACTGTATTTGGGATGTAAGCGGACATAGGGCATGACCATCTCGGTAAATTCCTGAACAGCCTGGTGAAATTCATACTCGGCGGGATTGCGTTCCTGGATACCCACATTAAAGCTGTCGATTTGTGTTTGGTCGTCTTCGGTTAATACTGTCACGGTATATTCTCCTTAAGCGGTAACGTAGACCATTTGCTTGTCTAAGTATGTCGTGCGGGATTCAACCAGCGCTCGACAACGAGCCGCATTATTGTCAGTCATGAACGAGTCAACTGAAATAGCTGTCACTGTGCACCATGTATCTTAGATATACGTAATGAACTCATTTTCTCCATAAGGCAGGTGGCACCTCGCGACTTGAAATGCATTCTCCAGTTCTCTCCAGAAATCCCACGTTATGTGGGGCTTCCGCAACGAAACATACGCCTAAAGGTCTGCCAGTCAGAAGCCAATACACAACATCCTAACTCCTGTGAATTGAGTTACCATCCCCATCTCGGTTGAATCCCTTTAACCACAGTAACCTTTCTAAACTGAGGTTTCCATAAAACAGATCATTCTTACTTAAGGCGCTAAAAGTCCCCTCGCATTACAGTGGATTGGGTAAAAAAAGTTCAATGCCCTTGTAACCCGTGCGTACATTCGCAGTTCATAAAACCGTGTTCATGGCAGGTCTTACAGCAAGACCTAAGGAGGACTTGTTTGAGGGCCTGTCGAGCTCGATGTAAACGCACTCGCACAAGGTTATCGGTGATTCGCAGATCACGTGCGACACTTGCATGTGATTCCCCACTAAGATCAATTCTTTGAAGGATCTCGGAATACTCAGCTTTAAGCGTCGGGAGGAGCTTATAGAGGCACAAACATACTGTGACAGGATTTACATCTAATTCTTGTACATGGTCGGATTCCTGACGAGTATATTCGGCCTCCCCTTGACGTCTCTTTGCTTCACTACGATAGAAGTCCGTCAACGTGCTGTTCAGCACCCTATACAACCAAGCAACCACGCTTTCAGGATTTTTGAGAGCGCCTCCCTTATTGAGAGCCTTAATACAGAATTGCTGGAGTATTTCCTCGGCCAATTCTTTATTTTCTACCCGGCGGGTGAGAAATTGAAGGAAATTCTTACGATTTTGTACAAGGGCCGTCTTTAGAATTGGGTCCACTTGGGGTTGGCCCGAAAGAGTTGAAGATTTCGATACCGCTTTATTGGTAGTCATTCTAAGAATTGTCTTTTAGTAAACTTTAATCTGTGAAATGACTGCTTTACATTGAATCAGTGTCTATTAATGTTGATGCCCCATGTGCCCGTCAGAAGCGGGTTCCGGATCAGCTGATTCGACATTGCCATATTTTCGAAAAGGCGGAGCATTCCAAATCACGGGATGGCCGGGTGCCAAGTTGGCTGCTTTAATAAAGTGGGGCCTCGCTGCTGCTACCGGGCCTTTCCGATAGAGCGCTACACCCAAATTGTAATGGGCCTCTGCGAGTTTTGGCTGGGCTTGCACGGCTTCCTCGTATTTCCCGATCGCCGCCGTCCACTGATGCTCAGCAAACAGTTGATTGCCTTCGACGAGTCGTTGTGCAGCCAATGAATTGGCATTTTTAGGTGGAAGCAATGGTGCGTCTTTTTTAGAATGCGATGGGCTTGCACATCCTCCTATCGCAAGCACCACGAGTAGAAATGTCGCCCCTCTCCAGATAGTTGTGTTCGTCGCGTGAATCATTACTCGTCACTCCTTCCTTACAATTCATGGTGTTCAGTTTCTGGCTGTTCTTCCAACCCAGACATGGAAGACATTTTCTTTAACTCCCATCCTCTCCAGATGATGTAAATGGCTGGTAGCACGAGCAGCGTGAGCAGCAAGGTTGTCACCATCCCCCCAATCATCGGAGCCGCAATGCGTTTTGTGACATCGGCCCCACTGCCATGGGTCCACATAATGGGAAGTAATCCGGCTATCGTCGAGCCGACCGTCATCGTGATAGGTCGAACTCTCCTCACACTCCCTTCTACCACCGTGTCAATCAAATCTTTCATCGTGGTCAGACGGCCTTCGGTTCGCCCATGCGTATACGCCTGATCCAAATAGGCAATCATGATAATCCCAATCTCAGCGGCCACTCCCACTAAGGCGATAATCCCCACCCAGACGGCGACACTCAGGTCGTAGTCGAGAAGGTACAATGACCAGATGGCCCCGATAGCGGCAAAGGGCACCGAGAGAAGCACGATGAGGCTCCTAGCGATGGATTGAAAATTCAGATACAGCAGTAAAAAGACAATGAGAAGGGTCAGGGGCACCACATACATCAGGCGAGCTTTGGCCCGTTGCATATATTCATATTGCCCGCTCCAATTTAAGTGATAGCCTTGAGGCATCGGCACCTGTTGGGCAACGATTTGTTGCGCTTCCTGGACATAACTGCCAAGATCGCGGCCAGCCACATCGACATAGACATACCCGACTAACAGCGATCCTTCGCTTTTCACCACGGTGGGGCCCTTCACTAAATTCACATCAGCAAGCTGTGTGATGGGAATCTGTTGCCCGGTGGAGGTTGAGACCAACACGCGTTGGAGATCTTCCAGCGAATTCCGAAAGGAACGCGAATAGCGGAGATTCACTGGGAACCGCTCCCGCCCTTCGATTGTTGTGGAGATATTCGTTCCCCCGATCGCCGATTCGATGACCCGCTCCACATCGCTGACCAGCAAGCCATAGCGGGCTATTTCCTCCCGCTTCACCTTGAAATAGACGTAATACCCGTCCCCGGTTCGCTCCGCAAAAATGTTACGGGTGCCCGGGACATCGCGGAGAGCGTTCTCCAACTCCCCGCCAATCTGTTGGATTTCATCCAAATCACTTCCGTATATTTTGATCCCGAGTGGCGTGCGAATGCCAGTCGTGAGCATGTCCAGACGTCCTTTGATCGGCATGGTCCACGCATTCGCTAGTCCCGGAATTTGGAGCGCCTGATCTAACTCATTCTCTAACTTCTCGACAGTCATACCCGGCCGCCATTGTTCCTCAGGTTTGAGATTAATAATGGTTTCGATCATGGTCAGCGGAGCGGGATCGGTTGCCGTTCTGGCCCGACCCGCCTTTCCAAACACACTTTCCACCTCTGGGAATTGCTTGATTATCTGATCGGTCACTTTTAGTGCTCGTTGCATTTCCGTGATGGAAGCACCGGGCAACGTCACGGGCATGTACATCAATGTGCCCTCATACAATGGGGGCATAAACTCAGAGCCTAGTTTCATAAAGGTGGGCATGGTGGCCACGAGCCCGAGAACTGCTAGAAGAACCATCGTTTTTCGGAAATGAAAGACAAATCGAGCGATGGGGCGATACCCGGCAACCAGCAAACGAGCGATGGGATTCTGGGCTTCACTGGCAATCTTGCCTCGTACCAACAGCACCATCAGAAGTGGAACCACCGTAATGGACAACAACGCCGCAAACCCCATGGAAAAAGTCTTCGTATACGCCAATGGGCGAAATAGTCGGCCTTCCTGAGCTTCTAAGGTAAACACGGGTAAGAAGGAAACAGTGATAATCAGAAGGGAAAAGAAGAGTGGCTTGCCGACTTCTTTGGCCGCCTCAATGATAAGGCTGACTCGATCGGTGTCTTTCCCCCCTCGTTCGAGTTTCTTGTGCGCGTTTTCCACCATCACAATCGCGCCATCCACCATAGCCCCAATGGCAATGGCAATTCCGCCGAGAGACATGATATTGGAGCTGACCCCCAGGTAGTACATGGCGGTGATGGCCATCAAGATGGCTAACGGGAGGGTTAGAATGGCCACCAAGGCACTGCGAACGTGAAAGAGGAAGAGAATCGTAATGAGACTCACGATAATGCTTTCCTCAATGAGCTTCTCCTTCAATGTCGACACTGCGCGAAGAATCAAATCCGAGCGATCATAGGTCGGAATGATCTGGACGCCTTTAGGAAGAGCAGGAGTTATCTCCGTGATCTTCGCCTTGACGCGCTCAATGACATCCAAGGTGCTTTCCCCAAACCGGACGACCACGATGCCACCCACCACTTCCCCGGTCCCATTCAGCTCGGTGAGCCCTCGCCGCAGATCAGGCCCTAATTCCACACGGGCTATATCCTTGAGGAGAATGGGAGTGCCTTGCGCATCCGTCCCGACCGCTACTTGCTCAAGGTCGGTTACGGATTCAATGTAACCTCGGCCCCATACCATGTATTCTCGTCCGGTAAATTCCACTACACGGCCGCCCACGTCATTGTTACTCATTCGAATCGCATGCATGACTTTGTCCAACGAGAGGTTGTAGGCTTGGATGGCATTGGGCTCCACGTTCACCTGGTACTGCTGCACATACCCCCCAATACTCGCCACATCCGATACACCAGGGACGGCCTTGAGCCAGTACCGGATATACCAATCTTGCAAAGTGCGTAACTCGGCCAAATCTAATTGGCCAAGGGTATCAATCACTGCATATTCAAAGCCCCACCCTACGCCGGTGGCATCGGGGCCAAGCGTGGGCGTGATCCCGGCAGGCAAGGCTTTCATTCCCTCATTCATGTATTCCAGAATTCGGCTGCGGGCCCAGTACATGTCGGTGCCATCTTCAAAAATGACATAGATAAAGGAGAGGCCAAAAAAGGAATAGCCCCGGACCACTTTGACTTTAGGGGCGCCCAACATCGTCGTGACAATCGGATAGGTCACCTGGTCCTCTACGAGCTGCGGCGCCTGGCCTGGCCATTCCGTGAAAATAATCACCTGCACATCGGACAAGTCCGGAATGGCATCCAATGGCATCACCCGCATGACCCAGACGCCCCAGGCAACGAGGAACGCGACGATCAGCAGGACGACAAATCGATTTCTCGCGCTGTATTCGATAATTTTCTCAATCACGAAAGGGGTTCCTTCTTCACGGTTGCATGTCCGTCATGGGCGTTGATTGTTCGGCGTTCTTTTTCTTTCCCATATCCATGCCCGGCATCATCATTTCCGTGGCCGCTTTCAGGTTACTTTCCGAATCCACAAGGAAGTTACCCCTCGTGACCACCAATTCTCCCGCCTGGATTCCTTCAAGAATTTCATACGCCTCCCGCGTCCGCACACCCACCGTAACCTTGCGTGGCTCGAACATGCCTTGGCCTTGATCAATAAACACGAGTTGTTCGGTGCCCGAATCGAGGACAGCCGTAATCGGAACCACTAAGCGCTTCCCACGAGGAATCCGTAAGTCCACGTTGGCAAACATACCTGGCTTGATTTTCCATCCAGGATTCGGCAATTCAAATCGAACCTTCACCGTTCTGGTCTTGGTTTCCAGAACCGGGTACACATAGGTCACCTTGCCTGTGAATGTTTGCCCTGGGAAATATGACAGGGTCATCGTGGCTTGCTGACCCAGTTCCACAAGAGGGATTTCATATTCATATACATCCGCAAGGACCCACACCGTTGATAAATCAGCCAACGCGTAGAGTTCCATGGCCGGCATCACGTGCATGCCTTCACGAACGGCCATGTGCAGCACATAGCCTGAGCTTGGGGCATGGAGGGGCAAGGTCCGAAGAACTTTCCCAGTCTTCTCCAACTCTCGAATATGGTCGGGCGTAATATCCCAGAGGGAAAATCGCTGGCGGGTGACTTCCAGCAGCGACTTGGCGTTTTGTGCAATCTCTGGAAATTCGCTGTCCCCAAGAGATTTGACGGCTTTTAAGGCCAACAAATATTCTTCTTGGGTGGAGACGAGTTCGGGACTATACATTTCAAACAGTTTTTGATCTTTTTGGACTTGTTCACCCGTAAACTTCACGTACAGGTCCTGCACCCACCCCTCAAGCTTCGTGTGCATGTGAGTCAGGCGTCTTTCGTCAACTTCGACCTGGCCCACGGTGCGGATCGTGTGCGTCAAGTCTCGAATGGTGGCAGGTTCAGTCTTGACCCCAATCAGTTGTTGCTTTTGCGAACTGACCATCACGCCCTTGTTCTGAGCGGTGCTATGCGAGGTTTTTGGGGCCTGAGTTATTGGCGGGGATAAAACCGTTTTCCCTTCTGTGGTTTGCCCTTGATGCAAGGGCAGGGACAGCTTTTCCGTAAACCACCAATAGGCACTAATCCCCACCGCGACAATCAGGATAAGGAGTCCTATCAAGCGTAAACGGCTTCGCCCTTTTGTGGTCAGGTCTGATAGGTACATCGGTCTCATGAGATGTTAGTCCTTCGCCACAGCGTATTCGTGTAAGGGTTGTGCAATCACTTCTTCGATTCTGGCGATGGCAATTTCGTGGTCGGTGGTTTGGCGGTGCAGGTCCAATTCGTCTTGCTGCAGGTTGAGCACATTGTCGAGCATGGTCAGAAAATCCACTTTGCCGACTCCATACCCGGCCATCGATGATTCAAGGGCCAACGACGCTTGAGGAATAATGGCTCCTCCAATCAGTTTCACCAAACGTGCCGCTCGTTGGACTCGGACAAAATTGTCCTTCATTCGAAACAAGGCGTCTTGTAACACCGCATCATAGTTCTTCCGCGCGCCTTCCAAGTTCGCGAGCGCTTCTTTTTCTCCATAGCGTTGTTTGGTGGAATAGTAGAGCGGCACCTTTATTCCGAACATGCCAAACGCATCGGTCAGCTCATCTGAGAGAAATGACTGCATCACTCCGAGACTCACAATAAAGTCCGGGTAATATTCTCGCTGGGCTAAAGCCAGGGATGATTGACTTTTTTCAATGCCATACGCCTGAACTTGAAGGAGCGGGGACTGTTGCTTGACCAGGTTGATGAGTTCTTCAAGGCTATAGGGTAAAGACGTCAGAGTCGGTTCTTCGGGTTTGCCAAGAGGCATGGTCGGCGGTCGATTGAGAATCCGATTGAGTTCGGCCGTGATCGTGTGTCGTTCCTGTTCCAAGCTGGTCAACCGCTCCATTTCTCTAGAAAGCTCGACTTGTGCCCGGAAGACATCTTGCTGAATCCCTTTGCCCACCTGGTATCGCACTTCCGCAGTTTTCTCCAGCTCTTTGAGAATCATAAGATTTTTGTTCACGACCTCAATGGATTCGTGAACGAAGTGAAGATTGAAATACGCGACCTTCAACTGGGCGATGACCCGAAGTTGAACGGCTTTGTACGCCTTGCTGACTTGATCGGCGGTTTTGGACGCGACTTCTCCTTTTAGACCCAGCTTTCCAGGAAACGGAAACTGTTGTTGAACTTGGAACCTGCCTTCTCTCATGATGTCAGGGCCGCGGTAGCCGAAACCCATGATTGGATCAGGCAGGGATTGGACTTGAGGGATCGTTGCTTTTACGGCGTCCCACCGCTGTTTGGTTGCCTGGATTTCTGGATTCCGCTGAAAGGCTTCCTCAATGAGCGTTTGAAGTTTCAAGGGAGGCTCAGCGCCTAGAACCGGCAAACCTGGGACGAAAGACAGCAACAGCCATATGGTAAAGATTCGTAGGTATGAACGTTGGAGCTGAAAAGATTCCATAATGCCCCCCTAACATGATGACGGAACTAGTCAACATGAGCTCGGAAACACGGTTGGTTTCCGGGCCCTTTGGCAATCAACTGTTAGGGAAACTCAATTCAGAAAAACAGAGAAGAGAATAAACAGAAGAGGATGGGTGGTGGAGTGGGGTGTCCTTTCATTACCTAGAAACTTGAAAAGACCGAAGCGAGGTATGTCGTGTAGCCATGAAACAGTCGCAACGGAAAGAACTTCAACAGAGACATCATCATTTTCAAAAGTTCCTGCAGAAGTAGTCAGTTGTTCTGGGCACTCTCCCGTGGTTTGGGAAGAGGAGGAATGGTGAGAAGATGGTTGAGAATGGTGGTGGGTATCGGCTGCGGAAGCCGGCATTGGGCAATACATACTACCCACCCCACATACCACAAAGGCAAAAATGACCAGCGGAACAAACTTTGTCAATTTTGATAGGAGTTGTTGGTTCATGTGTAGAATTGGGACCATCTTGTCCCTCTAGATTTCGTATTTAGCCTAACCTTCTTTCGTAGAAATGTAAAGCAAACTTGATACCATTACATTGATGTTGAAAAATTTCAACGTGTTATAGACGTGCTCTTCTCCTAATAAAGAAGGGAATAATTCAAACTGTGGCAAATTACCCCTTTGGTTAAACACATTATCCTGACCTCTTCAACCTTAGGTGCATCTCATGACACGCTTTCTCCACAATAACTGTTTCCTTTCCTGTGCCCCTCTATTGTACCCATGTCTGTAAAGGACAAAATGGTCGCAGGCACGATTCCCGCAATCATGTGAGTGGCAATGCTCGATTATTGATGTGCTGTTTGAAGGAAATACACTCTGGTTCTATTGGCAAATGCCACCAGTGACAGCATGACAGGAACTTCAACCAATACCCCGACTACCGTGGCCAATGCTGCGCCGGAGTGCAGGCCAAATAAACTAATGGCCACAGCCACGGCCAATTCAAAGAAATTGGACGTACCGATAAGAGCTGCAGGTGCAGCGATGTTGTGCGGTACGTTCCACAGGTAAGACCACCCATAGGCAAAGAAGAAAATACCATAGCTCTGTATCAACAAAGGCACGGCAATCAGTCCTATAACAAGCGGCTGGTCAAGAATAGTCTGTGCCTGAAACCCAAACAGCAGTACAACAGTCGCCAGCAGACCAATGATTGAATACGGCTCAAGGTGGTTCGCAAACCGTTTTAACGTGTCTCCGTTACCGTCCCTTTTGATAAGTGTGTGACGGGTTATATAGCCGGCCACCAGTGGAATAACAACATAAAGAACAACGGACAGCAGCAGGGTTTCCCAAGGCACGACAATATCAGTTAAGCCGAGTAAAAAGGCTGCTATAGGGGCAAAGGCAAACACCATGATGAGATCATTGATTGATACCTGCACGAGCGTATAGCCAGCATCACCTCGCGTCAGCTGGCTCCACACAAATACCATCGCCGTGCATGGAGCAACGCCAAGCAGGATCATTCCTGCTATGTATTCTTTGGCTGTGTGAGGCTCTACTACACCAGCAAACACATGCTCGAAAAACAGAATGCCCAAGGCCGCCATTGAAAAAGGTTTAATCAGCCAGTTGACAACCAGTGTGATACAGAGGCCGCGCGGCCTGCGCCCAAGGTCTTTCAGGCTTGAAAAATCCACTTGCGTCATCATCGGATAAATCATTACCCAGATGAACACCGCCACGATGAAGTTGACGTTGGCATATTCCAGATCAGCCACCACCTGGAAAAGTGAGGGAAACGCATTGCCCAGCCCCAAACCTGTCAGGATACACAGTCCGACCCAAAGGCTTAAATAGCGGCCAAACACACCAAGGGGCGATTGTTCACTCATGGCAACAGTTCTTTTTCAATACGGGTTTGAAGCAAAACGAAGGCTTCGTCGAAGGCCGCGTTGATTTCTTCCTCAGTGCCTGTCGCTTGAGCTGGGTCAGGTATACTCCAGTGCAGTTTCGCAGGGTTGCCGGGAAAGAGAGGGCAGCTTTCGCCTGCCGCTTGATCGCACACAGTTATCACTATGTCAAAATTCATCCCGGCAAACTCACCCCACGATTTACTACGCGGCTGACCGGGGTCAATACCATGACGCCTGAGCGTTTCAATGGATAGAGGATGGACTTGGCCTGTCGGGCAACTTCCTGCACTGAAAGCCCGATAACATCCTTTGCCAAGATGATGTAGCAACATCTCAGCCAAAATCGAACGGCAGGAATTGCCAGTACAGACAAACAACACCTTTTGAAGTGTATTAGCCATTCGCCGTAGCTTTATTCTTCGGCTTGCAACAATCGACTAGTTCAATAATTGAACAGCCCTTCTTTTTATCCTGGCGAATATTGGCCACCTCTCTACTGCAACAGTCGTTGACCAGAAAACCAATTAAATCGCGCATCATGTCAAAATTGGCCAGGTAAATGATGGATCGCCCTTCACGGCGTGAACTGACAATACCCGCTTGGGAGAGGTGGTTGAGGTGAAAGGAAAGCGTGTTCTGCGGTGTGCCAAGCTCTTCACTGATGGCTCCAGCCGGAAGCCCATCCGGTCCCGCTTGGACCAGCAAGCGAAAGGCTCTCAGGCGTGTTTCTTGAGACAATGCGTCAAAGACTATAGTGCTTTTTTCAATATCCATATTTCTAGATATATGGATACATAGGACAATGTCAAGCAAATCGCTTCATACAGGCTTTCAAAGGAACAAGCAGCCCATTGAAAAGAGGGTTGCTGCTCCTGAATAGGTGGGCATGGTACTTCTTAATATTTTCTGAAATGTAGTTTTAACTCTCTCTTTCGCCAGATTAAATATAATGATGGAATAACTAATAGCGTCAAAATGGTCGCGGTCACCATTCCACCAATCATAGGAGCGGCAATGCGTTTCATCACATCTGCCCCAGTCCCATGGCTCCACATGATGGGTAATAATCCTAAAAAGATCGCGGAGGCCGTCATGATTTTTGGCCGTACTCGACGCACGGAACCCTCGACCACCGCCTCACGAAGATCGCTCAACGACTGAAGCTGGTTCTCCGTTTGCCGCCGGGCACAGGCTTCATCCAAGAACATAATCATAATCACACCAGTTTCAGCGGCAACCCCTGCCAAGGCGATCAGTCCAACCCAGACGGCGACGCTGAGATGGTATCCCAGAAAATTCAGATACCAGATTGCGCCGACTAAGGAAAACGGAACCGAGAGAAGAACCAGCAGGCATCGAGGTATAGATCGAAAATTAAGGTACAACAACACGAAAATGAAAAAGAGGGTTAAAGGAATGACGATCTGAAGTTGCTGCTGCGCCCGTTCAAGATATTGGTATTGGCCTGCCCATTGCAATGAATATCCAGCAGGAAGTTTAACGTGCTCTTGAACCAGAGCTTTGGCTTTCTGGACATAGCTTCCCAGGTCTTGGCCAGCCACATCCACAAACACAATACTGGCAAGGGAGCCGTTCTCATCCCGAATGGATGAGGGACCAGTTGTCTTTGAGATGTGGGACAGTTGTGCGAGTGGAATATGCTCGCCTTGGGATGTCGTCACGAGAACACGGTTGAGGGCCTCGACATCCTGACGGAGTTCGCGTGGGTAACGCACATTAATGGGATACCGTTCCCGTCCTTCCACAGTCCAGGTAACATTTTTTCCGCCAATAGCAGATTCGATGACATCTTGCACATCGGCCACGGTCAGCCCGTATCGAGCCGCTGCCACACGGTTCACGTCGATGTCCAAATAGTATCCTCCGGTGACCCGCTCGGCATAGGCACTTCGTGTTCCGTCAAGTGATTGCAGGAGGCCTTCTATCTGTAAACCCAACCGTTCCAGGTCCTGTAACTGGGGGCCTAAGATTTTAATACCCAAACTGCTTCGGATGCCGGTAGCCAGCATTTCGGTTCTCGTTTGAATCGGCATCCACCAAATGTTCGGCATGCCAGGCATCCTGACCCGCTGATCCATTTCGGCAATGAGTGTGTCCCATGTCATACCTGGCCGCCAATCTTCCTGGGGCTTGAGTGTCACCAAAGTTTCAGCCATATTTAAGGGGGCCGGATCAGTGGCGGTTCGTGCGCGGCCCATTTTCCCAAACACCCGATCAACTTCGGGAAACTCCTTTAACAATCGATCTTGGGTTTGAAGAATCTGGCTGGCCTTCTGAACAGACAGGCCTGGAAGGGTGGTGGGCATATATAACATGGTGCCTTCGTTCAGAGGGGGCATGAATTCAGACCCAAGCTTTTCATAAAGCGGCCACACCAGGATCATGCCTCCTATCGCAAGACCTACCACTAGCCATCTGAATCGCAACACCGTCTTGACCAGAGGGGTATAGATCCACATAAGAAAGCGGTTCACAGGATTGCGACGTTCCGAGGTGACCCGACCACGAATGAACCAGCACATCAACAAGGGCGCTAAGGTGATCGAGACAAGCGAGGCAAAAAACATGGCAAAGGTCTTGGTATAAGCGAGGGGTGTAAACAGCCGACCTTCTTGCGCTTCCAAGGTAAATATGGGCAGAAAGGATACGGTGATGATCAGCAAGGAAAAAAAGAGGGGCTTGCCTACTTCCTGGGCTGCACGAATAATAACCTCCTCTCGTGACCCTTTTCGGCCCTGGATTTCCCATTCTTCTAATCGCCGATGCGCATTTTCTACCATGACAATGACCGCATCGACCATGGCCCCAATCGCGATCGCGATGCCCGACAGGGACATCACATTCGAGCTGATCCCCAAGTAATACATGGCAATAAACGAGAGCACCACGGATACTGGGATCAGAAATATCGGGACGAAGGCAGATCGAACGTGAAAGAGAAAAACAAGGCTGACTAAGCTGACGACGATGCTAATTTCAACAAGTTTTTCCTTTAAGGTATCGACGGCTCGCAGGATCAAGTCCGATCGATCATACACGGGGACCACCTGAATGCCTTCGGGAATAGACGGGGCAACGTCTTGTAACTTCTGTTTCACCCGATCAATCACGTCGAGAGCATTTTCGCCATACCGCATGATGACGATCCCCCCCACTACCTCTCCTGTGCCATCCAACTCCGCGATGCCTCGCCGCATATCCGGACCGATGGTGACATGCGCGACATCACGGACGGTAATCGGTGTCCCCTGTTGATCCGTCCCGACTGGGATCACTCGGATATCATCGAGAGATGTGATATACCCCCGCCCTCGTACCATATATTCTCGTTCGCTGGCTTCAATCACCCGTCCTCCGACTTCGTTATTACTACGGCGGATTGCCTTGATGACCTCGGAAATGCCAATGCCATAGCCTTGTAATTTTACTGGGTCCACCTGCACTTGATACTGCTTCACGAACCCGCCAATAGAAGCCACCTCTGCGACACCTGGCACGCTTTGTAGCCAATAGCGCAGCGACCAATCCTGAAACGATCGAAGGTCGGCTAAACTGTGTTGGCCGTTTTCACTCACCAAGGCATATTGAAAGACCCAGCCAACCCCTGTGGCATCGGGACCGAGCATCGGCGAAACGCCTTCTGGCAATTTATCCGTCACCCCTTGCAGATATTCCACAACACGACTTCTCGCCCAGTACATGTCGGTCCCATCTTGAAACACGATGTAGACAAAGGAGAGACCCAGAAAGGATTGCCCTCGAACATATTTGATGTTCGGGGCTCCCAACATAGAGGTCACAAGGGGATAGGTGATTTGATCCTCGACCAGGTCCGGACTGCGTCCGGGCCATTCGGTGAACACAATCACTTGGGCATCCGACAAATCAGGCAGGGCATCAAGCGGCGTGCGCGCCATCACCCAGATTCCCCAGCCCATGAGAAAGAAAACCAATAATCCCACCAGAAAACCATTGCGGGCGCTCCACCCAATAATTCGTTCAATCATTGGGCGTCTTCCCCTTCTCCTTTTTCCATATCCAACTTCATTCCGCTCATATCCATACTTTTCATGTCCATCTCGCCCATCTGGGCCTGTTCCATTTTGACCCCGCCCATCCCCAAGGCTCCCATCATGTTACTGGTGGACATGAGGCGACTTTCCGAATCCAATAAAAAAGTGCCCGACGTGACGATGCGCTCACCTTCTTTCAATCCATGGGTCACCTCGAAGAAGGAACCGACCTTTGGCCCAAGTGTGACTTCCCGCGGTTCAAATATCCCTTTCTCTTGTGCAACAAACACGACTTGTCGGAGTCCGGAATCGAGCACGGCCTCGTCCGGTATGGCTAAACTAAGGCCTCGATCCACTTGAATGAGAACGGTGCCATACATGTCAGGTTTGAGCCGAATGTGAGGATTAAGGAATTCTAGCCGTACCTGTATGGTGCGGGACGCTTTGTTGAGATAGGGATAGATATAGGTCACACGTCCAGAAAAGGTTTCCCCTGGCAAGCCTTCCAAGGTGAGATTGGCTGGCTGTCCTGTCTGGATAAAAGGCAATTCATATTCATAGACATCAGCTTGCACCCAAATGGTGGAGAGATTGGCAATGGTATACATCGTCGTCTCAGGTTGAACGAACATCCCCTGAAATGCGGTTTTGTCGATCACATGGCCATTGATGGGAGAAAATATCGTCACGGAGTTGTTTGGGGCTCCTTGAACCTCCAAATCCTCAATTTGGTTATCAGTAAACGTCCAGAGGCGTAACCGATCCCGTGCAGCATCAACGACTTGTTGGGCCTGGTGATGGACATCAGGGAGTGGACTTTCTTGAATATTTTCTAACGCTTGCAAGGCCAGCAGATATTCCTCCTGTGTGGCCACCAACTCAGGACTGTACAGGGTAAAAAGCGGCTGGCCTTTTTGAACAGCCTTGCCGACAAAATCGACGTAGAGGGTTTCGATCCAACCTGAAATGCGAAGGTTGACATGGGAAATGCGCTGTTCGTTATATGTCACCCGCCCGGTGGCTCGAACGGTCGTGGAAAGACGATGGTTCTCCACCAGTGCGGTTTGCACCCCAATCATTTGTTGTTTGAGAGAGGACACCATCGGGGAGGCCTGCACAGGCTGTATCGCAGCGTGATCTGACAGGGTTTTCATTTCCATCCCTGCCATCTTCTGCATGTGTTGAGTAGGAGGCTGAGAAACCTCTGTCACACCGCCAAGGGGGTTCAGCCCCAGCTTTTCGTTGACCCACCATCCACTCCCAACAAGGGCCACAATCCCAAGGGCTATCGCCATCCAACGGATTAGACTCCGAGAGCGGTCTTGTATCGTCATGAGCACACCTCCCTTTTCACAATTCCGTCCCGACGACTCGTTCTAGTTTTGCCAGTAACTGTTCCCAATCAACGACCGTTCGGACTAATTCCAACTGATAGGTGAGCAAGGCACGATCCGCTTCGATGAGATCCAAAAAGTCCGTGCGATCGGTGCGATATCCAGCAATCGCCGCCCTCAAGGTGAGCTTGGCCTGCGGCAACACGGTAGTCTTATATAGGTTGAGAACATTTTTCTTTGCCTCTATTTGCGCCAAGAGATCTTGAATCTGGAACCGGGTCTGGTTTTCTAAGGTTCGTTTCTTAAACTGTGCGACTTCCCGGTGCGCCATAGCTTCTCGAACGCCAGCCTCGTATTTCGGCTTCGTCCAAAACGCAAACGGCAGGTTGATGGACACAATACCTCCAAATCCATCTTCCGCATTGCGGTTCTGCCAACGCTGCACCTCGACCCGAAGATGGGGATAGGTTTGGAGCTTAGCGAGTTTAATGGTTGAATCGAATTGCTCAACCACTAACGCGGCTTCCCGAATCTCAGGACGCTCCTGAAGTGCTTGTACTTGGAGAAGTTCCAAGGAGAGAACCCTGGCGAAACCTCCAGGGACTACCGGGAGTCCTAATGGGGCGTTAGGCTCACGGTTGAGAATGGTGTTGAGGTGAGCCTGTGCCGACTCTTTTTGTTGTTCGAGAATGGGGAGATGCTGAAACCACTTCGACTGTTCGACCTGGGCTTTCAGCACATCGACTTGAGTCCCTTTGCCGACACGGAACTTGGCCGTCGCAGCCTCAAAAAATTGCTTGAGACGTTTGGCTTCCTGATGATGAATCTCAATGGCTTGGTGGGCATAAAACCATTCATAATAGGCCTCCTTCACTGCCGCAATAATTTCCCGTTTCTTCCCTGCCAAGCGTTGTTCAGCTTGTTTCATCACCTTTTCAGCAATGTGTTCTTGCTGAGATAAGGTTCCTGGAAAGGGAAATTGTTGGGCCAGGCCATAGATGGTTCTGTTTGACCGAGTCACATTCAACGAATTCGGCGTGTTCCACAGTCGAACCGTGAATTCCGGATCATCCAAGGCCTTGCTTTGGGGAACTCGCTCCTGCATGGCTTTGACTTGGGCTTGCTCAGCCACTAATTCCGGATTGTGTTGAAGGGCTTCTTGAATGAGCGGGCCAAGTTGTATGGTCTCTTTGCTTAAATTTTGTTCCCCTGCCCAAATGGGCCAGGCCAGGCCAAGTAAAAGGGTGCTGAGCAACACCCATTGCCGGCAAAATCTATTTGCTTGTTGCATATCGTTCTCCAATCCGAACCAGCCGTTCTCCCCTTATGAAAAAAAGAGAGATAAAAAAAGCCAGGCTCGAAAATCTTTCCTGCGACAACAGAAAGATCGCCTTGTAAGTTCTTAAATCTGAACGTTAAGTGAGAAAAGGAAATGCGGGGAAGGTATCAAATACGAAACACTGAAATGAGGACAAGGATATCCTTCGGGAGCACAAGATGCCCTCGTGCAGAAACGGGGAGAAATTGACTGCTTGTCACAGGGACTGGAACGAGAGAAGAAATGTTCCCGGCAAGAACAAAATTGGAAACCTCTGAGAAGGAAATATCTGGTCCGGCTTGGACCGCGAGGGATTTAAACCCGTCACAAAATTTTGAAGCAGGCTCTTCTCCAGGTTTGGTGCAATCACTCCCCTGGCTCACTTTCATGCCGCCATAAATCGGCACCAGGCACGCGAACGCATTAAAACTAAATGAGAGGAACAGACCAAGAAGAAAAAGTGCAATTAGTTTTTGGGTTGGTCTCACATCATTAGTATAGTACAATTCGGAAGTTCTTTCCAGGTAAGAAACAGTTGGGGTCCCTTTCCACCTACATAATATAATCATTTTAATTCCACACAAACTTTGATATGCTAAATAAAATAGTATGAAAAACCGATATCTTTAGTGGTGTTTCTATAAAGGAATAGGAATGGCGCACATATTATTAAGAATATGGCTGATACTCTGGGTTATTACTCTACCCTTAGTCCACATCCATCCAGAAGCCGATCATGCACATGGAATGCCTGGTCATGTCCATGGCGGAACCTACCACACGGCTTTATCCAGCACCCCCATTTGTGCTTATGAAAACCATCAACATCATCATGATTCTTTCTCCCCAGAGGAAGCGTTTCCATCCCCTGATTCCCCAATACACCCTCCTCATGGACTTGAACATGACACCCTCACCTTTTCTGTTCTCAATTCGTCGATAGATCCCATTTTTGAAGAAAGTGTGTCATTTCCCACAAGTGATATAGCTGTTGCTTGTGAAATGGAAACACCGAGTTTGTCTTTTGTTTTCGCCATTGACGCTTCCCCGCCGGCAACGCCATTTTCGATTTTAACCAACAGCCTTTCTCCTCGCGCTCCCCCCATTCTCTCCGTGTAGTTTCCTTTCGAGTTTCTGACTCGAATAAATCTTCAAAATTCTGAAATGGTACAAGTGGGGAAAATCATTTCCCTCTACCTTCTTTTACTTCTGTCTGGAATTCATTCGAGCAGGGTTCGATAGCCTCTCGGTAAAAGGTCCAGACAAAATGTCAATGTATTCAGAAGACTTGCCTGAAATTTTTCAGACAAAGTTTTGAATCTCCTGGCACTGGAGACAGACATGATGAAGCGAAAATATTTTGTATGCATAGTCTTTTCTTCCATTTTGTTTACCTTGCAGAGTCAGCCCGTCAATGCCGTGGAGTCGCTGACAGTCGAGCAGGCTGTCCGGACGGCTTTGGAGGGCAACCCGGATCTGCTGGTTGTCCGACAGGAACTGGAAGTCGCTCGAGGGCGGAAAGTGAATGCGTTTCTTTTTAACCGGTTTAATCCCAGCGTGAATGGCCAGGTCTGGAATCGAAATAATCCGGGATCAGGGAATGAATCAGATTTTCAGGTCACACTATCCCAAGAAGTGGAGGTGGCCGGCCAACGTGGACTCCGAAGAGAGGCGGCCACTCGAACGGTGACCCGAGTCGAAGCTCAGGTCAAGGATCGCGAACGGCTTATCACGGGACAAGTGATGCGCGCCTTCTTCCAAGCTCTCACCTTGAAGAAACGCCTTGGATTACGGAAGGAAATCGAGACGTTAAACCGGCGAATCCGCGATGCGTCAGATGCGCGGTTTAAAGCGGGCGTGACTCCTATTATGGAGTCCAACTTGGCGGAAATCCGCTATGGCCAGTCTCGGAAGGCGACCTTCGTGGCCGAGGCCTCATTTCAAAATGCCTTACTGGACCTCCGCCGGTTGCTGGGGTGGGAGTCTGATCGCTCAATCGAATTGGACGGCCAACTCCGGAATTCACCCAAAGCAGTTCCCTTGGCTAACCTGCTCCAACGTGCACGGGCGCAACGGCCAGATCTTGTAGCTGCGAAAAGGGAAGTAGCCCGAGTGGAAGCGGCCATGGATCTGACCCGACGGCTCATCGTGCCGAATCCCACGATTCAAGGGTTTTATCAGACCGAGACTGAGGGGCCTGCGGGAGCGAGTAAGATGGTGGGCGGAGGGATCAGCATTCCCCTCCCCTTGTTCGATCGGAAGCAAGGCGAATTAGTGACGCAGGGTGGAGAGCTCAATCAAGGCCGACATCAAATTGTGGCCGTGATTAGGAATATCGAGCAAGAAGTCAAAACGGCTTTTCAAGGGTACGAAGCGGCTCGTCAATCCGTCGAGGTATTTGAAGCGGAGGTGCTCGATCGAATCGAAGAAAATTTCCGGTTTATCGAAATTGCCTACCGGGAGGGGAAAATTGGTTTATTGCAATTGATTGTGGTGCAAGATGATCTGATCACCGCCCAACTTTCGTATGTGGATTCCCTAGGACAATTCCGTGCAGCAGAGACGAATTTAGCGCAAGCGGTTGGGGGACAGCCTTAAGTTAAGAGGAAAATTTATGAATAGTTCAAAATGGAAATATGTGCTCATCGTGCTCGTACTGTCGGGTGTAGGCTGCCAGGAGGGCCCGACGGCTCCTCCAACTGAAGGGACAGATGCGAAACAAGAACAGGGCCGTGAACCCGATGAACATGGCCATGAATCTGACGAACATGGGAAGGAAGACCAACATGAGGGTGAAGAGCACTCCGACGAGATCACCATTGCTCCCGAGGCGCTTGAAGGTCAAACCTTCCAGACAGTCGTCGTTGAACGACGAGTAGTCAGAGAAGGGATTCAGGCCACGGCCAATATTAAACCGAACGAGTATAAGCTCACTCATGTAAGTCCACGCATCGAGGGAAAAGCCGTCAAGGTTATCGCCGAACTTGGTGACCTGGTGACAATAGGCCAAACGCTGGCACAACTCGATAGCATTGAGTTGGGGTCAAAAAAGTCAGCTTTCCGACAAGCCCGAACGACCATGCGGGTGAACAAAACTAATTACGAGAGGGAAAAGCGGCTTTTCGAGCAACAAATCTCTTCGGAAAAAGATTATTTGGATGCACAAGGGGCCTACCAACAGAGTTTAGCCGCCTATCAAGCCGCGTTTGAAGCGCTCGAGCTCGTCGGGCTCTCTCACCAGGACATAGAAGCGATTATTGGGAGTAAGAGTGGACACCATCCTCTGTCCTCCTTTTCCCTGACGGCTCCCCAGGCAGGCACCATCATTGAGCGGCATATTAGCCCGGGAGAACTGGTCACTCCCAGAGATAAACTTTTTACCATTGCCGACCTGACCACGGTCTGGATTCTCCTCGATGTCTATGAAAAAGACTTGGCCGCTGTTCGTGTGGGAGCTGATGTCCGTATATCCGTAGATTCCTATCCGGGTGAGACCTTTCGTGGGGCCGTGATGTATTTGGGAAATCTCGTGAATCCGGACACCCGGACCGTGGAGGCCAGAGTAGAGATTCCCAACCCTGATGGTCGGCTGCGTCCAGGAATGTTCGCTCGATCGGCCATTACCAGTTCAGGGTCCCAAGGAAAAAAAGTTCTCGTGGTGCCCCAGGATGCCATTCAACACATCGAAGAAAAACCTGTAGCTTTCGTGGAGGAACAGGCGGGTACCTATGAGAAACGGGCGGTGACTCTTGGGTCTGAAGATAATCCTTACGTCGAAATTCTCGACGGTTTGAAGGAAGGCGAACGAGTGGTGACCAAAGGGTCGTTCTATCTTAAGTCCGTCATGCTTGGGGAGAAACTCGGAGGGCATTCCCATTAACAAGAGCGTAGGAATAATCTCTCCTCGGGAAAAGGATCCAATGCCATGCTGAATCGAATCTTCGAGTTTGCGTTAGGAAATCGGTTTCTCATTCTGGTCTTTGTCGGGCTGATCATTGCGTCAGGGGTGTATTCGATGACCATCCTGCCTGTCGACGCGGTTCCGGATGTCACACCCAATCAAGTCCAGATCCTGACCAATGCTCCGGGCTTGGGGCCGGTTGAAGTCGAAAATTTTATTACGTTTCCGGTTGAAACAGCCATGTCCGGCTTGCCGGGGATTGAGCTGATTCGCTCGGTTTCGCGCTTCGGCCTGTCAGCCATCACGATTTATTTCGATGAAGGCATGGACATCTACTTCTGCCGGCGACTGATTATGGAACGCCTGCCCCAGGCACGTGAAGCCATTCCTCCTGGGTTGGGGACCCCGGAGATGGGTCCCATTTCTTCCGGCTTAGGAGAAATCTACCAGTTTGAGGTCAAGGGAGAGGGCTACTCGCTCATGGAATTGCGCACGATCCTCGACTGGGATATTGCTTTCCAACTTCGGTCTGTCCCTGGCGTGATCGAGGTGAATACCTATGGTGGTGAATTGCAGACGTATGAAGTCCAACTCGACGCCTCGAAGCTGGTTTCTTACGATCTGGCGATCGGACAAATTTTTGAGGCCCTCGAGCAAAATAATGCGAATGCCGGAGGGGGCTATATTGAACATGCTCAAGAACAGTATTTAATCCGCGGAGAAGGGCTCGTTCAAACCCTTCAGGATATTGAAAATATCGTCGTCGCCACTCGGAATGATGGCACCCCAATTTATATCCGGAATCTCGGCAAGGCACAATTCGCGCCGATGGTTCGTCAAGGCGCGGTCACGCGAGATGGAAGAGGTGAAGTCGTGACCGGCATCGTGATGCTGCTGATCGGTGAAAATGGCAGGGTCGTCGTCAATCGGGTGAAAGACAAGCTCGAACAGATCCAGAAATCACTGCCCGAAGGGGTGACGATTGATGCATATTACGACCGCGTGGATTTGGTAAAAAAAACCATTAAAACCGTGGCCACGAATCTGACCGAGGGGGCCATCCTCGTCATTGCGGTTCTGCTGCTGCTCCTGGGAAATATCCGTGGTGGCCTCATCGTGGCCGTCGCGATCCCGCTATCCATGTTGGTGGCGTTCACGGGCATGGTGTCTGCCAAGATCTCCGGGAACCTGATGAGTTTGGGAGCGATTGACTTCGGTCTGATTGTTGATGGGTCGGTCGTCATGATTGAAAACATCGTGCGGCATATTGCCGAACGACGAGAAAAGACTCAACAATCCGGCCGCATGACCGCCGAGGAGATTCACGGAGTCATCCGGGAGTCGGGTCGAGAAGTGCTTCGTCCCATCTTCTTTGCCGTGGGAATCATTATTATCGTGTACCTGCCCATTCTCACACTCGAGGGTATTGAAGGTAAAATGTTTACGCCCATGGCCGTCACCGTCATTTTTGCTCTGGTGGCCTCCTTGGTATTGGCCTTCACGCTGACTCCCGTTCTCGCCAGTCTCTTTCTTCGGAAGGGTGTGAAAGAAGAAGAGACCTGGATTATCCGGCACATCAAACAGATCTATCGCCCCCTGTTGACTCGGACCATGCACCACCCTGCCATTACCGGTGGGGTGGCCGCCGCACTGTTTGCCACAAGCCTGGGAGTGGCCTCTTTCATGGGGGCGGAGTTTATTCCCAAACTTGATGAAGGCTCGATCGCCCTTCAAGCCTGGCGTTTACCCAGCGTCTCACTGGAAGAATCCGTGAGGAATACGACCCGTATTGAACAGATTCTGAAAGTATTTCCGGAAGTGACTTCGGTGATTTCCAGGACAGGCCGTCCTGAAATCGCCACTGATCCCATGGGTGTGGAGATCAGTGATATCTATGTTTTATTAAAACCCGATCATGAATGGACGACGGCGGGAACCAAGGAGGGACTCATCCAAGCCTACGACGCGGCTTTGAAAAAGGCGGTGCCGGGAACCAAATTCAGTTATTCACAACCCATCGAGCTTCGGGTTCAGGAACTGATCGCGGGCGTGCGATCCGAAATCGCCATTTCTATTTTTGGTGAGGACATGGATCAGCTCAAGACTATTGGCGACCAGGTCGTGCAAGTGGTCTCAAAGGTACCGGGTGCCGCTGATACAAAGGCGGAGCAAGTCGCGGGTCTTCCTTATCTTCGGGTGATCATCGATCGAGAAGCCATTGCGCGCTATGGGATCAACACGTCACAAGTTCTCGACACGGTCAGAGCCATAGGCGGTCGCACCGTCGGTCAAGTCGTGAAAGGAAATCGGCGGTTTTTCAATCAAGTTCGCTTTAGCCCAGAGGATCGGAAAAACTTCGACCAGATTCGAAATATTCGAGTCGCCGATCCACGAGGCCGGCTGATTCCTATCACACAACTGGCTGACATTAAAATTGAGACGGGTCTGGCACAAATCAGTCGGGAGAATATTCACCGTCGGCTGTCGGTGGAGACCAACGTGCGAGGTCGCGACCTGGCCACTTTTGTCGCCGACGCCCAACAGGCCGTCGAGCAACAGGTGAAACTGCCTGAAGGGTATTGGATCGAATGGGGGGGGCAATTCGAGCAACTCCAGCGGGCCTCCATGCGGCTGGCGATCGTCGTGCCCTTGGCGCTGTTTTTAATCTTTGTGATGCTCTACACCATGTTCAATTCCGTCAGGCCCGCGGTCTTAATCTACTTGAATATTCCCTTAGCGGCCACAGGTGGCATCTTGGCACTGGCACTTCGTGGAATGCCCTTTTCCATCTCCGCGGGAATCGGCTTTATCGCGCTGTTCGGCGTGGCTGTCTTGAACGGGGTGGTGCTGATGTCCTATGTGCTAGATCTCCGGAAGAAAGGCCTTTCGGCTGAAGATGCGGCTTACCAAGGAGCCTTGATCCGAGTGCGCCCGGTCCTCATGACGGCCCTTGTCGCGAGTCTGGGATTTGTCCCGATGGCACTTTCCACGTCTGCCGGGGCTGAAGTGCAGCAGCCACTGGCCACAGTGGTCATCGGGGGGCTTGTCACCTCCACCGCCTTGACCCTTCTGGTGTTGCCCACACTGTATGTGTGGGAAGAACGATGGCGCGAAGCGTGGAAAGGAAGGCGAACGGAACAATTGCCACGCTCTGATTAGTCCTATTCAGTCAGGTTGAACCAGTAAGCCCCCTTGGGGCAAGCGTGGATTAAACCGAGATGGAAAACCATGGACGATGGAATGCTGGGAATGGGATGGGGAAGTGGGCTTATATTAATGATCGCCTTCTGGATTCTAGGCATCTTGGGTATTGTCTTTTATGTCCTTGTAGAGATGAGTGGTGGGAGAAAAGTAAAGGGTAAGTTTCTCAAGAAACGGAGGCGGCATTAAAATTTTTATTAGAACGGTATACGGGTATGGCGGCCTCTTCATTTGTCTGCCCCATAGAAGAAACGATCCAAACTATCGAACTGTTAAGAGGAAGGGCTTTATCCTTTTATTTTATTGAAATGATTTGGCCACTGATTTTTTAATCAAAGGATGGAGGGGAAACTCAATGGAAATAAGAAGTATACAGTATATTTATTTGGCTAGCCTGTTGATTTGGCTTTCTTTGGCAATGGGCTGCGCAGGGCATGGCCACCAGCATCTAGACGAGCCATTACCTCCACCAGTGTATGCTGCCCCTGAAACGGCTCAAGCCATGAAAGAAGGGAACCGCTATTTCAAAGAAGGCTGGTGGACGGGGGCTGAAAAACAATACCGAATCGCCATCCAGGCCTTTCCATCAATGGCTGAAGCCCAGTATAACCTTGGGTTAACCTTGAATAAGCAGGGTGGTCGTTATCAAGAATCACGCGTTTATTTTAAAAACGCATTAAAACTGGAACCCCGCAATCCCGTGTATCGAAATGCCCCGCCCTTTCGTCGCTATGAAAATGCCACAACCAAACCCGAACCAGAGCCGGACTCTGACGGACACGGCCACTGACCTATATGGTTGTCTTTAATTTTTATCTTGTCATTTAATTTTGGTACGGGCACAGACTCGAATTGTTTACGCGTAAGTTTAAATTGAATTCCGTAGCCAATTCAGCACACGGATCGAAAAAGAAAGATGACAAGCAAACACATAAAGATTTTACTCGTAGAAGACGATGAATCGAATCGACTGTGCCTCCGTGACTATCTCGAACAGGAAGGATTTATCTGCCATGAGGCAGAAAACGGCGCTGAGGGGTTGGTTAAGCTGCAATCGGAAGCCTTTGACGTCGTGATCACCGATCTCAACATGCCCATCATGGATGGCTTTCAACTCCTTGATGCTCTAGCAAATAGTCCTTCCCTCAAGCGAATTCCCGTCCTGATCGTTACAGGGAAATCCTTCCCTGATGAAGTGAAACAGAAGGCGCTCCATCCCTGTCTCATAGACATCTTACCCAAGCCTTATGACTTCCCAAAAATCTCTCGATCGCTCGCAGCCCTCTTCTCGTAAGCAACGTCTAACAACACTTTGACGCGCTGGTAGTGATGATTTTATTCGTGCATTCTGGCAGATTTATTTCATGGGACAAATCTTGGTGGGACGGATAGCCGTGCTCTTTGCCTTACTAAGGGTACGACGCGTTTTCCTGTGAAAATGTACGCTAAGCGACCTGGATAAGGCTCTTATCGATGACGCATTCACTGTAGAGTAGGACATTTTCCCATTCAATGGGGCTCACCTACTCAAGTAAAGCGAGATCTGTGCCAACTTGCTCAGCAATCTCCTCAGCCACAACCCGACTGATTTCTGTTGCTTGCCAGTAAATGATGCAGGCCAAAATCACCAGAATGGCCAGGATGCTGAAGATCCAATGAAGACGAGGCCACTAGACCGAATGGGCAGCGTACTCACCTAGACCGATTGAGGCCCGGCGGGACACAAGAAAACTGCCCACGACCAAAATAGGGCGATTCGTGGATCACCCGTTCGGGCTTTTCAATAGTCGCCCTCAGTTCAAGAAGATGTGGGTTAGGTCCTCATCGAATCCATCAGTCTATTTCCCCGAGTCCCTTGCCATCGTGAGAAGCTCTGTCAAGAAGCAGTTCCTCGCGGAGACTGGCAACACCGGCCCGGCCGATGAAAACTTCCAATAAGGCGAGCGCACCACGAAGTCCAATGGCTGGCCCTATATCTGAGAGAATGCGTTCATCAACGATGAACGGCTCTGGGCACACCAGAGCTCCATAATCCGCTAGCCGTTCCGCGTTCTTGGCGCACAGGGAACAACTACCATTAGGGGACACGAAGGTTGTCGCTCGCCGACCTTTGAGCAATCCGGCTTCCCCAACGGCAAAAATGCCGGTACAGCTACTGGCAATCACACCACCCTGGGCATGCGTGCGGCGGATGATTGACAAAACCGGCTCTTGGTAAAGTTCTTCATAGCCTTCATCTGGCCATCCCCCGGGAATGATGACCGCATCCCATTCCTGCTGCGCGGCTGCCTCCAGGTCCAGATCCCGCAAGACACGAAGACCATGCCGGGAACGAATGATCTCGTGAAACCCGCTGATCACAACTTGAATCTGAGGCAGATTAGGTAAGAGGAGCGTCCAGCCTGCGAGACTGGTATAGGGCGTCAATTCCACGTCCTCGAAGCCTTGCCCTACGAGCGCGAGGAACCGGTACTTGAGTGGGTCCTGGATCCCCTTCGGCATAACAGAAAGCTTGCTTATGTCGGACAGCCCGAACATGGTGCCGCGTCTTTTCCCTGTGTCGGAATGGAGTCATCAGCCCGCTCTGGTGCGGCATCCTGAACGAATGGTTCTCCTGTGAGAAATGCATGTTCAGCCCGAGCGAGTTCACGCCCCAGGTATGCCGCATGATCTAACCGCGAGATCCACTTGCTTTCAATGGCAGGCGTATAGACCTCAGGGGCCGTATGTCCTTGGATAACCCCATCTAGCAAACCCGTATTCTGGTAATGTTCAAGGAGCAAACATCCTCTGTGATGATCGACATACACCACAAGGTACCCAGCCGGGTCAGGGATCATCCTTCTAGGTATATAGCCAGCGACTGGGGAAACGACCTCTGCGGAGACAAATGGCTCACTAGGACCGGGATTCCGATCAGAACACTCCTGCACCGTGGATTGAATGGTCGCTATATCACTCGTGCCGATCAAATCGATCACGTCAACTGTGCGGCGAAAGTGTTCCACAGCAGCCCGATCCACGTTTCGGATCACCGGGCGCTTGCCGTGTGCCTCTTGAATACGGGATCGTTCATCAAGGCCGTAACGAGCCAGTGCAACCAGGGACTGGCCTGGAAGGTGGCCGATGGCTTGCCGCGAGTCGGTGCCACAGACAACGAGAAACCGAATATACGGATTAGCCAGCACATTCCGGATTAGACGTTCAATGCCAAGATTCTCTGTATGGAGGGTACCTACAACCGCAGCGGCTGGCCCAAGGTGCTGGGAGAGAGTACTCCTAAGGGCATCATCGGTAAGCGTACACACGGCGACCGGCGCGTGATACCGGAGGACGGTATAGTTTCCCGGAAGTGGCGGCCACCCGGCGCGAACTTCGACCGCGTCCGTCGGGCAAATATCAAGGGATGTATCTCCGCTCACCTGTGCGACAGCGTTGACTGCGAGCGCCGGATAGCAGACTTGACACCCCAGACATTCGTATTGAAATGGAAGGAGTGATGCAGTTGCGGCCTTGAGGACCGAGGCCAATTCAGGTGAACGTTCGGTGGACGGAACCGCTCGCTCAATGGTTTGAAGGGATTGGTGGAGACAGCCGCAGGGCCAGCACTTTTTCGCCTTTGTCGCCTCATGGAGTTGTGCCGTGACTTCACCAAAAACCGTCTCTCGCGCATCAGGCTTCACGGGAATCCTCAACAAGACAGACTCCACGGTGGAGAAGTGCGGGCACACAGGGGTCCACGATGCGGTAATAGATGTGGTTCCCCTCGCGCCGTGTCGACAGAATCTTGCGGTCTGCTAGGCGTTGCAGTTGGTTGGAAATCGCTTGAGGTGTCATTCCAAGCCGCTCCCCAAGATCGGTTACACAAAGTTCCCCAGCCTGCACCAGGGCATGCAGGAGACGAAGCCGCGTGTCGCTAGCCAGGATCGTAAAGAGGTCTCTGAGCTCGGCGGCTTCTTGCAAACTGAGCAAAGGCCGTTGCCGAAGAGAGGGTTTTCGGAAAACCTGTTGAAGCATAACCTACCTCCTCTCAATATCAATAATTACACAGTATAGTGTAATAGAGGTCGGGGACAAAGGCAAGCGAAGCGGTATCCAGCCTAGGGTAGTAAGTCTGACAATCATGTTGTAATTTGGCTGGAATTGGTTGTCTTTTTACTTTGGTGATATTTGCCGTTTTATTAACGTCGTCCGAGCCGATCTTTGCAGAACGAGCTTCCTTTGTCTGGTCTTTTTTCGCAACAACGGTTATCGCGTAAATATCAATGAGGAGGGGTGAAAATTGCGATGTTGCAATAAAGCCTGTTTTTGCAACGCGTATGACGCTCAATTCCGGGCGCCTTCTTAAATAAGCTAGAGCAACCCCTTACCGTACATTTTCGCAAGAATACGCGTCGTACCCTGTCATCGGCGGCTTGGTCACGTCCACGGACTTGACCCTTCTTGTTATGTCTAAACTGTATGTGTGGGAAGAACGATGGCGGGAAACTTGGAAACGACGGGTCTAGAGAAACCCTGAGAGTATTCGTTGAAGAACCTCGACCTTCCATGCGGGGCTTTCTGGCAGTGTTAGGAATCTATCAAAACAGTACCAAAAGAGAGGTACTTCCCGATTGATGTATGGGGAATTGGCATGTAAAATGATCTTTTAAAGGAACCTCCTATTCTATGAATTCTAGTCGCGCCATTCTCGCCACCCTACTTGCGGTTTTATTCTTCCTTACTAGCTTGAGTGCTTATGGTTGCCTGGTGCCTATAAACGGCGATAAGTCTTCTCTTCTGGGAATTGACTGCCTAAGGCCCAGCGAAGAAGTGCCGCAGCCATTTTGTGACACTTTTAAGATCGCTGTTGTTCACAAAACTTCCGAAGTAAGCCCAACCACCGCAAGTGATTTTTTGCCAACTTGTGGTGACCCCTCTCTCATGTGGTGCCTCAAAGTTGTGAGTGCGTATCACCGTTCTACTGCTTTTGGCTCTTATGCTCCTTCCCCTGACATTCTTCTCCTGATCTCTGTGCTTCGCATTTGATACCCCTTCCCTTCGATTTGTTTATGCACTAATTCCCCAATCACAAATTCTTAGCGCCATTTCTCTTGATGGCGATGAAAACAGACAGCCTTTTGGGGGTAACACCCAATAGTGGAAGTTTTTGAGCCAAGAATGAATGTGGCGTTTGCCGTAATTAGGAGAGATGGGCCCATCTAAAGGTCGTTTGTCGACCTCTAATAAAGTGAATTTCACTGGAAGTCGGCGCCAAGCCTTTTTAGAAGAGAGAACATGCAATGAAAAAGCGATTTTGGCTGTTCCTACTCATCATCCCATTGTTTTATGGCGGAGCATGCCAAGAAAACCCTGTGGAAAATTCTTCCCAAACTTCAGAAGTCGCTGGGGAGGGGGGCACTCTGGAAAGTCCCTATCTTGAAGAACCTGGCCAGAATCAGATCTCACTTCCACTCGAGGCTTTAAAAGGACAGACCTTTCAAACTGCGCTTGTTAGAAGGCAAACGGTTCTACCGGAAGTTAAAGTGACAGCCAGCATTGAGCCAAACCAATACAAGCTTGCCAAGATCAGCCCTCGAATCGAAGGGAAAGCCATCCAAGTTATCGTTGAACTTGGAGACCTGGTTCAAGCGGGCCAAACTCTGGCGCTTCTCGATAGCCTTGAGCTGGGACAAAAAAAAGCGGAGTTTCTCCAAGTACGGGTGAATCTCAAACTTGCCCGGCGAAATTTTGAACGGGAGCAACGGCTTTTCATACAACGCATCTCCTCGGAGAAAGATTTTCTAGACGCCAAAGGCGAATTTGAAAGGAACGTTGCTGCCTTCCGGGCCGCCCGCGAAGGTTTACGGATGATTGGGGTCCCCGAAGAGGTCATCAAGGAAATGCAGTGGGATGGCAAGAATCATCCCCTCTCATATTTCCATCTTACCGCTCCGTTTGCGGGAACCATTGTAGACCGGAACATCACCATGGGAGAGGTGATTCGACCAACGGACGTCCCTTTCACCCTGGCCGATTTGACCACCGTCTGGGTGTCATTGGACATTTTTGAGAAGGATCTCGCTCATATTTCAGAAGGGTTGAAGATCCGGATCATGGTGGATGCTTACCCCAACGAATGGATTGAAGGTACCCTGACCCACCTTATGAATGTGCTGGATCCGGACACCCGAACCGTTCATGCTCACGCGGAGATTGAAAACCGTAGCGGTCGTCTCCGGCCCGGCATGTTTGCCACTGTTGGCATTAAGATCCCTTCATCGAACAAGCAACAAAGCCTGGTGGTTCCCCAAACAGGCATTCAGCAAATCCAGGAGAAGGCGATGGCTTTTGTAGAGATAGAGCCAGGGACCTACGCAGTTCGGAAGGTGATTCTCGGGACGCCGGTACCGCCTGACATCGAAGTCCTCCAAGGCTTACAAGAAGGGGAACGAGTCACCACGGAGGGATCGTTTTACCTCAAATCCATTTTGCTAGCGGAGACCATCGGGGCCGATTCGGATTAGGTTGCTTCCACATGGGATCTTAGCCGAACCGAAAAGTTCCTCGGTGCGCTTAACGCCCCTATAGGGGAAAAATTGCGGAGTAACTGGGTATCACAAACACTCGGGTATTTCCTCAGGGGAAACGGAGAGGCCGATCTGGCAGAACAAATGAAAATATAGGCTTGTTAAAAGTGAACCCTGTGCAATGGCTGCTCTTAGAGTTTTTCATACATGATAAGGCAAGAAACATTAAATTATAGGGGGGGATGTCATGCACGATTGGATGCCGGGAATGGGTTGGGGGTTCGGTCCTCTTCTTATGATCGTGTTCTGGATTCTGGTTATCCTGGGAATTGGGTACTTTGTCATGGTGCTGGTGAGCCGTGAGAGGAAGGAGTCAGTTCCTCAAGAAAGGGAGCCCCCTTTGGAAATTTTGAAAAAACGGTATGCTCGTGGAGAGATGAACAAGGAAGAGTTCGAGACAAAGCGGAAGGATCTTGATAAAGAATTGGCAAAGAAAAATCTAGATCGGGCCTGTTCTGAAGCCACTGCCAATATCACAAAAGGTCGAGTTGGATCAAGAGACAACCAACCGGCCTTTTTGCGAAGAATTTACACGACCCTAAAAAAGATGAAATTTGACAGAGACTTCTCATGAGCAAATCTCTAACTAAATGATGGACACCTCGGTCATGCCAAAAAAAGAGAATCACCAAGATGGATTTGAAGGTCAATGGTGGGAATACCCCATCCTGCGAAATGCCCTCATGGCTGGAGTGTTGGCGGGGGTTGGATTTGTCCTAGCCCACGCGGGGTTTATTTCAGAGCAGGTAGAACTGGCTTTTTATTTTGTGGCGATTCCACTGGGTGGCTACCATTGGGCTCGGGAGGCCGTTGAGGAACTCTTTACAGAGGGTGAGATTGGAATCGATCTCTTGATGCTTGCCGCTACGGTGGGTTCCGGTCTCCTGGGACTCTGGGATGAAGCAGCCTTTCTTGTTTTTCTTTATGGAGCGGCTGAGGGATTGGAGGAGTATACCTACGCCCGCACCCGCTCGGCGATCCGTGCTCTTCTGGATTTGGCTCCGAAAGAGGCGCACCTTCTCCGAGAGGGCCAGGAAGTCACAATTGCGGCTGAGGAGTTGCGGCCTGGCGACCGATTCCTTGTACGACCTGGCGAATCCATTCCAACTGATGGCACCGTGAAGTCTGGAACGTCAAGCCTCGATGAATCCGCCTTGACCGGCGAATCTATTCCGGTGGACAAAGAACCCGGCATGCTCGTGTTTGCTGGTACGCTGAACCTTCAAGGGGCTCTAGGGGTGGAGGCGACGGCTGCGTTCCAAGATAATACCTTAGCCAAAATCATTCATCTTGTTGAGGAGGCTCAAGAACGGAAAGGAAAAACGCAGCAGTGGATCGAGCGGTTTGGACGCCGTTACAGCCCAGTAGTCCTCGGTACGTCCCTTCTGTTTCTCGTCATCCCTTGGGTTTTGGGACTCCCCTATGGCGAATGGGCGGTTCGAGCTGTCGTTCTGCTCGTTGCGGCGGCTCCTTGTGCCCTGGTGATGTCCATGCCCGTGGCCATGGCCGCCGGCATTGGTTCTGCTGGCCGACAAGGTATCTTGATTAAGGGCGGTGCGCACTTAGAGCATCTCGGGGCCATTCGGACGATCGCCTTTGACAAAACCGGAACCCTCACTCAGGGAGTTCCCATGGTAACCGACGTCGTCCCTTTTACCGGTTCCCCAGAAGAATTACTGGCGCTGGCTGCAGGGGTTGAATATGCTTCCGCACACCCTCTGGCCAGGGCCATCGTTGATCGAGCAAGATCTCAGGGTGTAATCCCTGCCGAGGTACGAGACTTCGAATCCCTCACCGGAACGGGAGCCAAAGCCCTTGTTGAACAAACAGTCTGGCATGTTGGGAAGTTGGATCTCTTTAAAAAGTTAGGTGCCAGGTTGGGGAAGAATGAAGACACGGTCAAACAGTTTCAGGCACAGGGGAAGACGGTCGTGTTGGTTGGCAATGGTGACAATGTTCGTGGCTTACTTGCCCTTCAAGATCGCATACGTCCTGCGATGAAGGACGTGATCCGCGAACTTCACACAATGGGTGTCCGGGTCGTGATGCTCACTGGCGATCATGCACTTGCCGCCGAGGCGGTCGCTCGCGCGCTGGACATTGATGATGTTCGGGCAAACCTGAGTCCTGAGGATAAGGTGCGGGTTGTGCAGGAACTCGAACAGCGATTTGGAGCCGTCCTCATGGTCGGTGATGGGATCAATGATGCTCCGGCTTTGGCGGCAGCAACCTGTGGTATGGCGATGGGAGCGATCGGCAGTGATGCGGCGATCGAGGCGGCAGATATCGCCCTCATGTCTGAGGATCTGGGAAAAGTCGCTCACGCGTTGCGGCTTGGTCGTCGAGTCCGTAGGATCAGTCGCCAGAACATTGTATTTTCTCTCATTCTCCTCGCCATTCTTATTCCTTCGGCCCTACTGGGAGTCTTGAGCGTCGGGGCTGCCGTCTTCATCCATGAGGTCAGCGAGCTTCTGGCTGTGGCGAACGGGTTAAGGGTGCGGAGGCCACTGCACTTGTCGGCCTCATAGGAAAAACGATGCAAACTATTGAACTATTAAAAGTTTTGGCCAGCCTGTTGATTTGGCTTCCTTTGGTAATGGGTTGCGCAGGGCATGACCACCAACATCTAGACGAGCCTTTACCTCCACTTGTGTATGCTGACCCTGAAACGGCTCAAGCCATGAAGGAAGGAAACCGCTATTTTAAAGAAGGGTGGTGGACAGGGGCTGAAAAACAATACCGAATCGCCATCCTGGCCTTTCCAGCAATGGCTGAAGCCCACTATAACCTTGGGTTAACCCTTAATAAGCAGGGTGGTCGTTATCAAGAATCACGCGATCATTTTACGAGGGCATTAAAAAACGAATTTCATTGGCTTCCTTATTCAAAAAGGGCTCAACACTTGAGAATACTTTCAGTCTCATTGACGCGCCTGTTGAATTGGAGGGCATGGGACGGTTCCGAAAGAACAAAACACACAACAATCACCTGCTTTTGGCTTCAATGAAGCTTGGCACTCTTGGCATTCGTAATATACCTGGCAAGCATCAATCGGCATGATTTCCGTTTTTTGAAATCCACACTTCGGGCATTCCAATATCGAGTGTAAAGAGATCATACCGAATTCTTCAGATACTCGAAAATAACGGGTTGGAGAAAATCCCACAGGGCAGATAAACCGACAAACACCGTGGCCAGACCGAGCATCGTGAAGGTCGTCCATCCTGCTTTGGAAGTGGCACATGAGGCATCCGTTTGGCACGTGGCCCGATTCCGGCGAATGGCCAGAACCCATCCAATCACCAGGGTCAATAGAGCGGCTGTTAGGAAATAGGGCCTGAAAATGGCCAGTTCACGGCTGAGCCATGCGCTGCCGATCCCTGACGAAGCCAGCAGGAATGGCAGGATGCAGCAGGACTTGGCGGCCAAAGCACCAAGTCCTGAAAACACACTGATCCCTGCAAAGAATCCTGCTTTGGGCGGAGAAATGTTAGTGGGTTTCTTCGTGTTCATTGAAACCCTTTTCCGGGCTCACGATTAGGGTTGCCCCACTCCCGCCTGGCGTAGTTCTTTTTCATGAGGCCCCTGAGCTGTACAACAAGACGCCACCTGGCCATCTATAACCACAGTAGGGAGGGTCCGAATGCCAAGCTCCTTGGCGCGGCTGGCCACAGTCTGGTTTTTCATGTCTAGAACTTTGACATCACATGAGGAACAGGCCAGCCGGTGAACAAGAGCGATCGTCTCTTTACAGATTGGACACCCGGCGCTGAAAATTTCTATTTGTCGTGTAGCCGTCATGGTTAGTCCTCCTTTTCTTTCTGGGTTTCAAAACAATCAATAATCGGGCAGTCATTCAGAGGACCGCTTCCCTTGCAGGCAGCGGCTAGTTGTTCAAGGGAACGTTTCATTTTCTGAAGATCTTTAATGCGCCCATGAATCGTGGAGATTTTGGCTTCCGCTTTTTGTTTGACATCAGCACAGGTTGCTCTGGGGTCAGTTTGCCAAGAGAGGAGTTCCGTTATTTCGGTTAAGGAAAACCCCAGTTCCTGTGCTCGTTTGATAAAACGAATTCTGGCTATCGCTTCATGGGGATACTCCCGGTATCCTCCCGAAGTACGAAGTGGTTGCGAGATTAACCCCTTTCGCTCATAAAAGCGGATGGTTTCAACATTGACCCCGGCGCGTTTGGCGACTTGACCGATTCTCATAAGCATAGGATACACTCCGTACCATGGTACGGAGTCAAGAAAGAAGGTTATCTAAATGGGAAAAGAGTGAATTATCCTGTTAAGACGAGTATCTCGCCGAAATCAGAAAGGGGGAGCTTGCTATAGGGAACTCTTATGGTCCCTTTTTTTGAATTTTCTCGGAATGAATCCGAAACCGGACATCCGCCACATAGGTATATGGTGAGACTTCTTCTCCTACAAACAGATCAATGCGATAGGTTCCCACTGGCCATCCCCCTTTGGGCCGGTCTAAAAAGAAATACCCGCTGCTATCGTTTAAATCCATAACCACCGCATCGGTTCCTATCACCGTATTGGGAGATTTATGCTCCACTTGTTCGGCAACCCATTGAGTGGATATCTGCTTGGCGTCGGCAGGTGGAGTGGTTAAAGCAAAGACGAGATATATTTCAGACTGGTCGGGGGCAAACGTGTCCCCCGGATCGAGGGGAATATATTCATGGAATCCAGCCTGCACATCATCCTGAACAATTGCCTTCGCTGTCACAAGGTGCCGGAACCATCCTCTGATCACATCCACGCTCAGGGGCCTGACCCGAAAAGGCGTCTGACTGTTTTCTGAAAGAGTCTGCCCTAAATCAAGAGACGATACCGAAAGCGGCTCCTCCTCTCTTATTCTTGATGGCTCTTGCCGATGGGAAGCCGGTGTGGTCTCCCTTCCCACCTGGGATTGGGAAATAGTCGTCACATGGGTTCGCGCTTCTGTGAGTGCCGCTTCAACGCTGGGGAGATCTGGAAAATTCAAGGCATAAAAATCCTGCTCTTTTAAATACTGACTATCTAAGACTTGCTGATAATGGAGCATGGCCTGTTCCCACTGTTGCAATTTCGCAAAGGCTTGCCCAATTTGAAAGAGGGCATCGTAGTAAAACGTTGGCTGCTTGGACTGTTGAAAACTGGCTTGCAAGGAGGCGATTGCTTCTTCATACCGTTGGAGTTTCAAGAGCGTTAGCCCGAGATTATAGCGGGCGAGATCATCGTAAGGATCCAGCAAGAGCACATTGCGCCAAGCGACTTCGGCGTCGGCAAAGTTTGTTGCCTTCATGAATAGCCAGGCCTTCTCTCGGGTTAACGCCCAACGTTTATAATCTTTGCCTTCTTCCCCATACGGCTTTTGAGTATTTTCGAAAAATTCTGACCGGCTCCCGATATCGACCGTTCCACCCTGGACGGTTTGTACGAGATTTTGTGCGGCAATGTGGACAGGCGAACCTGCCGAACTGTGAGATAACACCCATTGAACGGCTTGCTGCGCGCCAGGTGAGTCACGGATATCGAATAACGCTCTGGCCAGAAACAATCGGTAGGCTAGATGCGTGGGATCTATGTCTACGGCACCTCGAAAATACGTGACCGATTCTTCAAACCGTTTCTGTTCCCGAAGCTTTCTGGCAACACGGATTTGAGCCAACGGATTGTGGGAATCGAGGCGAGCAATGTGGAAGAGCGAGTCTAGTTCCAGGTCTGGGTTGATGCTGAGGCGGTGTAACAGCGTCCACAAGGCCCAATGACCTTCTATCCAATCAGGAGCAAGGGTAAGTGCTTGACCATAGGAAACACGGGCCTCCTGATTCTGCCCCAGGATCATCAAGACATCGCCTCGTTTTTTGTGAAGACGAGGAGAGGTAGGAAAAAGCTGTAGAGCCTTGTCAAGGTGAATGAGGGTGGCATGAAACTGAAATTGTTCCAGCAATTCCTCAGTGTCAAGCAACAGCTGGGTTACTTTTTCATTGGGTTGGTCTGAAAGGGCAAAAGAGTGCCTGGACGTTAGACATGTAAACACTCCAACGATTGCCACGACCGTGAGTAAGAGCGGTAAATGGTGATGGTGTTTCATGGCTAATCAATTTGAATTTCGAGAACCAAGAGTGTCGGCTCATTTAAAGACGACCTTGATCCTTTAACGCTTTCGCGAGCTTTATGGCTTTCACGACCTCTCCTAAACAACAGGTTCCGCTCGGATTGGCTTCTTCGCACCAACATTCTTTGGCTTTCACGCGTTGCCGAATGATTGTTTCGATATCCGTATCGTTTTTCAGGCGGATATCTTCCCGGACATTTTCACGCAAATAATCAAAACAATAGCAAAGTGGGATTGGATCTTCCGTTTCCTTGATCCCGACGCGTACGATGAGCATATCTTTCGTGACGAGATGGTCTTCTCCTTCTGAGACATACACAGTATCGCAGTCTGGAGCGTTACAAAAATAATAGGATTGAGGCAATACATCTGCTTTGAATTCTGGCTTGAGAAGACCCTCCACCGTCGTTCTCAGGACGGGTTTGGTCGGTTTTCCGTTCATCGGGCAGCAGGGTGCGGCTCCCGTTGGTGATGTGACACAACATTGTGACATAGGTTTCTCCCATGACGCGGCAGTTTGAATTTGGTGCCGGTCTATTCCATCCCTTCCGTATGGTTTACAAAGGGCCTTTCTGGCAGTCCTTCCCCTCCTTCATCCATGATGGGTCAGAACAACAGGATGCTTCACCTGATGATGGTTTTTGCAGCCCATAGGCAAGGAGACAGAGAAAAAAGACCAGGGCCGGCAGAAGAACAAAATCCAAATAACCCGTGAGGGCCCCCAACCCTGAGGCTGCCAACAGTCCAACGAGAACGGGAGTGAAACAACATAAGGCTAGGACTCCGGTTCCAATCAATCCTGTAATGACCAATCCACGTGAACGCTTGCGGTCAGGTGTCGGCTCCTGAGTTGTCGGCTTACCTTCCTGCATCATCTACTCTCCTTCGTGACAAAATTGATTACATCTCGCCAGGAGTTGGTCAATCATATTCGCGAGTGTTTAATAGCTTTTCGATTGAGGTCATCACCTCCTCGCTGCCCCACGGTCTGGCACCAAGAATGGTTTCAATCACCTGACCGTCGCGTCCTATCACGACAGTGACAGGGACCCATGAAAGCCGATAGCGCCGGGCAACCTGCTCTTCTTGATCCAGGAGAATCGGATAGGTCAGTTCAAGGTGTTCGTCTTGCAAAAAGGCCTCCACGGCAGGTCGGCCTTCTTTATCCAGAGCAATGGCGAGAACAGAAAGTCCTTTTTCTTTGTGCGCTTGATACAATTTTTCGAATTCCGGCATTTCCCTCACACAATCCCGGCACCAGGTTGCCCAGAAATTGAGGAGAATGACCCTTCCTTGATAGTCGCCCAAACTAACAAGGTGACCTTGCAGATTCGGAAGGGTGAAGGTTGGAGCCTGAACCGGCTCCGCCCCCCATATTATCTCTCTCGCTCCAAGTGCTGGGAAAAACACTACCACTAAAGTTAGAACCATTATGGCCAGTGGCCTCCGGTGTTTCAGCACATGTCGCCCTTTTCCTGAACAGAACAAACCTATCCCATGATGCACGTGATTGATCCTTCGTCTTTATTCCATTTTGATCATAATGGGCTTGTCTTCTTTGGGGTCATGATTCAAAGCCCTCGGTCCTTTCATCGCCGTCATCACAAAGGTCATTCGTGAAGGAACAGGAATCTCCTTGTTAATGTTGATGCCAATCACTCGATACCAAAGCCCCCCTTTGGGAGCGGTGTACACGATGCTGGCGCAGAGACATTTTGCGACAACATTGAGCATAGCGATGGAACTGGTATCCCAAGACAGAAGGATGTGGTCTTTGGGATTCGGCGCAGGAACATAAAACTGAAGGTCTTCTTTCCCTTTCCGGTTATCCACGACCAAGGTAATAAAGTAATAGCCCGGTGGAAGAGAGACCGGGCCGGCAATCGCCCCTTCCCCGGAATCAAGGTCACCCATGATCGGGACTTTGACGGTCTCGACTTCTGCAGGTGAAAGGGAGCGGTCTTGCCATAACATCTTGGGATCCTGTGGGCTGGTCAAGAATTGCTGAATCGGCAGGTTGAGCCCTTTTTCTTTTTCAAACACGATCTGAAGACTGACTTTTCCTTCTTCCCGAGGGAATTCATTCGGATCTGGAGCCTCCCCTTGAGGAGGGAGAATAATGGGTAATTTATGCCCCATGGGAATATGAGGCCGGACAACCAAATCCTCGGAAAAGGCCGGGGTCAGGGATCCCGCCAAGAAGAAACTCGTTGCGGCAAGCAACAAAAGAATTGAGTGTTTCATGATGATCTCCTCATAAATTTAAGCCAAATTTAGTCAACCAAAGAATCGCTGGTTAAGACATGGGTGGCGACCATCCGTGACCCGGCTGGCGTATCAAAACCTGGACCCAAGCGAATAATGCGGTACCAACCCGTATGGGGCGGAACGGTGTAGGTTTCTCCCAAACACATGCAGTTCATAATCGTCGTAGGTTGTAAATTTTGCGGCTCGATATAATGGGGAATGCCTCGGAATTTCACAGGCTTATCGGTATCGTTGAAATACGCCACTTTGATGAGCGCCAATTCCCCTGGTCGCAAGACCAACACCCCGTCTTTGATTGGTTCTCCTGCTAACGCCTCCTCTATGTTGCACCCATCAACGGTGTGCCATGGCACGGCTTGGGCCGTAGGAGGTTTCAGAATTTGAAATTGGCTGCAGTCCCCATCAAACAACAGGCATTCAAATTTGACCTGCATGGTCACATAATATGGCTCTTGTCCAGGAGGCTCTTGTCCAGGTGTGACATGGGACAACTCCTCCTCGCCACCTGGTAGCCAATCAAAGCTTTGAACGACTGGTGGTTCTGATGAAGCTTTTTCAGGTTCTGCCAACAGGGATGTGGGCCACCCCAACACAGCACAGACACCAACCATCACTATCGATAATCGGGTTTTCATGACTCGTCCTCCTCATTCGGTATACAGATTCAAGACATCGTTCGTGCAATGGGCCAAAGTTCGATTAACGGTCAATGGAGGCCACAATATCATCTAAGACCCCATCGATTTCTCGCCCCAACCCTTCACAACCTTTGTAGGGCGCAAGCACCGAGGAGGCGCGATAATACGTGACCAACACACTCTCATCATTGGCCTCCATCACCACCACCCGGTAGGGCATTTCAAGCGCGGCGGCACCGTCATTTTTCGCGATGACTTTTCCGTATCGCGGATGAAAAAATTCGATCCCAAGCATACCCCCGGTCTTCAGTCCCACTAAGGTCAGTAGTTCTTGGTGATCGATGTTTCCGACGATCAGGAGATCTTTGGCTTCAATGGTGTCTTTAATGCGAATGACCGTGTCGATGAAGGAATACTTCGAACGAACCACGATCCGATCCTTCGGCAATGGCATAGCAATCGAACGATCTCCAAACACCATTTTCATGGCAGTTTCCTGAGCCCTGACCTCTGGAGAAAGGACAAACGCAAAACTGATTATCATCAGACTCGTGATCACCACATAAGAAATTCTCCGCATGTGTAGAAATCTTTCCATTAGCTTTCTCCTATTCATTAAATGAAATGGACCCAACAATGATGAACCATGAAATCGTCTTACTTCACGCCCGCATCAGAGATCTTCACCATCAACTGGTCTAGTTCGCTCCCAAGATCACCTAGCGACTTGTAATCAGCCAACACCGAAGAGGGTTGTTTGTATCGAATGAGGCCTTTCCCATCCGACCCCTCCCAAATCACAATTTTTAAGGGGACCTCCATCGCCGCCTTGGGGTCATTGTCGAACACAGGAATGCCAAGGTCCGGCCGATACAAAAAGAACCCTTTAGCCCCGGCACGCTCCCGACCCACCATGCGCTGCATCAGTTGATAATTGGGCTCTCCGACGATAATAAACCGGGCTGCCTTAATCGCACGTTGAACGTTCGCAATCGCTCTTCGAAAGGGAAGAGTGGATTGTTTTTCAATAATGATTCCCCCGGAATACTGATAGTCTTTTGCCCAGGCAGACCCATTGCCTGTGTCGACTGCGCTTAAACACAAAAACATTCCCAGCACAGCAGACAGACAGGTCGTTACCTGTTTAAGACAGAATCGTTGCTTCACCGCTGTGACCATTGAACACCTCCTTATTGTGTAAAGTGACGTGATTGGATTATTCCGCATACGAAACTCTCATCCTTCCTTCCCTCAGTGATCGTGTATCCTGATGTATGACTAGAAATGAGACGTTGAAAAAGGGCCATGTTATGAGGACCATTCTTCGAGTTGCTTCTTCACTACGGGATCTTTTAAGTGTTTGGCTTCCCCTTCATACACGGTAGTGGTGGATACTGGTGTGGAGCTCCCATTACCGTCACTGTCCACGGACGGCAAAACTGGCTCGGGGGTACTCGGGCGTATCCCAAACACTTTCTGAAGATATTGCTTGGCGTCATCCAGCAATGAATACGTGACGGGCACCATAATCAGACTAAGGGCCGTCGAGCTGATGATGGCCCCAATTAACGCCGTAGCAATGGGTCGAAACCGATCCATGCCTGTCGGGGGAGCAAACATGGGGGGAATAAACGCGACCACAAACGTGATCGCCGTCATTAAAACGGGGATGAGCCGAATGGTGCCGCCGCTGATGATCGCGTCCCGTACGGATTTTCCTTCAGCCCGCTCTTGTTCAACTTTATCGAGCAAATAAATGCCGGTTGCCATGACAGCGGCAGTGGCAATCGTCAATCCCCAGACCACTGGCGGGGACCAATACATGCCTCGCCAATACAGGAAAAAAATGGCCCCAAAGACCTGTAATGGGGCATCCACCATAATGGCCATGGTGGCGACCCAGGATTGGGTTTGAAGGAGCAGCATGAACAGCAAAAGAAAAATGGCAAACGCCAAGGCCGAGTAGAGCCGATAGAGGTTGTCCATCATGTCGAGCATCAACCCCTTGGGTTCAACGGTATAGCCTTTCGGAAGGGTGACCGAGGTCTTAATGCCCATCAGGACACCAGCTGTCGCCATTCTGAGACCGACTCCGCGATATTGAGCCAGCACACTCATGGCATATTGCAGATCTTCCTTGTAGACCAGATCCGTCCCCTCTTTGCGTTCAATCGTGGCCACCTCCTTTAAAGGGACTTGCCCGCCATCGGGAAGTTTCAACATGACTTGCTCCAGATCAGTCATGGTCAAGCGTTGATCAGGCTGATAGCGAATGAGAAGGCGCCGGTGACGGTAGCCCTCTTCGGGTTTAAAAAATTCCGAGGTCATGCCGCCGTTCAACGCGTAGTACGCCTGTATGGCGATTTGCGGAACGGCCAATCCCAATTCCTTGGCCCGAACCCGATCGATGTTGAGGTGATATTGCGGCATGGTCATTGACCAACTGGTAAAAGGTTGAACAATCCCAGGGGTTCGTTGGGCCACGGCCAAGCCCTCTTGGCCAATCTTGGCAAGTTCTTCCAAATCCGGTCCTTTAATGACCGCTTCCACAGGGGCCCGAGCGGTGTTGACAGGAGTCGCTCCCATTTCCATGAGCCAAAAAGACCGAATCCCCGGCACGGTGGAGAGCGCTTCAGCTTGAACGCCATCCATTATTTGCCAAATGTCTCGTCCGCTCAGATCAGCACAGGGTTTGAATAGGTATGACAAGAGAAAAAAGTCATCCGCCCATCGGTTATAAAATTGACAGACGCGCTCTTCGACATTGCTCATGGTGATTTTAAAAAAAGCCTTGTTGACGGTCCGGACTCCGAAGCCCGAAAAATAGGTTCCAAACGCTGGCTCTGTGCCAATTTGGGTGGAGACCAATTGAATTTCCGGTTGTTGCAATAAAATCTTCTCCACGCGGGAGACGAGGGCTTCCGTTTCCTGGAAGGAGGTGCCCGGCCAGGCTTCGACTTCTCCAACTGCTTGAGCTGTATCTTGAAGAGGCATTCCCTCCCATCCCAAGGTTGGCCAAATTTTGTACGCGATAAACATCGAGCTCATGGCGAGGGCAATGACAATCAACCGGTTATCCAGAGCCAAGGCCAACACATGCCGGTACAGCCACACCGTACCCGCAATAAGTTTGGCGAAGGGTAAGAGCAAAATTTTTAATATGCGGTCAACAATACTGGCCTGTCGATCTTGTTGGGATTTGTAGAGGTAGGCGGCCATCATCGGATTGAGCGTCAGTGACAAAAACGCCGAAAACACCATGGCAAAAATCATGGGCCAGGTCATGCCGCGAAAGCCAGCTCCCATCGTGCCCTCGAGCACGAGATTGGGAGTCAAGGCAATCATAAAGGTGAGGGCCGAGAGAATATTGGGGAGGAGGATTTCTTGTGACCCATCGAGCGCCGCATCTTTGGGATTTTTCCCAGACTTCAAATGCCGATTGATCACCTCAATGAGCACCACGGAATCATCCACTAATCGCCCGATGACGAAGGTAATGCCCATCAAGGTCGGCGTGTTAATGGTTTGTCCGGCCATGGGGAAAAAGATAAAGCTGGCGGCCACGGCCGCCGGAAGGGTGACCAAGACGATGAACGTGGGCGTGATCGTCTGAATAAAAATCAAGACCACGATACCCGTCATGATGAAGGCGAGCATCATTTCATGCCAGGCATTGGCAATGATCGTTTCCAGGAAGGCTTTTCGGTTGTACGCCACCTCAAATGACAGCCCCGGAAACTCCTCCACAAACTCATCCATCAGGCCGGGCTTGGGCTCCGTCGGCAACCCCATAAACTTTTTCAGGGCTTTCAACATCCCGGTATCGGTCGAGCCGATAATGTCATCGATCACATCGTAATCACTGGCGTCTGGCTGTTTAACGATTTGGATCAGTTGGCCGGGGTTGCCATTAAAGTGATAGGCGCTGGTGACCTCTGAGAAGGTGTCTCGAACATGGGCCACATCACGCAAGTACACAATCTGATCGTTGACGGTAGCAATGGGAATGTCATTGAGCTTGGTAGGATCCCTGAACCGTTCATCGGCTCGTACCAGGATGTCACGCTCTGGAGTTCTGAGCTTCCCGGCGGCACGACTGATGTGCTGTTCTTCTAGGGCTTGCTTGAGATCCATCAACCCCAGCGAATAAGCCGCCAGCTTGTCCCGATCCACTTCAACCAAAATGAGTCTGCGCTTGCCGCCAAAGGGAATGGCGGACTGCACGCCGGCCACGGCCTCAAGACGATCCCGCAAGGTGTTCTCAACAAACTCCCGAAGACGAATCTCGTCATAGCCTTCCCGTTTAATGTTGAGGTCGACAATGGGTACGTTGTCATTAGCTACTTGGACCACCCAAGGGTTACTGGTGTTATCTTTATCGAAAGGCAGTTCATTCAGCATATTGGAGAGCAGTGTTTGCACCTCCACCTTGTGCTTGTTCATGTCGGAGTAATAGTCAAACCCGACGATGACCTCTGTCCGGCCTTCCTGAGAATTCGACCGGATAAAGGTCATTTCATCCAGAACCGTCATTTTTTGCTCGATGGGACGGGCAAAGTAGGCTTCCATATCTTCAGCGGCCACACCTGGGTAGGTGATGATAATGCCCACCGTGGGATTTTCCAGGTATGGCTGCAGTTCCCTGACGGTATTGCCATACATCATGATGCCGCCGATGACCATGAGGAGAATCACCGGGATCATCAGCATGGGTTTTTCTATGGCAAGGATCGGGAGCTTGCGCAGCCAGGTCATCCCTCGATATGTCACCGGCTTGCCATCTTCTGAGAGAAACATTCGTTCCATAGTGTTTAGTCTCGTCTGACTTTAGAATCCGGACACCACCGCCACCTCTTGGAAATCCGTGAGTCCGCGTGCCCCTCTGGTAATGACCATGTCCCCTTCGTTGATCCCTTCAACCACCTCCACCATATCGTTGCTCGACATCCCAAGAACGACGGACTGTTTCATGGCGACCACCGTATCGGTCGTAAACACCACGGTTTCTCCTTCGATTCGCAGAATTGCTTGGCGGGGAACCGAAATAGCGTCGGACTTGTGTTCAAGGACCAGATCAACAATGGCGTACATGTCCGCGCGAATGAGTCCCTTGGGATTCTCGACAAGGATCTCGACGGTGCTGGTTCTGGTTCGAGGATTGAGTTGAGGAAAGACGGCTGTGACCTTGGCTTCAATGGAATGGTCGGAACCCGGCAAAGAGGGAAATCGTACCGTGGTTTTCGTCCCGACTTGGATGTGATGAATGTCTTTTTCCGCTACCTTTATTTGGACTCGCATTTGTCGCGTGTCTGCTAAATCAAGCAGGGGTGTGTTGGGATGCACCAATTCTCCGGGATTGATGAGCTTTAACCGGTTGGTCACAAGTCCATCGATGGGAGAAGTCACTTCTGTGTACGAAAGAAGGGTTTCAATCTGTTGGTCTTTGGCTCGTGCCTCCTCGAACATCATCCTGGACCGATCAGCTTCAGACTGGGCAATGGCCCCTTCTTTTACGAGACGAGCATCTCGTTGATATTCTCGTTGGGTAAAAACCCGGTGTGCCCGTCGTTCCGCTCGCGTCGTCAGTAATTCTCGTTCATCCAATTTGATGAGCAACTGCCCTTTCTTCACCACATCCCCAACATCAACCAAAATGTCTTCGATCCACCCTTCTATTCGAGGAAACATTTTCACAACAGACTTGGGAATCACTGACCCCGTATACGTGACCGTCGAGACCATTTCGCGTTTTTCCACCGTGACCACGGCTACCGCCACGGCCCCAGCGAGGGGACTCATGGTCATGTCAAGACGAGGAGCACTGAGGTAGGCCGCCACCGAGGTGGCAGAATAATAGATCAACAGCAGTAACAACCCTGTCACCACGACCTTTCGACCTTTGATCCACCAATCCTTCTCCTCAAGAGACTGGACTGATTCCCGTGCATCTTGAAAACGGTTTTTCAGATTCATCCTTTCACCTCAATGTGACCAATGGCTTTTTGTAAGGCCATGAGTTGAATCTGATAATCGGCAACCGCCGCCGAATAGTTCTGTTCAGCCTGGAGTTGGGCTGACTGGGCATCAAGCAAATTTTCGATAATGCTTTTCCCTTCGCGGACTTTCATGGCCTCAATCCGGAGGACTTCCTTGCCTTCATCCACAGCGGCCTGGGCAGCCACAATTCGTTGTTGGGCCTCCAAGGTATTCAAATGAGCCGCTTGGACCTCTTGGGTGACTCGGAGGGTGAGATGAGTCACTTCATTTCTGAGCTTGGCGAATCGAATCCGCTCCTGCGAAACCTTGGCGTCAATCGTTCCTCCCGCAAACAAGGGAACCGACAAGAATATCCCTGCAAACTGCTGCGCAAACAACGCTGAGTTATCTCCCGTAATCCCATGGACTTGCCCTCGTACACTCACGTCGGGGAGGTGCTCAGCAAAACTGATGCGAATCATCTTCTCCTGCATCTCGACCTTTTTTTTGGCCGCCTGCAGTTCTGGACGACGTTGAAGCGCTTTCTGCTGGGCTTCCTGAAGAGTGCTCGGTGGTGTCGGTGCTAGCGCCGCATTGTGGAGGTTCCCGGCTATCTTCACCTGTGAGACTCCAGCCCCTTCCCCAAGAAGAACCTCTAACAGGCCGGACAACACTTTGTGGGCATTCACAAATCGGATCAGCTGCTGCTCGACAGCAGCCAGGCGAGTCTTCACTTTCAGCGTATCGACCTTGGCCGATTTCCCTACCTTAAAACGTTGGTGGACGACACGCTTAGCTTCTCTTAGCTGTTCTTTTGATTTTTGCGTGGCACGAATGAAATCCTGCGTTTTCAAAATGTTGTAATACACGCTGGCGACATTAAAAATGAGTTCGTCTTGCGATTGGGCCACTCGATTCCCAGCTAACTGTTTGCCAAGCTCTTGGAATTTGACTTGATTCGAAATGCGCCCTCCCGTGTATATTGGAATGGTGATCCGTCCACCAAAACTAAATAAGTTGAGATTGTGTTCACCGGCGCCATCACGAATGATTTGCCCTTGTTCCACAACAAGGGATTTCATAGTCAGTGGCAGATTGTCTGGACCGTATGTGAAATCCGACACCTCGACATCAAAGCGCCCAAAATGTTCGCCTTTTGCAGCGAGAATGCCTTGGTCCGCCATATCCACTTCTTTGCGTATCGCACTGAGACCGGGGTTCTGTTGAAGGGCTAGACTGATGAGATCAGGTAATCCCATTTTGGGACGAACCATCTGTGAAGTGGGTTCCTTCACACCTTCCGGTTCTTGGCCAAGCACCAAGGGAGCAAAGGATGGCGAGCACAATAGGAAGACCACCCAAATGCTGAAGCACGCGGTTCCTACCAAAGACCTCGTGTACCCCTTACACAGGAAAGACCAGAGTTGGTTACACCTCATCGCTTCCCTCTTCTGCAGGTGACAGGATGGGTGGGAAATTTCCGAGGGAAAACGGCTTGGGCTTTGTTCGTTTTTGGATGAGAAAGATTCCACCTCTGCTCTGAATAATGTGGTCAAACCCAGCCTTCAAAATCCTGGCGGCAAACCAATGAATGGGTTCTAGATCGCCAATGTCCAAATGAATGGGATACGAAGAAGCTGCAAAGGTCTCCAGTTGTTTGAGCAATTGCCAGGCGGCCTTCTCACGCAAATCACCCTTGAGAATGATGCAAGGACGACCTCGTCTGGTCGTGACCGTCATCTGAAATGTTTTGAGATGACTGACGTTCATGGGATGGCTAAATTCTTGGTGGAAGGGGTAAACATGAGGCGTGTCTTTCATTATTCCTTCAAGGATTCCCTGAGGCTTTCTTTGATAAGATTGGCGTCAGGTAGTCCCACCAAAATTCCCCCAGTCTGATAGAGCCGGCATTTCAACCCAAAATCCTCTCGGACCCTGGCTTGAACCTCGATATCCAACCCATTCACCCGAATAGTGGGCGATCCGAGAAACCGATGGGCCAGAGCCTCTTCATGCGTTTCAACAGGAACCGAATCGATGGACAGATCAAGGCATTCTTCTTTGAGAACCTTTTGCACTTGTTCCACCGCTTTGGGGAAGGAGGGGCACCCATCAAAATAGAACACTTCAATCTTCATGATGATCCTCCTCTATGAAATCCGCACTCGCGACGGTTGGATAAATGGAGTTCCTCCCTCCCTTTAAACACTATCTGTGCCCATTCGTTATAAAAGGGGGATCATTGTCAAAAGACTTTAGGTTCAAGTATTTACGCGACGTTATTCTGAAAACGACCACCGTGGCAGTCAGACGGAAGGTGTTTCATGAAACGGTAGAAACGTTTACCGTTTCATCTGTGAATGAGAAGAAAAGAAAGCGCAGAGAAATGCTTGGAAACACGTTGAGAGGAAGCGGGAAGAAGGATCGAAAAACGCCCTTAAGCGAGAGCGCGCTGGTGGGAATTCCTGTGGTCTAAAAAGAACGGAGGAATGACGGATTCAGCGGGAATGGTTCTTGAGTTTTCGCCAGAGTGTGGCCCGCCCCATTCCCAGAAGATTGGCGGCGGCAGTCTTATTGCCTCGGGTTTTTTTGAGAGCCTTGCGGATTTCCTCGGCTTCTTTTTTCCCCGCATTGCTTCCGTCAGATGGAAGTTCTGATGGGAAATTGGCGAGGGTTAGATAGAGCCCTTGCGCATGCACAAAGGCATGTTCAATTGCGTTTTCAAGTTCGCGTATATTACCGGGCCAGTCGTAGTCCATAAGAGCCACGACCGCATCTTGGGTTGGGCCTAAAATCCCCTTTTCCATTTCCTTGTTAAATTTCCCCACAAAATGTTTCACGAGTAAGGGGATATCTTCTCTACGTTTTCGTAGAGGGGGAAGATAAATGGGCACCACCTTCAACCGATAATACAAATCTTCTCGCAGTAACCCCTTCTTGAGCAGATCCTTAAGATCTTGATGGGTCGCTGCCAGAACCCGCACATTGGCTTTTCGAGGCTTAACTTCTCCAACTCGCTCAAACTCTTTTTCCTGAAGAACTCTTAAGAGTTTCAATTGTAAGTAATTGCTGAGATCTCCAATTTCGTCTAAGAGCAAGGTCCCACCTTCCGCGGCCTCGAACCGACCGATCTTGTCGCAAATCGCTCCGGTGAACGCTCCTCGGGCATGCCCGAATAATTCAGACTCCAGCAAGGTCTCCGCCAGGGCCGAACAGTTCACCTTGATCAGGGGTTTAGAGGCTCTTGGGCTGTAATAATGAAGAGCATGAGCGACGAGTTCTTTGCCCGTTCCGCTTTCCCCTTGGATTAAAACCGTCGTATCCATGGGGGCGACTTGTTGGATTTGTTGAAACAATCTCTGAATAATGGGGCTTTTCCCAATGATGTTGGCCAAACGCCATTTTCCTTTGAGTTGTTCTTTGAGCAAGCGAAATTCCGAAATGTCACGAAAGACCACCACCACACCTTCTGCTAAACCCTGCCCATCAAACAACAAGGACGTGGTGACCGCCACGGCACGCGTGGTTCCATCTTGCCGGACAATTTCGACTTCCACGTCCTTGGCCGCTTGCCCATGCTGAGAATCGGCCATGAAACACTGGCTTTCACATAGCGACCCTCGAAAAATCTCCAGGCAAGGCTGCCCCAGGAGCTCGCCAGAAGAAAACCCCGTAATCTCCGAGGCCGCTTTATTGACCTGGGTGACAATAAGATCTTGGTTCACAACTAAAATTCCCTCGGTAATACTATTTAAAATACCCCAAAAGTTTTCCTGAAGCAGGAGTTGGTCCGGCCCCGACCCCATGCCTACATGGCCGTCAGGAATTCGAGGCACCGCCTTCGTATTTTGAGCAGGGGAAATCCCAGGTGTGTCACGTTTTCGTTTAGACGAAGTTTTATTGCTCGTGAACACGGCGTTTCCCTTCCTTAATACACGACAATTTGATCCGCTGATGAGAAGAGGTCGACCATTTGATGAAGGGGTATCGGGATCACCGCCGAATCTACGTTGGAGAGATCAATGTTATAGAGCAGCATCATGGTTTGATTCCCGTAAATTTCGACACCCAGACTTTTGAGGAATGTAAAATAGTCTCCGTAATTATGTGGCACCTTCTCAAGGGGAACGTCCATTTGTTTGGCAAGACTCTGCCGTTCTCGCTCGGGTAA
>CAKZPV010000026.1 GCA_937139405.1 uncultured Nitrospirota bacterium
CTTGGCGCGGGATTAGTTCTTGATGATTACGTTGAGATGGACACGCAATTTTGTTTAGGCGGTGGAGCCTCCGGGACTGCGATTTTTGCCGATTATTCTGGAGGCTGGGGCGAAGATGCCATGCAACAAAAAGGCATGGTGGAGTATTTTAAATTGCTCTATGAGCGCTTGGACGGGAATGAACGCTTCGTCATTTACGGGAGTACGAAACAGGAATTCTCGGACATGCCGCCGGAAAAGTTTGCCATATGCCGCCCGGTTCGCACCCCAGAGGAAAGTACCAAATACGGAGGGCGTGAATTCGCTGAACCCTTTTTAGCCAAACTGAACCGGAAGGCGTACCGGAAACAGTATCGGCCACATGTCGAAGATATGCTTGATCCAAATATCTCGGACGAGGATGCCATGCCCTATAGTCCGATTCTTGAATACATGGCGGGAATGTCACGCCTGCCTGAGATGACCGGAAAAGACATTGGCCGGATGGTCATCATGAGCGACCTGTTGCAAAACAGTCCCAAGGGTGGACGGTTCTGTGAGGTCAAAGGGAACATGCCAAGCTTTGATACCTATCGACAACGGCCCAAGTGGAACGCGGTAGCTCCCGATCCCTTCACCGGAATCGACATTGAAATCCTGTTGTTTGAACGCAATCTCAAAGGCTCGTTTTGTACGCAGATCGAACTTGAGAATTGGTGGCGTGATTACTTCATGCAGAACGGGGCCAAGTCCGTCCGGTATATCCGGTTAAGTCAGGGGGTTTAAACGGGGGTTGGGTCTAGCTCGGGTAATTCACGAAGAACTTTCTTCGTGGCCTGAGCTAGATCATACTTTTTTTGTATTTCAAGAAGGTCAGAAGCCGTATATTTTTTAAATTTGAATGCCAATCTAACAGCCATTTCTGGTGAAAGGTCGGACTTCTCTCTTACTAAATAAGATACAGTATTTTCGTGGACCCTCAACTCATCAGCTAATACATTCTGTTTTTTCTTTTCCTTGATTATAAATTCTCTTTTGATAAATTCCCCCGGATGTTCTCCGCGGTCAATTGCTTCCTGTATCTCCTTTGGTAAATCCGCTGCCATTGGTTCATCTTTATCGGTTGACTCTGCTCCATTCTTAGACGTTTTTACCAGATTAATCCATTGTTTATTTGCGGTAGCCATTCCCTCACGGGCTTCAGGAAGTCTGGGAGCAATACGGTGAAGTTCTTTATAATCGTTATAGGCATTTTGCGATTCATCTAAACTCAAATGAGCCTCGGCTAAATGCAAATGAACCTTGGCCCGAAGCTTTAAAAACCTCACAAGAAAATCAATTTGTTTTTTCGTGGCCTTCCCTTCCCCTTCGTCAAATAGCTCTATATAGCGCGGATAATAATCTGGATATTCACCAATCATTTTTAAGATATCATGAGCAAAATCAACTGGACCTTTTTGAAAGTAAAGTTCTGCCTTTTCCAGTAATACAATAGCTTGTGTTTTGGTCTTCTCAATTTGCAGGAAAGCCTCCTTTTTATATTTCTTGGCTTTATTCTCGTTCCCCATAAAGTGACAGTGGTAAGACAGGGCGAAATTGGGAATAATAGCTTCGGATTCGTGCTTTTGTTTTATAAGATTTTTAATGCTACTCGTGAGGAGTTGAATGGCTTCTGTGGGATCACTATTACCACGCAGAGCTTCGGCTTTTCCGATTAAAAAGAGAGAATCCAGGGTATTACGCTCCACTTGATCAAAAAGGATTAAAGCTTTTTCATATTTTTTATCACGCATTAACAGCCAAGCTTCTTCAATCTTTTTAAAATCGTCATTTTTAACGTCTTGTTTGGGGAAAAAAGCCTTCCTTGGTTTTTTATAAGGTTGGGTTTTTATATTGGAACTGGATAACAGCTTATTTTGAGGCGAACGTGTGAATTTGAAATTCCTTTGTTTCATTGAAAAGCCTCCTTCATTTCAAAGGAAGATTAAAAGAACAGCCGGATTTTTGGATAAGGTGAATTTTTTTGTTGTGGATGAGAGTGAGAAGTCACACATCATCTAGTGAATTAACTATCACAGTGACACTGTATAGATGTATAACACAAAATAACTAATTAACAAATCTCGTCTGTTGATAACTAAAAAAACTCAATAAAAACATTTACTTACATTAAATACTCAAATCCACTTTTCCTCACATTTTCTCCCACAATTGGGAAAATACAATCAATTAACGATCATAATTAATATTCTTCAGTTCTTAAGACTTCTCCTGTACCGTGAATGGGAAAGGGAGAATACACATGTCGAAACCAGTTGAACGGATACGGATTGGCGCGGTCTCCGCGTCTATTTTTAAGAATGAAAGTACCAATGGGCCATTTCATACCGTGAGTATCGAACGGCGGTATAAGGATGACAGTGATGAATGGAAAAGCACATCCAGTTATGACCTCAAAAGCCTATCCCACCTGTCAGCGGTAGCCCAACTTGCTATTGGAAAAATTGCCGAACTCGATGGTGCAGAAACACCTGATCAGGAACCGGAACAGCCTTTACCCGATGACGACGAAATTCCTGTCTAACCAACATCCCCTGCCCTTTCCTTTTCACACGGCGGGAATTGCTGGGTTGTGTCGGGGTCCGGGGCAGCGCCCCGCAAGATTGGCAACGCCAAGGTTTCTTCAAAGACTTTTCCATGATGAACAAGGTTTCCCGCATTCATGCCCGTGATGAACTCTCCCCCGGAGAGTCCACCAAAAATCCGGTCATAAACCCGGAATCCGTGGGACGGATTATATTCAACATGGAATGCCATTTAATGGGCCATACAAGCTCGTGGAGCATGGTCTTTTTCTCATGGCACTTGTTGAGCGCCAAAGTAAGGAAGAGCTATCAGGGGGCTAAATTTCGAAAAGTTTTCCTATTTGGTAGCCCTTCCTTTTTTTCTTCTTCCTAAAATCATTAATAAAAAAACTTGTTGTCGTCGGGCTGTGGAGCTTGTGTGGCAACGCTCTTGCGTTGTCCACAAATCCATCAGCCAACAACTATAGGATTAATAATGGATTATAGGGTATATAGGGGTTTCTTAATTCACCTTCTACTTCAATAAGTTACAACGATTCTTGCATCGAAACATGCGTGGTTTTGCATCGAAACATGCGTGGTTTTGCATCGAAACATGCGTGGAATCTGCATCGAAACATGCGTGGATAACTTTATTCATCCCCAGACTTATCCTTAAAAGGAATGACAAGGGCGGTTTTTGGAATAGGCGGCTTGGAATGCTTAAAAATCCACCCTTCTTTTCCGGGATGTTCTTCCATCACGGCATCCGGGTAACAGGAACGAGCCGCAAGTAACGCTTGTTCGAATGGTTTTTTAAATGAGCGCAATTCTGCTTGTCCGCCGGAGAATTGCTCAAATAATGTAACCCAATTCAAGTAGAGCGGTTTGTCATGAGGAATGCGGCATAGACGTTGTGTTAGCCAGAGGTAAACATCCAAGGCACGGGCATTATTCTTAATCGGGATGGTGGCTTCGATATCAAACGGCACGGCATGTTCTTTGAGGCTCTCATAAAAATCCGTATTCAGAATAATCTCAGTCGGCCACAAGGTTTCTTGTCGCGGGTCTTCTGGGAACCACACGTCAAAGACCTTAAACGGTTCCGCATTGATATGAGTATGCACTTCGGTCTCCCCTCTCAGCTTGGGGCCGGCTATCCGAAAGTGACAGGCCGCATAGCGCATGATTTGTTCCTTGAATGGTTTAATCGGACCTTCTTTGCCTCCGGTCGTGCCCATCTTGAGTTTTTTCATCATGGCTGTCATGGAACGCTCCACCGGAATCACCGGGCTTTGGTTCTGGATCGCCAAAGTACAGTAGTGGCTTTGAAAGAGGCGTGGTTTTGAACCAAAGGGAAGACCTAAAACTTTACCGGGCCTTTGCATTGATGGGTGATCAATGGGGCCAGCCGAAAGCATAATGGAATATTTCCCATTACGTTTAATCCAATGCGTTTCTTTGGGATCACGATAGGGCAAAAAACATTGGGTAAAAATCGAATGGGTAAACCAGATTTCGCGTTCTTGGTTCTTTTGTTCTTGCCGTTCGAGTAAGCTGTTAATACGTTTTTTATCGATGGGACGAGTGGTCGCAGGAAGGGAATCGTCAGACATGGAGGGCCTCAATAATTAGCAATTGCAACATCATTGATAAAGGTATCAGAGGTAAAAAGAACTCGGGTACACTCCCCTCCCCTACTGAAAGGATTTCATGGGGATAAAAACATGCTTGCATGCAAGCATGCATTCATGGAAGCATGATATCAGCTATTATGCTCTTTCCAAAACTGCCAGACTTCCACGAATAAATCATTGTAGTCCATATCTCGGTTGACCGCGTGACTTTTAAAATCACGGCGGATTTCTGCCGGAATGCGCACCTGAAACGGCATTTTTGAGCCACGCGGTTCGGTGTGCAGATTACCCGTGAGAGGTCTTTTTTCTGCTGGCGGGGGACTTTTTCTATTTCTAGCTGGTCTTTGAAGTGCTGTGGTACTCATGCTTTGGTTCTCCCATTAATTGCGGCAGCAATAGCCGTATCCATATTCTTGGCCAATTCTTTGGCCGAAACATTGACGGTTAAAAACGGTGTTTCCGTAAGGTCCCTACCCTTTGCCAAGGCTTGATGATAGGAATCTTTTTGTGGAGTCTGCCCTTCAAGACAAGAAAATCCCGCTTCTTCAATATAGCCTCTGGCTTCGACTTCTTCGACTTCACTGGGTCCTGTTCGGCTTAAGATAAACGCCAGCCGTTTTTTTGGAATACCTTGTTTCGTTAAATCCCGTGCTAAAAGCACTGCAGGTTCTAGGTCTTCTTCCATGGTACTGGTGGGAATGAGGACAAAATCGGCGGCATTGGCAATTTGCAGGGTTTGCCGGGAAGAAAATGGTGCGCCGTCCATGATAAGCACATCGCATTTCTCGGCTTCCTTTTTCGCAATCGTCACATCATTGAGGGGTTGAACCTTGATATGAGGGGTCAAATTGGCATGCGCTCGCTTTGATGCCCATTTTGTAGCGGTTGATTGAAGCGTATCAAAATCGGCAATGGTGACATCCCAATCATTTTTGGCGTAATGACAGGCGAGCAGGCGGGCTATAGTGGTTTTACCGACACCACCTTTTTGAGAAACAACACCGATGAGATAGCCCATGAGGAAAACTCCGTCCTAGAGTTGTAGGGTAGGGAGCAACATTAGCATGAAAGATTTAAAGCATGCAAGCATGCATTCATGAAATCATCCTATGATGCACAAGAGTATTTAGGCTCTCGCTCAGGACTAGCATGGTCTAGGGTAGGGGAGTCGGGTGCTAGTTCTTCATCTTTCGCGTTCCCGCCCATTCCCCCGGATTTGCGTCCGGGTCCGGAGACGAGAACCCATAGCCGAGTGAATCACTTGCTGCATCGGTTTGTGATTGCCAGCAAACCCATTAATGGAGGCTTCATGCCATTTCTTGGGTTGAATACGGTCAAGATGCAATGTATGGCCTGCTTGCTTCGCCAAGGCCTTCAAAAATAAACGCTGTGTGCGACCATTGCCTTCCCGAAACGGATGGATGGCATTGATCTCATTGAGATGTTCTGCTGCACGCTGGGCAAAGTCTTGTTTCTTGAGGTTCTGTAAGAGGTTTTCCTTGCCCAGCAACTCAAAACGCCGGGACATTTCACGGTCCACGTAATCATGTGGACCAAAGAACGTCTTTCCCTTGGCCATGGACACGATTCGAGATTGTCCTGCCCACGAGAAGACATCCTGAAAGATATGGTGGTGCAGGGCTTTGTAGCCTTCATAGGTCATTGGCACCGTGGGGAGTGTTTGTCCGACTCGGCCACGAGTCATCAAGCGTTCAAAACGGTCCAGTTCTTCCTGTGTGCGAAGATCAGCTTTATTGATAAGGATGGTGGTGCCGGGATAAACGTAGGGGTCGTCGCTCATTCAGCGGCGAGGGCAGGGGACGTTTGAGCAAAATAGTCTTTGAGGTATTCCATCCGTGCAGCATCATTCAAGCCTTGACGGGCCATGTCTGCAAAGACGGCTTCTTCTTCTTCAGTGAAATGAATGCCTTCACAGGCCAAAGATGCACGGGCTTCCATATCCCGCGCCATCATATCGAGGAGGGCTTGTCCTTTTAACGGTGTGTGTTGCTCCGGTGTCATGTTTTTATTATATCGGTTTTCGGGTTCCATGACCATAAATTTCCAAGAAAACTCCCGAGCGAAGAACCCACTCGGGAGCCTGAGAGGAACCGCGCTAGGCGGCTTTAGCCTTGGACGGACGGTGTTGGCGCATCCATTCTTTGGCATCAATCGCAGCATCGGCGAGGTTGTCGAGGTGCTGTTGCGTGAATGAATGGCTGGTTTTCCATTCATCCCCTTTTTTGTAGGACCGCGAGAAGGTGAGGGTGTAGAACACGTCTCCCTTTTCCGGTGTCTGTTCCCAGATATCCGCTTGGACACTGCCCACTTTGATTTTGTGGATTGGTTTTTTGTTTGTTGTCGCCATGATGTTTTCTCCTTTGTTGGTTGTTGAAACTTGGCTTCTCGCAAAAACCGAAGCCAATTTCTGCAACCCGGAGAAAATGTTTCAGGCGAGTGCCGCCGCGCCTGACCAGCAACGAACATGACAGGAATTCTTATGGATGGCGTGGGCGGTGCAGGGCGCAAGGCTTCACCTAAAACCCATGAATCACACAATGCGGGAAGGGGCCAATTTCAGGGGGTGCTAGACATCATGGAAAGGATTTGAGCGGCCTTCACGGGCAATCTCGGGCAAAAAAAATCAGGGATCTACAGAAAAAACAGGCATTTCACAGAGAAAGCGTGAAATCAGGGCATAACGGAATAACGATAAAACGGAATGGAGACGGTCAATACTTCACGCGAAATGTCGGGCTATCTTCTGGGCGAGACTTGCGGCGGTCGTACAAACGGGTGGTGGAAATATTCGCATGGCCCAGCCATTTTTGCACTTCGGCAATATCGGATTGATGATCTAATGCATTGGTGGCCGCTGTTGCCCGAAGTGAATGCACACCGATACCACCATAGGGTTTCACAATCGCATGATAGATACTGTCTGGATGTAGGGCTTTGGATAGCTTGCCCGTGACGTTGTTGGTCACAGGCCGGAAGAGGGGGCCTTTGGCCTCGATGCCATGCTCCGCTTCTTCAAGATACTCATCAATCAATCGTCCGGCTTGCGGGTGCAACGGGATATGCCGGATTTTATTGCCTTTGCCAAATATCCGTAAGTGAGGCACCCCTTTTCGGAGTTCCACATCCTTCACTTTTAAATTGGCCACTTCTTCGCGCCTGATGCCGTGATACAGCAGGGTGGCCAAAATCGCCCGGTCACGTTTGCCTTTCATAGTCTTTTCATCCGGTCCTTCCAGTAAGTCCCGCGCTTGTTTGTCACTGATCGCCGGAGTCAAGCCTTCATTGGTGCCAAGCTTCGGACGCTCTACCCCGCTGACGGGGTTGTGCGTCACCGCATTGCTTTCACACAAATGGTCAAACAGGCTGGCGAGAGCGCTGAGCTTTCGCCTGATGGTCGAGGGTGCCAGTTCCCGCGCCTCCAACTCCTTACGCCATGCAATCACATGGGCACGGGTCACACTGCGCATGTCTTGAGGTTTGGCCAGTCCCACAAACTGCGAAAATTCCTGAATGTCGTTTTTATAGGCCCGGCGGGTTTTGGCATTAGTGAGATTGGCAAACCATTCCAGCTCCGGCGGTACATCCGCCAGAACATGAAATTCCTTATTCGTGAGTTTGCGGCTGGTCGTCGCTGGTAGGGTAGGGGTCATGCGGCTTTGGGAAATTCCTCTTGGACACGATCAATAATTTTACGAGCGGTTTTAATCCGTCTGAACTGGCCGAGGGTGGTTTCGGCGCTACCGGATTGTATGATTTGGTCGATGGTGCCTTCGTAATCGTTCAGGATGCCGTCGAGGACTTCCAGAAGCGCGAGAAGGGCTTGATCTCTGTTGGTGTCTGGGTCGGTCATAATCGGGACTTTCTACGTGAGTGATTTCATATCTGATAAAGTATATTATCAGATATGAAATGGGAGTCAATGATGAAGAAATAGGGAAGGGGAGTGCAATTATGTTTTTTCACTGAAATTATGTACCGAATAAAGTTTTAACCCTGTCATTCCATGCGATTTTTAAAGTTGCTGGAATATCTTGTCCTCCCAATAGTCCGAGGAAATTTTCGGTAAATTGACTCCGGCATTTGGGCCCAATTGTTCCAAGAGAATGGATTAGCCAATCCTGAACAGGCAAAAAACTAATGTCATGGCCTTGGGCAAAATACTGTCGTGCCACATCCCGCGCTTCTTCTGTTGGGTTTGCACTCGAAAAAAAGAAAAGGTAGTCGTTAATCCCATGGGGTGCGATCTTTGTGTTAAAGGTTGAAACTACACGGGAACGATCAATGGGACGCTCTGTAATTTCAACAGCTAATATCACGGCTGAATTTTCCATTATGGTAATGTCTCCTCCCACACCGGAAGCCTTATCAGATACGTTTATTCCCTGCCATTCAATCTTCCAGTTCAGCCCAAAACAATCTTTAATCGTTTGAAACATTGCCACAGAAAGTATGACGGGCAATAAGCCTCCACTTGGAATTTGCAACATTCCCCCTATGAGAGTGCCAAATTGTTCCAGACTTAAACGCTGGATATGGGCAAGTTCAATGTGTGAAGCTTCACGGAGTTGAATAAAGTTCTTCATTAAATGCTGTAAATAGAGCCGTGAACTTATCCCATCATTTTCTTCAATCTCTTTAAGGTAGGTTAGTAGAGCTATAAATGCATCCTTATCCCGTAAACCCTTTAAAGTTTCCTCGTTAAACGAAACATTTCTTCTCAATGCAGATAGGTAAGGGCTTTTCGAACAGGGAATCATCTTATCGTGGAGAAAGGGATTAACCACTTTCTCATCCAGCGTTCTACCATTGAAAGCATTCTCCCCTTGGTTCATATAGGGGAGCCGGATATCAATTTCTGAATCAATTATTCTGGCGAGAATGCACCCGATGAGGGCTTCGCGGAAGGCTTGAGTAGCGGAGGAAAATAATTTTTGGGTGGTGTCTTCTATTACTGGCGGGACGGTTATTGTGGAGCCTTTTAGATATTGCTCTTCGGCTTTTTGAAATTCCTGTTCAAGAATCTCTTTCGCAACATCATAATCAATGCTTCGTCCCATATTCCCTAAACAGCTTGTTCAATAATTCATCCATAAACACTCTTGTCGAACTTTTTTAATTGAGTGACAAGATTTCTTCGGAGCATCAAATCTTTTCCATTTTTTGTAAAGATCATCCATGAGTTTACAACGATACCCTGATATAGCCACCTTACCCTTACATTTTCTTAATGCTAGGGCTAAATTCCAATGCTGTTCTTCGTCCATTTCAAAACCATAAGCCTTCGAATCACCTCGCGTTTCATGAAGATACGGAGGATCACAGTAAAACAGCGTCTTAGGACTATCATATAACCGAATAATTTCAGGTGCTGGCCTGTTTTCAATTTGAACCCGAAGAAGTCGATCAGCAATATCGGGTAAAGCTTCGGCACCATTCACCCACCTTGAAACAACTCCTGACATTCCAGATCGACTGGTATTTTTACAATTAGCCCACCTTCCAAGAGTTGCAGTTTGGGCAAGGCCCGTTCGGGCCTGACGAGCTCGGATATAAAACCTGCGAGCTCTCTCCATATCTGAAATTCCTCGCGTCCCCCCATTAATGGCCTTATAAAATTCTTCCCGCGAAAAAGGAGTCAGAGAAATTTTTCTCGCTAATTCCTGAGGCCTATCACGTAAAATTTTAAAAAAATTCACCACATCGCCATCAATATCGTTGTAGGTTTCAACTGAGGAAGGCTCTCGGTTAAGCAATACAGCTCCCGATCCTGCGAAGGGCTCACAATAGTGATGGGCTTTTGGTAACAAGGGAATTAACCAATCCAAATGACTAAACTTTCCCCCATACCACCCAAAAACAATTTTCTTTTTTCTTTTTCGGGAAATTACTTGGGGGATTTCTTCCGCTTCTTTTTGGTCAAGATAAATAGGGGAAAGATTTTTTTTCATTTGGCACCAACAGGGAGGTAACTAAAGGGATGGATTTTGTTAAATTTTCGCGCCCACTATACCCGTATTTATTGTTTTTTGAAAGAACCAACTTAATTTACACAAGGGAATTGGACCCGTATTTAATTAAACTATTAAAATTTCCACAATAAGCCTTATCCGACAAAAGAAATATCACGGTTTGCATCGGGCCGTTCGGCGGTATTTCCGGCGGCGCGTGGATTTCATACGTGGTTTGAATTTTGGACTAGAGAATTTAGCCCCATAGCGGCGGGGTCTGATCGTGGCGGGTTTGAATTTCGTGGTTAAAAACATTCCCATAATATGAAGGAATATTGAGGCCTTGCCAAGGAAATAATATTCTCGATGGAATTTCAGGATGTTAGCTGCCAAGTAATGTCTTCATGCTTGCATGCAAGCATGAAAATCTGGAATTAGGGACTGGGATCATCCGGGCCGCGTGAGCGAGTCCGCCCCCGGCCACGGACTTTCCCTTTGTTGCGGTCTTCCTGTTCCTGCCGTTTACCATCCCGTTCCTTCAGATGGTCTTTCATCAGTCCTCGCATTTTTGAAGAATCTAAAGAAAATAAAAATCCCATCTTGGTACGGAATTGTTGCCGCTCAAGCGTATGCTGCTGCTTCATGCGGTCAATATCTTTTTGGACATCCCGGCGTTCCTGTAGATGTCGGGCAATGAGTTTGTCTTGTTCGGCCCGGTCTCGGCGTTGGCAATGATCCTGTTCCCGCTTATTGCGGTCAATCGTGCGGCCACGATGCCCAGTAAAGCGGTCCCACCATCCCATGAGGCCCTTTCGTAACCGATTGGCCCTGACCAGACTTTCTTCTTTCATCCGGGTATCTTGCTTACGTTTCAAAATTGCTCGTTCACTGCGTTGCCGGGTTTTGAGCGCATGCACGACTTTTTTAAACGGTTGCCATTCCTCTTTGTGTTTGGTTTGGAATACCCGTTTCATTTGATGCAAAGCTTTGGTCATCCGCTCCTTGCGGATGTCTTGGGCTTGCTCGACAGTTGGCAATTTCGCGGGATCCCCAAGACGATCCCGCAATTCTTTAGCCTTCATCCCCGAATAACGGGTAAGGGCCAGAATTTCTCCGGTGTGATGAATGAGGACAAAGCCGCGTTTATCACCACGGGCTAAGAACAGCCCTTGTTCTTCCAACCCCTGCATAAACGCTTTGGTAGTATCGGATTGGTGCAAGGTGTCACGAACCAATTTCTTCAGATCACGCGGGTCTTCCTTTAATCGGGCGCATTGCTGCCATGTCTGGCGGTCGTAGTTGAGCGGGTCGGGTCGTCCATTCTTTTGCAATCCCTTGGGCAGTTCCAATCCAAATTGAAGGAACAAGTCCCGTGAGACTTCCTTGAGTTTATATTTGTACATGCCCAGCTTAATGGCCGCTAACTGCTCAACCTCCATGGTTTCGTTATTCCGTTGAACCGTCTTTGTGACAGTTTGGACCATCCCCCAACACACATGACAATGTCTGCGGCCATTTTTCTCATGAAAAAGGACGACCCGTTGTTGGTCTTCCAAGCCCATTTTCTTTTCCACGGCGGCAATCGCCGTTTCAAATTGATCTATTGATATCTCGGCGCGAGGCGGGGGATTGATGGCACATGAAAAGAAAGGCTTGGTGGCATTGGTGGCTGAGGCAATGCATTCGATTTCCTGAAAGGCTCCATAGACATTCTGAGAGGCTACGCCTCTCATTGAATGGATCGAGACATGCTCATTGTCCTGTGTATTCAGGAGATGCATGGCAAGGGAACGGCCTCCGGCTCGTTGCGAGGCTTTCAGGATCATGGGTTTGGCTGATCCTTGTCATCATGGGGAACCCGGCCCAGTTCCCGCATGATGGCCTGACAGGTTTCCAAGACGGTATCGGATACCGTCTGAAGCCTATCAGCCTCAGGCCAACTACCCATATTCGCAATGAGGGCACACCTATTAACGTTCCCCGAAATGCGACCAAGCGCACTGAGCAATAAGCTCAATTGCTTATTGTAGGCGGTCGGCAAGCGCGAGCGACGAGAAGGCGGGGTGTTGAACAACAGCAACTTGATGAGGCCTCCCACGGTCAACCCTGACTCCGTGGCGAGGCGATCAAGTTCTGCGCGCTGCTCAGGTGTCACCCGGACACTGAGCGGGGCGGGACGTTTGGAAGAATTTCGAACGTCCTGTGTCAACACAACCTCCTTTTCGTCTGCCTGTCCAGATCGGCCAGATTTGGTTGGGGTTTGGGGACAACGTCCCCAACTCTAGGGGTTCCACAGGGGATGCGAGAGCCTCCCCTTGGCAAGATCGGCGTGGACGGTAGTACCAACGCCCATCTTGCGTTCATCGTAAACCAGAGGTCTTTACAAACTCTTAAAGCGCTGTTGCTGGTTGAATTCTTCGGCATTGCGTCTTCTCTCCGAACCAGATGAACCGGGGGTGGGGTATCCCCATGTGCGAAGCAACTTTCCATAACTATTGACATTCTATCCGAAACAAATTATAAATCACAATGACACTGTGATTTATAATAAAAGGAACTCCAAAATGACTGACGACCTGCTCAACGACATCCCCAGAGGCAACCCCAACAAGGCTGGTGGTGACGTGCCACAGGAGTACTTTGCCGACCCGGAAGAGGTGATTGAACATTGCCCCTTTGATGGCAGCACCTTGATTGCGGGGGCCTTTGAGGACGAATTGGCCGGAGAGATGACGGAACTAGGAAGTCTGCATTTGGCGGGCAGCGGCTCAGGCAAGACGGTGCAATTGATCAGCACGGCCATTCACTATCGCGGGTCCATGCTGATTGTGGACCCGAAAGGCAGCGTGGCGAAAGCTGTCGCACGTTGGCGAGCCGAAGGGAGGCATTTGAAATGAGCAACACCACAGAAGTTTACACCTTCCATTTAGGCCTTCCGGTACCGCCGGAACTAGAAGAATTCGAGTCAACATGGAATCCACTTCGGGAATGTGACCAGGAAGAGGACGATTTTTTGGAAAAAATCGGACTCATTGCGGATGCCTGCATCGTGAATTCTCCGGGATCTGAGCCGCACTGGGCCGATAGTGCCAAAACCTTCTGGGCCGGGGTGTGTATGCATGTCCGGGTCTGCGCCATGTATGCCGGAGAACGCACAATCATACAGGCTTATGATTTGGTGGCCTGCGGGTTTGACGAGGAGGAAGACGACAATGAGTGACGACGAAGAACCCACCCCTTCCATTGAAGGGGTCGTCTATCAAATGTTGCATCAATCCCGGCTCATGGCCATGTCCCACCCGGAAATCTCCAAAGCACTGAAAGCTGCCGCCTTGGATTTTTGGGAACGGCCTGAAAACGAACGCAATAGCGTCCTGTCCACGCTGCGAACGAACTTAAAATCCTTAGCATTACCGACCATGCGCGAGATATTAGGGCATGATGATGAAACGGATTAATAAGCCCAAACATCTTAAAACGTTCAAGCCTCTCAAGACGGATAATATGACCGTCTTTATCTGTCCAGCCGCCACGAAGCTGCCGCTTTATTCCGTATTCGTAAGATTAGCGGTGAATTTTGGGTTACAGGGAATTGAGGAAGAATCCACCATACCGGATACGCCTGCCCTTATTTGTATTGACGAGTTTCCAGTTTTTCACCGACTCCAAAGCATCGAGGTCTTCAGCGGTTACATCCGCAGCTTTCACGCCAAATTTTTATTGATCGCCCAAAATCTGAAGCAAATTCAGTCAACGTATCCGCAGGCATGGGAGAACTTTCTCGGGAATCTTACCGTGCATGGCTACGGCAATTCCGAACTCACAACCTTGCGCTATTTTGAAGAACGCCTTGGCAAAACCGCCATTGAAACCACCTCGACGAACATCTCAACGCAAGCCGCTATTGGGAATCAAACCCGATCCTATCAACTCTTCTCGCTGATGACGGGGCCGGAGATGTCACGGATCTTTGGGGCCAAGGATCATCTAAAACGCCAGCTTTACCTTGAGCCATCCCGTGAACCCATCATCTTACAACGGGTGGAGTACTGGAACCGGAACACCGCGTATTTTGAACAATATTTTCGGGCCTATTGGGAGTTTATGGGGGGATGAAGCCTGTCTATCAAGGATACCCGTTTACTACGGTGGTCGGTGATTGCTGCTGTGTCAGCCTGTGGTTTCGTGACCCGGATTGGGTAGCCCGGCGGGGGAAGCTTTGGAAGTTCGGTAATCTTGGACTCCTGATTTATACCGCCTATCTGTATCTCACCGGACAGATTCATCCCCATCAACTTGAAAGCGTTGGTGTCATGGTTGTGAGTGGATCGGCTTCATGGTGGGCCTTTTTGAATCTCATCTGCTGGCGATTCCGGTCGGTTTGCTTCACGCCGGTCCAGATCATCGTTAAAAAAGGGCAGAGCCTATTCCAAAGATATTACAACCGGATGTTGCCTCATGGGTTTCGCATTCAAGCCTATGGACGTCATGAGGGATATCACCTCTTCATGGATCATTTGGAGGAAACACTGTGGCTCGGTGATGTATACGGGCACAAGAACGCCGAAATGATCACGCGGCGGCTGATTAATGTCAGCGAATGGATGAGCCGGGAATTTCCCAATCGTGACGTGGAAGAGGTGGACGAATTTACTCGTCAAAGACGAAGCACGTTTGCACGGGGGTAAACCATGATCACACTTACAGCACGCACACCCAAACAGCAAAAACCGTTGGATCGCGCCCTAGCAAAGTTCGAAAAAGAGTTTCGAATGTGTGATAGCGACAATCCACATCAATGTCTCGTGGCCTACAACAAATGTCAGGAACGGATCGTTTCGATCCGCGAGTTACAGGGCAAGAAGGCCGGGGAACCCGGAGCCTTTGGCTTTGAAGAATATATTCGCTTACGTGAGAAATCAGGTGGCCAAGGAGAAGAAATCAGACGGTTGCGCCAGCAAGTGCAGAAATTATTTGGACAGATCGCGGAAATGTCTAAGGAACGGGATAAAGCGAAACAAGAGGCCAAGGCCGCACACAAAAACAACGGGGTAGCAGGAGTGAGAGGGCGAACATTTTGGGACTTCTTCCATATCCTGCCCGTCAAAGAACAACTGCTGGGCTGCCTCTTTTGGAGTGGGGTAATCCTGATCTGGGTTCGGCTAAATGTGGCACCCGGTGCGAATCCCGATTGGGGAAAAATCATCGGAGCAACCATGCTCATGGTCGGCGTGACCCCCAATTTGGCCAAACTGTTGGGAATGGCGGGGTGGGGAATTGGAACTTTGTGTGACTACATTTTTCACTATGGGTATATCGCCGCGATCAAAACCGGAAAGTTTCTTCTCTTTGGAGTGGCGGTTTTTGGTTTGGGGAACGTTGCTGCCCAGAATTTCGGGATTCGAGAGATTTTCGGGTTGGCGTTACCGCCACTGGAATGGTCATGGGAGGTCTTGGTCTGGCTTGGGCAGTCTTTAGATGATCCGGTCTTTGTGGGAATGGTCGGATTGGTTTTCGTGCTGTATGCCGGATTGTGCTGGATATGGTGGCACCGTCCGGTTGGGATTCTGGATTGGGCGAACCAATGGTGAGGGAGAGCGATGGGGAAACTGTCAAACGAGTTTTCGTATCCACAATCCTCTTTTGGTGAACGACAAAACGCCTTACACCTGCGTCAACTGGATGAAATGCGGGAGTTTGAAGGCAGGCTTCAGCGAAAGCGGGAACGGGTCGAACGCCAAGGACAACGGATTTACAACCTACGGGGAGCGATGCAAGACGTGCGAGAGGCACAACGGAATCTGAAGAAAGCCAATACGTTTATTGGTCGTCTGACAGGCCGCAAGGCTAAGGCTGTGGATCACCTGAAGGCCACCGAGCGAAATGTACAGAATATTTCGCAACGACAGGCCGAACGCTTAGAGGCCGTTGATCGACAAGGGCAACAAGAGAAGACGGCTCTTAAGCAACGACACCAACAGCAATATGAACGGCTGCACGACACCCGGACATCGAAGGAACCCAAAATCATGAAGACCAAGGCCAAACCCTTGGAACACGGGGCACGGGGTTTGGTGAAACCGTCCACACGACAGAGGCAGGAAAAGTCTTCTCGAAATACCTCGTTGAGAATATCCAAATCGCGGGCGAGTCGAGCCAAAGGACGAGGGCGAGAGCGCTAACGTGATGGGGTGCGGATTTTTAACCATGAGGAAGACACTGAATCAGAAAGGGGGGGAGGTAAGATGTTCAACGAAATACTGAATACGTGGTTTGGGGCCAGTAAGAACGGTCGTCCGAAGCCATGGGAGGAAAAGTGTGACTCGCCATATGACCCAATCACCACCGCCATAATAAATGATGAAAGTGTTGAGCCGTTTATCGAAGAAGAAAAGCATCGGCGCCACAACTGGATGTACCGAGAATTTCAGCGGTTGCAAAACAGCCTTGTGAATGTGGGCACGATGATTCGGGAAGGTGAATTAGGCCAGCTTGTCGCCTTTGTCGTGAATAAGGCGATTCCTCATATTCGCGCAGCCGTAAATCCAGTTTCCGATCTCATCACCCAAGCGAATGAGAAAATTGAAAAAGGCGCTCAACAGATCAAAGCCTATCGGAAAAAGAACCATATCTTTCGCATGATGCAAGAACCGACACCCACAGTGACATGGATCGCCTTCTTTACGGGCTTTTTTACACTTGAAACAGCTATTGGCGGAGCTTCCTTTCTGGGCACAGGGAATTTCCCATCCCCGTATGATGCGCTGTTATTTGCGGCAGGGGTCGCCTTGGTGAATGTGCAACTGAGTGGCTGGGCCTTGGGCTATGGCGTCTTACGCAACTGGCATCATTCCAGCTTCAAGGTGCGGTTTGTCAGCAAATTGATGGCATGGGTCATTGGAATAATCCTGTTGGCGATCCATATCGGCCTCTTCATGATGCGCCTCACCGAAAATATCGACGTGCTGGATGATTTTTCAGTGGCGTATTTGATGGAAAATCTGGAAGTGATGGACGTTGCGGCCAGTGTGTTGATTTTTTTCATTGGTGTGCTCTCGGCGGCCTGTTGTGCATGGAAGGGCTGTTTCAAAATCATGGACCCCAACCGGGAACTGGTCAAAATGACTCGTGACTGTGAGGTACGGCCACGGGAACACCGAGCCGAGATTCTAGAGGATATTGAAGACCAAGCCTTCGAGGTGGAAGACGAGACGTGGGAAGAGATAGAGCAGTTTGAGCAGCGATTGAATGAGAATGAAAAACAGCTTCGTGATGAAAAACATCAATGGGAAAAGGCGAATGAGGAATTAGCGGCCTATGGCCAACATATGGAAGATGGCTTTCAAACCTTTGCGGAAGGGATTCGAAGTCGTCTCAAAGAACATAACAAACCTGTGGATGACACAGGCTGGACCTTCACGATCCGGCCTGAGGAACGGGCATTGAAACGGGATGAGGCCTTGGTCAAACAAGCCGAAGCGTTCCAACAGCGTGCGCGAGAAACCCTTGCCGACCTGCGGACACAACTTCGAAAGGTCAGACCTGAACCGTTAGAGACGAGTGAATAACACCTACCATTGGTAAAAGGAGGATGCACCATGCGAAGTCGTAAACGTGCGAAACAATCAGCGACGAATTATGGCGCAATCAGCATGATTGGCGTCTGTGTGCTGGCCTTTATTGGGCTTGGCGCGGGATTAGTTCTTGATGATTACGTTGAGATGGACACGCAATTTTGTTTAGGCGGTGGAGCCTCCGGGAC
>CAKZPV010000027.1 GCA_937139405.1 uncultured Nitrospirota bacterium
TGAGCTCTTTGGATTCCGACATTTCGGGCACTCCCTTTCAGGTTGGTGCGAGACTATGACCGGATATAGCAAACTTGAACAGAATGGCAACTCACCGTCGTTGAGCCTTGTAATCGGTCAACATCTCGACAAACTCAATGTGCGCTTTGCCGAGGGTGGTATCATCGCCAACGGATTTTGCCTCAATCCGCTGGCGAAGAATGAAAATGCGATGCTCGAGGAATTTGATCTTTCGCTCGATATAGCCTTGATCGCGGTTCAATTTAGGCCGTCACGTGTTTCACTGACCACATTACGGCTTCTTCCATCTTGGTTTTTGCGATGGAAAGCTCTCGGCTGCCGCCAAGGGCCTCGCACTTATCTATGAAGGCTTGCCCCATGTCCTTGAGTTTCTCCATGTCGGCCTTTTCGACATCGTTCAAAACGCGGTATTTGTGGCGAACAGCATTGTTCGTGGTGCGCTCATCCGACGTGCTTGTAACGTATGTATCAGTCATCAAATTTCCCTTCTTGGTTGCCCCATGCCGACCAGTTTGGCCTTGAGGTGCGTGAAAACAACTCACAGTACGGCCCGCCGAACAATCTTTCAATGCGGTCGTACACTTCGTCAGGCTTGCGGGAATGCTCACGGACGGGTGACACGATGAGCTCGCGCACGCCTTTATCGAGCCGCTTGGGCGCCCCCTTGGTGAACAGCCAGCAATCCTCAGAGTTGCGCCTGGTGCTATGGCCCATGCCCAGGAACCAATTTTCTCGGTCGCCGATCAAAGGCAACATCATTCGAGACGGCATCGAGTCCTCACCATTGTAATAATCCGGCCTTAGGTAGCAAGCGCACCAAGTTTACCACTGCCAGACCCCCATGGGAATCCCTATGATGGGGTATGGTCAGCAATCCAGTCATATCCCCGGAAACCAATCCTGATAGGTGTCCTGTAATCTATGGGCTGACCAAGCGCAGGGCGGAAATAGCGGGTGAAATCGAGAACCTGCATTCCCGTATGGAGAAGCTGCGATATGATTGCGCCAACATCGATGCGGTACTGGTTCAGTTTGGCGTAGACGACCCTGAAACTGCCATCAGACGGAAACGTGCAGGAGCGGCAGGGGTATTTCATACCAAGGAACTGCCGAGGCGCATTATGGAGCACCTGAAAGCCAACCCAGACGGGTATCACTCACGCGATCTGGCCGCTGCGATCATAGCCGATAAGGGATGGGATGCGCTGGACAGCCGCTTTCACGCCGCCGTGACGGATAAAGTGGGGCGCTCACTTGACAGGCTGCGAAAGCAGGGGCGGGCTACGTCTGTCGGGGAGCGGTCTGATATGGTTTGGAAACAGGTGACATGAGCCAAGATGCCCAACAGGGGTAGACTAGTAAAGGTTAGAATGAGGAAAGCGCGTTTGTTTAGTCGATGCTTACCTAACCAGCGAGGGGTTGGGTATTAAGGTCGATAGTGAGGATGGGATATTGTGGTAGTATAATACGGATATAGGTATTATACTACCGTAAACCACACGCTGTTCGGAGCAGGCGATAACGCCCTCAGCATGTCAGACCGGAGACAATAGATGACTATCCAAACGAAACGAACGACGTTCGGAACAATTCAGGCAGCCGTCGACTTTGTTGCCAGTTGCGAGCACCATTCGGTGGCTAATGCCGACGTTTTAATTCCTCTGTCAGAATCAACACAGCAATTTCCGAAGGCTGACGACGCTCCTTATGGCCACACATCGAACACTCAAACATTGGATCACCGTTAGATTTGAAACTTAAGTTGGTCGCATTTTGGTCAGGTTTGCAGATGGCTACTGCGAAGAACTCATTGCATTCGTTGCAATACAATCCAGCGTTTACCGCTCCAAGCTTTCGTTTAACTCCTTCGTTGGGCGTATCGTTCTCAGGATTAGCCGCAATGTTAATAGTATCCATGATTTTCATCCTTTCGATGAAAATGCGGCTGTAGCTGTGGATAACGAGTTGACAACGAGTCACCGAATCGGTGAGATGGCATTGTTATAACAAACTCCAGCCGCAAGGTTGGTTAGGGAGCCAGCACCGCAACGTGCTGGCTTTCGCGTATTTGGCAACGAATCGCCAAGTTCGGAGTCTGAGTTCCCGTTCCGGATGAGTCCAGTGGTTCGATGATTTTTCCACATTTAGACACTACGCTGCCAGTACCCCTTCCAAGTCCGTGATACCGCTGACCACATAGCTGAATTGACCAGCTTCGCAGCCAGACCACCATTGTCCAGCAAACGGTTATCTTCCAACCATGCAGCGTGGTTTGCGTACTGGTAGAGATACTGCGGCGATACAAAATGATGCTGACCTGTGACCATGCGGCGAAGGCGTGAAAAATAGCTTTCCACCCAATTCGTGTGCTTGCCATGGTCGCTGTACATTTCGCTGTGGTTGATGCGATCAACGTTCCAGCCATCATGCAGCATGTCCCAATGTGAGGCTTCGTCAGCGGCCATCATGGCTTCGCGGGACACGTTCTGTTTAGCCAATTCAACGCCCTCAGCTTCGTTCATGCGAACAAATGGAAGGGTGCGACCCAGACGTTCACGAAGGGCTACAACGACCCTGCGCTTGCCCGTTTGGTGTTTGGCCAAGCGACGATCAATTCGGTCAGCTTTCTGGTTCTCAGGGCGAATATGGCCACCAAAGTAAGCACCATCAATTTCAACTTCACCGTCCAGAATCTCGCCCGTATGAACGTCATTGCCAAGCGCTTCACGTAACTTGTGAGCCAGCACGAAGGCGGTTTTGTATTGCACGTCCAGATCGCGGGAAAGCTGCACCGCGCTCAAACCCTTGGCACCGTTTACAAAGATAGTCACACCGGCCAACAAATCGGTGAAGTCCATTTTTCGGGAGGCGAAGATCGTGCCGGAAGTGACTGAGAATTGGTGATAGCAAGCCTTGCACTTGAACTTACGACGGGTGGCAATGTCGTAGGCTTCGTCATGGTCACAGCGCGGGCAAACAGCCTTACCACCAGTCTCAGGCCACCGGAGTTTGCAAAAGAACTGATATGCGGACTCCTCACCAGCCTTGTAGATTTCCTTGAGGGACAAGGTGCGGGAAGCTGCAGAGAGGAGGAAATGCTGGGCCATAATAATCGCTTTCGGTTATGTTGCTAACCTAATCTAGCGATTGATATACACACTTACAAGAGTTATATAACCTAATGTGGTTATTTTTATGGAGGCTGTGTATAATGGCAAAAGTTGAAAATCAGAACGAATGGGCCATCAAGGCCAAGAACATCTTGAAGGCTGAGTTAAAGAGAAAAGGTATTGGATACAGGGATTTAGCAGTAAAATTGACAGATATGGGGACCGAGATTGGTGAACAAGGCGTGGCAAATAAGATTAGCCGTGGAGGCTTCTCTGCATCGTTTATGATTCAATGCTTTGAAGCTATAGGCGAAAGGGAGATTCGTCTCTAAGCTGTACTATGACGAGAATCTAGTAAGCAATTGAAAAAATACTATGCTTGAAGGCTGGAAGCAGGGGTTCATACAATTTGGCGTTACAATTGGGGTCTGCATATTCGCAGTGCTATTTGTGTTTTGGATTGGCTCACACGAGCACGACCAAATAGGCCCCGCCAATCAAAACAATAGCAATTTGAAGCAAGACAAACCCTACCCAAAGAATTTCGACCAATCCGGAAAAACGGTAGCGTTGCCCGATATATATACTCCCGATCACCCAAGCCATGCCAATCATTATGAACACCAAGACCTTAAGCAGCAAACCAGCATGGCCGATTCCACCAAAGCTATTGTTGATTTGACCCAAATCTCTTTGCTGTTGGGTGCTGTAGGGGCAGCTGCCATATTTTGGACGCTCCTTGAAACTCGAAGAGCCGTTGCCGTGACGAGAGAAGTCGGAGACGCTCAAACCCGGCCTTGGCTTACTGCGGGCAGCACAGACGTTCTTTCTGTCGATGGCCTGACGGTTGGCGACCAGCATTTTGATCAAGGACTTGGCATAAGGGTCAATTGGGCCAATGTGGGAAAATCGCCTGCCGTTAAAGCATCGGTCAGAGTTTGCTCCAAAGTCATCCCGAGAGACTCCAAAATTCCAAAATTTGACGCGCCGGAGCACTCTTCTAGCACGGTAATTGGTCCCGGAACTCATGCCTACTCTGAAAATCAGCTCATGTGGGGCGACAATCTTTCCAATTTCCTCAACCAACAATGCGATTTTATAGTTTATTCTAGAGTGGATTACGAAGGAGTTTTGATCGAAGGGAAGAGCTTCCACACCGAGGCAACTTTTCGAGTAAAGCACAATGGTTACAAGAATAACGGCGAACACATTATGCCTGCTTACATTGATGGTCTGCAAAATTCGATTAGCTGATGAATCACGCATCAAGCACCCACTTGGTGCGTTTGATACATAAGGCCGTAATAATCCAGATACTTTCGGCTAAAATTGTCCTCGGCTTTTTTATTTAGCTTCGCCCACGCAAACGCCTTGGACGCAAACTTGAAGCCCCATTGATGAGCAAGCCAAAAGCATTGCGGGGTGTGCGAACTGGTTGTCCACATGAGCAGCGCGCAATCATTCGCGGCAAGGTCGACAACCGGCAGTTTTGCCATTTCTGGCGTGCTCATCACAGGATAATGGTCAGGCTGTGGTGTCGATGTGCCGTGTTGAGGAACGCGCAATCCTGTAGATGCGCTTGAGTAAGTCTCAAAACCCCACGGCGGATCGCAGTAGATCACGCCATACGCGCGCTTGCGAAGGAGTCCAAACGGCCAATCAGTCATCATTTCCCTTTTTCATGTAGGTTGAATTTGGAGAAGACCGGGACATTGTGTCCATACCCTGATGTAAACTTTCCGGTTGGGGTATCCCCCTGTCAGTACGCCGGGTTCAAACCGGTTAACACCAACACCGCAAGCAAACAGTTACGGTTACCGTTTCCACCCGGTCTTCACCAAATTCACTCCTCCCTGAGTGAGCTAGTGTTTATCGTTAAGGCAATGATCAAATTCGCCGCTGTCAAACGCGAACAAAATTGCGTCTCCCAGGCGGGTCATGATCTTACCGAATTCGTCGTCCGGCGAGCTAGAATTGACGCCAACCCGTTCACCATCAAGGGTGAGCATCACGCCACCAGAAAGCTTGTTATTCACAACAGTTTCACGCAGCGCTTTGGTGAGCGGATGATCTGGATTGTGGTCTTGTCGTAGATCGGTCAAAGCCAATCTCCCTTATCGAATAGGCTTCTGATCGCGATTATACCAATCGACAATCGTGTTGAATTCTTTGCGTGGAATGGTGACGTAACCTTGGCCAGAAGGACCGTGCAGCGAGACATGATCTTCACCATTCAAAATAGACCAAACATCATTTCGAAGCGGCGCGTTGTCGGTGCGGCATCTCAGTAAGTCTTTTTCGGATCTGCAATCGCGTGGTCGCATGATCATTTCCCTATTTGTTGTGCTTGTTTATGGTATTGGCAATCAATTCCATGATGCTCGCCGCGTCTGAAAATTCCGCCTCGCTAGGGCGTTCTCCAGAAACGTACTTGCTTTGAATTTCTGATGCAGCAGCGCGCCAACTGCTTAATTCAGACACAGCCTCTTCTAACAATTTTGGTCCCGGCGCTTGAGCTTGGCTAGGTGTCAACCCCGCTAGATGATAAATGATGCGCCCAGTCAGATCAGCCATGATGTCCCCCTTAGTTGTCGGTTGGGATTGCTGGCGTGAACGGTGTTCTCGTCCACTCGCAATCACTTGAATTGTGGGCGCTCTGACATTGACTTTCTCCGACATGCCAAATGATAGTAGCAGCCACGCATGCAAAAATTAATCCGACCAGGAAGGCTTGACCTTCATCACTCATCTCATTCGTCCCTTTGTCTGTCGGTTGTTTGTTGATTAATTTACAGACCGACGCACTTCACGCATCTGGTCCATTATGTATTGCGAAAGACCCGCCGTTGTTGTGTTGCGAATGGTCTCCCAAGGCATTTCAATCGTGATGATTTTATCATCCATTGCGATACCTGTTTTGAACATCGGTTTTGTTCGAGCCTCGGCAATCTTCGCGGCAAATTTTGCATCTATTTTATCGCCACGCTCTGCGGCCTTGAGTGTTGCTGCTATCTTGTCGGCCTGTTGTTTCAGGACTCGTTTGGGTGATTTCTTTGTTGTCATGTTCCGACCTTTTCTTTCGTTCCATCCCAAACAAATTGACCATCCTCGCCAACCGGAAAATGCGAGCCGCAGCCAGAGCAAAAGGTGCCGGCGTAGAAATATGGATCGCGGGCAAAAGTCTCTGCGAGTGCCGCTCCCATTGTCGTTGTAACCCCGCAGGTTTCATGCACGTAGCTTCTGCGAACAGGGCGCACAAAACCTTTGGAGCGCTCATCATCCGACAAGACGACATAACATTTCTGTTGACCATTCGACATCAAATTCCTGTGGTCCTCTGAGACTGGCGATCCGTCTGTCAGCGTTGTTTCGGCCATATCAATCTCCCTGTTAGTAGTCATCTGCGGACGCGCAATCCATCGCGTCCAAGTGGTTTTCATCAGCATCAAGTTCATCGGTCAAATGAGCGAATTCTTTTTCATCGATTGAGCCGTTTTTAAAGTCGGTGACAATCTTGCGTCTTGCTTGCTCAATCTCTCTCCGTTCGAAATCCAACATGTTCAGTTCCCTTATCGAATAGCTAGTTTTTCGACCTGCTCATATGACAGGCCAATGAATTTTGAACGCCAGCTTTTACGCTCTCCGGCAATGATCTTCTTACAAACCTTGCAGTTCACATCATCGCCAACATTCAAGTTTGCTGCGTCAGCTTCGTTGTTCGATTGAACGCCGCAGAGAGTAGATGTTGAAACCCCACCGAACATGCCCGTTTTCCAGATATGTTTGTGAGTTACCAGCATCTAATTTCTCCCTAAGTCTGCACCCCAAAAACGTGGTGCGGTTGATTGTTCGTTGCACCTAATTCGCACACAGTAAAATAAAAGTCAAGTGTGAATTAGGCCATAGGGTTGTGCATGTGTGCGAATTATGCTAACTGAGCGCCATGACTGATACATCACGCATCATAGCCTATGGCAAAAACCGGAAGCAATCTGACTTCAAAGGTCAGAAATATGACGTTCTGATTTTGGAAACTGTTCCGAAAGGTCAGACCGCACAGCCGGAGTTGTCAGACACCATCCACGACTATCTGTATCACGGCCACGGTGACGTGATGCTGATCCTTGAACCAAAGGACATTCCCGTCAAAGGACCGTATCGTGAGGCCATAGAGGCCAAGGGCGCAACAATCCAGGTTGTCAGCACGGAACCTGTTCGACCGGGGCCAAAATCGAAGCTGGATGGTGTTTCTCAGGCCATGTACGATGAGATACGAGAAGTTTGGGATAAGCCCTACATAGAGACGTGGGCCGCCAAAGAGATCAGCGGCAAACTTGGTTCTAAGGTGGATCGATACTGGTGTCGCCGGAACCTGGGCAAGCGCGCCTTCAAGTTGGGGAAATAGGGATGGCCGATTTGAAAGCGATGGCGCTACAGATAACAAAGCTGCGGGAAAAATCGTCGGCTATGGCGAAATTCTCAGAACCGGCAGCGGTTAAAATTGATCACCAGATACAGGACATTATCGACAAGTTCATTGCGGCTGGTGGCGACGTTCGGGACTTTGGCGACGATCCGTATTGGGATCACGGTATTGGGCCTGACGGGAAACCCGTCGATCATTACAGCCCATACGGCTGACAACTATCAGGAGCCGAAAGTGATTTCCAAATTTCTTTGCTACATTGGTTTTCACACATGGGACCGACCGGGCCACTACAGCGCTCAATGTCGGCGCTGCTATCGATACAGACGAACTTACTACAAATAGGAACCACGGAATGAAACCGATTGGATATTATTTTGGGAAATATGCGCCGCAGTGGTTTGTTGAGAAGTTACTGTACTGGCGCTTTGGTATTGTTCCGTTCAAGCCTTGCGTGATCCAGTACGACGATAGCCCTCGAATTGAAATGGTCCTCAGAGACACTTTCATGGTGTGGGAAGAATGGGGGTCTGAGGGCGTCCAAATTGCCAAGGACAACGATGGTAGAATTGTTGCCATCCAAGTTCCTGGCCTGCTGACTTAGGAGCAAGGGAATGAACTGGCAAAAAGTAAAGATGGATGGGTGGCACAAATTCATATGCGGTGATTTTATCCTGGAGCCGGAAGATTTAGATTTCGGCATATGGGAGCTATGGCATCAGGCCCAGAAGATCAAAGTTGCATCACTGGCGGAGTGCAAATCTCATGCTGAGTGGATGAATAAACAGATGCAGACTTAGGAGAATTTTAATGGCCGATCCCAAATTTGATTGTGGCGACTTAGTGCTGAAATGCACCGGAGATTATCACTTGCCCGGCGAGGTCATTAGTAACAATGGTATTACATCAGCAGGCAAACGACTACTTCAGGTTGAACATTTTGGTGGCTTCACCCACGTCTACGGCGATGCCAATTTGCGGGAGTTGACGATTGAAGACGTTGGCAAGTTTCGCAGCAAGATGAATAGGATTCTTGATGGGTACGTCGATCAGTTGGCGACCGGAAAACACCCGACTCGATAAGGAGCTATCATGACTAAATCTAAAATTTTAGAGGGCATGAAAAAGGCGGTCAAAACATCACGCTGTGTTTGCGCTTATCGCGCAGAAGATTCCCCGTCAGGTAAATTCGAATGCGACAAGTGCGGCGCTGTCTGGCACACAAAAACAGTGACTCGAACAGTGACTCGATAAGGAGCGATCATGTTTTGGACGCCTCAAGAAATTCGCAATTACAGACGCTTGATTGGCATTGGTGTTGTATTGTCATTGGTTCTCGCTTTTGGATTGGGCGCATGGATATTTTAAGGGTAATTCGCTGGCGGTTTTTCCTTTGGGTTTGGCGCACGTTCGGCGGCACTCAGAGATATGTTTTGCGATACGGAATGCGAACCGATGCGGTCCAACGCATCATAAACAAGTGACAACTATCAGGAGCGATTATGACTTGGAAGAAAATAGAAAGTGCTCCGTTGGCAGATAATTTCTCTTGCATCATTCATTCCGATGGTTCGGTCGGTGAGGCAACGTACCATGACACCGATGGACAGTCTGAATGGTGGTGGGCCAATACCCACGGAGAATATCATTCTGAACCGATTTTCCCCACACCCGACCTTTGGCAACCATTGCCAGATTTACCGACTCGATAAGGAGACTTGAACGATGACAGAGGGACGTTTCACCGATTTACCAACCAAACTTCGTAATTCAACGGAGCGAATGGCCCATCAAAGCAAGCAGCCGTTCAGTCTTTGGAACACGCATTCAAATCACTGTCTCGATGCCGCGCTGAAAATCGAGGCATTAGAGCGTGAGGTTGCCGAGTGGGCTGACACAGCGGGCACGGCAACAGCGAACCTACACAGGATGCGTCAAGGGCGAGGCGTGAAGCCTGACGATGGGCCTCACGAAGCGATTTTAAGCTGACAACTATCAGGAGCGATTGAACCGGTGGATGAATTTGATTTTGATGTCGGCGAATTTTTCGGCCAATTCGGCGGGGTGGAAAATCATCGTGTAAGGCCGAGACAGAAGCCAACAACCATAAGGGTTTAAAGTATGTGGGAGTGGCTACTACTTTTAATCCCCATAGCGGTATGCTGGTTTTGGATGGCTACGCATCACCACCCCTGCGGCTGACATGCGCCTGATGTTGAAAGGGAAATTTGATGCAAGCCAAATATGAACCCACAAACGACGGTCGGTATTTGATATTCCTCGAGAAAGAGGGCAAGCCTCGCGAGGACTTCACCGTCATGGAAACTGCGCTTTCAGCGCAAATCTACACCCACGGATTCAACGCTGCGCTCTGGCGCTTTCGAGGTAAGATGGGGCTGGACTTAAGCGAGATGGCCGGAAGTTAGGATTGTGTCAGTTCCCACTCGATCGGCTTTCAACGCCCGAGTGGTGCGCCTGCGTTGGTTT
>CAKZPV010000028.1 GCA_937139405.1 uncultured Nitrospirota bacterium
CAGCCGAGCACTATAAAGTAATTAGAGTGATTTATCTCACATTTATCGTGATATAACGCAAACTTTCTCATTTAATCTGGTGTTTACTTCACCATCCGCGAAGCAAACACCAGAATCATCGTTTCAAACAGGATAATTGAGCTATTTAATACCACACAGCTTAAGCAAAATCTGTTCGAGCTCAGCCCAAGGCATCTGTTGTGAGTCAATCACTTCAAGTCGAGATTCGAAGCCATCAAGGGAAATTTCATTCACTGATACGACTTGATTCGCCACGTTAAACGCGTAACAACCTTGGTCAGTATTCACCACCGCTTTTACACGCTCAGCCGTTAGATCCGACAACATAGAGAATAACTCATCAAAATCAAATTTATGCTCTGCGCCAAATAGCCAACCACAACTAAAGTAGCCTTGTCCTTTGTTCTCTTTTCGGATGAAAGCTTCACCGGGAGGAAGTTGGAATTGAGGCTCTTGTTCAGCGTGATCGTGATGGTGCGATTCAATATGAGAGGAAGCACTGCCATATACTCTTTCAATATCCAACACTTCCAATGGCACTTCACCATCGTGGATTAGCTTGTGGAAGACTTTGGCTGGCGTTTGCTCCGTCACCCAATCATTGAACACATCGATGTCTTCAGAATGAACAAGGTCAACCTTAGTACCAAGAATCACATCTGCACTGTCCAGTTGATCATTGAAATTCTGATTCGACGTGTACTTTTCATTGGATAAGTTTCGTGGGTCAACCAAGCCAAGCGTCGCTTTTAAATCAACATAAGGTGTGTATTGATCTGAAGTTAGTGTCGCAATAACCTGTTTAGGGTGACCAAGCCCAGTTGGCTCAATCAATAAACGGTCTGGCTTTTGGCGCAGTAAAGCATTAATGCCCACCGACATAGGCACACCTGCAGTACAACACATGCAACCACCCGGTACTTCTTTAATCAAAGCGCCTTGATCTGTCATCAATGCGCCATCAATGCCGATTTCCCCGAATTCATTAACCAGAACAGCCCAGTTTTCATTCTCAGGTTTGTTTTTCAGTAGGTTCAAAATAGCGGTCGTCTTACCGACACCCAGAAAACCCGTAATTATGTTTGTAGGAACTTTTTTGGTCATATCAGTTCTCCTTTTTCAGGGAGTATATACTCAATCACCGAAAAGTTGACCCCAATCGATTGTTTATACTGAGATTCATTAATAGAGATATGGCAAAAATATAATCAGAATAGATAAGAGTAGAAATAAATAGAGGATAAATAGATAGGTAGATGCGAAGTTTGGATGCTCCAGACGAACTAAAGGCGTACTTACTCAGTACGCCTCACCCTCGTTACTCAATCGTGAGTTCGCGAATCAGGAAGCCTTAAATATCGACCTGAACATTTAACGAGGAACTAAAACTTTGTTTCTGAATCCATCCAAATTGTGTGTAAAACCTCACTTCTCCTTGCGGTTCGTTATGTTGCTTTACGATTTAACTATGGTTCATTTTTGGGGATATTCAAGCCACCACCAGAGAATCGATCAAAATTGTGACGGCGATTCCACAATTGCCCATAGATTCCATTTATGTAACACGCACATTCCATAAATGAAATTCAACTTTTCATCTTTGCTGCTATAGGATATGCAGAGGACGCGTATAATTTACGACAAACCCGCCTTAACCCATTCAGGAGCCTTATCTCAATGACCAGAAGAGAGAAAATTAAGCAATCCTTATTAGCCAAAATGCCAAGGGATGCTATTAATCAATTTCTCTCAAGAGATAAGACACCCGCTTCCGTTCTCTTTCTTTCTTGTATTGTAGGTGTACTTGCTGGCGTAGTGGGTACCTATTTCGAAGTCGCGGTTCATTTCATCACAGAAACTCGTACCGATTGGCTTAAAGATGAAATCGGTAGCTATTTACCCCTTTGGCTTGCCGCTTTCCTTATTAGTGCTGCATTTGCCTTTATTGGTTACTTCCTCGTTCACCGCTTTGCTCCAGAGGCTGCAGGCTCAGGCATCCCCGAAATTGAAGGTGCGATGGACGGTATGCGCCCTGTTCGATGGTGGAGAGTATTGCCAGTAAAATTCTTTGGCGGTATGGGCGCATTAGGTTCTGGTATGGTTTTAGGTCGAGAAGGACCAACCGTTCAAATGGGCGGCAGTATTGGTCGCATGGTCACCGATATCTTTCGAGTCAAAGATGACGACACTCGCCACTCACTATTAGCTTCGGGTGCCGCAGGTGGTTTAGCCGCCGCATTCAATGCACCACTGGCTGGCATCATGTTTGTAGTCGAGGAGATGAGACCACAGTTTCGCTACTCACTCATATCAATTAAAGCCGTCATCATCTCCGCGGTTTCAGCCAACATCGTTTTTCGATCAATCAACGGACAGTCTGCCGTTATCACAATGCCTCAATACCAACCGCCTGAACTGGATGCTCTGTGGTTATTCTTGTTGTTAGGCGTGTTGTTCGGCCTGTTTGGTGTGATTTTCAATAAGCTGATTACACTCTCGCAAGACCTGTTTGTGGCAATACACAAGAATGACCGTAAACGCTACTTAATGACAGGCACCCTACTTGGCGGTTGTTTTGGCTTGTTTGGCAGGTTCAGCGACTTGTGCTTCAGCAACAGCTTTCTCTTGCGCACCCCGTTCTATGGCTTGAGCGTCGGCAGTTGCTTGAGCTTGTCGAGCGAGATCGACGGCATGTTGAGCGTCAGTACCAGGCTGGTCTCGTTCCATTAAATCCGTGGTTGAGATGTTCGACTCTGAGTTTGCTTGGTCTTGGTGTTCTGCTGTTGGGTGGGCTATCACTCGGTTTGTCTGTTCATTCAGATCAGTCGATTGAGTGTCTACACTATTCTGGTGAATTTCTTCTTGAGTTTCTATGGTTCCTGGTTGTTGAGCAACTATTGCAACTGTATCTGACTGATCTGACGCGAAAAAACTCTGATTCCAATACAGCGCCGCCCCAACCACAATGAACAATGTGAAGACGAGCATTTTTTTTATCGTAAAAAAGGATTGTGATAAATGAGGATCTGGTGAGGGAAATTGATCTGCAAAGAGATGTTGTTTTGCCTTAGTCTCTTCCAAATGTTTGTTGAATGATTGTGAATCATCAACAAAATAGTAGGGTTTTGCAGGATCTTTGGCTTTAGCAGCTGGATCGTCTTCAAGAGGCTTTTTTATGGGAGTTGGGTCATGAGGTACCTGTTCTTTTTCTTCGTCTTTCGACTGGATTGATGGTTCTTGAGTCGAAGAGGGAAGTGTGGGTATGTGAGGAATTTTTTCAGTTGTATCGTCTCCTAGTCTCTCGGGAAGTGTATTTCGAGGGATGACTATTGTCGCATCTGAATCTCTAGCGTTGTTGCCGAATGGACTGTTGCTCAAGATTGGTTTGAAATTCTTGAGCCGAGTGATCAGGGTCTGTGCATTTGGCAGGCGTTTCGCAGGATCAAAGCAGAGCAAATCTTTAATCACTTCTTGAATTTCTTCGGGTATGTCAGGCGGGAAGTTGAGCGGAGGGATGCTATGTTCGGTTTGGAGATGACCGTAGATGGTGAGGTTAGGAATCTGATGCCAGAGATTCTTTCCTGTGACCAGTTCATAAAAAACCATGCCGAGTGAATAGAGATCAGTTTTTCCATCTAATTTCAAGTGACCAGCTTGCTCCGGTGCCATATATTTGAGGGTACCTAGTAATTGACCCGTCGAAGTGCGCGGTGCGTCGCTCATCGCTTTGGCCATACCAAAATCGGTTAACTTGATGTGTTGGTTCTTATCGAGGAGGATGTTGGCGGGCTTGATGTCCCGGTGCAGCATTCCCCTTGAATGCAGAACCCCGAGGCCCTGTAGCACCTCGGTCGCCGCCTTCTTTACGGCCCGGAGAGTCATGGGCCCGGCCTCGTATTTCTTCTCAAGGGAGCCGCCAGCGCAGTATTCCATGCAAATCACGACGCTGTCGCCGCCGTCGCCCTCCACTACGTGATGGACTTGGACTACGTTCCTGTGGGTGGCCTTGGATAGGTGTTGGGCCTCGTTCAGCGAGCCACCTTTGTAGAGTTGCCACCGCGCATCGTCGTGGTGGGCTTCGCGTCGCAGGACCTTCACCGCAACGTTTCCATGCGCCGGATCGACACCATGGAACACCTCACCAAAATGGCCATTTCCAATTTTCACGCCGATTGTGAGGCCGGAGATGTAGTCGGTCATCAGTCATTCCTTGCAGCGACGAGGAGCATCGCAACCTCGCGGCTTCCTTTCCTCAGCTTCCCGCCGGTCGTGTGGGCGTCCCAGAACGAGTCATCCGCCACATAGTCGTCCACGTTGCGCTCCCCATAGGTGCGACTGATTACCCCTTT
>CAKZPV010000029.1 GCA_937139405.1 uncultured Nitrospirota bacterium
ATATTCTTCTGTCTTATTGTCCGTCTCCCGTCTCTCAAGTATACAGATAGACACAGTTTCTCCATCAAAGACTTTTTTCTGCATTTTGTCATGTACGCGAAAAAAAATTATGTTAGCACTTTTGTTGACACTCTCTGAGTTCCTCCAATGAGGCCCTATCATGGAGCACTCTCGTTTAAATTCGTAACGGCTTAACGACGGTAGAAATTGTCTTAAAGCTTGGTTGGGGAAATCTCGCTCTGGCTTTGGCAATCCTCTCTCATGGTAGAGGCTACCACCGAAGTCGCTATCGAAAGCCTCCTTTTCTTCGTGGCCGGGTTCTTCTTGCCGGGCGATGTGCCATGCATATTCACTAAGCGCATGCTCATACCCTCGATAAAAAGGTCTATGCGATGAAGCAAGGCTGTCAATGAGCATTTTCGGCAGCATGCCTCCAGGGTAGTCTGAATACTGGGGCCAGTGAACCCGTGACTTTGCCTCAGAAAAACATGCTGAATACCAATCTATAGGTTTCATCAAATATATAGGTTCATTGGAGTTTATAATTGGACGATCCGCTGGAACGTGCGAGACGTGCAGTGCGGATCTGAATATATCGATAAAGACTTCCAAAAATGCATCGAGACGCTCAGCATGATATTCGCTCGTGCTGACCATTTCTTCAAAGCTATCAGGATAAATTTTTTGTCTATAAGAACCATCAAAGGTTGGCTCCGATCGATGTAATGCGTATGGGTTGCATTCAAATGTCACGCGGTTTTTACGTGACCGTGAATTGGGGTGCCAATAAATACCTCGATAAACTAGTCTGCTATTTTGAACTGAAAGAATGTACTGATCCAATAACGATGAACGATCATATTTTCTTCTACTTTGACCTGAAAAGTTAAACTGGGTCGGGTCTAACAACGAGCCTATGCCCTGATTAAGATCTATCTGGCAAATGCTCCGGCTAAAAAACATTGGCGGTTTTTTGGGAGGGTGGCGACTGTGGTCATCTTCACCAAACATAGCAGCAAAGATGTTTGGACTGCTCGAGACTGACCAATCCAAATCCGCAGAAAGTTTATTGAATTGCTCAAAATCTGGTTTTAATGGGACGACATTTTCTTCAGTGATTGGTTCTGAGTTATTGTCCGTTACTAATTCTATGTATTCATTTGGCAGGTATTCCTTTAGAGAGTCAAAGAAGTCATCGCCATCAAGCTCCCCAATAGAAATGAAAGGTACCGTGTTTCCGTTTAGAAACATCTCAACTTTCCCAATATTTTCTGTGTAATGCCTTTCGTCTCTCTCCTCATGCATATTCTCAGATGACATGTTAAAAGTTAATCGCATTTCAATTTTTGCGCAGTTAGCGTTGGTTCTCATGTCTTTTTCCAGCCGGTGAAGAACCTGTTCACAACTATGATATTTTGGCTGAAGGTAATTGGCTAAATCGAATATAAAACTTTCAACAATGCCTATATTGAGTTCAATTTCTAGGCCAACTGAGCACAAAGGTTTGTTGTCCCCTTCGGGCCGGTCATAACGTCGAGCATGAGTTGCAAGAGCGGTTTCGATGGAAGAATTGGCATCTAAAACCGATTTAAAAAAATTGATAGCCTCACGGATCGCGCTTTTACCCACTGAATTTGGACCTACCAGAATAGTAATATCCCCTATTTCGATATTTTCAGGTCCGCTAATGGCCTGAAAATTCTCAAGGTGAATTTTGGTTATTCTTGGGAACACGAGCTGGAATTTTTTTGTATTTTTTTGACCTATTTTTTTCACTGTCCAATATCCATGTTTAGGGTCCGGTGAACCGAATTCTGAAGTATAAATTTAGAAAATTACTTTGATTATAATGCACTAAAACTCGCACCTCACTCATGATGCCACATCGTTACTTGAATATCATGTTACACTGGCACATACAGATTGTATTTATTTTTCCTAGTTCATATTGTTGGCCCTCGTCATTTCATCGTCCACGTATAAAGTTAGAAAATTTGTCGGCAGTCTTATTCCACCGATCTTTAGGTTGTTTCAGTAGCCCGAGCAAGACCGTGTAGTCATCCTGGAGCCACGCTGGATGGACCCCACATCTTGACGCAAACTCAAGTCCGTTAATGGCCCGCCTTTCACCAGAAAGTGATGCATTGCCTAAGATAAGCCGGGCTTCGTTGATTTTACTTTTTGTGAATACAATTTCCCACATCCACCTATATCTCATGGCATCAGATATTTTGTTTTCTGGTAAAGATGTTGCCTTCACTTCAATGCCAAGAACTTTAGCTTCTAAATGCTCGATACAGGTTTGAAGTAATTTGCAGGCTGCAGCCGATAGTTTTTCATCGCGATCGGGGTCTATGACTGTATCAATTTTATCAGAGATCCAGTGACTTTCTGTTGTGGCCGCTACGGCAACGATGCCGCCAAAAACATAGGCTCCAGCCGGACCAAACATTAGTGCCCCAATACCTTGTCCCGCAAAACCACCAGCAACCGCCATTATTCCCTTAGCTGCAGACTCAACCGCGACATTAAATGAGGCCTCCTTCATGCTGTGCTGGCCGTTCCACCATCCATGTGCATTTTTAATTACGGACATGGTTGCGATTAAGGGAACGAGTTCATAGTCACCGATTTCAGTTCCTGCTTTTATTGCAGTCTCGACCAAACCATCGGTGAATTCATAGGAATAACCCTCCACGAAGAAAACTTGGCTGGCCCAATCCGGTGATCTATCTGCAATGGTTTCTGCAATTTCCGAATTGGCGATGACTGGCGTATCCGGGTATTTTTCAAAGTGCCGTTCGAGAATTTGGAAGTTATCAGGTGCAATACACTTAACTTGAAACTCGATGCCATCAACGAGCAGATCATATCCTGGCTGTGATGCGCTTTCAGGAATTGATACCAGATAGCCACTATCGGTTAATCTGGAAGCGACAATTCGTTCAGCTGTGTACCCTAGGAGATTTGCTTCATGACCTTGTAAAGCTGCAGAGGATAAGGAGGTGATGCGCTCAGCAAATTCCGCGAATAGAAAAGGATCGCCTAGGTTTGCTGTATGTGAGAAATCTGCCGCTTCTAGGACTTTAGAATCGATAGCCGAAAGATCAAAAATGAAATCACATAATGATAAACCAGCAAGAAGCAGAGTTTCCCCTTTGCTTCCTTGATCAGGGAATAGAAAACCTTCAATGAACTGCTCTTTCTTTGTTGCCTCAACAGGCTGATCGAGCTGAGATATCAACAAGTCTGTCTCTTTGTTCGCTGCTGGCAGCGTAATACCCGAAGATAACGCCAGGCTGAGATCACGATATTCATCGGCAGATGGCAAAGAAATATGAGATGTATTTGTTCCATTCTGGAGGACCAAGCCGGAGGCATTAAAAAACATTCTGGCTGTGTCAATTTTCTCCGATAGCCCGTTTTCTAAGCCGCGAACAGCGAGTAAAGAACCCACCGATACTGCAAACGCCCTGCGTACAGTTTTTGTTAAAAAATTGGCCTGCATTCCTCCCATGGCAAATAAAACAGGTAATACGAACAAAGGGTGAGACATAACAAAAAGGGCTGAGACAAGGGTCTTTCCACCGATAAGTGGGATAATGGCAGATGCTTGTGCGGCAAGGATGTATGCTCCAAACCCGGCGGCTTCCACCGCTCCCATCAAGCCGAGCAACCCCCCACTGCTAACCAGGACCTTTTGAATAGCTTCGTCGGAAAGTGTTTCCAAGTTGGCTTGTTTTAGGACGTTATGATCCAAACTTAATAGTTCACCACGTATTCTAGAGATCAGATCCCGCTTTTCTGAATCAGGCGTATCGTCGTTACTTAAAGCTGCCCCTAAAAGAGCAAATACAGCTTCTCGCACAGCCTCATCAAATGGAACTGTTTCAATGTCATTGGAACCAAAAGGATTAACGTCTTTGGCAAGTCTTTTCCAATAAGCCAATTCTGTCTTAGACAGAGCCGCCTTTTCTTCAGCATTTCTTTTCTGTGAGATGGAAACGGAAATTTCAGCACCAATATCATTTGCACAATAATCTAGATCTCGAGGGGAAATTGCGATACGTGGCTGAAGCCCGAAGGCCTCACGAATATGTGCCCATAGCGCGAGCCTAAGATCGTTGTCCGACGAAGAACTATTGTCGATATTTGATGCTGTCTGGATCACACGTTTGGTGAAGCGTTCCTGTGAAACAGCCGATGTACCATCTTTCCACTCCGAATATTTGGCATAAGCGCTATCACCAAGATTCCCCAGCTTATCGGTAATAAGAGAAACTGCCGAACTGTCTTCAAAAATTGCCAAGAAGGTTGCGATACTTTTGCGATCAAGTGACAGCAATCCAAGGGGGATTGAAGCAGGAGTAATTTTTCCATTTTGTAATTGGGTTGTCATAGTGGACCCGCTGCACTAAAGTGGAGGATACTTTACTCTGTCATGCCGCCTTCATTTCAAACTTCATAGGGCTGATGTTGCCCAAGTATGAATGTCTGCGTTTTGGATTGTAGAATTTATTGATGTATTTGAACAAGGCTTTTCCCGCTTGATCTCTTGTTTCAAAGGTTGTCCGCCAAACGAGTTCGGCTTTCAATGATTTGAAAAATGTCTCCACAGCGGCATTGTCGTAACAATTACCTTTACCTGACATGGAAGCTTCAAAGCCATGTTTTTTGAGTAACCTTTGGTAATCCTTCGAGCAATATTGCGATCCGCGATCAGAATGGTGGATCACACCGTTTGAGAAGTACGTCTTTCCTCATATTGGGAAGTTGAAGGTCAAAGATCTTAAAGCCAAGAACTTCGAAGCCGCACTCATTGGTATTTGGCATACGAAGTCTGAGACAGCCAATAGGGTGAAGCAACGCTGTAATGCTGTTATGGATTGGTGCGTTGCTCAAGACCTTATTAACGGTAACCCTGTCGGGGCTGTATCTAAATTGCTTGGCCCTCAGATAGGCCGCAGGGAACGGGTAAACCATCAACCTTCTATGCCTTGGGTTGATATCCCTGTATTCATGGAAGAGGTTGTTCATGCAGGTAATCAATCGCTCAGTAAGGTGATGCTAGAATTCTTGATCTTAACTGCCGCACGATCTGGTGAAGTCCGAGGAATGACTTGGAATGAGGTGGACCTTAAAGAAGCTGTTTGGACCCTACCAGCTGAACGGATGAAAGCTAAAAAGGCTCACCGTATCCCACTATCTAATCGGGCAATCGAAATCCTTAAGTCTCAGAAGGATAAAGAAGAACATCCAGAACTCGTCTTCCCAACTGTACGAGGCAAGCTGGCAACAGATATGACCCTGACGAAATTCTTGCGTGATAAGAATGCCAAGAGTGACGAAGTGGGGCGTACCCCTACAGCACATGGTTTCAGGTCTAGCTTCCGTAACGGGGCTTCTGAACATGGTTATACTAGGGACTTAGCTGAACGTGCCTTGGCACATACAATCCGCAATGAGACGGAAGCTGCATATCATAGAACTGATTTATTAGATCAACGTCGCCCCATGATGGAAGCTTGGGCTGATCATGTATGTGGGATTAAAGTGACTGGTAAATAAAAACCCTAGCAAACCACCCATATTCCAGACACACCTTGACTGAATAATTAGCTGCTCCTTCAAAGATGCCATCAATAAACATGGTAAAAATAGCGACAGCTACAATGATCAGAATACCTAACATTTGGGTGTTGTGCTGACTGAAGATGAATGAAAATCTCACGCACCTTCAAATTGGAGTTACATGATGATCACTGACCTGCTCCCCAGAAATTATTCTAAACCAAGGCGCGGATCCGGAGTGTATTACATTTGTTATGCAATAAGGTATGGCTCAATATAGGTGCGAACTCATGGGTGCAGGTCAAACGGGCGAGGGCCAATCCGCGCTTATGGTATATCGTTGAACGTCAATAAATTAACGAGTTGCAAAGTGAAATATTTTAGTATTGGAAGTGTTTTTGTGTAATTACTTAGTCTTGCCTTGCCAAATAATTAACAA